>NZ_RXHU01000111.1 GCF_003955665.1 Paenibacillus whitsoniae
GTCGCCGTACCGCCAGCGCGAGTGCGTTCGGCTCCTGAACCCGAGCATGCCCAAGCATGCCGCCCCTCGACCTCGAAGTCGCCGTACCGCCAGCGCGAGTGCGTTCGGCTCCTGAACCCGCGCTGCCCAAGCATGCCGCCCTCGTCCTTGAAGTCGCCGTACCGCCTGTGCGAGTGCGTTCGGCTCTTGAACCCAAGCATGCCGCCCCTCCCAGGGAAAGAATCCCTATAACCATTCTTTCACTTGAGGCTCATCCCCGAATATGAGTTAATAGGGATGTAGCCGGCCGGCTCAAATCCTTCGGAAAGGAGTGATCGAGGTGATTACAACAAATGCAGAGGTGGTTTCTGCGTAAGCAGAAGCCCCTTCGTTAAAAGCCGGGGGGCCCGCAAGGCCTCCCGCATTATCTCTCCTATTCGGGAAATGGTTTTTCTATGACGAAGGCCTCCCGCATCATGACGAATGTATCTCTTCCCACAGAGACAAGAAGTTTTTTTGACCACGAGTAGACAGCATCTTGCTTTTTACATATAATGTACATGAACAACAAATTTCCTAAATTAGGTGAAAGGAGTGTTATCAAATGAACACAATGACAACCACAGTAGCGATGATTGTAGCGGCAACCGCAGAGGTACGCGTCTCCTAACTGAATATCATTCGTGGAATAACCGTTCACCTGAATTTGTATAACTGAATATACAACCGACAGGCACGATTATGGTCGTGTTTTTTTTATTCCATTTTATGAGAATGGTAGGAGGTTACGGGGCGCTCAGGACACTCTGCAAATCAGTCAAAAGGATTTCAGCTTTTCGACAATTTGAGGAGGTTTTCATCCATGAGTTACAAGAACGGGAAAGATGTTCTTCCCCCGAGCCTGTTAAAACAATTGCAAGAATATATCCAAGGCGAAATCGTGTATATCCCTAAGAAAGAGCAGAAGCGCGCTGGCTGGGGAGAAAACAACGGGACTCGCATCATCATTGAGCGGAGAAATCGGGAGATTTACCGCATGTATCAAACCGGTTCGACGGTGATGGAGCTGATCAAGACGTTCCACCTCTCGGAGGACAGCATTCGGAAAATTATTGTGAAAACTCGCGAATTAACAGCGAATCAAGTATAGCGGCAGCTCCCTCGTGGTGCTGCTTTTCTTTTTTTTAGTAGGAATTGGCAAAGGGGATGTCGAAAATAGGGGAAAACATCGCCAGCGCCATAAGAGGAGGGATCGGTTTGGTTTCAGTGTTTGTCTACGGCACGCTGCTTACGGGCGAAAACAACCACTTTGTTGCGAAACCCTATGTTCAGCACGTGCAACCTGGCGCGGTTCACGGCCGTTTATATGATGTCGGCGACTATCCGGCGCTGCTGCTAACGGAAGAGGGGATCGTTGAAGGGGAATGGCTCGAAGTCACGGAGGAGGGCCTTCAAGCGATGGATGAGCTGGAGTGGTATTTCGGTCCGGGGCATCCTGATAACGAGTACGAACGCAGCTGGGTGCGGGACATGTCCGGAGCGCGGGAAGGCTGGGTGTACCACTGCCCAGAGCGACCGAAGGGCTTACCACGCATTGACGGAACCTCCTGGAAGACATATCGAAAAAGGAATTCGACATAATGTTATTCATTTGGCTATTTTTCGACAATGTTCTATCTTGGGCTTTGGGATAATGCTATAATTGGAAAAAGAAGACTGCATAGAGGAGCGCTTTGATGTCATATAAAATTTTACTGGCAGATGATGAAGCCGCACTGCGGTTTTTGCTAACCGAAACGCTATCCGACGAAGGGTATGTCATTTCGGAAGCGGAGGACGGTCAGGCGGCGATTGACCTGCTCAGCGCAGACGAGTTTGATTTAGTGATTCTCGATTATATGATGCCGGAACGGACCGGCGTGGAAGTATGCACCTGGCTCAGACAAAGCGATAATGGAAATCGGGACCTTCCTGTTATTCTGCTGACGGCCAAAGCGCTGGAAAAAGACAAAGAAAAAGCGAAAGCCGCCGGTGTTACGACCTATATTGTAAAGCCATTTAGTCCCTTGCAGCTGCTGGATACGGTGGAACACCTGCTGCAGAAATAGCGGAGTTGACAGGGCAGCAGCGATAGAGCAACGATACATTTGAGTTAAAAAGGGTGATTGTGGGGAATGAACGATAAGCAACATCAGACGCTCAGGAGCACCGAAAGTGCTGATGAACGGGGGGCTCGGATTTTAAGACAAGGCAAGAAGGTTTTCTTGGGCGAATTTGAAAAACAGCTGGTTGAGCTGCGAACGCTTATGCTCATGCTTCAGGACGGGGGGCCTTCGCAGGAAGGGCTGCTTCGCGTTTATCGGATTGTGCATACGTTAAAAGGGAGCGCGCCGATTTTCGGCTATACCCGGATCGGTCGACTCGCGGACAAGCTGGTTCATACCTGGGAATGGACGCAATCATTGGAAGAATCGCAGGAAGAGCTGCTGCGCACGCTGCATCCGCTTGACGAGAGTCTGCTGCGAAGCAAAGAGCTTATCCGCGAATTGGAGATGGAGCAGGAGATCGGTTTGACGGAGCTAAGCATGGATGAGCAGAAGGAGCATGGCGGCAGTTCGCTGCTTCGGACGATGAAAGGCCGGATTCTGCTTGTGGACGATGACGATTCACTGCGCACCTATTTGACCCGGCGGCTGCAGCTTGACGATTGTGTCGTGCATGAGGCGGGCGACGTCGACACGGCTAAAAGACTGCTGCGCGAGCACACATACGACCTGGTGACGCTCGATCTTTTGATGCATCCCGAGTCCGGCTATGAGTTGTTTGAGTTTTTGAAAGAAGATCCTACGCTCAAATGGCTGCCGCTTATTGTGCTGTCCGGGCGGGACGACCTCAGCGATAAGGTTCGCTGCTTCCATTTGGGTGCCGACGATTACGTGACGAAACCGTTCCAGTACGAGGAACTGGCCGTGCGCATTTACGCGCTGCTCAAACGCACCAAAAACTTCGAACAGCTGGCCTTCCGCGATCCGCTCACGGGTGTGTTCAACCGCCGTTATTTCGAGCTGCAGATTGGCTTGGAGCTGCAGCGCATTCAGCGGTATCCGGCGCCGATTTCCCTCGTTTTCATCGACATTGACTCGTTCAAGAACGTCAACGACACCTACGGGCATCATGTCGGCGATCTCGTTTTGCAGGGGCTGGCGCATGTGCTTCAGGTCAACCTGCGGTCAACCGATCTGTTAGCTAGATTCGGCGGGGAAGAATTTGTGATCGCGCTGCCCAATACGACAGCGGATCAGGCGATCGGCATTATGCAGCAGATTTTGGAGACGGTCCGCGAGCGGGCGGTTGCCCAATACGACGGTCAGCAGTTTTACATCACGTTCTCGGCAGGTGTGGCGGAGTATCAGGTCGGTCTCCATGTCAACGAGTGGATTACGAAAGCCGACGATGCGATGTATCAGGCAAAGCAAGGCGGCAAGAATCAGGTCCGGCGTTCAGCGCTGGCAGGCGAGAGCGAGCAGTTTACCAAGCTGGTTTCCCATGCGCAGGCACAGCTTCAGAAGAAGAAGCTGCTGATCGTCGATGACGATCCGATTCTTCGCGCGATTTTGACGTCGCAGCTCGAGCATTTGCCGATTGCAATTACGCAGGTCTCGGACGGCAACGAAGCTTGGGCGCTGTTGACGCAGCAGGCGTTTGATGCCTGCATTCTGGATGGCGTTCTGCCCAACTTGGACGGCTTTTCCTTGTTGGAAAGAATTAAGCGGAAAACTGGCGGCGTTCAGGCCGACGTGAAAGTGCTGATGCTCTCGGGCAAAAAGAAAGAGGACGACATCGCACGAGGCTTGCAATTAGGCGCGGACGATTATATGACGAAGCCGTTCTCGCTGGTGGAGCTGGAGATTCGCGTGAAACGGCTTATGGATATCGGGTAAATTCGGGAAGGGGCAGGCGTGAGCCGGCCTCTTTTTGGCGTGGGGCTGCAGCCACCTTGAACCCGATCCCCGTTTTCGTCATAATGGAAGTATTCGCAACCAGGGTACATAAAGGAGTCGTTTTCATTGTCGGAAAAAGAAAATTTGGTGCGCTTCGGGATCTCGATGCCTCAATCGTTGATTGAGCAGTTCGATAGCATGATTGCAAAGATGGGCTATGATAATCGCTCTGAGGCGATTCGCGATTTGGCACGCAAAGCGCTGCTCACCTCAAGCACGATGAAGCCGGACGAGACGGTCGCCGGCACGATTGTGATGGTTTACGATCATCACAGCACCGACCTGCCGATTACGCTGACGGAGCTACAGCATGACTATCATCATGCCATTATTTCTACGATGCATATTCATCTCAATCATGCGCAGTGTCTGGAGATTCTCGTCGTGCGCGGGGAAGTGGCAAAGCTGCGGGATTTGCAGCAGCGTATTCAGGTGCTGAAAGGTGTCACTTACGCGGAGCTTTCCGTAACGCATGTGGACGAGAGCAGCCACGATCATCGCCACGGGCACGCGCACGGTGAGCATCATTAGGCGGTTGAAAGGTCTGCGGCAAAACTCGAAGTTCAGCGGCAGGTTTGCTACAATAAGCGGGGGAGGTGCACAATGTCTGCTAAAAAATGGTTTACGCTCGATGAAGCGAATGGCTTGCTCCCGTTTGTCGATCAGCAGCTAACCAAGATGCAAGCGATCAAGCGTGAATTCGAGCACAAATATATGGAGCTGCGACGGCTCAAGAATGAGGCCGCCGAACGGCCGCAAACGGAAAAAGATCCGTTTTTCGTACAGGAGGCGGCGCTGGAGTTTTTGCAGATTGAAGCGCGTGGACTTATTGAACATTTTCAAGGGACAGGAATTGAGCTCAAGGACATTGATACCGGGCTGGTCGATTTTCCGGCAATGCTGGATGGCGAGGAAGTGCTGTTGTGCTGGCGGCAAGGCGAGGATCGGATTCGTTTTTTCCATGGCTTGCACGACGGATTTGCCGGACGGAGGCCGTTAGCCGATGAATAAGGGAATTAGGAGAGTTAAGGGATGGCGTCGGCCACTTTCGCTTGCAATGCTGGGTCTGTTAATCATGCTCCTGGCTGTAAGCTTAGGCTCGGTGGCTCCGCAATCCGCATCTGCGCACGCTTCGCTGGTGCAATCCGAACCGGTGTCCGGCTCGAAGCTGCCCCAATCGCCGCCCGAAATCAAGATAACGTTCAATGAAGAGTTAGACAGCGGACTTTATTATATTAAAGTGTACGATAACAGCGGCAAAGAGGTTACGTCGAATAAAGCGCATATGAACGTGCAAGGAAATGGCATTGCGCTTGGGTTGCCCAAACTGAATGACGGTGTCTACCTTATCAGTTACCACGTCATTTCCGCGGACGGACACCCTGTCGGCGGCAGTTATCCGTTCACGGTCGGAAACCCGCCGGAGTCGGACGAGCTGACGTCATCGCCGGCGCTGCATAATCACGATCACGGCTCGGGGCCGCTGACGACCAAGGGCTTGCTGCAGTATGCATCGCGCGGGCTATGGTTTCTGACTCTGCTCGTATTGACCGGCTGGGTGCTGTGGCTGCGTATGCCGGGCGCTCAAGGTTTACAGTCCAAGGGGGAGCTGTCCGCCTGGACGCAGAATTTGCAGCGCGGGCATTTGGTTGCGCTGCTGCTGCTGATTTTTACGCACATCGAAGATTTGCTGGGCGGCGGCGGCGTGGAAGAGCTGTGGCAGCTGATCAGTGCGACGTCAATCGGCATTTCGTGGGTGCTGCTGCTTGCGCTGTCGCTCGTCGGCTTTCTGCTGGTCGGCCGAAGACTGTGGCTGGATGTCGTGTGGGCCATTGCGCTGCTTGCCGCCAAAAGTTTCAGCGGACATGCGGCTTCCTTTTCGCCAAAATGGCTAACGATCGGGCTTGATTTCGTCCATCTGGCGGCTTCGGCTTGCTGGGCGGGGGGACTCGTACTGCTCTTCGTTCTGTGGCGGAAGAAAGATGACAAGCTCGGGGATTATATGCGCAGCTTCTCACGGATGGCGTTCATTTCGATTGTTGTGCTGACGGTGAGCGGCGTGCTTTCCGTGCTGCTGTTCCTGCCTAACCTGCACTATTTGCTGTACACGACATGGGGCAAGCTGCTCCTCATGAAAGTCGGTGTGGTTGTGCTTGTCGCTGTGGTCGGATTCGTCATTCGCCTATTCCTGCGCAAGGGCAGCATTCAGCAAACGCACATCTGGGTGAAGCTGGATCTGTCGCTGATGGTCGTCATCGTGGCGTTAGTCGGACTTATTACGTATATGGCGCCGATTCCGTCCAATCAACCGTTTACCTGGCATCAGATGGGCGAAAAGGTGCACGTATCCGTCGATATCTCTCCAAAGGTACCGGGAACGAATACGTTTGATGTCTCTGTGTGGCTGCCCAAAAATTTGGGCAAACCGAAGCAGGTGCTCATGATTCTTCACAATCAGGACGACGAGACGATTTCTCCGATCAGTGTTCCTCTGGAGCCGTACGTCGACAGTGTTCAGCTTCAGGTGGAAGGTTACGGCACAGACTTGGCCAAGTACGATTATAAAGGCCAAGGCGCGTATCTGCCTTTCCGCGGCAATTGGCAAGTGGAAATGCGCGTCATGGACTCCGACGATAATGAGACCGTGTACACGAGGGAATTCATCGTGTATTAAGAAAAAGAAGCGCACAAGGCCGCCCCGGCCTTGTGCGTATTTTGTATTCGTCAATCTGCTGTTCAAGGAGTGAAGACCGAATGTTCCTGCGAAGTATGACGCTGCTGAAAGAAAAAGTGACGGACCGTCAGTCGCATCCCTTCACCATCCCGGCTATTCGTGGCTTCGAGCGGCTCGATTTCAAGCACCCCGTTACCTTTTTCGTCGGGGAAAACGGCTCAGGCAAATCGACGCTGCTCGAAGCAATCGCAGACCAGTGCGGCTTCAATCTCGGCGGCGGCGGCCGAAATAATGTCTATGACGTCGATGCGTCTCAGTCGGCGCTGGGAAATTTCATCCGGCTGTCTTGGCTGCCGCGGGTGACGCAAGGATTTTTTCTGCGCGCGGAGAGTTTTTATCACTTTGCCTCGCATCTCGATCAGTTGGCGAGAGAAGACCCGACGTTCCGGTACCAGGCTTACGGGGGCAAATCGCTGCACCAGCAATCGCATGGCGAGTCGTTTTTATCGCTATTTATTAACCGATTTGGCGGCGGTAAAGGCATTTATCTGCTAGACGAGCCCGAGGCCGCCTTGTCGCCGGCCAGGCAGCTGGCTTTCCTGCGAATCATGCACGGCTTGGTGAAAGGCGGCAAGTCGCAGTTCATAATCGCGACTCATTCGCCGATTCTGCTGGGCTTTCCCGGCGCGCATATTTACAGCTTCGACTCCTCTGCAGTTGAACGCATCTCCTACGAGGAGACGGAGCATTACCAGATTACGAAATCATTTTTGAACCGCACGGACAAGTTTTTGGAGGATTTGTTCCGAGACGAGGAATAGACATGCAAAAAAGCGGCAAACCGTACATGAAATCATGCTAGTGTTGCCGCTTTTTTGAATCAGTTCGTTCTTGTTCAGGTGCTTGTAGCCTAGAACAGGCTCCAGTCAAACTCCCGAGAGAGCGTCTCCAGCAGATGCACACCCGCAGTACTGTTGCCCTTGCGGTTCAGCGCAGGTCCGACGACCCCTATGCCGTATCGACCCGGCACAATCGTCAGGATGCCGCCGGAGACGCCGCTCTTGGCAGGCAGACCGACGTTCATGGCAAATTCGCCAGAGGCATTGTACATGCCGCATGTAATCATGAACGTCTTGGCAATCTGCACATAGCGCCGCGGAATCAGCCGCTTGTTCCGTATCGGATCGACGCCGTCGTAAGCGAGCACTAGCGCCATCCGAGCAAGATCCTTGCAGGATACCTCAATCGAGCAGTGACTGAAATAGACGCGCAGAATGTCGTCCACCTCGCCGTCCAGCACCCCGTTATCCTTGAGGAAGTAAGCCAAAGACCGATTGCGGTGCGCCGTATCCGACTCGGATTTGAAAACCGCCTGATTGATCGCAAGGCTCGGATTGTCCGCAATATCGCGGAAAAAAGCCAATGCCCGCTCAATCTGCTTCTCCGGTGTATCCCCGCCGATCAGGGAGGAGATGGCGATAGCTCCCGCGTTAATCAGCGGGTTGAAAGGGATGCCCGGCTCCACCAGCTCCAGCTTCAGCATGGAGTTAAAATCGTCCCCGGTTGGCTCCATGCCGACCTTGGAGAACACGACGGCTTCGCCGTGATCAATCAAGGCCAGCATCAGTGTGAACACCTTGGAAATGCTTTGCAGGGTGAACAGACAGTCTGTCTCACCAGCTGTCACTGTGGCACCGGAGCCGTCCATGACGCAAATGCTAAGCGAATCCTCGGACGCGTTCGCCAATTCGGGAATGTAAGTGGCGACGTGGCCTTTCGGGGCTTGCGCCTTGCTTTGGATGACCCACTCGCCAAGATGCGTTTGAAGCTGCTGCCAAATATCAGGGTGCTGCTGGTGTCTCATGAGGAGTCGTCCTTCTCTGCATTAATTTTTCCAGGCTTGCGGATGCTCGTCCGAAATAAGCTCCGTCGCTGCGGCGTTCGCGATGACCTGCTCAGGGTTTTTGCAGCCCGGAATAACCGTGGTGACAGCATCGTGCTTGAGGCACCAGGCGAGCGCCCATTTGGCCATGTCCATACCTTGCGGCACTTCATCCCGCTGGATACGTTCAACCTCTTCGAGCTTCTGCCGGACAGCTTCCGCGTCGTGGCGATGGCGGACATCATTGCCGGCGAATACGGCGCCAGGCTTGTATTTGCCGCTCAGGTAGCCGCTGGCAAGCGGTACGCGCGCGAGAACGCCGAGATCCTGCTCCACGCAGGACGGGAATACTTGCTCCTCCGGCGCTCTGTCCAGGCGGTTGTACACGACCTGAATCGCCTTGGAGCCGACTCTGGTGGAAGCCGCCGTCTGATGGATGTTGGCATTGCTGCCGATCGATGTGCCGAGATGGCGGATTTTGCCCGCTTGGGTCAATTTATCTAGGGTCGTCCAGAGTTCGTCGTTATCGAACTGCGAATCCGGTCCCGAATGGAACTGGTAGAGATCGATATAATCCGTATGTAAGGCTTTCAAGGACGCATCCAACTGCTGAACGACGGATTGTGCGCTGTAATCGTCCGTACGTGTAAATAAATCGTGGAAATGATGGCCGAATTTCGTGGCGACAACCCATTTGGAGCGGTCGCGGCGGCTAAGGTAGCTGCCGATGAATGACTCTGACAGATGATCGCCGTAGCATTCCGCGGTATCGATCAAGTTGATGCCGAGCTCTGCCGCTTGGTCGAGAATGCGGTCAACTTCATCCTGCGTGTAGTTCAATCCCCACTCGCCGCCGAATTGCCAGGTGCCGACACCAACGACGGAAACTTTAAGATCTGTTTTGCCAAGTCTGCGAAATTTCAATGTGTACACGCTCCTTTATTGTGTGTCTCACTCATTATACAACAACAATTTATTTTATATTAATACACGGGTGTCGGAAATAGGGTAAGGTGGAAAAAGCGTTAAGAGATTATAAAGATTAGGGAGCTGATCCGATTGAAATCAACCTCCATCTGGAAATTCGCCAAGGAATGGGTACCCAGCATCGCGTTTGCGATTCTGCTTGCGTTGGTCATCAATACGTATGTGGCGCAGGCCATGACCGTACCAACGGGATCCATGCTGCCGACGATTCAATTGAAAGATGAGATTATCGTGGAAAAAATGAAGCCCCTCACCGATTTTGAATTCGGCGACATCGTCGTCTTCTGGCCACCGCTGGAAGGCAATAAGGACCGCTACGTGAAACGGCTGATCGGCCTCCCCGGCGATACGATTGAGATCAGGAACGGCACTTTGTACCGCAACGGCCAAGCTGTCGACGAACCTTACGTGAAGGATAAAATGACATACACCTTCGGCCCTATTGCCGTGCCTGCCGGCAACTATTTTTTCCTCGGCGATAACCGCAACGACAGTTACGATGCCCATTTGTGGCCGACGCCGTTTGTACCGGAAAAAGATATCATCGGCAAGGCCGTATTCCGGCTCTTCCCGCTCAATCATCTGGGTACGATTGAATAAGGCGAAAAGCTCCTGTCCTCTTAAAAGAGGAAGGAGCTTTTTATTTTATGCCATGCCTGTCGCGAGATCGCCGTCATCCGGTTTATCGCCTTTCTTGCGCGACTTGCGCTCGGCAATTTTCATATTGCCGATGAAGAGCGCAAGCACGGCGCCCAGGATGACGAACACCAAACCGATCTGGAAAACGTTTTGCAGCGAGGTGACGAGCGCGTTTTTGAGCAATGGCACCATGTGTTCCACGAATTCCTTTGGCATTTTCGCCAGTGTTTCCGGGTTGAGCAGCGAAGAATACAGCCCTTGCGGATTCGTATGAATCATGTCCGTCATCTGATTCGCCAACTGGCTCGATTCCGCGGGCAATTGTTTCACGACAGGCTCGAGATCATGCTCGAGGAGCACCGTCGACTTGTGGTTCATAATCGCGCCGAGAATGGTCATCCCAAACGTACCGCCGATTTGACGGAAGAACTGGGAGGACGACGTAACGACGCCGAGATCGGATTTGGGAAAGCTTTCTTGCAGCGCCAGCGTCAGAATTGGCATCACGAGCCCCATGCCCAGACCAAGAATGACCATGTAGCTGGAAGCCATCAGCTTCGTCGTGTCAATGCCCATGGAGCTCAGCATGTAGAACCCGATAGCCATGACGAGCATACCGATCAGCATCTGATTGCGGACGCCGAGCTTGTAAACGAGTTGACCCGAGATGATGCTGGCGATAATCATAGTGACCATCAGCGGCGTCATCACCGTACCGGATGCGGAAGCGGAGATGCCGACGATGCCTTGCATGAAGAGCGGCACGAACATAATCGCGCCAAACATACCAACCGCCATCAGGAAGCCGACACCGTTGATGGTGGTGAACACTTTATTTTTAAATAAGCGCACAGGCAGGATGGGTTCTTTAGCCCGGCTTTCGATGCGCACGAAGGAGATTAAAGAAATCGCCGCAAGCACGAACAAGCCGATAATTTGCCAGGAGCTCCAAGCGTAATCTTTGCCGCCGAACGTGAGTGCAAGAAGCAGGGAGACAACGCCGACAATCATCGTCACGATGCCGGGAACGTCGAACGTAACTTTGCCAGTTGCTTTATGTTTAGGAAGCGCGAAGGCAATCAAAATAACTGCTAGAATACCGACTGGCAAGTTGATGTAGAACACCCAGCGCCAGTTCCAGGCGTCGACGATCCAGCCGCCGATTTGTGGCCCGATAACCGACGAAAGTCCGAAGATGGCACCGAAAACGCCTTGCCATTTGGCACGCTGCTTGCCTGTAAAAATGTCCCCGATAATAATCATCGCCATCGGCATCATAATCCCGCCGCCAAGCCCTTGCAGACCGCGGAACAAGATCAGTTCAGTCATATTCTGCGACATGCCGCAAAGCGCCGAAGCGACGATAAAAATTATAAGTCCAGTCACATAAATGACCCGGCGTCCAATCAAGTCCGCCAGTTTACCGGCGATTGGCACGACAACGGTCGATGTCAGCATGTACGCCGTGGTCAGCCAGGCCATCAGGCCGAGTCCGCCGAATTCACCGACGATTCGCGGCATCGCGGTACCGACGATGGTGCCGTCCAAGGCACCGAAGAGCATAGCGATAATAAGTCCTGTGATGAGCAGCCCTTTATTTTTCAAATGGGGCGTGGGGTTCTCGGCATTTGTATCCGAGTTTGTGTGTGGCACTGATTCCATGGTTGGATCCTCTCCTTCTCTCTAATAGAGGTAGTTCAAAAAGTCGTCTTTTGATCACGCTGAAAACCCGACTTTTTGAACCTGAATTAATAGAAAGCTGTAAACTTCTCAAAAGCAGTAACCATCGTATGAAGCTCATCCTCGGAAAGCTGCTTGAGTCCGCGCTCCATCACGTTACGCGTCACTTCGGAAGCATGCTCGAACACGCGCTTGCCCTTCTCCGATACTTCGACCAAAACGATGCGGCGGTCGGTCTCATGCTGGAGACGCGCAACATGACCGCTTTGCACTAAACGGTCGATCATAACGGTGATTGCACTCGGTTTAACGCCCATTAGCTCTGCTAGATGGCTTTGCTTGGGAGTTCCTTGCTTATGAATCATCGCCAATAAAAATAGCTGCGGAGGCGTCAGCTCGGTTTGAAGCTCTGCAAAAACCGCGTGATGTATTTTGCGATGGGCAATTTCATATGCGGTTCGGAAGCGATTGGTATAGGAAAGGAAATCGTCTTCCAAGAGAATGCACCTCCTCGCAAATTGGAATTGTTTGAATTTTTAAAATATTAAACAATGTAATAATTAAATTGAATAATATTTAAATTGTTTAAGTAAAATATAAGCCATCCGAACGCGGCCGTCAACATCATTTTTAGAGGGAATGACAGGCATACTTGCATATCGACCTTATCTTGCATATAATAACTGGTACATATACGTGGAAATGCTTTGACGGAGAAGAGTACGCAGTGCTTCTTGACAGGGAGGGAAAGCCAGAGATTGAGAGCTGTCCCCGAGAATCAGGCTGCCGAAGTTCGCTCCTGAGCAGTCCTTTGAATGAAGTTTTGAAAAAAATCTTCTAGTAGGAGGAACCGGGCTATCGTCCGTTATCTGAAATGAAGTGAGATTCGTTTATTCGGCATGTCCACATAGACGATCTAATTAGGGTGGTACCACGGCTTTTCGTCCCTTGTGAGGGAGCGGGAAGCCTTTTTTGCGTTGTTCCAAGGTAAACCGTATGACGATAATCAGGAGGGGTATCTAATGAAAGAGCGGTTAGAAGCGTTAAAGCAAGAAGCGCTGCAAGAGCTAAGCGCGGTAGGGAATCAGCAGGAGCTGAATGAGCTGAGAGTCAAATATTTGGGCAAAAAAGGCCCGTTAACCGAAGTGCTTCGCGGTATGGGCGCACTGAGCGCTGAAGAGAGACCGGTTATCGGCCAAGTGGCGAACGACGTTCGCGCGGCGATTGAAGCGGTGATCGAAGAGAAGCAAGCGACGTATACGAGACTGGAGACCGAGAATCGTCTGCGTGCGGAAATGATCGATGTTACGCTGCCTGGCCGTCCGTCCCAGCAAGGGGCTGTCCATCCGCTGAGCAAGGTCATTCAGGAGATTGAAGATATTTTTATCGGCATGGGCTATACGGTGGCGGAAGGCCCTGAAGTGGAACAGGATTACTACAACTTCGAAGCGCTGAACCTGCCGAAAGATCATCCGGCGCGGGATATGCAGGATTCTTTCTATATTACGGAAGAAATTTTGATGCGTACCCAGACATCTCCGGTACAAGTTCGTACCATGGAAAAGCGTAAAGGCGATGTGCCGATCAAAATCATTTGCCCGGGCAAAGTGTTCCGCCGCGATGATGACGATGCGACACACTCCCACATGTTTACGCAAATTGAAGGACTGGTCATCGATCGCAACGTGCGTATGAGCGACCTGAAAGGCACGCTTCTGCAATTCGTACAGGAGATGTACGGCCCTGAGACGCGCATCCGTCTGCGTCCGAGCTTCTTCCCGTTCACGGAACCGAGCGTTGAGGTCGATGTCAGCTGCGCGATGTGCAAAGGCTCCGGCTGCCGCACGTGCAAGCAAACAGGCTGGCTGGAAATTCTCGGCGCAGGGATGGTGCATCCGCGTGTGCTCGAGATGGGCGGCTATGATCCGAAGGAGTACACAGGTTTTGCTTTTGGCATGGGCGTGGAGCGGATTGCGATGCTGAAATACGGCATTGAGGACATCCGCCACTTCTATACGAACGATCTGCGTTTCTTGAAGCAGTTTTTACATGTGTAAGCTATTTAGGAGAAGGAGGGGTTAGGCATGAACGTTTCTTATCAATGGTTATCCGAATATGTGGACGTAACCGGCTTCACAGCCGAAGAATTAGCTGAAAAATTAACCCGCAGCGGGATCGAAGTCGACATCGTCGAAGATCGCAATCAAGGGGTTTCGAACGTGGTCGTCGGCTTCGTGAAGAAGCGCGACAAGCATCCGGATGCGGACAAATTGAGCGTGTGCTTGGTGGATGTAGGCACAGGTGAAGATCTCCAAATCGTGTGCGGAGCTAAAAATATCGATGCCGGGCAAAAGGTGCCCGTAGCGGTCGTCGGCGCCGTGCTGCCGGGCGGCCTGAACATTAAGCGCGCGAAGCTGCGCGGCGTGGAATCGCAAGGAATGATCTGTTCAGCGAAAGAGCTTGGCCTGAACGACAAGCTGCTGCCGAAAGAAATTCAGGAGGGCATTCTGGTGCTTCCGGAAGATACAGCGGTTGGCGCATCCATCCTGGATGTGCTGGCCATTAACGATAAAGTGCTCGAGCTGGACTTGACGCCGAACCGTTCGGACTGCCTCAGCATGCTCGGCGCGGCGTATGAAATCGCGGCGATTCTGGGCCGCGACGTGAAGCTGCCGGATGCCGAATCCGCGCTGCAAGCTTCCGCATCCGGCGTAAAAGCTGCTGATCGCATCTCCGTTGCGATTACGGCAAACGAGCAATGCTCGCACTACGCCGCTCGCCTGATCGAAGGCGTGCGCGTCGGCACCTCGCCGCTTTGGATGCAAAACCGTCTGATGGCCGCAGGCGTGCGCCCCATCAACAACATCGTCGACATCACGAATTTCGTGATGCTCGAATACGGTCAGCCGCTGCACGCGTTTGACGCGGATCAACTGCATAACGGCCGCATCGACGTGCGTCTCGCCAAGGCCGGCGAAAAGCTGACCACGCTCGATGACGTCGAGCGCACATTAGAACCACACATGCTTCTCGTCACCGACGGCACGAAGCCTGTAGCCATCGCCGGCGTCATGGGCGGCGCCAACTCCGAAGTGACCGACGGCACGACGCGCATTTTGCTGGAGTCGGCTAAGTTCGCTGGCAGCTCCGTGCGCCGCACGTCGCGCCAGTTGGGTCTGCGCTCGGAGGCGAGCCTTCGCTTCGAGAAAGAAGTGAACCCGGAATCGGTCATTCCGGCCTTGAACCGTGCCGCTGCATTGATCGCGCAGTACGCATCGGGCCAAGTAGCGGACGGCATCGTGGAAGCCGTGAGCGGCACTAACAAGCCCGTCAGCATTGAGCTTGCGGTAGATCGCGTGAACGGATATCTCGGCACAGCGTTGTCTGTGAACGATATTGAAGCGATCTTGAAACGTCTTCATTTCACATTTGAATCGGCAGGCGACGACAAGCTGCTTGTGCACGTGCCAAGCCGCCGCGGCGACATTACGCGCGATGTGGACTTGATCGAAGAAGTAGCTCGTTTGTTCGGCTATGACAACATCCCGACAACACTGATGACCGGCGTGACGACACCAGGCTCCTTGACCAAAGAACAAGCGATTCGCCGTATCACGCGTAACGTGCTGACGCAAAGCGGTCTGCACGAGGTTATCACGTATGCGTTCACGCATCCGCGTGCCAACGGGCAAGTGGAAGGCGATGCTGCGGCGATTCCGGGCTTGTACCCTGAGGCGAAGCCAATTGGCTTAGCGATGCCGATGAGCGAGGAGCGCAGCCAGCTGAGAACGAGCCTGGTGCCGCACTTGCTTGAGGTGGTCAGCTATAACCGCAACCGTTCGATGGACGATGTGGCAATTTTCGAGATCGGCAAAGCTTTCGTCACGGATGAAGCTGCTTTGACAAAGCTGCCGCAGGAGAAGCTGCTGCTCTCTATCGTGTTGACGGGCAAACGCCGCGGCGCACACTGGGCTTCGAAATCTGAGTCGGTTGACTTCTACGATCTGAAAGGGATTTTTGACCGTTTGGTTCAGTATCTGGGCGTTCAAGGTCTGAGCTACACATCGGCTGCGCCGGAAGGCTTCCATCCGGGTCGTACCGCTGAGCTTTCCCTGCCGGGCCTCGGCGTTATCGGTCGCATCGGGCAACTGCACCCGACTGTGCAGCAGCAGCGTGATCTGGACGACACATACGTGCTCGAAGTTGAGCTGACGCCGATTCTTGAAGCGGCGGGCGATGCGATTGTTTACAAGCTGCTGCCGCGCTATCCGTCGGTCGGCCGCGACATTGCGGTTGTGGTGGATGCAGGGGTACCCGTCGGCTCCTTGGAGAAGGCGATTACCGAAGTGGCGGGCGAACTGCTGGAGTCCATTCAAGTGTTCGACATCTACACAGGCGAGCGTCTTGGCGCTGGTCGGAAGAGCGTGGCTATCGCCCTCGTGTACCGTCACGCGGAGCGAACTTTGCAGGATGAAGAGGTTACAGAGCTTCATGCCAAAGTCGTCGCTGCCCTAGAACAGCAATTTGGGGCAGAATTAAGAAAATAGTGCAACTTTCCTTGCGTGGTGCAGGAGAACAGGCTGGTCTTAGCGAATTTCTTTCGTTAAGATCAGCCTTTTCATTTTAAGGGAGGAAATCACTGTGACGATCGAAGACGATAAAACGAAAATTACCGTTGACATATATGGGCATCAATACAAACTCAAAGCCAGTACCAGCACCAACTACATGAAAAATGTGGCCGCTTACGTGGACGAGCAAATGTTCACGATCGCCAAAAGCTATCCGCGCCTGGACGCGCAGCGCATCGCTGTGCTGGCGGCGGTCAATATGGCCGACGAATGCTTTAAAATGAACGAAGTCCTCGATGAGCTCAGCAAGATCCAGAAGGAGCAGGAAGCACGGAAAGCCGAGTATGACAAGCTCTCTGAGCAGTATCGCGAGCTTCAGCAGGAGCAGGAGAAGAAGCAGGCGCTCGCGGATGAGCAGGCAGGCCAGCTGCAGCAAGCGCAAGACAAGGAAAAAGCGCTTCAACAGCGCATGCAGCAGATTGTACAAGAGCAGGCACAGCTGAAAACACAATTCGATGAAATGGCGAAGCAGCTGCAAAGTGCAAAGCAGCATGGACAGAGCTTGGAGCAGCAGCTGCAGAATGCGAAGCAGCAAGGGCAGAGCTTGGAGCAGAAGCTGCAGGCCGCGAGCAAGCAGGGGCAAAGCTTTGAGCAGCAACTGCAGAATGCCAAGCAGCGCAGCCAGAGTCTGGAGCAGCAGCTGCAAAGCGCAAGGCAGCAGGCGCAGAGCCTGGAGAAGCAGCTGCAGGAAGCCAAGCAGCAAGGCCAGGGGCTGGAGAAGCAGCTGCAGGAGGCGAAGGAGCATGGGCAGGGGCTGGTGCAGCAGCTGCAGGAGGCGCAGCAGCATAGCCAAGGCCTTGAGGAGCAGCTGCAGGGCGTGAAGCAGCAAGGCCAAGGGCTTGATCAGAAGCTGCAAAGCACGAGCCAGCAGTTGACGCAAGCCGGCCAGCAGCTCTCCCAAGCGAAGCAGGGGCAAGAGCAGCTTCAGAAGCAGCTGGAGCAGGCGAAGCAAGCGCTTGAGCAGGAGCGTAAGCAGCACCAGCTAGCGAAGCTGACGCTCGAGCAAGAGCGCAAGCAGCATGCCGAGAGCACGCAGCAGTACGAGCAGGCACTTGAACAGCGCGCGCAGGGCCTGCAAAAGCTGAACGAGCAGCATAAGCAGGAGATTAAGGCGCTTGCCGAGAGTCATCTGCTGCAAAATGAAGAACTGCAAGCTTTGGCACAGTTGGAGCGGGAAGAACTGATTCAACTGCACCAGCAGGAAAAAGAAGAATCAGCCGCCCTGCTGCAAGACGAGCTGTCCAAGCTGCGTGCGCAGCATGCCGAGAAGGAGAGGCTGCTCGCGGAGCAGTATGAAGAGAAACTTGCCGCTTTACAGGAAGCCCATCAAGCCGAGTTGGCTGAATATGCGCATGAGCGTCGAATCGAATTTGAAGATCATCAAGTGAACCATCAAGCGGAGCTTGCTGCTTTACAAACGCACTATCAGGATGAAATTGCGGCGCTGACAGAGAGCCATCAGGAAGAAATAGAATCGCTGACGCAAAGCCACCAGGATGAGATTGCCGCTTTGAAGATTAGCAGCAAAGAAGCTATTGACGCCTTGAAACTTTTGCATCAAGAAGAAATTGTTGCAATCCAGACTGCGCATGAGGAAGAGCTGTCATCTTTGCGTGAGACGCATCAGAATCAGTTGGCCGCACTCAACGAAACGTACGTGACTGAACGGACGACGCTGCAGAAAAACTATCAAGCGGTTATTGAAAAAATCACGAGTGATCAGCAGATCTCGTTTGAAGCCATTCACGCGAAGCATCAAGCCGAGTTGGCGCTTCGTGAAGAGGAGCTTTTCGCGGAAGCGGCGGTCGCACTGGAAGAGCACCAGGCTGAGCATGCGGAGGTTCGAGCTTCCTTGCAAGCAAAACTGGCAGCGGCGCAGGAGGAGCAAGAGGTCGC
>NZ_RXHU01000112.1 GCF_003955665.1 Paenibacillus whitsoniae
ACTGGCGGCACAGGGGGCACTGGTAAAGGTACTGGCGGCACAGGGGGCATTGGTAAAGGTACTGGCACAAGTTCCGTCAATTAGTAGATTAGGATTAAGAAGAATGAGCCTGATTAAAAAGAACACTGCGAATGAGATAGACCCAAACTATGTGCAAAGAAGCTTCCAAATCCACAATCTAGTGGAATGGAAGCTTCTTTATGCATGCAAATTCTGTCATGGTGGCTTATCGCTCTATCTTTAAGTTTTAAGGGCTATCGCATGGTTTCCTTTCTTTGTGACTTAGCATTTTCCAATCCCAAAAATTTTGCGTCATTTGTGATACGGTTCAGCGTATCATCCCTAAGGCGAAATTCTGTACCCCAACGCTTAATAAATTTGCCTTTGTATTATTTGCACCACTTTATTATTCGTAAGCTGAAGTCACTCATGGTATTCTTAACTTACCACTAAACTCTAAGAAACAATTTTACACGAAATAGCCATTAGTCTTAGACCTAATGGCTACTCTCCCCTCTTTTAATTTCGAGCATAGTTTATTTTAATTTTCGGACGATATCCTAGTAACCTTACTTCCTTTTTCCATTGATCCAGTTTATTCTTCAAGATGAGCATGTTCAGGTCATTTATATCGGGTTGTCCATCAATTAACGGTAAGTCGCCCCGTTCCAAAACTAGCCATAAGTAGACGTTCTCTATTTCACCTTCTATTTCAATGTCACCTCTATGATAAGCCTTAATAGCTTCGATAGATTGATCAACAGCATAACATAATTTCCCGGAACTCTTCCCGAACTTCACTGCAAACATGGAATTTTCCTTATATAGGTCCATAACTTCAAGTCGATGCTTTCCTAACGCTTCTAACTCCCGATCAAAATTTGAGAATCCCAAATCAACAAGCCAGTTATTGTAGTATCTTTCCTTATAGTGTTTTTGGGATATCTTTTTTCGAATGACGCTATCATCTAGATCCCGGTATTCCCCATTTTCGCGTTCGCCTTGAAATATCTGCTCAAGGAATTCGTTATGTGCAGTTTGACTATAATCATACTGTGCCTCATATTCAGCTGAAATTTCTGCTACTGAGTCTTTCAAATATTGCAAATAGTCTTCATTGTATATATACCATGAGCCATCAGCAAGCAATGCGTGTGCTTGCTCATGCGTGTAATAAATGAGCTTTTCAATTGTTGTTGAATAAATACTTCGGCCATCCTCAAAAACTGCTACTCGAATATCCAAGAGGTCATTATTTATGCTGAACTCATGTTCCCGCATAAAATTCTCAACTGTTTCAAGAGTAACCTTATCACACTTAGCCTGCTTATATTTGTGTCGATACTCATACTCATGATTATCTCGGAATACAACCCTTGTCGCATAAATTTGGTACTCTGAAAAATCAATCGACATGTTATTAATCTCAAAATCCTGTAGCATTTGACCTTTGAGGACCTGTACTTCCTCCTGTTCCTTTACGATTTTAAAGAAAGGAATTTTTACTTTTACTTCTTCATTCATTCTAATATCTTCAATAAACAATACTATTTTTACTATCTTTTCTAACGTTAGGTTATCCGAATTAACTCGAATTGAATTTCCAATTTCAATGACATCAGAGAACAGTTCAAAGTCCACAGGCAGTTCAATATTCGCCTTTAATTTTGTCAAAGCTTCTCCGCTGCTTAAATCCAAATTTTCATACTCTAAATAGGTGTTTATTGTCCTATTTCTCTGGGAGTTAGGATTTGTTACAGCTGTAGTTCTAACATTCTTGTATTTTAAGCGTCTTGCAAACTCAAACGCCCACTCCTTGTCCGAGAATTGGTCAATTCTAAAGTAAGAGTGTCCAAAGGTGACCGCAAATTTATTTTCCCCTGCTTGAATTACAATGACGGCTTTTGGAGTTCCATCGGTCGAAAGTTCTTGATGACCAAACAAGTTCAGTGCCCAATTCCAGGACAATGGCTTGCCATCGGTACCTGCTCCAAAATAAAGGGACAACTGATAATTCGCTTGAATAATTTCCCCGGTCTCTGAATCTATACCAATATCAACCTGAACCTGACGCTCCCCGATAACTATATAGTTCGTTCTTAAATAATCGGTGATATCATTATGTTTATTTGCAAGGATTTTGTATAAATTAATTGCGGCCACCTAAACACCCCTTATCATTTCAGCTTTTGAGTGTATTTAATTGCGTATTTCCTGACGGTTAGGAAGCCCTAACTTCCAGCGAATCATATCACCAATAATGGGGTATATATCATTGTGCTTGGCTCCAAATCTCATCCGTTTTGTTTCCGCATCGAAGTTACCCACATCTCTATTTCCTGTAGAATTATCAGGTAAATACTTTCCTAGTTCGTTTAGACCGTAGGATTCGATCTCTTGATTGGTTAATTGATAATATCTCCACATAGGATTATCATGACTAAAGTCAATATCCGTAATGCCATCTAATAGCTTGTCCAATAGCTCCGCGTTGAGTTGTCTTCCTAAAGCAAAATCATAGGTAAGCTTAGCAATTGCTTTTAAAACGACTGGCTGGGCAGAAACTGTTGTAAGTTTGGCCTTTTCTTCACCAAAACCAGGGATCTGAACAACTGCCTCCCAAAAGCGCTTTGCAACTCCAAGCCGATCCTTAACCAATGCCGGTGCTGCCCCATTAATGTTGGATTTATTTAAAATTAAGTGTGCATTAATAGCAACAATATCCTTCCTTGTCATGGACCCATCATCATCTTCCCAGTCAACTTTTTCGGTCGATGAAACTTTAAGGAGACCGCTATCAATTAGAATCTCTTTTATAAAAGCGTTTACTGGATTTGAGCTATCAAACTCCAATGCCAGACTCTTTTCTACCTTTTTCGCCAAGTTATTTAAATCATGAAATAACTGTCTCTCCTCAATAATATTTAAGCCCAAATGAGTCTCTACACTAACAGTACAATGACCCCGAGTTAGTTCATAACACTCCATCCACACTGAAAGCTCATCATGTGGAATTGCTCGGTCATCTTTATTATGAGGAAACAACGATTGCTTCTTAGGAGGATATTTTTGCTCTAATCTAGCCTCTTCCAAAAATTCAATAACCATTTGAATTGCTTTTCGGCGATGTTGCCCATCAACTACCCAGAGAATGTCCTTTTGCCCCAGCCAAAGTCTAATCCCTATACCTTCATGATCTTTCGTCTCAAGTTGCTGAGCTCTTAAATTACTTCCATTCACACCAGCTGTTCTTAAATTAGCAACAATCGGTTGCAATGCAAGATACGGCTGCTTCCCAATTTTCTCCCTCAACCGTTCCCTTGCTTTCATGATAGGTCCTCTATCTTCACTGTTTTGAAGAATCGTTGTAGCTATTAAACCTTTTAAAATGTAGCGGGCCAAGTCTGTCGCGTGCTTTATATCCAGTTTACGCTGTGCAACAGGTTCACCATGCTCACTACGTTCATTGGCAACATCAGACATGCGATAAAATTCATACATCGGAATTTTTGCAAGGAATGTAGTATGACCCAGGTTATTACAAAGAAACGCCTTTACTTGTAGTTCCGTTGTGTCGCCACGAGAAATTAGTTCACTTAATGGCCTTGTTCCTTCATTTGTACCTGCTACCATGTGCGATTCCCCCTAATAGGAAATATTAAACTATGAGCCTATTATATTAGGAATAGAAAGATATGTAAACACCCCAGGATGATTTATTTTTAATTCCAGGGAATATATTTTTTAATCCAGGATAATTAAATTATATTATTTTTTGATCCAGGATTTTATTTAACCAAAAAATCGTTTAACAAAGAATAGTAGTGATCATTATCCAAAATATAAACCTTTAACAAAAAGATGAAGTAATCCTTTATATTCCAAATTCGTTTACAGGAACATTTGTTCTGTGTTAAACTAATTGAGGAAGCAATTCGCTAAATATGTTATTATAAAAGATACATTTTTGTTGAACTATCTCGGAAAGGAGCTAACGACAGTATGTCCAAGAGAACCTATAAAACTATCGACTTATTTTCGGGAGCGGGCGGACTTTCCTTGGGCTTCAACAATACCGGAAGATATAAATCGGTTTTTGCAGTTGAATTTGACCAAGCTGCCGCTCGAACCTACGCTAAAAATTTTAATCACCACATAATCGAAAACGATCTTCTGCAAAATGAAATGCTGGATATAGCCAGACCGGGATATGTATTCAACGATGATATCAGAAAACTCGGTACGGTTAGCCTAAAAGCGGATATTATTATTGGCGGTCCTCCATGCCAAGGATTTTCACCTTTGGGCAAGATATCTCCAAGAGACGAACACCTGCGAATGAATCAACTCTGGCAAGAGTACATGCGAGTTGTAGCCCAAGTGAAGCCTATTGCATTTGTAATAGAAAATGTTCCGGAGTTACTGCGATCGAGAGAAGCGATTGCAATAAGAACTCTTGCCGAGAGAATGGGATACACGATAAATTACCGGGAACTCAAGGCCGTCGAATATGGTGTCCCCCAGCGAAGAGTGAGAGCTTTTATAGTCGGTTTGCTGGGTTCGCATCTTCCTACATTTCCGATGCCTCTCACAGTTCGCAGAAATGTGAGAGATGCCATCTCAGATTTACCGTTATACCCTGACACAACGACATTGGAGTCCCCTTCACCGGAAGAGACGGAGTTCCAGAACCTTCATTTTGGAAGGAACCCTACGGAGATTTCGCTCAGGCGCTATCGATTAATTCCGCCGGGCGGAAACCGGTTCGATCTGATGCGGCAAGCGCCGGAGATTACGCCGCGGTGTTGGCTGGAGAAACCTTCGGGGAGTACGGACGTTTTTGGAAGACTGCGCTGGGAGGAACCGGCATATACCATTAGAACGGAATTTTTCAAGCCTGAGAAAGGTTGCTATTTACATCCCGAAGCCCATCGTCCATTGACCCATCGCGAAGCGGCACGGCTCCAGACTTTTAATGATGAATTCATTTTTGTCGGATCAAAGACGGAGATTGCAAGACAAATAGGCAATGCGGTCCCGCCCATGTTGGCGCAAGCCGTAGCGAATAATCTAGCCAGGCAGTTGGACCGCATTCCGGCAGCAGAACTGAAAAAAGATAGGAACCGAATGTCAACCTCAGAATTCAACACATTGTTACAGCAAGTAATAGAGGAAGTCTTCTCTGAGTCTGTTGTTGTAACAGAAATCAAGGAGTCTTCAGAGATTTATAGTATGGCTCACTAAACAAAAACTAGGGACTGTCGTCAGAGACAGTCCCTAGTTTGTTTCACTCTCAAGATCATAAAATGACATAAACTCATCTTTTTCTAATGGGCTCAGCCCTTTTTCCAGCAACTTATCATTGTCATATTTACCGGAATAAATACTAATTCCCTCGGGCTTTAGCCAAATATTACGTGCATCTCGAACTCGCTTGGACGAATCCTTTTGCATTGCAACAGATTCAATTGCTGCGCCATTGAAGACAATTCCTGGACAAGAACGAAATAACTCATTAATTCTTTCTTGTCCGGATTTCTTGGAGTAAACTTTTTTAATTACTTCAGGGTCTAGTTTTAGCAGTGCATTCCCTGGTAAAGATCCGTTGGATACAAGCCAAGTAATTAGTTCCCTTCCTTCGGCATTAATCGTCCTCTTACTATCCCTATTTTTTCCCGAGTTTAACACCTCTGAAGAAATTCTCAAACATCCGGCTTGAAAAATTGACTTATTATCGTCAGCAGAAATAAGCAAGCAAATGTGACCATCCGCTTCTAATGGAATTGTCCAATTCTTTCCGATTGTGAACTTTATATCAACTTCAATCCCATCAACTAATGCATCCATAACTTCTCCATAGGGCAAGTCCAGCTCATGCTGAAGCATATGTTGAACACGAGTTCCAATGTACGTTTTTTCAGTTTTATCCAATTGCTCAATGCTGTATCTTCCCGTATATCTGCCATTTACGACCTCATCAATTGACTTTCTAAGTATCCGGCCTAACTTCCGCTCAAAATTTGGGATACCCTTTAAGAACGTGATAACCTTGTCTAATTCCTGGTCGGTATTTTCAGTAAAAAAGTTTAATTGTTGCACTTGATCTCCCTCTCCTATTCGGCTTCATTGGTACTTCCTTACAGCAGCAGAAGGTTACTAATCAAATTTTCTCGATAATCCCTCTTCAAACTTCTCCTTTGCGTAGTTTTTCATTAGTTTAATGACCGGCTTTTCTTTAATTGCTACCAGAGTAGTGGCTTTATTGGCAAAATCCTTAATTGACGCCCCAAGTAAATAGCAGCCTTCATCAGCAAATATATATCTATCGTGGAAATCCTTTGCTTTACTCCACTCAAAATTTCCTCTTTGAGCCTTAAATTTCTCTATAGCTACCGACGCATCTCCGTGCATTTTTGAAGTTAGTATCAAAATTGAAACGGTAGGTGGTACAACCCCCAACATGAGGAATAGACTTGAATCAATATAGTTATCGACAATAATTAACTCTTTTTTGACGTTCGCAAGGATATCCATAATAGAATTATATGCGTCGAATTGCTTACCTTTTTCAAAGAAATACGCATGTTGGCTCCGCTCATCCGTCACGTGACCAACTGTATCCCAGGTCTGGTCAAACCAAACCTGCTCATAAACTTCAAGACTTCTCCATTCTGGACTCTTAATCCCTAACTGAAGCGTCACTTGTTCATAATGACTACCTGTATCCTTGTAATAAATCTGCACTTCATCCTTAATAACATCAAAACCGATATCATGTAGAAAATCATTGTCGATCGTGGACACTAATTCTTCTACCTTATTAGTAATACTGTTATATCCGTACTCGTGTACTAGTAGTAAGTATGGGATATTCGCTCTTACAAAAAACTTAAAATGAGCAAACCCAGATCTATTCCCGAATCCAATGTTATCTTGCTCGATAAACATCTCTTTTTCGATGAAAATCTTTCTTCGGCTCTCTGAGCTTAGTCCATGACTCGATTTATATAAATTGCTGAGTATATAGTGTTTTGAACCGACACCCCATATTTTTTTGTACTTTGCTAGCTCAAAGTACGACCTTGCAAAGTAGTCCATATTCCTAATCAATTCTTCATTGGATAATTGATCTAAAATAAGGTCACCACCGGAATATCTGCTGCAAATAACTTCTGATAATCGCTTGAATTCTTCTAGGCTTACATCTTCATAATTCTTGTATATTTTTGATAAAATAGTATCATAGAGTCGCTGATTTTCGACTGTCATTAGCTCACCTACTTTAACAGACTTTTACGCTCAGGACTATTTTACCATTTTATTATAATAGCTTTCTATGAGGAGTTGTAAAATTTTCATGACCGCTCGGTTTCCAAAAGACATAACAGACTCAATGAGAACCTGTATACTGGCTATTTTCTGGCCAAAAGAGCACATCATCGACTTTTTCAAAAATAATAGTTGTACAAGCCGCGATTTGGCCATAGTTAAAAACTATGTCGAGGATAATCTAAGTAGGTCCCAAATTATTGATCGAGTGTTCCAGTCCCTCCACTCTCGTGATGATGGGGGGATTGGACAATTCCGTGCCATGCTTGCTTCTTTGATTTCTTGGAATCATTTTGACCCATACTATTTCAAAAAAATAAAGAAGCTTGATGAAGCCGAAGCCGTGCGTCAAATTAATCATCTGAAACAAGTACAAGAAATACGCGATGCGAAGACAAAAGAAGAGCGAAGACAACAGGAGACTACAAGAGCAAACCAGCGACAAAAGATCAAAATGTCAGATCTGAATGACTCATTTATTCAACTCTTTAATTCTGCCAATGTTTCTACTCAAGAGAGGGGATATCGGTTAGAAAAGCTGCTTCAGCATCTAGCAGAGTACGAAGGCCTTATAACAGCAGAACCGTTCAAGATACAAGGCGAGCAGATCGACGGAGCCATTAAATTTGACGGCGAGAACTATATCGTCGAAGCTAAATGGCACGATGCCCTTACAGCGAGCGATTCACTTTTCCACTTCGCTCATAAAGTAGAAGGAAAGATGTATGGCCGGGGCTTCTTCGTATCAATAAACGGTTTCTCTCGCGATTCCGTCGCTGCGCTTACTGCGGGTAAGTGCAGTAAAACAATACTTATTGATGGTGGTGACTTGAGCTTTGTTTTTGGAGGTAATATCTCTTTAAAAGATATGCTAGATTCAAAGATTAGGGCGGCCCAAACAAAAGGCTATATTTATTTTGATGCGATTACTAGTAAAAACAAACATTAAAAAAGAGCAGGTTGGGTACTTAGTTGAAGTCCCTACCTGCTTGATTTTTCTCATTTTTTTGTTGAAATCGCCTTATTACAGGAGAATATCACACTTAGTAGTCATTGTCATCAATCATTGAAGAAGCACCCGCGTGCATCATTCCAGATGAAGCGAAATACAGATTCTCTGCTTCAAGTACACGAAGAACCGTTTCTACATTAATACCCGTGCTTCTAGCGATGAAATCTCTTAACTCAATGTTAACAAGGGAAAATGTTGATTTAAGCACAATGACACCCCTATCCGAAATAAAGAAATAATTGTCGATGCTTACCTTATCTCCTACGATGTCCGCGGCTGTGCTTACTACGTGGCACCCTTTCATGCAACTTTGATTTCATTGCACGAGTACAATGCTCATCTAGCATCAAGAGATTTGCTTCCTGCCTATCGTTTTTTTTCCACATATCATTGCGCCTCCCATTCGCTTTTAAAACCAGCCGTTACTTTCATTTTATAACCGCGTTGCTTTCATTTTATTCTATTCCCCTCCAAAACTAAGCATAGGAGATTTTATGTATTTTATATTTTGTCATACTCAAACGTAATGAAGAATAGATATACAATCGTACCAACATTCACTGCACTCCCTTTACGGGAACTTGGTGCCACAACAACTAACAAGGAGCGATTACATCATGGAAATGAACCAAGCAAACACAACCAACAACCAAACCAACGAAGAAACCAAAGCTGGCAATCTCAGCGCTTTTGGTTTCAGGCCGGTTTTGAGCAAACCGACCAAAAAGACAGCAGGTGGCGATGCCATGTTTACTATCGTCAAAACTTTGAGAAACGGCAATCGCATCGTCTTCGCCGCCGAAATCATCCAGAAAATCGGTTCTCCAAAGTGCGTGGAGCTTGCATTTACCGACAATGGAATTGCCGTCAAGGGCTGTGAATCATCCCGCCCAGAAAGCTTCCGCCTGAATGAAATCGGCAAGAAACAAGGGATTTACTGCAAGGATCTTGTCGAGGAAATTGCGGAAGTCTTTAAGCTGGATTTCAGCCAAAGGACCAGCATCTCGTTTGACGAGGTAACTTATCTTTCCGATGGCAGCGGCAAAATTGCGTCTGTAGTCATTTCCGGCCATGATTCTGTCATCGATGACAATGAAAGTGATGAGGACTTCCCTTCTGCCGTTTCTGTGGTCTATGAGGATTCCTCCCCTCAACATTAAGCCTACCGACCCCTATCCATTTTGGATAGGGGTCTTTTAGTTCCTTAATCAACCACATTTCACATCAATCTTGTGAGCCGTAGCCGCTACAAGCCGACTTACAAGTAAATATTATGATTTTGGACAAGCCCATTTCACGCGTCCAATATCTTATTTACGAGGAGGCTTCACCCATGTACATCATCAAAACCTTGCAGGACTTCGATAACATCCGTTTCCGAGGCACCCATTCAGCAGCTGTGATTGACTACGTCGAATGCTATTACCGACAGTTGCTAGATTCAATCGAAGCGGATGACGACTTAGCAGAACGCTACCAAATGTTTGTACTGGAAGCAGAAGATCGCCTGCCTGATTCGGTTTATCCAAAGCAGCAGGAATCAGTACCCATCCCCTCCCTTCATCTGGAGTACGCCGAGCTACACACACTCGCCCCTAACTGCCAGATGTACAAGGCAGCATTTATGCTGGATAACGAGAGCATGGTATTTGTTTTTGCAGAGAGGTCCCACCTTGAGCCGGAGACAGAGAAGTGGCTGCGAAGCCGATGCCGCCTCGATGAAAACGAACTTATCCTTCAAAAGCTGACAGAAACTTTCGAGCGACAGTCAGGTTCGGTCACTGATCCTGGCACCATCGACCATGTTTGGGTCATGGCCGCAGCCATCAGACCATTCACCGCCGATTGCGCCGCGGCACCGTTCCTGCCACTGGCACTCGAACAAACCAACCACTGGCGTTCGCAATCCACCCTCCCCACCCATTTTGTTCGCGTCATTTTGCGGACAACTTCTCCCCAAGGAATGAATCCCTACGTCGATGGTACCGATTTTTGCATGATCGTTGACGAACTCAGGCAAAACGCTGACTTCTTCATGGAAGACGAATGCTTTGAATACGAGCCTAAATACCAGGGAAGCGAACTCGCTAGCGCCTTATCATGGCTCGGTCAGATTCATAAAAATCCCCTGATTATGCAGTTGAATGACCCGTTTCTGACCGAGGGGCAACTTCAGCAACTCACGCATCGCGCAATGTCGCAATAAAAGTCCTTCGCATCTGCTTCAATTAGCCGAGTTTTTCGCTCTCTACGTACCGATTCTATTCCCCACAGAATTAGCTTCGAAAGATGGAGGTAGCCCTATCGTGCTTACATTAAATGAAAAAGAAAAGAAAGCTATTGCGCAAACAATAAACAGCAAGCTTGATGAATGTCTTTCAAAGTACCCCCTCGCCCAATATCCGGATGAGCCCTACGAGGAATGGAAACGGATATTTGCTTCTCCCCCTTCGATCACGCCTGAGCATATTAAAGATGCGCTGGAATGGAAGTACGGACATTACGGAAAGCACAACAACGTAAAAACGCACAAAAGGGTCATTGCCAAAATGCAGGAGCATTGGGAGGAATTTATCCAGGCGGACGCGCAGGATTTGACCAAAATATTTGCTTTTTGGCAGCATCGCCTGTCGGATCATCCTTTTGTCATACCGGTCACTTTCGTAACGCACCTGATGCTGCCGGATCTCGCCGCAAACATGGACAGGCAGCATTTTCAAGCGATGAATTTGCTGATTTCCGGGGCAAGGTCCTCCTGGGAGTGGCACAGCCGTCCTAATCAGGTCGGGGATGTACAAGGCTTTACCGACTTTGTAAACATAATGGCTACAAAAATCGAAGTGGATGGAGACCGAAAGCGAATGCTGGACAAATTTCTTCGGGTTTTTGGAGGAAACATGCTTATTTTGGGGAAGCCTGCTACAACAGGCCGGAGAATTGAGCCCGCCATTAAACAGTTTTCGTGGGATACGTTCGCTCCCAAGCGGTTCGATCGAAACAAGATTGTACACCGTGCCAATGCCGATGTTCTTTTTGCCTGCCTTCTGCTCACGCTGGAGGAGGACGAAAACGAGATTGCGATAATGTCTATTAACGAGATTTCGAAGAGAATACCGCTCGGCACGGCTGGAATCAGCAACTATGCCAGCTTTCAGTACGCCATGATTGCCCTGTTTTCGGCTGCTAAGGGACGCAATTACTTCAGGTTTGACAACCCCGATCTTACTGATGCCTTTACGAAGCAAGCGAATAATCCTTCTCGCGATATTAACTTCTGGAAATATTACATGAGCGAAACAGTGAGAATTAGCCCTGACTATGTAGTGTCTGAGATACAACTGAAGGAATAACGGATGGATCATTTAGCCGAGACGCACACCCGCATAATTGAGCTGGAGGATGATCATCTCAGCCAGATGGACACCTGCCAGCACTTGATCGCCGTCTTTCTTGGTCACCTGCGCTGCTCCGACGAGCCGCTTCACCCGCAGATCGTCAGGGAGATCGTAGCTGCCTTGCGCGTCATTGAAACTTCTATTCAGCAAAAGCTCGATGACACTCAACTTGACATGATCTTTCTGCTGCAAAGCCGAAAGAAGGAGTAGCTACCTACCCTCTTTCTCTGCGTCGAAAGTCCCCAGCATGTCCTTTACAATTCGATGCACCATTTTAATTTCGCGCAAACTCCGGCCCAACAGCAGCGCCTTGTGAGCTTCTATTGCCTGCTTTCTCTCATAAAGGTCATTCTCCACATCGACATCCTGAAACTGAAAAAGCTCCTCCGGCGAAATGCCCAGCGCTCCTGCAATCTTGCCAAGCGATTGCAGCGAAACGTTACGCTCTCCCCGCTCCACGCTCCCGACGTACGTGTCGATCAGATCCGCCCGATCGGCCAGCTCCTTCTGAGACAGTCCCTTGCTCTTTCGAACCACGCGTATTTTTGCGCCAACCAGCACTTGAAAATCATTCTTTTTCCTTTGTGGCATGTCGTCACCTCTGCTTTGAGGTTAGGCGAGTCACAAGAGACTTGGAAGAATATCAAAGTATCGCAATTGGTTGATACAAAACTTATAAGTTTGTATAATCAAAAATAGATACTGGAAATTCAAGGGGCTTCCGTAGGAATTTAGCCAGTTGTTGCGAAGCATGCTGTTTTTGCAGATAAATCGTGGCTGGCAAAGAGCACGAGCTTAGAAAGGGGCGCTGAATGGGTGTAACTCAGCAAAGCATAAGCAAGGCGCTGGATTGGGGCTATGAGAAAGCACTGACCGGAGGCATTCCGGGTACAAATACGGCCTACGAGTTGGCGGAGGAATACCTGCAATACAAAGGAGAATTGAGAGATCGGGTCAATCTGCTCATTCGCTGGCAAAATGCCCGCTCGGCGACTTCCGGTTTTGTTACCGGATTGGGAGGTGCTGTGACACTGCCGATAGCCATTCCCGCCAATATCGCTTCCGTCCTGTATATCCAGCTTCGGATGGTTGCTGCTATCGCCATCATGGGAGGACATGACGTGAAGGACGATAAGGTTCGGACGGTGGCATATGCCTGCTTGTGCGGAAATACCGTCGCCGAATTACTCAAAGACGTCGGCATCCAGCTCGGCAAAAAATTTTCGGAACAGGCGCTTAAAAAGCTATCCGCAGAAAGCATCAGAAAAATTAACGAAGCGGTCGGCTTCCGGCTGTTCACCAAGTACGGAAAAACCGGCGTTATTAACTTGCACAGAGTAATCCCATTCGTCGGAGGCGTAACCGGCGCAGTATTTGACGGCGTTTCAACCAACGTCACGGGCAAAATCGCTCGTAAAATATTTATTGAATAGACCACTATTCTACAATTAAAGGAGCCGCAACTTACATGAAAAAGATTGTTTCCGCCATAATAAGTTTCGTCATTGCATCAACACTATGTATGCAAACCACCTTTGCTGCCGAACTGAAAATGAAAATCAATAATGAAAGTGTCCATTTCGAGTATGGTACCCCGTTTATTGACAACGGAAGCAGTTTAATCCCGCTCCGCGACCTGCTGATCTCCCTCGGCGTAGCCAACGACGACCAGCACATCCAATGGAACGCAGCCGAGCAGAGTGTGACGATTGCCAAGGACGACAAGATCGTAAAGCTGCGTGTCGGCGCTACGGACATTTTTCTGAACGGCGAGCTTTTCAAAAAGCTTGAGGTTCCAGCCCAAAACGTAGATGGACGCGTGTATTTGCCCGCTCGAGCAGTAGCGGAAGCACTTGGGTATTTCGTCGGTTACGATGCCGAAACCAGCACCGTTCTTGTCCAAGAAAAGCCATTTGGGGGTGGCGTTAAAGCTGACGATTACGGCAACAGCGAAATCGCAGTTCCTTCTGCTGGAGACTCGGCTCTGGATAGCCTGAAATTTGGACTTGCAGCCTATCATGTATCTCTGCCAGTAGATAGTGAACGTGCCATCAACAATAACTCCAGCACATTCTTTGCATCAGGCAGTAATCCGCTGTCCCTGGATAAGATCGCCAAACCCACGGCTCCAGAAGATATTGTAAAGAATGTTTCTGCCTATCATTCTAGCATCGTCAATGTGACGTTCCTCAAGATTGACGAAATAAAAGATTTCACACTGGACAATGGCAAGACCTTGACGCTGGCTATTGGCCATACCGGTGGCGAGACCTCACCCGTCTCAAATTCTTGGGTTGATGACACTTATTTTCAAGTATTCTTTGCCGGGAGCGCCCCTGCTGCCAAGGGCGATAAGGTTACCGTCAACGGCGTACCTGTTGGGGAAAGCACGATTGAGCTAACTACGGCTCTTGGAAAACCCGTTGTGGAACCTGTGGTACTGCTTGCCGCGGGTAATCTCATTAAAACTTCGGATGAGTATGATTTGAGAAGTGAGCAATCGAGAAGCAATACTGGTAATATCGTAATCCCCGAACTGGAGAAAGCGTGGAAGACCAAGATTGACGGATTGCAAGTAAACATGACTGGCGATAAGATCACCATAACCAGCCGCCGAACGACAGATAGTGCCGTAAACGGCACATACGTTAACGTAAAAAGTGTTCAGGCAGAGAATTATTCGTACACGCCTTCCTCACCGCTGGAAATTCCTTTAGGTCAGAATGGCTTGAATATAAGTCTTAAAGACCTGGTTGATAAAACCGGAAAATCACTACAGCCTTCTAATGGTCAGACGTTCTTCGTCAAGATCGAGGTCGTGCAGGGTGTCTCCAGCAGAGTCGATTCTGTCGTTCGTTTCGTAGAGTACAAAAATTAACCGAGCTTTCTTCCCTTCTAACATGCATAGCTCGTTGTAGCCGCCTACCCTTGCGAGGATAGGCGGCTTTTTATGTGCTGTTGAACTTGGTAACGAGACTAATGATGTCTATTTGTCGCTACTACCAATTTACTAAAACGAGATTTGATAGTTAAAAGAAAATTTACAGAAAGCAACTGTTTGCACGGGAAATTGGCTAATTACGCTTAGAATAAAGCTTTTTACAACACTTGCAGAAGCTCGGCCTCAGAATTTTTCCAAAATAAAATAGAATTTTGCATATTTTCGAATTCTTCAATTATACATTTTACCAGACGCAGAAAAACCCTGCGTTCGACATAAACCGATAGCGAGAGGAGACAAAACATCGTGCAAGACAACTACATCCAGAACAGCAACACGCACGAGCAACGAAAAGCCGCAGCTCTTTGGTTTGCCCAGCAAGGGTATCCAGTGATACCGCTAAGTCCGGCGAACTTAGCGGGAGATAGTCCTGGAAAAAGACCAATGATTACGGGCTGGTCCAAACGAACCTCTACTACTCCGAAGGAAGTAGCCGATTGGTTCAACTGGTGGCCCTCTTGTAACATTGGCCTGGTTCTGGGAAGTGCGTCGGGCTTCGTGGGGATCGATGTAGACGGGGAAGGCGGAGAACAGTTACTGGCCGATTGGAGCGGTGGTGCCTTGCCAGAAACTTGGGAGTTCACTACGGGCAGTGGGCGACGGCTTCTGTATAAAATACCCGAAGGATTGACCTTGCGGAAGCTGTCCCAGTCTGTTGATGGAGGAAATCATCAGGAATGCTCGTTACTCGGGGAAGGATGTCAGACTGTCATTCCCCCCTCCATTCACGCTACAGGGAAGGTATATTGGTGGAAGGATAACTGCTCTCCGGAAACGATCGACTGTGCATACGCTCCGGAATGGCTAATTAGAAAGATGACCTCCCGGACTGTGCCATCGAGCCAAAAGAGCGTTAAGCCGGTTAACGATGCACTGGGTAAATTGACCGAAGGCTGTGCTAAGTTCTCCGAAAGCTGGCAGGTTCAGCAGGAAACCGGTCTGAGCAACGACGATTGGTTCCTCTGGGTGAGTCTGCTCGTCCGTGCAGGCCAAACGGAAGCGGCGCTGGCGTTCTCCGAGGCTTCTGTCAAGCACGACGAACAGAGTGAAGCACGCATCCGCTTGCTTGAGAAGAACGAAGAACAAGCAGGACCCACCCGCTGCGCAACCTTCGGCTGTGGCCCGGAGCAGATCGAACGTTGCCACGGAGTGAAGCTGCATGACACTGACGGAAACGCTGCGAACAGTCCGGCAGCACTCTTAAAACCTGATCAAGCAGGCAAAGCCCGGCAACTGGCGCAAGAGGCAGTCGCACGTCTGGAAGCCGGGGATCACGGGGCTCACTTGGAAAAGCAGGCACTGCAAGCATTTCTCACACTGAAAGATCGGTTTCCTGCTGACTACGGTCGTCTAGAACAGCGAATTCGATCTGCCAAGGCACCGCTTAGAACCTTTCAGCAGGCGCTCAAAGAGTTCAAACGGATTCATACTTACACACAAGCTGGTGGGGATTCACTTCTGGAAAAAGGCTTTTACATCAACGATAGTGGCAGACCGGACGGAATGAATGAGAACAAGTACGCCCGATACGTACTAACCCAGCTTCAACTCGGAGTTGCCGAAGGAGAACGTTTCTACCTTTACGATAAAGGCATTTGGAATCAACTGAGCGGCCTGAACGTCAAACGTAAACTGCGGGATTTTCTGCATGATCTCGTCCCCGATTTCTGGACGGAGAAGTTGGAGGAACAGTACATCGGAGCCCTCCTTCGCGAAGCCGAGTGCCTGGGTAAACTTGATGAACAACGCGACTACATCAACCTTCAAAACGGAATGCTCTCACTGAATAGCTTCGAACTGCTGCAGCATGATCGCAGCTACCATTCAAGCATTCAGCTACCGATTTCTTACACGCCGGAGGCCGAGTGTCCGACATTTTTGAAGTTCCTCGACGAGGTCTTTCAAGGGGACCAGGAGCTTGTAAACATCGTTCAGGAAATGTTCGGATACTGTCTGACTGCGGAGACGCGGGCGGAAAAGGCCTTCATTTTGTACGGCCAAGGCAGCAACGGCAAAAGTGTTCTCCTTAGCGTGCTGAAAGCTCTTTGTGGCAAGGGAAATACAAGCAGCGTTCCACTTACCGAACTGGAGAACCCCTTCACTCGCCATGAGATAGTAGGAAAAATACTGAATCTTGCGGCTGAAAACGAGGTTGACAACAAGGGACTGAATACGCAGTATTTTAAAGCCATTGTTTCCGGTGATCCCATTAACGTGGACGTCAAGCACGGTAAGGGTTTCATGTACGAGCCGATCTGCAAACTTGTTTTTGCTACAAACAGGCTTCCGTACAGCAGGGACAAATCACACGCGTTTCCGCGAAGACTGATCATTCTTCCTTTTCGAGCGAGATTTAATGCCGATTCGGCTGACAAACATCTCCGCGAAAAATTGGAGGCCGAACTACCAGGCATCCTGAACTTCGCTTTGAAAGGCTTAAAGCGGTTGAGGGCGCAAAATTACGTGTTCAGCCCTTCGCAGGCAGCTAAACAGGTTCTGGATGAGTATCGCGAAACCATTAACCCAATTCTTTCTTTTGTCTCCGAATGCATTAAGCCGGTTTCAGGTGCCGGGAATATCTTCCGTAAGCAGCTACGTGAAGAGTTCAATCGCTGGTGTCAAGTGAACCGGCATACGGGGGTTTCCGAAATCAGTGAAAGAAGGTTTTGGCAAGAGTTCCGCAACGTTTTGGACGAAGAGCGGATTAACTATAAAGAAACTAAAAGCAATGGTCACGACTGTTTTAGCGGCATTACCTTAAAAAAACGACGCAAAGGGAACCCCGAGCAGAGTTCCACGATGCCACAACTGTTCGA
>NZ_RXHU01000113.1 GCF_003955665.1 Paenibacillus whitsoniae
GGGTGTTGTATTAGGAGGGCGGGCCGGCGCAGGCTATCCCTCCACAATCGCCACCGGGCGGGCCCAGCCGGCGCTTGCTTTTTCTATTTTGACGGGGAAGCATGCGACTTTGAAGCCGAACGGCCGAGGGATTTGATCCAGGTTCGCCAGCTTCTCGATCTGGCAGTATTCCCGGTCCTTGCCGACGTAGTGAGCGGCCCAGAGGATGCCGTCTTTCGGGTCTTTTTTATACGCCTCGGCCTGCAGGTTCAGCGGAATGTCCCAGCCCCAGCCGTCAGTTCCTACGACTTTAATGCCTTGATCGAGCAGCCACACGGTCGCCTCGGCGGAAACGCCGACATGGAGGAAAGCGTAGTGCTCGTGGTACAGCCTTTTGTCAGCATCGCTTCGAATCAAGACGATGTCCAGCGGCTTAAGCGTGTACCCAATTCGAGCCAGCTCCCCTTGCAAATCCGCGGTAGTCAGTTCATAGCCCGGCGGCTTGCCGCTGAAATCCAGCACAACACCATCCGAGTAAAACCACTCGAGCGGCATCTCATCGATCGTTCTGGCAGGCCGGCCCTCCGAGGTCGGCCAATAATGATACGGCGCATCGACATGCGTCCCGGCATGTGTATTTAATGTAACGTTCTCGGTCGCCCACGCCTTGCTCTCCGAAAAATCGTCTGCCTTCAAACCCAGCACTTGCGCAGCTTGCTGCGCCCCGTCCTCGTGCGATAAGTATTCAATCTTCGCCGGCAGCGGTTCGCGGATGCGCGGGCTGAGCGGCACGCTCAGGTCAATTAGTTTCATGGTGGTACTCCTTTCGGGGGGCCAATGTGATTAACTAACGTTCACGATTAACTGAGTTTAGATATATCTTTTAAACCCTTTGCTAACAAATCCATCATAGCCTTCTCGTTCAAAGAATTGATGTGCTCTTTCACGGGTTGAATTACTTAGCAACATGATCCGATGGCAATGAATAGACTTGCAATACTCTTCAACGTACTGTAAAAGTTGTTTACCAATACGCTTACTTCGATGATTTTCATGAACAATAATGTTCTCAACAATTCCATATGGTCTTGTTCCATGCAACGCCTGAAGACATATATTTAGTGTCACTGTTCCTAGTATCTCTCCATCGAAATCAAAAACGAATAGAAAATTATTAGGATCGTTTTTAATAGTGTCGATTTGTTCTTCGAGTACATTCATTTTCTTACTATTTGGTACTAACATACGATAGAGCTCGTACAGTTGATTTCTGTCAGCTCGCTCAGCTTCACGAATCATATCAATATCAGCTCCAGTGCCGTTGTACTCCACTTATTGTTAAGAATTCCTGCCCGATAACTCCCTCAGCGTCTGGGCTTTAATTGTCCAATTGGCACACTAAAACGCACGGCTTACTACATGTCCTTGTTTGTATTCCAGCGCATCCAAGGCCCTTCTTCGTTGAACCTCGCTCAATTCCGATAGTGGCATCCATTGATAATCGGAGTGTTCAAAACTAAGCTTAATTTCTGCAGCCTCAGGAATCGAACAGCGAAATATCGCGACTTGTGCATTTTGTTTGCTATGATAATAGAACCCTGTTAACACTGCGTCTTGAACTTCTATGCCGAGTTCTTCACGACATTCTCGATAGAGTGCTTCATGAATCGTTTCCCCAGGCTCGACACTGCCACCAGGAAGGCCCCACCCCTTATCGCCATATGTCCGCTTAAGCATCAGCACTTGATCTTCGGAATTAAAAAGGATTGCATGCGCCCCGAACCTAAACATATCGTGAAAAGTCATCCATATCGCCTCACATTTTTAATAATCTGCTTCACACATGAAGATTATTTCACAAAAATGGAAATTAGACGAATATAAATTAGCTGATAAATGACTTATACTTTTTATTGAACAAATATTATTTTTTAAACATCCTTCTCTTAATTCTCTCTCGATAAAGGTAAGCTTTACCACGCAGGTTTCCGCCTCTGGAAGCGGATTAGATTGTCTGGTTGTATATTTGAAAAAAAGTTCGATCCCCTTTTCATATACTTCCCTCATCCCCTCAGCAGCTGTTGCTTGTCTTGCTATCAGCTCTTGATGGCAGGTCTCATACTCGACAGTTGAAAAGTCGATACATAATGTTGCGCAATACGTATCGAAACACATGAAAGCAGCTTTTAAAAAATCATCCAAATATACCGTGCCCGTTGATTTAATCAAGCTCTCCGCTAAAGCAGGGTAATTGCGATAAATTCCCCAGGCTTCCTTCGAATACTGTGCTTCTGCAACTAAAAGATCTCTTAATAAAATACCACAGACTCCCTCGTATTGATTCGCTTCGATGTATGTTATAACTTCACGTCTGAATGCTAGGTTATTATCTATGAATTCATTCGCACGCTTGCCGTTCCATTTAAAACAAATGAACTCTGCCTGTTCAGCCTGGTAGCTCTTCGCAAATAACGCTGCTTCCATGAATCCCTCTCCTTCCTTTCAATTCTACCAAACCATACCACCCCTTTGAAACAAAAAAAGAGACCCGCAGCAACGGGCCACGGGTCCAAGATATATATATTAAAAGGGGGTCGAGATTTATTATAGGGCCCCTGTATGAAGACAAGATGAAAATAAGATGTGTACAATATTAATTTTCTTCGCATTTTGGCAGCGAATTCGATATAATTGTTAGCAACGAGACGAGGAACGTCCCTATTCATCCCAGGATGAGTACGGGGCGTTTTTTGTTTTTACCGATAAAGGAGGCGCGTAGGAATGAAAGCTTTGCCATTCGAAGACACGTATCAACAATTCATGGAGGAGCATATCGCCCGCCGCAAAGGGGAACGCCGAAGCCGACTCGAACGAGGTCCGTTTCATGCGGAGAAGCTGTTTTTGCAGCAAGTCTGGTTCCCTTTAATGGGAAACTTGCAACATCTGCACCCGGAGTATGAAGTGATGGATTGGCGGGGGCGGTCGTATTTTGGAGATTTTGCCTACTTGCCGGGGTTGGCTGAAGTGAAGTTTATGTTGGAGGTCAAAGGGTACGGCCCCCATGTTCAAGAGCTCGATCGAAAAGGATACTGCGATGAATTGAACCGTGAAACGTTTCTTCAAGCGCTGGGGTTCCGTGTCGTATCATTCGCTTATGATGACGTGGCTTATCGGCCCGGACTTTGTATGAACCTGCTGCAAATGCTGCTCGGCCGCTTTCACGCCGCTGCCTCTCCTGTCGATCGGGCGGTGCTCGCGGAGAAAGAAATTTTGCGCCTCCTCCATCAGCAGGCTTCGCCGCTTAGGCCTGTGGATGTGGAGCGGCATTTTGGGATCAATCACCGGACAGCGCTGCGACTTCTGCAATCACTCTGCGCCAAAGGGTGGCTGCATCCGATTTCGCGTACGTCCGGCGGCAAGATCGTCCAGTATGGTTTGGTGCGCGGAGTGCTGCTGTATGTAGATTGAGGGGGAGTCCGCCCATGAAAGGGCGTACTCAAGGGTCCGTTGGGGTCAGAACATGTAAAATGTACAGCAAAATACGCTATATCCAGCCGAACGCTCACTTTACCTGCAAAATGTACA
>NZ_RXHU01000114.1 GCF_003955665.1 Paenibacillus whitsoniae
CCGTGCGGCCCTCCGCGGTTCGTGAAATACATGAACTTGTCGTCTGCCGTCCAACCGCTGCGCATTGTCACCGACTTATTGTCCGGGTAATAACTCGACGTATAACTGGGCACCGAGCCGCTCGTGCCGCCGCTGCCAAAATATTGGAGCGCCGGATCGTTTAATGCGTTGCCGCTGGTGAGCAGCCCCCCGCGCAGATCGAAATAAGGACCGTCGCCGTATACCGGGTTGTAACCGTTCGGCAGCGTAGCGTCCATGATGAACCGTGATAGCTTCAACAGCCCGTTCATGAACGTGGCGGACAACGTGTCTCCGTTGTTCTGGGCGAGCGCCGTAAAATCCTGCAGCCCCTGCATCGTGACGTACGTATAGTTGGTCGATCCTTCCGAATAGCCGCCATCCAGCGAAATGAGCGTCGCCATCAAGTCGTCCATGCGCGTTTTGGCAAGCGACTTCCAGCCGGTTGCATCGCTAAATTCCGGGAAGTACACCGAAACGCTATACAAGCCTTTCGTTTCGCTCACCGCCCAATTGTAGCCGGAGAAACCGCTAGGATCGTAAGCGAGCCAATCGGCCGTCTGCCACAAATGCTTCAGGATCGCGACGTTCGCGTTTGCGTCGAAAGAGGTGGAACCAAGCAGATACGCATAGATGCGAGGCCACACGTAAGCGCGGAACGAGACATCGAGACTGCGCGGATAGCTCGCCTGTTTGTCGGCGATAAAGTCAAGCATCAGTCGGATCGTATTGCCAGCATATTGCTCGTTCCCCGTCACGATGTATTGCCGGATGACCGGCCCGAGGAACTGGTTGCGAGCAACGAGCCAACTGTATTCATTGTGAGCGCCGGTTGAAGGCTGATTCCAGTCTGGTCCGCCGGCGACGCCGTTCCAGGAGAACGTGCTGGACACCTGGTTGTTCCAAGTCAGCCCCGTTTCGCTCCAGCCGGTTTGTGCCGTTTTATAAACGACGATCTCCTTTGTGCCAGTGCCGGTTCCTTTTTTCCCATAAAGCTTCAAGGTCGCTGAATTGAGTGTCCCCTTGTACGCGGACAAATCGAACGCCAAGTAAGGACGCATCGATGTCTCATCGTAAGGAGCGCCTCCGTCTTGCACATAGAACGACGTATCGCTGCCGAAGTTGGTGCCGCCATACGGGCTGCCGGCCCGCGTATACGTGTCGCGTATCGGCGCAATCGGCGGCTGCGCGACCCCGTCGATCGTCAGCTCCAGCATCGGCTTGTTGGTCGCCGCCTCCTTGCTGTTGAACACCGCATAGCTGTTTTCCTTATCGCGCGCAAGCAGGAACAGCGCCAGTGTTTTGTTGCCGTCGGTCAGAACTGAACTGACTGCGCTCGCGACATCCACCGACACGGTCTGATAAGTGCCGGTCGTCACCGTAAAGGTCGTAATCGGCGTATCTTCATAAGCGGTCAAAATATTATCTGCCGCCAAATCGCCCGCAAGCGCATTCGCTGGGCCTATGGCGATGCCGTTATGACCGGTTCTCGCCTTGTAATACGTCAGCAGATCCGCCTTCGCCTGCGCGTAGTTGCCCGCCTTGACGTCGTTCTGAACGGCAGCAAGACCGCTGTAGGCCACATAATTGAGCTTGCCTGTCGTCGTCCACGTTCCGCTGCCCGCATCCCAGACACCGAAAAAATCCTGATCCGTCATGCTGCTCGGGTCAGCGTATGCATATGCCTTCTTCGTCCATTGGCCCGGTACATAGACCGCCGTCGTCATCAGTATCATGCAAAGCCCATACAGCAGCAACGACCAGCCGCGTTTGCGTTTCATAAACCCACACCTTTCGCCATTGTTTTTTTGGTCACGCAACCAATCCCTGACGTTTTCGCAAACCCAAATCAGACGCACCGAAAGAAGCGTACCATTACGCGCCTATGCAAGGTGCCAGCGAGCGGCCGTCAGCCGGCCGTCACCACCTTCGCGCGATTCCCGCAGGTACACCATCTATTCCTTAATCGAACCGAGCATCACCCCCTTGACGAAATACCGTTGCAGGAACGGGTACAGCAGCAAAATCGGCAGCGTCGCGACAATGATCGTGGCGTACTTGATCGTTTCCTGGATGAGCCCTTTGTCATAGTCGCTGAACGAGGAAGTCATCGTTTCGGTGCTCGTCGTAATCAAAATTTCCTGCAAAATGAGCTGCAGCGGATAGAGCGAGCGGTCGCGCAAATAGATCATCGCGTCGAGATACGAGTTCCAGTGTGCAACACCGTAAAAAAGCGTCATAACCGCCATCATCGGTAGCGATACAGGAATGAAAACGCGGAACAGGATCGTAAAATCGTTCGCGCCGTCGATGCGGGCAGACTCCTCGAGCGCAGCCGGAATTTGTTGGAACGATGTGCGCATGATGAGCAGGTTCCATGTACTGATCGCCGACGGAATGATCATGACGAGCGGCGAGTCGAACAAGTGAAGGTTGCGGATGTTCAGATATGTCGGGATGAGGCCTCCGGAAAAAAACATCGTAAATATGATCGCAAACATGATGGGGCCCACTAGACGTACGCCTCGCCTCGAAAGCGCATACGCCGCAAGCGAAGTCATAGTCAGATTGAGCCCCGTGCCGGCGATGACGTACAGCAGTGTGTTCGCATAGCCGCTCATAATGGCCGGATTGGTCAGCACGAGTCGGTACGATTCCAGACTGAACCCTGCCGGACCGGCGAGCAGTCCGCGATGCTTCATCAGCTCTGCCGGATCGCTGAAGGAAGCGAAGAGGACATATAGAAACGGGTACAGCGTAAGGACCATAAGCACCGCCATCAGCAGCGCGTTGAACACGTCAAACGCTTTGAATTTAGCTAATCCGTTCATCAGTGCGTACCTCCTACCACAGTTTGTGCTCGCTGACCCGGCGGCTGATTGCGTTAGCCGAGAGCAACAGGATGAAATTGACCACATTGTTTAGGAGCCCGATGGCGGCGGAAAAGCCATAATCCATCTGCAGCAGCCCCCTGCGATAGACGAAAGTGGAAATCACATCGGCGGTTTCATAGGTGGTCGAGTTGTAGAGTAGAACGATTTTCTCGAAGCTGCCGCCGCTCATCAACCGACCCATCGCCAATATCAGCATGATAACGACCGTCGGCATGATGCCCGGAATCGTAACGTGCAGCATTTGCTTAAAACGGCCGGCTCCATCGACCTTGCACGCCTCATACAGCGTCGGATCGATGCCAGCGATAGCGGCAAGGTAAATGATCGAGCCCCAGCCGACGCCTTGCCAAATGCCGGACGCGACGTACACAGTACGGAACCATTCCGGCTTGATCAGGAACGATTGCGGCGCAGCGCCGAACAAGGCGGTCACCCGGTTGATCAGCCCATCGCCGGCAAGAAAGTCAACAAGCATGCCGGCGACGACGACCATCGAGATAAAGTGAGGCAAGTACGTCACAGACTGCACGAAGCCCTTGAACATGCGATTACGCAGCTCGTTTAGCAGCAAAGCCAGGATGATCGGGGCCGGAAAGCCGAACAGCAGCTCGTAAAGACTGAGCAGCAGTGTATTGCGCACAAGCCGCCAGAAATAATAGCTCTCGTAAAACGTGACGAAATGCTTGAAGCCGACCCATTCGCTGCCCCAAATGCCTTTGACGGGGGAGAAGTTTTTGAAAGCAATCTGCAGCCCGTACATCGGTATATATAGGAAGATGACATAATAGGCGACGACGGGAACGAGCATAAAGTAAACGTATTTGTTGCGGGCGAGATCCTTCAAGACCCGCCCGATCGCGGATTGCGGCATTTCTCCTAACACTCCCATCCCATACGGCGCATGCCGGCGCCGCTGCTGGAAACTCATTCATGCAGCGGGCCGGAGCCGCTTTATTGAATCGACTCAATTACCGCTTCAAATAACGGTCATACGCGGCTTGTTCGATTTTGATCGCTTCGGCGACGTTCATCTTGTTCAGCTTATCGACGAACTTGTCAAAATTGTCGATTGGCTCGGCGCCCATGATGAATTTGTCGAACATTTCGTCGTTGTACGTTTTGACGTCGTTCATGATCGTCGCGAACTTGGATGCTTCGTCCGTCGTCAGCGACAGCGTCGGCAGCCAGCCCTTGTTGTCCGGCTGCGTCCACAGCTTGAGCGCTTCCTTCTGCTGCGGCATGCTTGCGTTCTGATCCATGTAACGCGTATCCTGGGAGATCGGCGCACCAAACGGAATCGCGTATTTCGTCAGCGCGACGCCGAACGCAAGACCGTCTTTATTTTTCATCACGTCGTCGGTATAGGTCGGATAGCCGTTCACCATCGTGTAGCTTTTGCCCTCAACACCAAAGTTGAACAGCATCGAGCCTGCCTCACCATACTTGTAGTCCAGCCATTTGACCGTTTCGATCACGTTTTTATTTTTCTTCGAGATGGCGGCTCCGAGACCGTTGAAGATCGGCTCCATTTGGCCGAGCACCGGTTTATCGCCTTTCTTCAGCGTCGGATAAGGTGCGCCTACCAGGTTGAACGCCGGGTTCTTGTCTTTCATCGCGTTCATGAACGAGCCAATGCCGCCGCCTACCGTCACGTCCATCGCGCCTACCAGCTCGCCGGTCACCTTGGCGGTCTTTTGCTTCGCGTCGGTTGCCGCATAGTCCGGATCGATCAAGCCTTCCTTGTACCAGGTGCGCATCGTCGCCAAAAATTCCTTGTACTGCGGTGTCAGAGCGCCGTATTGCACTTTGCCATTATCGAGGTAAAAGTCATTGCGGATGCCCCAGGCGTTGATAATCGGGTTGCCCCAGTTGAATGTGCCTTTGTTGAGCAGGAGCGGCAGTTCATCGGTCTTGCCGTTGCCGTTCGGATCCTTCTCCTTAAATGCCTTGAGCACGGTATGCCATTCGTCGATTGTCGTCGGCACCTGCAGTCCGAGCTTGTCAAGCCAGTCTTTGCGAATGCCTAAGCCGAAGTACGTTTGCAGCGTTGGGGCGTTGCGAAGAAAAGGGAACGAATAAATATCGCCGTTGTCGGTTGAAATTTGCTTGCGGATTTCGGGATTGTCGGTCAGAATCTTTTTTAAATTCGGGGCGTACTTGTCGATGTAGTCGTTCAATTTGATAATTGCGCCGCTGTCGAGTGCGGCACGGCCGCCGCCCGGGTACGCGTTCCAGTTCCATTCGATGACATCCGGGTAATCGGCGGAGCTCATCATCAGGTTGAACTGATTGCTCTCCTGGCCGCTCGCCGGGTGCTTGAAGTCGGCATGGATGCCGGTTATTTTCTCAAGCTCCTTGTACGCCTCCATGTCGTTCAAGCTGTTCATGCCGCTCGGCCGGCTGGCGCTAAGCTGAACAAAATAGGTGAGCGTCAGCGGACTAGAGACGATTTTGCCGTTTGCCTGCGCAGCCGATCCCGTTGCCGAGGCAGCTGCCGACGGAGAAGCCGCAGCGCCGGGCGAGGTGCCGTTTCCTTCCTTGCTGCCGCCGCTGCAGCCGATAACCCCCGCCGCCAGCGCCGCCGTCATAAAAACGCCGATGATCGGCCGCTTCGCTTGATTCCACTTGCTCATACTACTGATTCCCCCTGTATGGAATTTGATCGCGGTGCCGCGCTTGCTCATATCCCGGCTGATCTTCCGGTTTGGCGATGCGATGCCGCAACCTTGGTCTGATTGTATGCCACGATTCGGGCTTCGCGATATGATCCGATTCTGCGATCCCCTATTCAGTTATGGGGTTAGCGTGCAATCCGTTTCTATTCTGCTCTAACTGATTCTATGCTTTGGCGGTATGCACCAGGGGTAACGCCTTCGTATTTCTTGAAAAAACGGATGAAGCCGATGTCGTTGGCGTAACCGACCTTGGTGGCGATCTGCGCAATCGTGAGCTGCGGCTCGGCCAGCATGCGTTTCGCTTCGGCAATGCGGATTTGGGCGATAAAATCGGCCACGTTCTGACCGCTCGCCTTCTTGAAAAAGGCGGAAAGATAGGAAGGCGTAATGCCGAATTGATCGGCGATCGAATTCACGCTGAGCATATTGTCGCCGAAGCGCTCGCGGACGTGCTTGCGGATATTGTTCAGCATGCGTTCGCTCTGATCGCTGCGGCCGTTCTGGAAGTGGGCGCATGCGACCCGGAGGCTATCGCGAAGGTTAGCAAATGCCGCTGCTGCGTCCTCGCCCTCCGGCGGGGCGCTCGCCAGTCGTTGTGCCAAGGTGCGGCCAAGCTCGGGAGCCTGCTGCGCTAGCTTGAGCAGCGTGCCGGCGATCGAAGGCAGCAGAATGCGCTGCAGCTCCGGCGAAATGCGCCTTGCCATGTAATTTTCCTCGTAAATGGAATCAAGCAGTTTTTCTGCTTTGGCGGCTTCGCCCGCTTTGATCAAATTGATGAACTGCTGCTCCACCTCGAGCGGATAATAGAAAAAAGGCTCCGGCAGTCCGCCTTCCGCTACGCTCTCGACTGCTGCACTGTTTGCTCCACCGCGCGAATCGGCAAGCCGTTGATCGAGCGCAAGCAGCGCTTCGCGGAACGCTTCGCCGATGCCGCCGAGCTCGTGCGCCGCAGTGCTGGCGCCAATCGCCGGATTCAGATGGAAACGGCTCTCCAGGACATGGCCAAGCGTGTCGGTAATGGCCTTGATGTCGCCTACCGCTTGGCCGCTTCTCTCTTCCCGCACGTTGATCAACAGCGCCACCCGCCCCCGCTCCAGCTCAACGCTGAAGCCGCGATGATGCTTGTTCGCCAGCTCCGTGGCGATGTTGCCGATTATGAAGCTGACAAACGGCCATTCCCGTTCGGCTTTATCCGGCGCGATGCCGCTGAGGTCCCCGACATCGATCAGCATGACAGCGAACGAGTCGGATACGAACTCAACGCCGACAAGCCGCAGCGCGTCAGGTTGAAGCTCGGAAACATCCGCGTTGCCGCGAATCAGACGCGTCAGGAAATAGACGCGGATAATCGGCGCCTGCTGCGCCAACATACCGCGCAGCTGCGATTCGCTGCGCCGGGACGTTTCGATTGCGCTGCGGATCAGCTCGTACTCGCTTCCGGAAGCGGCGCCGTCGCCCGCAGCCCCTCCACTGCGTAAAATATCGCGCAGCACGGCCCGAATCGGCCGATAATTGCGATAGGCCAAATACGCCGATGCCGCACCGCCCCCTACCGCGCAAATCAACAGCAGCATGACGGCCCATCTGCGCACGTCGTTCACCTCGTCCAGGAATACGTCGCGCGGCATCGCAAACACATACTTCCACCCGTTCACGCCGGAGGAAGCGTAAGAAACGATCATCTTCTTTCCGTCCCATGTTTGCTCCAGCTTGCCAGCATCACCGGCTAGCGCTTCATATCTCAGGTTTGAAGGCTGCGAATTCGCATCCGCTGTGGTTCCGATGGAGCTGATGATCCGGTTTCGATCATCGAGAATATACATCTGGCCGCGACTCGCCGCCGCAAGTCCTGCAAGCAGATTGCGCAGTTGATCCTCGTCGATCAGCACGAGCAGCGTGCCTGATGCTGCCGCTCCGCCCAAGTAAGGGATCGATTGGACGTAAGTGATGACGCGTTTGCCGCTGCCATTGTCCAGCCCTATCGTAGCGGCAGGCTCATACTGCCGATAGCCGCCTTGCTGCAGAACCGCGTTCCAATCGGCGCTTGTTTTGCCGGGAAACCGGTAAACGCTGTCAAACAGGATTGGCGCGGTTGTTTTGACGTTCGGGCCGACGAGCGTTCCCGTCGCACGCACGTAAATGTAGAAATCGTAAACCAACTTGCTCAAGCTCTTGTACCGCTGCAAGTCATTCACCAGCTCGACGCTGCGGAATGCATCCTCGTCCGTCATCGTCCCCTTGGCGCCAAGAAGCCACAGCAGCTTCGGATGAAACGCCACCTGCTGCTCCAACTGCTCCAGTTCCTTGAGGCGGCCGTCGGCCACTTCGCGGATCTGTTCCAGCATGGCGGCGTTCGTGCTGCTGACCGTGCGCTCGACGATAGCCCGAGCCTTCCAATACAGCACGCCGCCGGTAACAAGAGCAATGAGCAGTATCGCGATAAAGGAGCCGAACAACGGCACCATGACGCTTCTTGCACCGAAGCGAAGCCGCAACTTTCCTCGCACGTCTGATTGTCCCATCATTGCGTCGCCGCCTCCATTTCTGCGCAAGTCCCAAGCGGCCAGGCTCATGACCACATTTTCCAATCATGACCCGCGGCTCGGCTCAGCGCCTCGAAATAAAAATAATCTCCCCAGATGCTATATAAATGGGAAGGCGTATCATTCACACGTCCGTAGCTGCAGGCGAGAATACCGCTCTTCGACTCATCCGCCGCCGCGGAATACGCGAACAGCGCGTGCAGCAGCTCACGCGCCTGCTTCTCATATTTGCCGGCGGCTTCTCCGCCATGCGATGCCAACTCGAACAGTCCGCAGGCGGCGATGGCCGCAGCCGAAGTATCCTTCAGTTGCGGAGCAGCCGGCGGCAGGCGGAAATCCCAGAGCGGCACGCCGTCCGCAGACACTTGGCCGACGAAATACGCCGCCATCCGTTCCGCAGCCTGAAGGTAAAGCGGATCGCCCGTATGCGCATAGGAGAGCGCAAAACCATAAATGCCCCAAGCCTGCCCACGCGACCAGACCGAGTCTTCGGCATACCCGTCGTGCCAGCGGCCGCCCAGCGGCTCGCCGCTATCTGGATCGAAATCGAACGTATGGAACGTCGTCGCGTCCGATCTCAGTAAATACCGCCGTGAGTTGTCAGCATGCGCATACGCCGCCACGCGGTACTTCGGATCGCCGGTTAAGGCCGATGCGTTGTAGAGCAGCGGAAGGTTCATCATGCAGTCGATAATGATTTTGCCCCGGCGAAAATCTTCCCGGGGTCGCCCCCAGGCACGAATGAACTTTCCGTTCGGATTGTATCTCGCCAGAAGCTTATCCGCAGCCTCCAGAGCCAGATCACGGAACACCTCCTGTCCCGTGATCCGGTAAAGCGCGACCGCGTACAACTGATATAGAAAACCCAAATCATGATCGGTGTACCCCGAGCGCAAACGCTCGCGATAAACCGGGAGGTACCGATACAACTCATCTAAATAAGCCATGTTTCCGGAGAATTGATAGGCAATGGCGAGCATCCCTGTCCAAAACGACCCGGTCCAGCTGCCGTCGTCGTTCAGCCCGTTTTCGTACCGGCCTTCGCGGTCCAAATGTGGAAACCGCGCGCCGAACCGCTGCCGGTTCGCATCTACTTTCGTGATGATTGCTGCAATCTCCTGTTCGTATTTTTGTTCCATAGCCAAATAAACCCCCATTCTGAAAATGCGACGATGCCGTCAGCTTTTATTATAGCGGCTGGCCGCGTAGGGGCGAACGATACACATTTACGATGGACTGCCCGTTTCTGTTATGATGACCGCAATTATTCGCAAAATAATAGAAAAAAGACCGAAACCGCGCACCCATCGGCGCTTGGCTTCGGTCTTTCCTCTTATCGTTTCGTTGCGATTTCTTCTGTAATCATGGCGATAACTTCACTCACTGGATGCGTGCCGAGATCGCCTTGTCCGCGCTTGCGGATCGACAAGCTTTCGTTGTTCACTTCGTTCTCGCCGACAACGAGCATGAATGGAATTTTCTCAAGCTGCGCTTCACGAATCTTGTAGCCCAGCTTCTCGTTGCGGTTGTCCGCTTCCACGCGGATGCCGGCTTCGCGCAGTCTCTCGGTTACTTGCGTCGAGTACGCCTCAAACGCCGGGGATACCGGGATGACCTTCGCCTGCACCGGCATCAACCAAGTTGGCAGCGCACCGGCAAAGTTCTCAAGCAGGAACGCTGTCATGCGCTCCATGGTCGAGATAATGCCGCGGTGAATAACGACCGGACGGTGCTTCTGGCCGTCTTCGCCAGTATACTCGAGCTGGAAGCGCTCAGGCAGCAGGAAGTCGATTTGCGCAGTCGACAACGTTTCTTCTTTTTTCAGCGCAGTCTTGATCTGAACGTCTAGTTTAGGGCCGTAGAAGGCAGCTTCGCCTTCCGCCTCGAAGAACGGTAAACCCAGCTCCTCGACAACTTCGCGAAGCATGCGCTGTGCAGTTTCCCACATTTGATCGTCCTGGAAGTACTTCTCTTTATCGTTAGGGTCCCGGTACGAAAGGCGGAAACGGTAATCCGTGATGCCGAAATCTGCATACACTTGGCGAATCAGATTCACGACGCGAGCGAACTCTTCTTTGATCTGATCCAAACGACAGAAAATGTGCGCGTCATTCAGCGTCATCGCACGCACGCGGTGAAGACCGGTCAAAGCGCCCGACATTTCGTAGCGGTGCATCGTGCCAAGCTCGGCGATACGTACCGGCAGATCGCGGTAGCTGCGCATTTCACTCTTATACACCATCATGTGGTGCGGGCAGTTCATCGGACGAAGCACGAGCTCCTCGTTGTCCATCACCATTTTCGGGAACATGTCCTCATGGTAGTGCTCCCAGTGGCCGGATGTTTTGTACAAATCTACGTTCGCAAGCACGGGTGTGTATACGTGATCGTAGCCCAGACGCTCTTCCAGGTCGACGATGTAACGCTCCATGGTCCGTCTGATTTTGGCGCCGTTTGGCAGCCAAAGCGGCAAGCCTTGACCGACTTCGCGGGAAAAGCCGAACACTTTCAGCTCGCGGCCGAGCTTGCGGTGATCGCGTTTCTTCGCTTCTTCCAGCAGATGCAAGTGCTCGTCCAACTGCGCTTTTTTCGGGAATGCCGTGCCGTAAATGCGCTGCAGCATTTTGTTCTTCGCGTCGCCGCGCCAGTAGGCACCCGCTACGCTAAGCAGCTTGAATGCTTTGATGCGGCCTGTGGAAGGCAAGTGCGGCCCGCGGCACAGGTCGAAAAATTCGCCTTGATCGTAGATGGTGAGAACCGCATCTTCCGGCAAATCGCGAATGAGTTCCAGCTTGTAAGGATCGCCAAGCTCTGTGAAAATGCGGATCGCTTCCTCGCGAGTGACGACGCGGCGGGTAATCGCCAGATTCTCGCCGACAATACGCTCCATTTCTTTCTCGATGCGCACCAAATCTTCGGGATTCAGCGGTGTATCCAGATCGATGTCATAATAGAAGCCATCCTCGATAACAGGACCGATACCAAGCTTCACGGTTTTCTCACCGTAAATACGTTTGATCGCCTGCGCCATCAAGTGCGCTGTGCTGTGACGGTACATTTCGAGTCCCGCTTCGCTATCCAGCGTCAGAATCTCCACATCGGCGTCCTGTTCCAAGGCATAAGACAAATCAACGGATTTACCGTTCACTTTGCCTCCGACGGCATTTTTCTTGAGGCCGCTGGAGATCGATTCCGCCACCTGCTCAATTGTTGTTCCGACGGCATATTCTCTTATTGCTCCATCCGGTAATTTTACTTGTACAACCATCTTCGGTTCCTCCTATGAAATAAATTGAACACAAAAAAGCACACTCTTCCCGGTAAGGGACGAGTGCGCTCGGCTCGTGGTTCCACCCTAGTTCGATTATCGCTATTAAAGACAATAGGATTAATCCTCATCAGCATTCGATAACGGGAATGACTCCGGTGTTGTATAGTAACGTTCTAGCTGGAGAAACGAATTCCACAACACGGCTCCAAAGGGGTAAACGGTTCTGATTCGCTGAAGAAGCTTGCAGCCTTGGCTTCTCTCTCTGAGCAGGTCTTGCAGAACGTCCATGTCTTTGTTGTAACGCCTTCGTCCCTTATTATAATCAGACAGGGCAGCAAGGTCAAGGGGACAGCTGATCGTGCTTTTTGCCCTCGCCGAGATACAGATCGCAGGTCCGGCAATAGGAACATACCGAAGTCCGGTCTTCAAAAATTTGCCGAATCGTCTTAATAATCGTCAAATCGGCATCGCGGGTGTGAATGTAAATGTTTGCCGGGGAAACGGAAATCAGCGTGGACACGATCATATCTTCAAAGTTGATGTCTTTCTCGAGCACCTCCATGCGCAGCGTCGTATCCAGATCGCTGGCATCGATCGGCTCCATTTTATCATTCAAAATGACAAACTCATGCCCGCCCTTGTGGATGAGATGTACCGCAGGGATTTTGGCTTCCTGGATATAGACAAAATATTGAAGGAGCGAAATAAATTCCTGGTACTGGCGATCCATCATGAATTCATCGATGGCATACTCTACGATTTCCCGCAATTCTTCTTTGTATTCCTGAATGCGAAATGCCAGAAAACCGTCCAAATTCAGCACCGGATGTTCGCCGAGCATATGCGATAACAGCTCTTTCAGCATGCCTTTACGACGCTGCTTGCTCGGTGAGCTATTCATGGTCAGGAGCCCATCGTCACCGCCGCATTCCAATTGCAGCGACTGCTGGCAGTAACCCTCGATGGCCTCCACATCGGCCGTTTTATCATAATGAAACTCTTTTATAATCAAATGACGTAAAATTGCCGGCTCCTTGTCCGCCACAATAAACCCAGCTATCGCCTCGGCCAACGCCTCTTTCACGCTCACCAACAGCAAAGGCATATCAACATCCCGCTCAAGCATCTCGGCTTCCACACGAATGATGCCATACCCAGGATATCGTGCGAACTCCGCTTTTACCAGTGCTTCACTCCTATGTAAAAGCTGCAATTCTTGCTGCACCTGCAAGAATAGCGACTGATCCTCCGCATCGTCTCCATAAGAAAATGCCACTCCAAAAAGCTCCACCATATCCTCGCTCCTTCCGTCTGTCGCATCCTCCTCTTACAAGTATATGGCCCTTCCCATGGAGATATACAACGAACAATTTGCCAGTCGCCAGGGGGATGAAGCGCAAAAAAAAGAAGCAGCATCAAGCTGCTTCCCGGCTCAAATGAATGGAATCATTAGAATAATTGCTCGAGATACGCCTTCACGAGGAGAAACGGCAGAGCCCCAATAGAAATGAAGGCATACAGGAATCCTTGAAAAAAGCTTTTCAATGTTTTCACAACAAACCACTCCTATCTTGACTCCGGATTTGAAGGTCTGCCCCCATTCTACTCCTCTTGTTCGTGCGAAACCTGAAAATAACCTTAAATTTTCAACAATTGGTCAAAAAAAATTCACTGGTTCCGCTTACTTTTCGGAAAAGGAATAAATGGACTTGGCTGAAAACGTTTGCGTAAAAGCACCGCCGGACAGCGTCACATCCGTCATATTCGTGAGGTTGTCGGTCGCGCTCGTTTTCAGCTTGGACGCTGCGGTGGAAGTCGTGGAGAAGCCGCTAATGGTCGCCGTAATATCGGACGAAGACGTATTGATGACAATGAGCTGCGCCTTTCCGGTGGAGTTGATTTTGGTACCCAGCACAAGCAGCGAAGGGTTGCTGGAGGTCGCCGCGATGCGCACATAGCCCGGTCTGATCACGCGGCTGAAGTTACCCATCGCATATAACACTTTGCTAACTGTATAAGAGTTGTTGGTTGTATCCATATTAATCAATTGCTGGGCTAACGATTCGTTGCTGCCGACACTCCACCAGTAGAAGAAGCCTCTGGCCGCGTTGACGCCGCCGATCGTCAGGGCACGCTGAATTTTGACCGCGAGGTCGACCGCTTGCTGGTTATCATAAGTCGTATTGCCCGGGTTCCAGAGGTTGTTGGTTTCATCTTTAAAATTATATTCCGTCAATAATTTGGGCTTCGTCTCCGCGTACAGACTGTTGTTATTGTTGCCGTAATTATGGTAGGCGATATAATCGACAAGACCCTTGTTCGTCGGCATGTTATTCAAAAAATTCATCGCTACATTCTCCGATGTGGCTTCCGGGGCCGTCAGCTTCACCTGCGAGCGAATCCCTGTGGCGGTAAGGGCGGCATCGACCTCGCCGATGACACTGTCCATTTCTGCGTTAAAGTAACGCGCGGACGCCCAGGACGTATTTTCGTAATCCGCTTCGTTCTGAATGCTCAGCCATCTGATGTTATAGCCGAAATCGTTCCTGTACTTCTCCACCCATCTCGCCACATAGCTTGCGAAATTCGGGTACTTCGCGGCGAGCAGGTGGCCCCCTTTCACTGAAGCCGAGTCCTTCATCCAGGATGGCGGGCTCCAGGGAACCGCATAAAACTGCATCGGGCTGTACCGAGTCAAAGCTTGGTCGGCGAACCACCGTTGGTGGGCATCCGTGGTCCAGTCTTCCGTGCAGTTATTCCACCCGCAGTAAGAGATTTCAATGCCCGACGGGTCTTCACTGAGCTTAAACGGATTAATTTCCCACCGGATCATCGTAAGCCCCGCATTAGAGCCGCTATTCAGAAAAAGCTTATCCAGAATCGCCGATTGATTCGCCGCGCTCATGTTATGCTGAAGGTCATAAACAGGTTTGTTGGCCGCGGCGCCGAAACCGTCGATTGTTTGATAGGTCGTTGCTTTGGTTAGGGTGATCGTGTCGGCTGCCGCCGCCACGGGTGAAACTGAAACAGCTACCATTATTGCACACAACAAAGCCCCCGTCCCTTGATTCATCCATTGCCATCTCTTCTTCATTCGTGCCATCTCTCCTTTTGTTTTCTGAATGTCATGCAAAACAAAACAGGCTGCAATCGCGACCTATTCGGTTGGATTACAGCCTGCATAACGAACGTCTTATGGAAGATCTAGCTTGTTGGATAACGCTGCCGGTAAGCTGTCATTCAAAGCGCTCCAATCGCTGACCACAAAAACATGAACATGATAATCCGCGTTGTCCGGATCCGTCACATCGAAGTGCCCTGCTGCCTGTTGTCCTCCTACGAGATCGCTCTCAACTGCCGTATAGGCAACGGGCGTCGTGCCTTTGAGCAGTTGGAAGAACACGATTTCTGAACCTGCATGATCCGGGGTGCCGGCTGTACGATTCGCCGTTACTTTCGCGCTGAGCCCGCCTGTTCGGCTAAGCGTACCTTGCAGGGTAAAAGCGGGCTGTTCCGTCGGCGGGTCGACCGGCGGCACGACGACGTCCGAGATTTCCGTCACAAGGAAATCGTCGATCCGCGCAAGCTGGTTCGCAACGCGAATCCCGGATTTGCCTTTCGTCAGCGCAGGCGGATTGCCCGAGAACAGCGCGCCGTTATCGATCTCATCGAAAATGAGATTATCGTCGACGTAGCCCTTGATCCGGTTACCGTCGACAACCAGCCGCAGCTGATACCAGTTCCCGACGATGTACGGGTACGGAATTTTTTTGCTATCCAGCTCTTTGAGGCTGCCATTGACGGCGCGGCCAAGCGAGATATAGCCTGTGCTGCCGCCCGGCAAGCCGTTGGTGCCGTTATGAATGCGCAGCATATAGAAGTTCTTGCCGTCATCGGACGCGCGGGCAATGATGCCAGGCAGCGCCGTGCCGACCTGCGCCTTCACTCTGGCGCGGACATCATAATTCGTCCAGCCGCTTTGCCCGACGGTAAAGGCCATGCTGGTGGTGGTGTATTTTTCAAGCACCTTGCCTTGGTCTTCACTCACCACGCGCAAATGCGATGCGGCTGCATTCGGTGTGGCGCCGTTGTTCCAGCCTGTCGTGCTGTCGGCGTTAAAGCTGCCATTTTCAAAATCTTCTTGGTAGAGTACGTTGCCGATTGGCGCTTCGGCGTTCGCTACAAGGTGGAGCGTATAGACAGCGGATGTTCCTGCTTCCGAAGTAACCGTAACTGTTGCAGTTCCCTTCCCGCCGCTCATGATGCCATCGGTGATGTGTACGGTCGCCACGTTGCTCGCTGTCGCAACTGCTTCCGCTACCTTCACATAGCTCGTTCTGGACGGTACATGGATCGTGTAATCCGTCTGTCCCGGCACAAGTGTAAGGCTGGAGGCCGGCATCTGCCCCGGCAACGTCAGCGGGTCGCTGACCAACGAAAGCCTTAAGGAGCTGAGCGACGTATCGGCGCTCGCTTGCTTGAGCCGTACCGTGTAGTAGTTCGCACCGTTGCCTTCGCTGGAAAGCGCAGCAAGGGTGTAGGTCTTCTCTTGTCCGGCCGTATCGAACGTCACTTGACCGGATGCCGGAGCAACTACGATGCTGCCGGTTCCATAGGCGGAGCCCGTCACGGTGACGGTGCTGGTCGTCATCGGCACAAGCACCGTATAGCTGTTAATCCCCGGATCGAAGCCGTTGATCGGAACGCCATTCACCTGAATGCCGCCCAGCTTCGGTACGAGCGGATACACCTTCACATCGTCGAAAATCGCCAAGTCTTCATGGCTGCGCAGCCCGATTTTGCCGGAGGTCCGGCTTGCATCCGTCACTTCGAGAACCTGTACCCCGTCAACGAAAGCTCTGAGCGTTGTGCCTGCCGCTTCCAGATTCAGCTTATACCACGTTGCCGAATCGATCGGTGCTGGCAAATTATACATGCCAAGCACCGTCGTCGTGCCGCTGATTCGTTTTTCCAAAATTGCCTGATTCAGCGAGCCGTTTCGCTGCAATTTGAAATAATACTGGCTGTTATATGTGCCCGCTCTGGCCAGCAAGCCCATCTGCACATTGCCGGTGTAAGCGCTGTCCGCCACCTTCACGCGGGCTTCGACCCCGTAATCCTTGAGGTCGTTTCCAAAAATCGCAAAGCTAGGCGTGTTAGAATACGTGCCAACGGGAATCGCATACGTATTGTTCGTTACGCTGTCCGTCGCGAACGTCCAAGGTGTAGAAGTGCTGTCGAAGCCGGTCGTCACCCAGCCGGAGGTATCCCGGTCGGCGACGGATTCAAAGCCGTTTACGTACATTCCTTCCGCAAAAACCTTCACTTCGTCGATGGACAGCGGTCCATCGTAAGTGGAGCCCGTCACCGTAAGCTTGACGTAGCGGGCTTTCCCATTGAACCATTCCAGGCTGTTGCCAACCTGCGGCACGTAGGAAGGATCGGAGCTCTTGTCAACCGCCGGCGTATACGTTACGCCATCCAGGCTCGTTTCGATTGTGTATGTGTAGCCTCTTGCGGCGCTGTTCGTCCATTCGATGCCCATGCCCGCAAGATAATAGGCCTTGCCCAGATCGATCTGGACCGTTTGCGGATAAGCGCTCGTCGAGGCCACGGCGGCCGTCGAAGCTTTGCCATCCACCAGGTTGGCGCCGCCGGTCATGCCGGAGGATACGGTTACCGTTTTGCCCGCAGATACAATGTTCTTGATGCTCGGATCTACGGCTTCAAGCTCGATCAGCATGACCGCGTTTTTCTCCAGCGTCTGACTGAGCGTGATACGGTCCGCAGCGTTCACAATGCCTTCATCGACGATTTGGAGATCATCGATTTTGTTGTAGGCATAGTTGCTGTGCGTTTCATCGACGAGCACTTTCTTGTAGCGCACGCTTTTGCCTTGGAAGCCGGCAGGCAGGTTTTTCACTTGAATATCGACATTCGCGGACGCGCTGCCGTCGCCTTGCTTGTTCCACACCATCATCGTCGCTTTCGTATCGCTGTTCTTCGTCGCGAGCATCCGTGTACCGTAAATATCCGTGCTGCCGCCGCTCGTATGAACGCGCGTATCCCCGAGCTGCCCGAACATGCGCATCGTGTTGAAGTACGGCGTGAAGAATGTGTGTCCGAGCACTTCGTAATAGTGCAGCTTATCGCTCGTGCCGATCAGTTGGAACGTATTGATGTCCGCATTGCCCCATAGAATGTCGACGCGGGCGATCGCCGGCGCATCAGGCCCCAGATCGAACTTCAGCCATGTCCAGTAATCGGATTGCGTGAACTGCGTAGCCTCGTCTCCATCGGTCACGGCTGCGATCGCGGGATCATTAGCCGTATTTGGAATCGGAATCGGGTTATTATTGCTGTCGAAGAAGCGAATTTCCTTGATTTTCATCGGCTTCGACGTAGACGCGGATTCGCGCCAGCCTCTTAAATTCAAGTATTGCAGGGATTTTGGGTTACTATTGGTAAAAGATTGCCAATTCGTCGTATCCCCGCTGCTCAGCGCGTAGTCGACATCGAATTGGTTTTTGAAGTAGGCGTTCAGCGTATGCACGGCCACCCAGTTCATCGGAATGTCGGTACCGCCGCGTGCAAAAAAGTACGCCGCATCCGTCATAAACGCCGCCTGCTTCGAAAGGCCGACGTTATTGGTCGGATCGCTAAGGCCGCCGCCGCCTTTCCAGCCATACTCGCTCACAATCGTCGTCGCGTTCGGATAGAACTGGTGCAGGTACGTTTTCATCTCGATTTCCTGCGTCTCGTTCATCCGCACATCCTCTTGATAGCGATGCCACGACACAAAATCGACCTGATAGCCGTTCGCATACGCGATGTCGACGAACTGCTTCTGCTTCTCAAAGTTGTAGCCGGATAGCACCGGGCCTCCAACCTTTACCGGCTGCCCAGCAAGCCCTTGTGTATTTACCCATTTGACGGCTTCGGACATCCCTTGATACATGCGCATATAGCCCGGGATGTCATCTTTCGTATGACCGTAAAACGCTGGCTCCAGGTTCGGCTCATTACCGACCTCGATGTATTCGAGTTTCGGATTTTTTTCTTTCAAGGTAAAAATGATCTTCTTCATCGCCTTATCGAATTCCGGCCAATTCATCGTCGTTTCGCCTGCCAGCAGACGGTTCTTGCCGGGGTTCGCGTCCCCGCCGTACGAGTACGCCAGTGAAATCAGCAAGGAATCCGAGAACTGCGACATGAAGTCGTACGTCTCTTTGCGCGCGCTCAGCAGGTCCGGATTGTCCGCATTCCGCGGATCGTCAATGGAATAGGCCAGATAGTCGCTGTTCGCGCTGTCTTTGTTGTAGTACCAGTTGATTTTGACAAAATCGCGGACAACTTTCGTCTTCAGCCCTTTCAGCTCATCTACGACATGGACGGGCAGCGGCGTGTAGTTCGTGTTGTTAAATTGCTCCGTTCGGACGAGCGGCCCTTCGGAGACCGCATAGTCTGCTTCAAATGTGGCGCCTGCGGCTTGTGCCGGCAGCGGCGGCGTGAGCACGGAAGCGGTGGATGCGATCAGGAATGCGGCTGTCAGCGCCGCAATTTGTTTTTTGAAGCCTCGCATGTGCGAGGCTAGCTGGATTCCCATTCTTAGTTCCCTCCCAAAGATTGATAAATACGGTAGAGCAGCACGGCTATTTCCGCGCGGCTCGTACTGGCCAACGGCCGCAGGTAGCCGCCGTCGCCCTCGACGATGCCCAGGCGGATTAAGCCGCTGATGCTGGCTTGGGCGTAGTCGGCGACATCGACGCCGTCTTTGAATCCGGCCAGCGATGGCTGAAGGGTGGCAGCAGGCAGCTGGCCTGCGATGCGCAGCGCCCGGGCTGTAAGCGCCATCATATCCTGCCGGGAAATGGCCGCCTCGGGCTGGAACCGGTTATCGCCGCTTCCATCGGCGATGCCGAGTGCTCTAGCCGTCTGCACAGCGTCGGCATAATACGCGCTTGCGCCGGCATCAGCGAAGCTGGCCGCCGCTTGCGAAGGGAAACCCATCGTCCGCATGAGCAGCAGGACGAAATCCGCGCGCTTGATCGCCACCCCCGGCGAGAATGCCGTCTCGGAGATGCCGGCGATGATGCCTTTGGCGGCGAGCGCTTCGATTGGCTTCTGTGCCCAGCTGTAGCCGGCAAGGTCACTGAACGTCTTCGTGACATAGACGACCGCATAGCTGCTAAAATGCGTCGCCAAGAACGTGACCGTTCCCGTGCTCGCCTCGTAGCGGCCGCTTGTCACTGGGGTTGGCCGTCCGGTACCGTCCAGATACCAGACCGTAATGCCGTCCAGTTGATTCCGTTCGGCCTGCGACGGCTGGTACGGAATCGCCACGCGAACCGGCGCTTTGGGGTTGTTCCATGCGGTGGTTGTGCCATCCAGCATGATGGTAATGTCGATGACCGGCCGATCGCCGATGGCCGTTTTGACGTCGTCGGCGAAGCCGGCCGTGCCGACCTGCTTCAAAGTTATGGACACGTTCGCCTTCCCGGCCGTTTCTCCGGGTTTGAACATATCATTCGGCAAGGTGATCGTGCCGAATTCGGTTTGCAGCGCCAGTTGTCTTGCTGCGCTGCCTTCAGTTAGCAGCGGCGCCGGCAGGGCCGCTTCATAGGCGCGTGCGCCCTCGACTTTTGGAAAGTCGAGTGTCAGCGTGCCGCCAGGCGCTCCTGCGAGCGCCTGCTCGATCGCCGCTTGCGTAGCGGCGGCTTTCGCAACGCCCGCCGCATCGGGCGAGCTCGCTGCTGCGAGCTTCAGGGCTGCGCCGGCAGCGGGAGAGGGGTTGTCGCCGGGAATCGTTCCCGGCTCCGTCTCTGGCTCTGTACCTGGACCCGTTCCCGGGTCCGTTCCCG
>NZ_RXHU01000115.1 GCF_003955665.1 Paenibacillus whitsoniae
AGATGTGTATAAGAGACAGAAGCGGCACGGGCGAGGTCGGCCTGCATCCGCAGTTGCTTCCCCCGCCCAACAGTCGCCTGCCGCCCGCCACACCTCCGCCCATAAGCACTCTCCTCAAACGAACTTATACCATCGTGCTCCGTATCCGCCTAAAAACAGCATTTTTACATATTCACAAAAGGAGGTCTGTCCAGTATACTTCAATTAACGATAATGATTATCAGTATCAACAATAGAATCAGGGGGAAGTTCCATTATGTTTTCAAGAAGGTTTATCCATGTGTCAGCGGTGCTGCTCGTTTCTTCGCTTGTTATGGCGGGGTGCGGTACAGGCGCAGCCGATTCCACAAACGCCGGGTCACCGACGGCGACAACGCAAGCCACGGCAGCGCCGAAAGAGCGCATCCTCAAGGATGCGATGGGCCACGAAGTGAAGGTGCCGGCGGAGCCGAAGCGCGTGATTGCGCCGTTTCTGGAGGACGGCTTGACGGCGATTGGCGTGAAGCCGGTTGCGCAGTGGTCGGCGAACGGTGCTCCGCAGCAATATTTGCAAAATACGCTCAGCGGCGTGCCGATTTTGGATATGATAGGCGGCCTCAAGCCGGAAGGGACACTCAGCCACAGCCCGGATCTCATTATTTTAGCGGCACCCTCCTATATCAAAGCGGGTACGTATGAGGATTTTTCGAAAATTGCGCCGACTTACGTGCTCTCTAACGACGAAAACGACTGGAGAGGCAATGTGGCCAAACTGGGCGAGGTGCTGGGCAAGACGAAGGAAGCGGATGAAGCGATCAAGAAGTACGACGAGAAGGTCGCTCAGACAAAGGACAAAATCCAAAAAGCTGTCGGCAACAAATCGGCGGTACTGTACCAATCGGCAGCGGAAAAGGGGTTCAAATTGTTCGGGGCGAACTTCTATAGCGGGAAGCTGCTGTACGGAGGCGTTGGCTTCAAACAGCCGAAGCTGCTGAAAGGCGACTACGATTCGTATTCGCTGGAATCGCTCGCACAGCTGGATGACGTCGATTACATCTTCGTCTTGTCGGGTACCGGCCGTCCCAAGCCGCCAACGGACAATCCGCTGTGGCAGAAGCTGCCGGCTGTGCAGCAAGGTCACGTCTACGAGGTCGATTCCGGCCACTGGTTCAACCAGAACGTGATCGCGAATCAGTTGATTTTGGACGATATTGTACGTAATCTTGTCAAATAACTGCAAGTCGCAGGACGGGGACAGCGCTTAAAGCTCCCGTCCTTTTACGCTTGTCAGGCAGGGAGGCAGCCTCATGAACGTTGAACGCAGACAGCAAGAAACCGAGGAGGAGTTGTTGGCGGCGACCTGGTTTAAGCTCACGGATGTCGAGCATATCGTGTACCGGGATTTGAACTGGCCCGCCGAGCGGGATTTTATAACAGCGGATTCGTATATTTTGCTTGTGTCCGACGCGCAGGAAGGAAGGTTGATCGTGAGCGGTCAGTTTGTGCCGCTTAAGCCTGGCACCGCTTATATTAGCAAGCCGGGGCAGCTGCTGGAGCTCGGGCTGCAGCCGGAGGACGAGCGGGGCGTGTACTTGCTGCGTTTTCAAGCGTTTCGTGTGGCGCAGGCCCAGGCTGAGAACTGCTCCGCACTCCTGCCGATCCATGCGCTCCCCGGCGAAGGAGAGGCGATTCCCCTGGCGCCCGCAGCCGCCGTGCAGCTCGCGAAGGTGGTCTATACCCACTTTCAGCAGGGGCACCCCGCAGGCCGGCTGCGCAGTGAAGCGGGCTTGTACGAGCTGTTAAGCCTGGTGCTGCACAATCAGGCGCACAAGACCGCCATGGCGCTGGACTACGCCAAATACGTGTTGGAGCGCAATTTTACAGAGGAAATGACAATTGAGAGCTTGGCGGCGACGGCGGGACTGAGCCGCTTTCATTTTATGCGGCTGTTCAAAGAGAAGTTTGGCAAAGGTGTCATTGAATACGTCACGGAACTGAGGCTCCGCAAAGCGAAGTCGCTGATGCGCGAGTGGTCTAACGCCTCATTGCGTGAAATTGCGTATCAGGTTGGCTACAAAAATGAAATGTACCTTAGCAACATGTTCAAGAAACATATGGGCATGGCGCCGGCCGCATACATGAAAAACAGCAAACTGAAAGTAGCCGCATACAGTTGGGTAAATATCGGACAGCTGCTGGCTTTGCAGGTCATTCCCTATGCAGCGCCGATGGACCAATACTGGACGGACGATTACCGCAATAAATATGCGTTTGACGTTCAGGTGCCGCTTAGCCATCACTATGACTTTAATCGGCGTGCACTGGAGCAGGCGAAGCCCGATTATATCATCGGCATCGATTGGGTCCCGCCGGAGGAGCAGATGAGGCTGGGGAGCATCGCACCTGCGTTGTTTTTGCCGTGGCAGGTCGGCTGGCGTAAACAGCTTCAGGAGGTTGCAGCATTCATCCATAAAACAAAGGAAGCAGCCAAGTGGTTGCACAACTACGATCGCAAAGCTGCGGAGCTGAAAAGGGCGCTAGAGCCCCAGCTGGGGGATCGTCCTGTGCTTATCGTGCTGATCCATCTCAAACAACTGTTGGTATGGGGAAGAGCTGCCGCAACCGTTTTTTACGATGATTTGGGGCTGAAAGCGCCGGATCAACTTCCAATCACGCCATGGGTGAAAAAGATAGAACCCGCTCAGCTCGCCGCTTATGAAGCCGGGCACATGATCCTCCATGTCGCCAAGGATGCGGTTTCAGAAGCAACTTGGAAAGATCTCGCGAAGCTGAGCGTCTGGCGCGAGCTGCCCGCCGTGCGTCAGGGGAACGTCACCACGACCAGCGGCATCGCGGGCATCGAAGCGCCGTGGAACGAATATTCCGCGTTCGGACAAGAGCGGCTGTTGCACCATGTGTCATCGATGTTCGAGGCGGCTGATGCGCCGATATAAAAAAAGACGATACGTGCAGAACAAGCGTCTGCAGCATATCGTCTTTTTCATTAATTCACGCTAACCTCGTCAAAGCTGGCCGTCTGCTTATACGTGCGGAAGCCGATCTTGCCGGAGGCAATCGTGCTGTCCGTCACAGAGATCAAAGGAACGCCGCCTACATAGCCTGTAATCGAGCTGCCGCTCAGCGCAAGCTTCAACGTGTACGTCGTGCCCGCGTTCACGGTAAGCGGGGCGTCCTGAAGCAGGGTAAACGTGCCTCCGGACTTTCTATACAGCTGTACGAAGTCGTCCGTGGTCACACGGAACAAATAGTAATTGTCCGCATCCTGATACCGGGCGATCACACCTGAAGCATTGAAAGAAAGCGCATCATACAGCTTCACGTTCGCCTGAACGGTATAGTTGCTCCAAGCACTGTTCCCTGTCACTGTCACAGCCTCGCCGCCGGTCGCCGTCTGCTTGTAGACGGAACTGCCGTCCGTCACAACGTTCCAAATGCCTGTGGTCGGCGTCCATGAAAAGGCATCTCCGTCCTCGAAGTTATCCGCGTATGGCAGGCTCAGCACGACAGCGACATTGTCGATGCTCGCGGTTTGGTTGTACGTACGGAAGCCGATGCGGCCTGCAGAGATCGTGCTGTCGCTTGCGGATACCATCAGGGCGCCGTTCACATAACCGGCAAGCGAGCTGCCGTTCATCAGAAGCTTTAACGTATAGGACGTGCCGGTGGTGACTGTCATTGCCGTTTCCTGCAGCAAGGTGAAGGTGCCGGCAGATTTCCGATACAGCTGCGCTTTGCCCGTCGTCGTCAGCCGGAATAAATAATAGTTGTCGTTATCCGCATAGCGGCCGACGATGCCTGAGGCGTTGTTCGCGATGCTGTCGTACAGCTTCACTGTCGCTTCCAGGCTGTAATTGCGCCATGCGGAGCTGTCGCCGACAACCGAGAGCGACTCGCCCGATGTGGCGGTCTGTTTGTACACCTTGGACGCCCCGTCCGTCACAACGTTCCACGTGCCGTTCACTGGCGTCCACCCTCCGGCGGTGCCATCCTCGAAGCTATAATTAAACGGATCGCCCGGTGCTGGAGCCGAAGGTACAGGATACGCTTGATTCGTCAGCGTGTACTTGTTTTGCCCCATCATCCACTTCGTCAAATAATCCCGGCCCGCAAATTGCGCAACCCATTCCTCGCGCCCGGCATACGTGTCCTCCGCGGCCGCTTCATAGGTGTGCCCATCGGTATGACCGGCACGGTTCTGCATATCGAGCACCATTTGGGCATGGTAAGGCTCCCAGTAGCTGCCCTTCTGGCTGGCGAGCGTGTCGAAGCCAAATGCCGCAGCCGTCGCATCGATAAAAGCGAACTGCATCCGCCGCATCGTGCCCCAATCGTTGCCCTGCGGATAATAGATCGTGGACGAGTCGTCCACATAAATCGTGCCGCCGGGAGATCCATAGGGAGGAGAGGCAAAATTCAAGTCGACGAGCGAATCGTATACGACGTCCGCATTAAACAGGAACGCCTCCGGCGTCGGCTTGCCCGCGAGCGTATACAAGAGCGGCGCGTTAAACAGTTGGGTAATCGACGTCATGTAATCGGGATGAATGATGTTATGGTTGACCACGGTGCCGTCTTCATTGGCATTGGAGCCGTTTAGCCATTGCGCGACCGTCTTGCCGTGAAGCACGCGCGTGCTTGTCGTATCGGACGGACGAGAATAGGCGGAGATCATCAGCTCGATGTTTTTGTTCATCCATAAGGACCAGTTCGGGTGATCGGGCATCATGGCTGTAGCAAGCTGCAGCAGCGAGGAGTTCCATGCGTTTTCTTCCCCCTTCGTATCGCCGGCGGAGATGATGGTGCCGGATTTGTTACGGTAATAAGGGACGGTGTAGCTGTTAAAACGATTCGCTTCGTATTCCACCATCGTGCGCACATATTCGCGGTCTGTGGCGGACAAGTCGTCCCATAAAATATAGCCGGCTGTTCCGGCCAAGTACGCCCAGAACGCGGTCTGCCAGCCGTTGCCCCAACCGGACGCAGTCGTTACTTTGTGCCGGTAGGCGAGGGAAGCGGTCAGCTTCTTGGCGATTGCCAAGGCGTTCGCTTGCGTGACACCAGTGGCCGAAGCATCATAAGCGCCGGTCTTGAGCGAAATCGCAAGCGCAAGCGCTTCGCTGGCTGGCGGGCGGATATTCGGCTCATCGACGCCGCCGAACGTCAGATACGCGCCGCTTTGCGCGGTAAAGCCTTTGTTTGTCCACCATGTCGTTAGCGCGTATTTGTTGCTGTTCAGCAGAAGTGTGCGGACGCGGAGCGAATTGCTGTCAGTAGGATTGCCAGCGGTGAAGGAGCTCCAGTCAATCGGCACGACGGCTATGCTTGACGCTTCTGCACGGTGGGCAGGAAAGGCGCCAAGCAGCAGAGCGGCGGCGAGGAGCCCTGTGAACCATTTGCGGAAGGAAATCATCATACAGCCTCCTTGGACATCAATTAGCGTATGGGTTTCTCTCCATGCAGAGGCTAATGTGCCTTGGTGCAATTGCGATCCTTCTCTCTATCACGCAATCATCCTTTCAAGCCGGAGCTGGCCACCCCCTCGACGAACCATTTTTGACAAACTATGACTACGATAAGGACCGGCACAAGGGCCGATACGGAAGCCGCCATCATCAGGACATAATTTGTTCCAAATTCTTCCACATAACTCGTGAGTCCGAGCGGAATGGTGTACAGAGGTTTATCACGCAGCATAATGAGCGGGTTCTCGTAATCGTTCCAATGCCACGTAAACGACAGAATGAGCAGCGTAACAATTGCCGGTTTCGTGAGCGGCAGACAGATTTGCCAGAAGTTGCGCCAGTAGCCTGCGCCGTCGACCCGGCCGGCTTCCAGCAGTTCGTTCGGCAGCGAAGAGAAAAATTGGCGCATCAGGAACGTCCCGAATACGGTGAAGAGGCCCGGCAAAATCAGCGACGTATGCGTGTTGATCAGATGCAATTGATCGAAAAGGATGAAGCGGGGAACGAGCAGCACCTGCCCCGGAATCATCATCGTCGACAAGTACAGCAGGAACAGGAAGTTGCGGCCTTTAAATCGGATTTTGGCAAAGGCGAAGCCGGCCATGGCGCTCGTAAACAGATTGCCGGCGACCGTAATCACGGTAATTTTGATAGAGTTCCAGTAGAAAATATAGAACGGATCGGTGCCGCCCCACACTTTTTGATAATTTTCCCAATGCCACGTCTTCGGAATCCATTCGATCGGATAATTGAACACCTCGCCGTTAATTTTAAATGAGGTGGAGATCATCCAGAGGAACGGCATGATCATGAGAATGGCGAAGCCGAACAAGAGGACGGTCATGATCGTTTTTAGCCACAGGCTCCCGCCTTTGCGTTTCGTCAGAGAAGCCGATTTGGTCGTTTCGATAGAATAAGATGTTGCCATGCGAGATCGCTCCTTTGCTTAGAAATGCTGCTGCCAGCGTTTTTGGCTCTGCCATTGAATGAGCGTAATGATGAAAATGATGGCGAACAGCACCCAAGAGACGGCAGCCGCATAGCCCATTTTGTAGAAGCGAAAGGCGAGCAGGAAGATGTGATAGGACAGCACCATGGTCGAATCGATCGGACCGCCTTGCGTCATGACGGCGACGGGACCGAACACTTGGAACGACCAGATAATCAGTGTGATGGTGATGAGGAACGTCGTCGGCGTCAGCATGGGAACCGTAATTTGAAAAAACTGCCGTACGTTCGACGCGCCATCGATCTCCGAAGCTTCGTACAAATCCTTGGAAATCCCCTGCAAGCCGGCGAGATAAATGACCATGGCATATCCAATGGTGACCCAGACGGACATGATAATAATGGCGATGAGCGCAGATTTGGGGCTCGATAGCCAGCCTGGCGTATTTTGGATGCCGATCGCATGCAGGAATTGGTTAATCGGCCCGTTGGAAGCCCGGTACATGATGCTCCAGATGACGGAGACGCCGACGAGCGAGCTGACATAAGGAAGGAAAATCAGCGTCCGCAATGTCTGTTTGAAGAACACGTATTTATTCAAAATGACAGCTAGCAGCAAACCTAAAATAATGGACGCCGGCACGGAGACCAATGTGAAAATCGTATTATTTTGCAGCGCCTTAATAAATTTCGGATCATGCGGAAGCGCTTTAAAATTATCCAGGCCGACCCATTCAATGCCTGCGAAGCCTTTGAGATATTCCCAATCGACAAAAACAAGATACAGACTGAATAGAATTGGCAGCAGGATAAACACGAGATACCCCGTGAAATTGGGTAAAATGAAGAGATAACCGGCAAGGTTTTCCCTGAACTTGGACGTCTGCCAGAATGGTTTCATGTGCCTTACACCCTTTCCTGAACGGTTGATATCTTAACTTTACCAAGCATGCAAGCGAAAACCCATAGCATATTCATGACCGTTTCTGCATTTTCATTGAAAAACCTCCGGGTAGAAGCGGCCCGGAGGTTGACGTAAAGCAAAACTATTTTTTCGCGCCTTTAATCGTGTCGTCTGCGCGTTTTTTCATTGTCTCCAGCGTTTTGTCGATTGGCTGGGCGCCGAGCAAATATTTCTCCATTTCATCCTTGTACACCGCAGTCAATTCGGTTGGCACCGGCACGTTGTAGGACGTTGGGAACGTGTAGCTGCCAGCGAGCAGCGCTTTCAAGGAATCTTCGTCGATCAGATCTTTCGCGTCGCCGATGAGGATGGAGGCGATTTTGGCTGGATCGGCTTTCTTGTTCGTTGGAATGCGTCCGCCCGCGACCATCGCCATGTTGCCTTCCTGCAAGTACCAGGACATGAACTTCATAGCCGCTTCTTTGTTCTTGCTGTTTTTGTTGATGGACATGTAGTCGCCCATGCCGCCGCCAGGGTTGATGTTGCCGCCTGCTTTAAACTGCGGGTAAGGTGCGAAAGCCACTTTGAAGTCGTGAGGGAAACTCTTCGTATCTTTAATGTAGCGGATAATGTAAATTTGCGACGCCGCCATGGCCGCTTTGCCTGTGAGTAGTTCGTTTTGCACCGTAATTTTACCCGCTACGGCTTCGGAGTATTTCATCATCACGCCTTTGCTTTCGAGCGATTGCTGCATCTCGAGGCCTTTCTTTATAGCGGGGCTGTTAAAGTTCGATGAGCCGTCAGCCGTAATGAACCAATCTTGCGGTTTATCGGTTTGCAGAACAAGGTCGCCGAAGGAGGCAAGGGCAGGATCCAGCATGGTGCCTTTCATTTCGCCTTTATTCAGTTTAGTAGCTAGCGCCGCGAAATCGTCCCAAGTCCAGGCTGTCGGCAGCTTCTCGCCGGATGCGTCCAACGCTTTTTTGTTGAAGAGAACTGCGCCTACGTTTTTATTGGCAGGCAGATAGTAATATTTTCCGTCCGGGAATTTCTTAATATTTTCTGCTCCGATCGTGCCGTTGACGTCAAAGCCGACTTTCGCGATCAGATCGTCGAGCGGTTCCGCCATGCCGGCGGACTGGCGCTTCGTCATTCTGGCATCGCCGTAGCTCATGAAAATGTCCGGTGCATCCGTATTCGACAGCAAAGCCGTCTCCAGCTTCAAGTTGCCGGGATCGTCGTTGACAAATCGTGTATATTCAACCTTGATGTTCGGATTCGCTTTATTCCAGTTATCGACCGCTTCTTGCGGACCGCTTTCCGGCGGAACGCCTCCCCAGAATTTCAGTGTAATCGTTTTTTGATCCGGCGTTGCCGCTGCAGTGGCTGCTGCCGTCGCTGCCGGTGCCACGGAGGTGGAAGCGGTTGGTGTTGTTTCAGTTTTGGAGCAGCCTGCGAGGAAAACGCTTGCAGCAAGTGCAAGTGAGGCGCTGTAGCCTAGTGCTTTCTTCATGTGTTCATCCCCTTATCTTTTGGTAATGTCATCGTAATCCATTCGCTTCCAAATGAACACGGAGGATTCTTTACGAAGTAAGCATAATTCTATGATGTTCGCTGTCCGCCAAAATAGAGCTTGCGAAATTCGGTCGGATACATGCCTTCCATTTGCTTAAAGCTGCGAGAGAAATGGTTCGGGTCGGCATAGCCGATCATCTCGGAAATTTCGAAAATTTTATAATCCGGATTTTTCAGCAGCTCGCGCGCATTTTTCATCCGTACGGCGGTTATGTAGTCTGTGATGGTTTTGCCGGTTTCCTTCTTAAAAAGAATGCTTAAATAGTTCTCGGTGTACCCGACCGTGCTAGCCAAGTCCGCTACCTTCAGCGGAAAATTGTAGTTCTCCATAATTTGCTTGATCACAAGCTGAATCTCGGGGCGGAGCTTTTCCTTGCCGTGCTGGCGCTTGTATGCCAGAAAGACCGGAATCCAGCCGACGAACCAGTCAGTGAGATCCTGCAGCGTCTCGGCGGTACGAATGACGTGGTACGGGTACTGCTGCTCATGCAGCGTGACGGAGTAGATATCGCCGCCATCCGCCTTCAAGCTGCGCGCAAACAGATGAAACAGGCTCAGCCATTGCTCGCGTACGACCGTGGGAGGAAGTGCGCTTTGCTGCATGAGGGATGCCGTCCACGTCAAGATCCGCGCCTTCATGCCTTCCGCATCCTGCGCATCGATAAGCTTCGACCATTCCTCTTCGTCCCAAGGCTCCGTCATGGCCGGAGCAGCAGACAGCTTTAGCTCCTCATACTGCACGATGCAGGCGCGCCCATAATAAAAGCGGTAGCTCAGCGCGCAGTCGGCTTTATCGTACGCTTCATGGAGTGCGAACATATCCGTCATGGCGGGGGAGACGCCGATTGTTACTGAAATTTTCAGAAAAGCCTGCACCGCATGCTGCATTTCAACAAGCATATTCGGGTCTCGCTTGCCTGTCAGAATGCAAAATTTGCCGCCTTCAATTTCCACGAGTTCGCCGTTGTCGTATTTTTTTAAAATTTCGCTGAGCACATTTTTGACCGTATAGGAAAGCAGACGGTCGCTTTGAAAACGATTGTTTTGCGTCAGCTCGTCATATTTCTCGATTTGCACGACTGCCGCCGAAAGCGGGGCTTCAAGCTGCTCCAGCATGAATTCCCGGCGCATTTGCGCAATCTCATTCCGTGAAGCATGACCCAACAGCAGCTCTCGCAGGCGCTTTTCCTTCACTTCGCCGCTGTATTCATGCACTTTTTGCTCCAGCTTGGACAGCGCCGCTTGTTCTTGCTGCTCCTGGCTAATTTGCTCGCGCAGTGTGCGCAGCTTTGCCATCAGCTCGGACGGGTTGATCTCCAGCTTGGTGACGTATTCTACGGCACCAAGGCGAAGTGCCTGCTGCACATAGGCAAAATCGTGATGGTTGGACAAGATCAGGCATTTGATATGGGGCCACCGTTCACGAATTTCCTTCAGCAGCGCGAGCCCGTCCATTTCGGGCATGCGAATGTCAGTCAGCACAATGTCGCACGGCTGATCTTCAAGGATTTGCAGCGCCTCTAAGCCGCTCGCCGCTTCCCCGATGACCTGGAAATCGTCCTGGTCCCGGGGAATAATCGTTTTGAGTCCGATGCGTACCAAAATTTCATCATCCACGATCAAGATGCGCATGCTCCGCATCCCTCCTTTTTATAGGCAGCATTAATTGAAGATGAACGCCTTCGTCCGGTTTGCTCGAAATTTGCATACCGTACTGGCTGCCGTAGTGCAGCTTGATGCGTTCGTTCACGTTGCGGATGCCGATGCCGCTGAATTTGGCGTGAGGCTGATGGAGCGTCGCTTCGACCTCCTGAATTTTCTCCTCGCTCATGCCGACGCCATTGTCCTGCAGGGAAATCAGAAGCTGATCCCCCTGCGCCTCGGCGATCAGCTCAATATGAAGCGGGAAGCGGTTGCCGTGAAGAATACTGTTTTCTACCGCAGGCTGGAGCGTGAATTTGAGCATCTCGCAGTCTAGAAGCGGCTCGGGAATCGTATATGAGAAAGTAATTTGATCATGGTAGCGGATTTCCTGCAAGCTCAGGTAAACCTGCAAGTAATCGAGCTCCTCCCGGAGCGTGACAAACTCTTGTTCATTGCGCATCGTAAAATTCAGCAGCTTGCCCAGCTTCGTAATCATTTCACTGACGTGCTCGGCGCCGGAGAGGAGGGCCATCCATTTGATCGAATTCAGTGTATTCAGCAGAAAATGCGGATTGATCTGTGCCTGTAGCGCCTGAAACTGCGCTTTCTGTTTGCGGCGCTGCTCGTCGTACAGGTCGTTGATGAGATTTTGCAGATGATGCACCATCTTGTTGAAATTGCTGCCGAGCATCGCCATCTCGTCCTCGCCCTTAATCTGCACCGAGGTGTTGAACTCGCCTTTTCCCACTTTGTTCATCGATTTGGCCAGCTGTTTGAACGGGCTTGTGACGCGCAGCATCAGCATAATGAAGGCAATGGTAAAAAGCAAAAACCACGCCATAATCCACGAGATGGATTTGTCCTTTTCCCGGCTCAGCTGTTTGGCGAAGTCCGCCTGATTCATGAACTGCACGAGATGCCAGCCTAGCTGCGGCACATCGGCATCGTTGACTAGGTATACCTTGTTGTCCACGGTAATCTCCTGCATGCCGCTGCTGTTCGTTCGGATGCTCTGAAGCGAGGCGTCTGCGAGAGCCTGATTGCTGTTCGTCCGGCCCAACAGCAACCGCTGTTGGTCGTCGTACAGCAGGGTCGTGATGCCTTCCGCTTGTTGGCTCGCGAGCTCGGAAGCGGAATAGAAGAAAACCGAGATCGGCACGCCAATAAAAAACGTTCCATAATTGCTTGTATAATTGCCGTTAATTTGCCTCGTCATTAAGACGAGATTCGCGCTTGTCGCGCCGGTTTGGAGGGTATACGGGACAGTCCAGTACGGAAAGCCGCTGTGCGCCATCGTCGGAGCGAACCAGCTTTCCTTGGCGAAATCCAGAGGATCCGCCTTGGCTACGGCCGACCAGGTCGTATGCGTGTAGCCTCGATTATCGTAGATGCCGATATACGTCGAATAGTCGAGGAGGAGGTCTTTGATGTTGGACATTTTTCGCTGCAAGTTGGTCAGCCGTTGGAAGCTGAGATAATTATCGGACCAGTCGGGCGGGTCTTTCAAAAACTTCTCCGTTTCCGGATCGTTGATGATCAGCGAGGAGGCGGAAATCATGCGGACGGCCATATCGTTCATGGCACTCGCTTTTTGCGTGGCGGCGGCTTGATTGGACTGGTTAAGCTGCACTTGCACGATGTGCTCCGAATTCCGATAGAAGCGGTACAGAATGATGACGACGGGAAGAATAATCAGCAAGAACAGGGACACGAGAATCTTGCCCCGCAAAGTTTTGAGTGGGCTGCGCAGCAGTCGCATAGAGGTCACCGTTCCATGGAATTTTCCCAGAGAGAGGAATTGCTTCTATCATACAACGAGAACTCGGGTGACGCTAGGCGTGCAGGGAAACAGGAAGGAAAGAACAAAGAAAATGACGGAAAGAGCAAAGAATTTGCGAGAGGGTTGGGGGAGGGCGTGGTATCAAAGCCTGCAGAAAAGCAGGAATGTTCCTCTTCCCGCTGCTGATTCCACGAAATGCCTGCAATTGCGCAGGTATTTTCGTCGAGCATCCTTTTTTTGATTGAAACTGGCCCAAAAAACTGCTTTATTGCAGGCTTTGCTATGGAGCGAATTGATGGGGAACTAACGGGGTGTTCACCTATGATTGATCTTTACATGATTTGTACTTAGAATGAATAAAAAACGGCGTAATTCAAGTTAACATTATCCTATTCTTAGATAAGGAGTCGTGTTATGTTCCAACTTCCTGCTACATCGGGCTTGCTTTCCGCATGGCTTGGCCCTCATAGGGATGTTCAGCGCCTTCAGCTCGCCACGCTGCTGCGCAGCGTTGGACAAGGACTGGCGCTGGTCGACATCACCCTGTTCCTGAAGGAACTGGGGTGGAGCGGGGGCGCGATCGGCGCGGTGCTCGCCCTCGCAGGCTTGCTGCGAACCGTGCTGACGCTGTTCACGGCTGAGCTCGGCAGGCTGCTTGGCGCCAAGCGCTGCCTGCTGCTGTTCGAAGGGCTCGTCCTGCTCGGCGCGGTGCTCGCGGTGTTCTTCTCGCAGCAGCTTGTGCTCGACGCTGCGTTCATGTTGTCCGGCCTCGGCGGCGGACATGCCGGGACGGGCGGGCCCATGGCGCCGATCGAGCGGCGCTGGCTGGCGGCGTATGACCGGAAGAAGACCGGTCATGTGTATCACACGAACGCGCTGCTAAGCTGCGCGGGGCTGGGGGCAGGCTGCCTGCTGGCGTGCCTGCACGTGGTATGGAGCGGCCTGTTGCCCGGCGCCAGCGGCTACAGGCCGATTTTCCTGCTGCTCGTTGCGCTTAGCGCGGGCAGCCTTGTTTTGCTGCTCCGCCTGCAGGGCGGCGAGCGGAAAGTGCCGCCGCCGGCTGCTTCGCAGGCGGAGCCAGCAGCCGGCAAGAAGGCGAACGACTTCGCGCTGTTCGCCGGTATGGTGCTCGGCGCGCTGATCATCGGCGGCCTGTTCGCGCTGTTTCGGCGGCTCGGCTGGCACGAAGTGTCGCTGTACGCGCCGATTGTGCTGTTTCTCGTCCTGCTGCTGATTCCGAATCTGCGGCTGCTGGTTCGGCGTTCGGGCGCTTCCGGCGAAGCGAAGAGGACGGAAGAGCTCAAGCAGTTGGTGACGCAGCTCAGCGGGGTGGCTGGAGGCCTGACCAGTACGATGACGTCGTACTGGTTCGCCGTGAAGTTCGAGGCGTCGCCGGGCTGGATCGGCGTCGTGATGGGCCTCTCTTACCTCGCAGCGGGAGGCTGGTCGTATTTGGCACCGAAGCATGCTGAGAAAATCGGCACCGTGCGCGTGGTCGTCATTCTGCATCTGCTCGCGATTGCCTGCCTGCTGGCCCTGCCGTGGACGACATCGTTCTGGGTAGCGGCTTTGCTGGAAATCGGCTGCACCGCCTGCAATCTCGGGACGCGCGGCAACCGGACCGCGATGCTGATGGAAGAGGCGCCGCGCGGCAAGCGCTCGCTGATCGCGAAGATGAACTATGTCATCCTTCGCTTGGGCGCGGTGCTCTGGCCCGGCGCGTTCGGTAAGTTCATCGACGCGGGGCGAATGGTCGCACCGTTCTACATCATCGGTGCGCTGCAACTGCTGGCGACGTACTTGTTTGCCGGCGTGTACGGAAAAGGACGGAAGCCCTCGCCGATGTAAGACCTGACATGCTTAGGGAGCTTTTTTTAGGCAAGAGGAGCGTAGTGACGCTATTTTCAAGAATTCGGCTTATTTGTGTTGCCAGCGGAACGAGAAGGTCTTATTTGCACCTATTTGGGGGGAAATGGACTGCTAGCTAGGGGGTGAAATAAGGTCAGCTCGTTCCGCTTCTGGCGGAAAGCTGGATCATTCATCGAAATAGCAGCGTGTAGTTCCGTAATCAGGGGGATGTGGAAGAACAGTAACAAAAGCATGATTTGTCATCAAGGCAAGAAAACGATTGAAACTGTGCGTTCCATAAACAAGCGGCAGTCTAGGATATTTTCAAGTCCTAGAGTGCCGCTTGTTCACTGAAAAAGGGTACAGTTTTGCCTACACCAACGGCGAAGCCAGCACCACGGCAGCGAGAAAAACGAGCTGCAACACGCTGCGCAAGAGCAGCCCGGGCACAGGTGTGCCGGCGATGGTGAGGCGATGTTTGGCTGCGTAGACGTTGGCGGGAAACATCGCCAGGAATAGGAGTACGAGGCAGAGCGAGCTCGCAAGTGAAAGAGCGGGCAGCAGGATGCCAATGGCCCCCGCAATTTCAAGGATGCCCGTTAAGGTAACGATTAGGGCCGGATTGGGAAAAGCCGGGGGGACCATGCGGATGAGATCTGCCCGCCTTTTCCCCCAATGTGCAGAGGCAGTCAGCAGCAGCATCAGCGCGACGGCGGCTTGCAGCGCGTGCTGCCAATTGTCGAAGTAGCCTGCACCAAGCCAGCCGATACAGCGAAACAGGACGAACGATGAGACTAATACGATAAAAGGTGCCATTTTACTTTCCTCCTTGATCATTTGGTTGGAAGCTTGCGTTTACGCCTTCAAGATGCGTGTCATAAAGCCCGAAAGCTTTTCCGCCAGATTCCCGGCGCTTCGACCGATCGGCAGCATGGAGCGGACGCGGAGTCCGAGGGTAAGCAGGACAAACGTTTCGGCGGTCTCGTCGGCGTCCAGGGAAGGCTGAATAACGCCATGCTGCTGGCCTGCGATAATCCACATTTTCGAATACCGGATGGACTGCTCATAAAATTGCTGCAGTGCTTCCGCGACTGCGGGATCCGCTTCTTTGCCGAGCAGGTAAATGAACACTTTGTTGGTGACATCGCCGGGATCCGTCATCGACTTCATGCCGTTCGCAATGCGCTGCATAGGCCCTTCAAAAGTGGCCGGCTCCTGCTCGGCCGCGGTTTGAAACTGTTCGTTCGTAGATTCAAGCCGTTCCTGAAGCACCCAAGCGAAAATCTCGTCTTTACTTTTGACATAGTGGAAAATAGCGCCTTTCGACAGGCCGGACCGTTCCATGAGGTCCTTCATGGTCAACGCTTCGCAGCCTTTTTCGGCGATAAGCGCTTTGACGGCCGTCAGCAAGCGACTGATTGTCAGTTCGCGGCGTTCTTCGTTTTTCATGATGATTAGCCTCTTTCAAATGGAGTTGATAGGCTTATTATACAAACAGACCATCGGTTTGTAAATGTATTTCGAAAAATGAAATTCCGTCCTCCCAACCTCCGGCCAATAGGAATTGAAAAAGCCGCCTGAAAGCCGATGGGGCGGCTTCCAAGCAGCTCATATAGAACTACGTACTTAATTCGCCGCGTTCTCAGCGACTTCCGCAAGGAATTGCTCGGAGGTTCTGCTTCGGCCGATCCGCGGGAAGATGAATTTGCACGTCGCGTCGTGCTCATCTTGCGAAGTGCTCATCATGCCGTCCGTGAGAAAAATCTGGTTATAACCATGCTGAAACGCTTCGCGTGCCGTCATCTCGACGCCGATATTGGTGGAGATGCCGCATAACACAATCGTATCGATACCGCGACGGCGCAACTGCAAGTCCAGGTCGGTGCCGAAGAAGGCTCCCCAATTGCGCTTCGTGACAATATGGTCGCCTTGGGTTACGCCAAGCTCCGGCACGAACTCCGCCCAATCTGCAGGGAGCGAAGGAGTGCCGCTTGCTGCAGGCTGATCCGTGATCGGCGTCAAGCGATCGCGGCCATCCAGGAAATCGACATTGACAAATGTGATAAAACCGCCCTTTTCCCGAAAAAGGCGAACAATCGGCGCGACTTTATCGATGACGCCCTGCGCGCCAGGGATGCGGGTGATGCCTTTTTGCAGGTCGATGATGACCAGCGCTGTTTTTTGAAAATCGAGTTGAATCGGGTTCATGGGTAAGTTCCTCCGTGTACGATAGATTTAAGTTGCCTTTTTACGAGGCGCCCGTTGGGAAGTACTATATTTAAAAAACAACCGCAGAAGCGGCGGCACCGCAAAGAAAATAAAGAACGTTCGAAACACCTGGTAGCCTGCAACAATGGACAGATCGGCGCCGATTTCATGCGCGATGATCCCCATCTGATCCATCCCGCCGGGAGCCAGGCTGAGCAGAGCGGTTGACTGGGTGACCGGCTGAAAGCTCGCGAACAAGGCGCTGAGCCCGAAGGAGCCGATGACTAACAAAAGGCCGGAGACGACCGCGAGCGAAATCGTTTGGAGCTTGCGATCGAGCTGGCCGGGCTTGAGCATTAGACCGACGTTAACGCCGATCATCACCTGCGCCGCGCAGATGAGCAGGGATGGCAGCGGCGGACCGTGCACGCCAAGCAATTGCAAGGCGGCTGTGCCTAGAGCGGGCCCCAGAAAAAATGCGGTCGGAAATTTAATCCGATCGCCCAGCAGGACGCAAGCGGCGCTTACCGCGGCGAACAGCAAAATGTTTGGGAACAAGCCGCTCCACGTCGCGGAGGAGGCTGCTGAGATGGCGGCATCCGCCACGCCCGATCTATGGTTCCCCATGATTGGACTAAACACGAGCAGCGGAACACATACTACGATCATCATGAGCCTAATCACCTGCGTAATCGTGACGATCGTCAAGTTAATCCCCTCGGTCTCTTCCGCTAAAATGACCATTTGTGTCAGTCCACCCGGAATGCTGCCGAGCAGGGACGTTTTGAAGTTGACGCCAGACAGCTTGGAAACCAGATAAGCGAGAGAGCCGCATAACAGCATTAACAGCACGGTCATTCCAATCATAGAGGGCAGTTGAATAGCCATTTGGTGCAGCGCGGCAGCGGTTAGGGAAAGGCCGATCGTATAACCGACAATGCCCAAGGCGACATTGCGGAACTGCCCGGGCCATCGATAACGGTCTTTGAAAATGCTAGAGCCGATCAGAACGGCGATCATCGGTCCTAGCATCCAGGGAATGGGGATGTGCAGCAAGCGGAATACATAGCCGCCAATCAGTGCAGTAGCGAGTGAGGTCAGAACTTTGACCGCTTGCTGAATTCTGGGGCTCATGGCAAGGAGCACCTTCTTTCCTATTTGTAAAAAAACTGTGAATTAATTTGCACAATTTAGGTGAAAAAAATTTACTCAATCAGACTCGCTAAGGTATAGGTGCCGAGAATCCGGGTTACCTGCGTATTAATATCGCCCATGAGCTGCTGAAAAGCATGATTGACCTTTTGACCGAACAGATGGTCTCCCGTCGTATCCAGCATGCGATCCCAGATCGGTTCCTCGTCATGGAGCGCAGCATAAATTTGCATAAGCGTAATTTGATCCGGCCGTCTGGCGAGTTGGTAACCGCCGGTTCGGCCTTGCCTCACTTCGATTATGTCCGCTTCGCGCAGTTGGGATAAAATTTTACGTAGCGCCGTCGGCTCGCAGCGGATCTGATCCGCCATTTCCGAGCTGGACAGCTGCTCGTCGGGATGGATGGCAAGCACGATCAGGGCTTGCAGGCCAAAGCCAAACCTTTTTAATTGTGCCACGCGGGATCGACCTGCCTTTGCGTAAATATTATCTGTGCTGATTTTAGCACAAATTATATGCGGGAGCAAATTTTCAAAAGTTAACGTTGACGTTAACGTTAAATCGAGTTAATATTTAAGCGTAGCACATGCTGAGCGGAAGGGAGTTTCATATGGATACATTTAAAATTGATGATGTAGCGAAAGCAAGCGGTTTGACGAAACGTACGATTCGCTATTGGGAAGAGATTGGGCTGCTAATGGCGCCTGAGCGAAGCGAAGGCGGCATGCGGCTCTATACGAGGCAGCATCTCGAGCGGCTGCAGCAGATTATGAAGGCACGCGATGTTCTGGGCTACACCCTTCAGGAAATTCAGGAATTCGTTGCTATCCGCGAGGAACTGCTCAATCATCGGCAAACGTATCTGAACGTTGAGGACCAGGAGCAGAAGAAGCAGGAACTGCTGGAAATGAAGCGCATTGTGTCCCAACAGATTGAAATGGTTGATCAGAAGCTTGAGACTTTGAATGAATTCCGCAAAGAGCTGGATCATATGACCACGCGGATTGAGAACGGACTTGTCCAGCTGCAAACTACACCAAGAGAAGGAGATTCTAACTAACATGTCAGTCGCACAAAAATCTTCGGGAACGCTGCAACCGCGCAGCACATCTATGTTCAATCAACCGATGGCCGTCTGGGCGATCGCTTTTGCAAGCATTATTGCATTCATGGGGCTCGGCCTCGTCGATCCGATTCTACCCATGATGAAGGATCAATTGCATGCATCAGACAGCCAATTGACGATGCTCTTTACAAGCTACAACGCCGTCATGGCCGTCGCTATGCTGGTAACGGGTGTCATTTCCTCCAAGTTGGGGATTAAAAATATGCTCCTCAGCGGGATCGTACTGATTGCCCTATTCTCCGCGCTTGCCGGCAATGCAAGCAGTGTCACGGAAATTGCCTGGCTGCGGGCAGGTTGGGGCTTGGGGAACGCCTTTTTCGTAGCAACAGCTCTGTCCGGCCTCGTTTCACTTTCCCGTGCGGGTGTTGCGAAATCGATTATTTTGTTTGAAGTTGCCGTCGGTCTCGGCATTTCCGTAGGCCCTTTGCTCGGCGGCGAGCTTGGTGCCATCTCCTGGCGGGCGCCATTCTATGGCGTTGCCTGCTTGATGGTGATCGCTTTCTGCGCGATTTTCTTTATGATGCCTCGTAAGCCGGCCATCGCTAAAGCGCCAACCGCAGCAGCCGGCACACCGAAGAAAAAAGCCTCTTTGCTTGACCCGTTCCGCGCGTTGAAGAACCGTTCGCTCCTTATTTTCGGACTTGGTGCGATGCTGTATAACTTCGGTTTCTTTACCCTGCTGGTGTATGCGGCGTTAGTGCTCGGCCACCTGCATCATATGGATGTGCATGGACTCGGTTACGTGTTCCTGGGGTGGGGGTTGTGCTTGGCTTTTACCTCCGTGTTTACCGCGCCGACGCTGCAAAAGAAACAAGGCACCATTAAAGCGATGTGCGTTCAATTGCTGCTCTTCGCCGTCACGTTGTTTGCGATGGGATATTGGACGACGGAAAAAGCGGTTGTCGTGACGATGGTTATTGCAGCCGGCCTGTTCCTCGGCAACAACAATACGCTGATTACAACGGCTGTTATGAACGCCGCGCCTGTCGAGCGTCCAACCGCTTCCGCGGCGTACAGCTTCCTGCGCTTCATCGGCGGCGCGCTGGCGCCTTACTTCTCCGTGAAGTTCGCGGAGTGGTTCAACTTCCATGCACCGTTCTATATCGGCGGCGGTTTCGTCGTGCTAGCCGTGATCGTCATCTGGCTGAACAAAAAGCACCTGCAGCACGTCGATCACGCCGGCGGCCATTAATTGCACATACCTCCATGGGCATGAAGATGCCTATGGAGGTATTTTGGCATTGCGGGGGTCGGAATATGCGGAGGGAGGTGGGGATGCTGACTTACCGAATTCCCGTCCCATTCTCATTTCGTATTCCTGCTAGCAAGAGCTGATTCCTCCCAGCACGACCCGTATTCCTTCCAGCACGAACCGTATTCCTCCCAGCATGAACCGCATTCCTGCAAAAAGGCAGGAATTTTTCGAAACTAGCTTCGATTTTGAGGAAAGCCTGCGAGAAAGCAGTTATTTTATAAAAATACGCCCCTGCAGCCTGAATTTAGCCCAGAAGGCTGCTTTTTCGCAGGCATTTCACTTCAAAGCGCCTTTGTAGCAGCAAATTCCTGCTTTTTCGCAGGCATTTCCGCAATCTGCAAACGTTAATTTGTTTGCACGCCACCCACTCATACTCAAAGCTGCTCCTCGCTCACTACAGCCACAAGCCATTCTTCGCAAGTTGTCGGAGCTCATAACGTACAACATGTTTACTGTTGGGGCCTGCCACGGGGGAAAGTAACGATTTCGAGCAAAGTGACTGAAGCGTTTTGACTGCGGTGCGGTGACCGACGTGAAGGTGTTGTTCGACATCGATCGGACGTAAGGGGCGGGCAATCCTGTAAGCTAAACGGAGTGCTTCGCGTTCAACGGCATCCTGAAGATGTTGGGGTGTGCCGTCCCCTTGAAAGTAGCTCAGCACCATGCGCAAAAGTGAGACACACAATTCAGGCCGGTGCGCCACGTCATCGTAGGCGAAGGAAATAACGCGGTACCCCATGGCCGTTAAAAACGTTTCCCGATTCAGCTCATAGCAATAAGACTGTCTGTCCATGTCACGAACGTGAGGGCCGTAGCCTTTAATTTCAATCATAAGCTGCACCCCGGCAGTCAAATAGGCAAAATCGCAAAAAAATGAACGACCGCGCCAATCCAGCACCTCGAATTCGGGATGAAGGTTGTCGAACTGCCCTCGCAGCGGCCTCCAAACTTCACGGCAGAACAGCTTTTCAGCCTCCCGATGCCCGCGTTCGAGCCGCCCTTTGCGCTCCCCGGACCTCGCTTCCACATGCTTCTTCAGAAATGCCTCATGCGCCAATTCAAATTCCATCCAAGTTCCTCCTCTGAAAATAAAAAAACGCCCTGCCCCCATGATGGACATGGGCGTACAGGACGTTCTTCGTCTTTCCTTCAGTATACTTTGCACGAAGCCAGGAAGTAAACTTCTAAACCATCACAGGCACTCGGTCATATGCCAGCTGTTCGATAATCTCGCGGTGCTGCGGGTAGCAGCCGAGTAATTGTTCTTTCGTAAACAATTCGAAATCCTGAAAATCAAAGCCAGGCGACACCATGCAGCCGACAAGCGAGAAGGTGTCCGGTTCCATCACGGAAGAGCCGAAAATCGAATTTTTCGGCACGATGTACTGCGGGCGCTCGCCGCGCTCGAGGTCGAGTCCGAGCTTGACCTTTTCGTAGACACCGTCCGGGTGAATGACGTGAATCGTAAGTGGACTGCCGGCATGATAGTACCAGAGCTCGTCCGATTTTAAGCGGTGAAAATGAGAGACATCCTTAGACTCCAGCAGAAAATAAATGCTCGTATATAGCAGTCGGGTGCCCTTAAATTGCACGGACAACTCCCGATCCGTTATGCTTTCCTCCGCCTGGTACGTTCTCTTGTAGTAGCCGCCTTCCGGATGCGCTTCAAGGCCAAGCTTGGCGATCCAGTAGTCGGGTTTCGTCATCAACATGCGATTCTTCATTCCTTTATTCTCGTAATCGCACCATTATAATAGATTTTCCCTCGGGAAACAATCCAATAAAAAAGATTGCCACCCCGCAGCCGAGAAGGCTAAAGAAGCGGCAATCCGTTTGAATCCCAATCTCGCCAAACTTAGCGGTGCTCGACGAGGTCGATGGCCCCAAGAATCACATGAGCTACGCCAAAACCGAGTACCCCGACGCCTAGAAGCTTATACTTGCTTTTCAGCATTGTCGCACCGGATGCAGAAACAACCGTTCCTAATACAGCGGGTATCAATCCTTCACGCATGAACAACACTCCTTAGGTTGAAGTTTGGCAAGACAGCTTAGTTTGCCGCAGAAGAGCGTTTCTCATACCGTTTTACTGATTCATCGACTAGAAGATGAGCTTGGCGAACTCCTGTTCTGGAAGTATAATGAAAATGACAGCAAGATGAGGAGGAGAGAAGCGTTGAAGCGTGTGCGTTTGCGTATGAGAATGCCCGGATGGCTTCTGCTTGTGATCATCCTGATCGTGGCAGCGTACTGGGCGCTTTCCGAGTTCGAAGCTAATCAGCCTGCAATCGAGCAGGGTAATGTCGTGACGCTGGTGTTTCCCAAGGATCGTTACCCGGAAACCGGCGAGCACATCAAGTCGGCGATTGAGCGGGGCGAATCGGCAGAATGCACGATTGATCGGGAAGGCGCAGAGCACAATCGGGATTTATCGTTAAAAGGGGTTCCGACCAAAAAAGGCTATGACCGCGACGAATGGCCGATGGCAATGTGCGCGGAGGGCGGAGCGGGTGCCGATATCCAGTACGTCACACCATCCGATAATCGAGGCGCGGGCTCCTGGATTTCCAATCAGCTTGAGCCCTATCCGAACGGCACAAGAGTGCGAATCATTGTGAAATAAAAAAATCCCTCTTGCAGGTCAGAACGACAGTTCTAATCCGCGAGAGGGATTTTTTCCTTAGGTGCGGCGCATGTAGGCACGCACCGTGATTGGGGCAAAGATGGCGACAATGACGAGGGCGCCGATGAGGGAAATAACGAGATCCGAACTTACGGTACCCGAGCTGGTCAGCTGCCGGACGGCGGAGACGATGTGCGAGATCGGGTTGATTTTTACGAAAAATTGCAGCCAATTCGGCATCGTTTCCACCGGCACAAACGCGTTGGACAGGAACGTGAGCGGAAACAGAACCAGCATCGAGATGCCTTGCACACTGGAAGCCGTACGGGCGATGACGCCGAAGAAGGCGAAGATCCAGGAAACGGACCACGAGCAGAAAATGACGAGCAGTCCGGACAGCGCCACAAATTCGATGCCGCCTTCTGGTCGGAAGCCCATGATGTAGCCCATGACGAACGTCAGCACGGTTGCGATGGTGTAACGAACTGTATCGGCTAGCAGCGCTCCGGCAAGCGGAGCAATTCGCGCGATGGGCAGGGATTTGAAGCGGTCAAAGACGCCTTTGTCCATATCCTCTCGGAGCTGTACGCCGGTCACGATGGACGTGCCGATGACGGTTTGCACCAGAATGCCCGGGATAATGACAGGCAGATAGCTTGCCACATCGCCGGAAATGGCTCCGCCGAAAATATAAGTGAACATCAAGGTAAAAATGATGGGCTGCAGCGTCACGTCAAATAACTGCTCGGGTGTGCGGCGGATTTTTAAAATGCCCCGGTACGCCATAGTGAACGAGTTGCGGATCGATTGCCGGATGCTGGTATGATTCTTCAACGATCCGGCAGCACTGGTTTTCACAGCGGATTGGCTCATGCTTGGGCAGCCTCCATTTCTTTTGATGATGCTTGATTGTTTGCGGAATCCTTCTCGACGCCATGGCCTGTGATGGTCAAAAAGACTTCATCCAGCGTCGGTTTCTGCACGCTCATCTCCGAGAGCTTGATGCCTTTTTCACGCAGGGCGATGAGCAGGTCCGTGACGAGATCGGCGTCCGCCATCGGCGCCGTAATTTTAGCGGCTTCCGCGGTGACGGTGGACGGCACTTTCAGGATGTGCTCGACAGTTTCTCTCGCCGCGGCAATATCCAGCGGGCTTTCCACGCGCAGGTGCAGTGACGAGGTGCCGACGGACGCTTTCAGCTCGTCGGCCGTCCCCTCCGCGACGACATGGCCGCGGTCAATGACGGCGATCCGATCTGCGAGCTGATCGGCCTCTTCCAGGTACTGCGTCGTGAGCAGCACCGTCGAGCCTGTGTTCACGAGCCTGCGGATCGTGTCCCACATCTGCGAGCGCGTGCGCAGGTCGAGCCCCGTCGTCGGCTCGTCAAGGAAAATCAGCGGCGGCTGTGCGATCAGGCTCGCCGCAAGATCCAGGCGGCGGCGCATCCCGCCCGAGAAGTTTTTGAGCGGACGCTTCGCGGCTTCCGTCAAGCCGAATTCCTCAAGCAGCTCCGCAGACTTGCGTTTGGCTTCCGCCCGGCCAAGTCCGAGCAGCCGGGAAAAAATAATCAGATTCTCGGTGGCGCTCAGCGATTCATCGACCGAGGCGTATTGACCGGTGACCCCGATCAATTGGCGCACGATCTGGGACTCCTTCACCACATCGTGCCCGAAGATGCGAGCCGAGCCGCTATCCGGCCGCAGCAGCGTCGCCAGCATGCGGATCGTCGTGGTTTTGCCGGCACCGTTCGGGCCGAGCACGCCGTAGATCGAGCCGGCGCGTACGTTCAAGTCGACGCCGTCGACAGCGCGGTTGTCGCCGAAGACTTTGACTAATCCGCGCGCTTCTACCGCCAGATCGCCGTTGTTCGGCGCAAGTGCTTTTTTCTTTTGAAGTTCCATCGTTCGTTCCTCCAGCTTGAGTTGATAAGGAGATCGTAACGTACATTTTTAAACTGAATATAAACGGGGAACAGTAAAAAAACACAGTCCAAAGAACTGTGTTTATGCCTGCTGTTTATGGGGGCTAGCTCACGTTATGCGCGATGGCTTGCAGCACATCTTCCCAAATTCGCTTCATGCTTTCCCGTGTTTCAGCGCTGTCCAGATGCTCCTGATGAAAAGCAACCGTCGTCTGATCCGGTCGGTCGGAGAGCAGACGAATTTGCAACGTGGACGGTTTGGGCCACCCGTTTTTTTGCCATTTGAGCCGGACTTGCAGCGCGGGTTTCACGACAGTGAATTTCCCGGTCAGGCCCTGGCTGGATACAAAAGATTCACCAACCCCAATCGTCAGCGGTTCAGAGCGTTGTCCTAGCCATAAAGCCAGTCCTTCCGAAGACGTGAGAAAAGCCCATATGCGCTCGGGGGAAGTTGGCAGCGTCCGCCGAACCCCGATTTGAAAACCGACGTCTGCCGTTTTACCGACGACTTGTCCTGTTTGCGCTTCTGAATTGGCCGTCATACGAATCCCTGCTTTCTCTCAATTGGTTATTCTGCATTCTCCCATGCCGGATTCCAGACAACTTCCCATAAATGCCCGTCCGGATCCTGAAAATGTCCGCCATACCCGCCCCAGAACGTTTCATGGGCCGGATCGATCATGACCGCTCCCGCTTGGCGGGCTTGCTCCATGACGCTGTCGACTTCCGCTTTGCTGCCGACGTTATGGCCGATCGTCATCTCTGTTGCGCTTGGCGCAGATAAAGGCACTTTCGCTTCGTGAGCGAGATCGCGGCGGTTCCAAAG
>NZ_RXHU01000116.1 GCF_003955665.1 Paenibacillus whitsoniae
AAGGCAGGTTACCTACGTGTTACTCACCCGTCCGCCGCTATCCCCGAAGGAACCGCTCGACTTGCATGTATTAGGCACGCCGCCAGCGTTCGTCCTGAGCCAGGATCAAACTCTCCATAAAAGAAAATCTGACTTGCTCATTTGACTTGCTAGCGAGATTTTTCAATCTCATAGAAGAGAGACTTTGACTACGTCAAAGATCCCTATAAAGGGTTGATTGCTCAACCGATTTGCTTACTCACTCGTTGTTCAGTTTTCAAGGAACAATGCTTGTCTCACAACTTTCTCTCGAAAGCCGGAAGACCAATATACCACATCGAATTTCACTTTGCAACTTTTATTTGAAGTTGTTTTTCGTGAATTCCGCGTTGCTCAGAAGCAACTTTTATAAGATACCACAGAGTCCCTACACTTTGCAAGTGCCAAATACAAAAAAATTCGAGACACCCTCCGGCGCCTCGAATTCACCTATTTTATTCGCCTGCACGCTCACGCATCAGCGGGAATAACAGCACATCGCGGATAGACGGCGCATTAGTCAGCAGCATAACCAAACGGTCAATTCCGATCCCGAGACCACCAGTCGGCGGCATGCCGTATTCAAGGGCACGTATGAAGTCTTCGTCCATTTCGTGTGCTTCGTCATTGCCTTGCTCTTTCTCACGGAGCTGTGCTTCGAAACGCTCACGCTGATCGATCGGATCGTTCAGCTCGGTAAAGGCATTGGCATGCTCACGCGCCACGATAAACAGCTCGAAACGATCCGTAAAGCGCGGATCTTCCGGGTTCTTTTTGGCAAGCGGAGAAATCTCCAAAGGATGTCCATAAATAAACGTAGGCTGGATCAACGTTTCTTCTACGAAGGTCTCAAAGAATTGGTTCACAATGTGACCAAATGTCATATGCGGTTCTACCGGAACATTATGCTCCTTCGCCAGACGATGAGCCTCTTCGTTCGACATGTGCACGCTGAAGTCTACACCTTTTACCTCTTTAATCGCATCGACCATGGACACACGTCTCCAGCCGACAGCCAGATTAACTTCGTGATCGCCGTACTGAACAGTCGTTGTGCCCAGCACTTCTTGTGCTATATGCGCAATAACTTCTTCCGTCAGCTTCATAATGTCTTTGTAGTCCGCGTAAGCTTCGTACAGCTCGATCATCGTGAACTCCGGATTATGACGCGTAGAAATCCCCTCGTTGCGGTAAACGCGGCCGATTTCGTACACTTTCTCCAAGCCGCCGACGATCAGGCGTTTCAAGTGAAGTTCAATCGCAATACGCATATGCAGCGGCATGTCGAGCGCGTTGTGATGTGTTTTGAACGGACGTGCGGAAGCACCACCGGCCACGGAGTGCAGCGTAGGCGTCTCCACTTCCAGGAAGCCCAGGGCATCCAGGTAGCGGCGCATGGATTGAATGATTTTGGAACGGAGAATAAACGTCTCCCTGACGTCTTGACTCATAATTAAGTCGACATAACGTTGGCGGTAGCGCAGTTCTACGTCGCTGAGGCCATGGAATTTGTCCGGCAGCGGCAGCAGGGATTTGGTCAACACTTCCAACGATTGAACCTTGATGGAGGTTTCGCCAGTTTTCGTTTTGAAAACGACACCCGTTACCCCGACAATATCCCCAAGGTCAAGCAGATCAAACGCCTGATATTTGTTCGCATCCAGCGCATCTTGGCGCACATAGATCTGGATTTTGCCCGTAATGTCCTGCAGATGAGCGAAGCTGGCTTTACCCATACTGCGTTTTTGCATGATGCGCCCCGCAAGGCTGACTTCGACTTCTGTCTCGTCCAACTCTTCTTTGGTTTTGTCTTGATAAGCGTCCAAAATGTCTTTCGCCGTGTGCGTTCTTACAAATTTGCTGCCGAACGGATCGACACCGAGACTTTGCAGCTCGTCCAATTTGTTGCGGCGAATGACGAGCAGTTCGTTGAGTTCTACTTCCTGGGTCATGGTTTTCATCTCCTACTGTGTATTTGAACCTTCGTAACGCAAAGATAAACGCCCTCGCCGTCCTTTAAGGACGGTAGCGTTTACTGATGACATGGAGCTACTTCGAGGATATTCTTTCCGACATGTGAAAAAAAAGCTTCCTGAGGGAAGCTTTCCAAAAGGCTGCTTGTTACTTTTTAATATCAACAATCTGATACTGAATGACGCCCGCAGGAACGTTAACGTCAACGGTGGCACCCTTTTGCTTGCCGAGAATGGCTTTGCCCACTGGGCTTTCGTTCGAAATCTTGTTCTGCAGCGGATCGGATTCCGCGGAGCCTACAATCGTATATTCCACGAGATCGCCGAATTCCAAATCCTTCAGCGTGACGATTGCGCCTACGCTTACCGTATTCACATCGACATCGTCGTTATTAATAATTCGCGCATTGCGCAGCATTTTTTCTAAAGTGATGATTCTGCCTTCGATAAAAGCTTGCTCATTCTTGGCATCCTCATACTCGGAGTTCTCGCTGATATCGCCGTAGCCGATCGCTACTTTGATTCTCTCCGCGACTTCGCGGCGCTTCACCGATTTCAAATGTTCAAGCTCGTCTTCAAGCTTTCTCAAACCATCTGATGTAAGTATGACCTCTTTTTCAGCCATGCCAACTGATCTCCCGTCATGTGAAAGATTTTCATATCGTTGAATCGATGCATCCTGCTAGGAGTTAGGTCTTTATAGAGCTGATTCAATTAGTATGAATTCACGTTATATAAAAAATTACTTACTCGTTAGTCTTTCAATTTATGCAGGAACACATTAATATTGACTGATTATATTGCAACCGTTTCAAAATGTCAATGTCAACCATTACATGGTGTTAATGGAGGATCGCGGCCTCCGCCGGTGTTCCGGACTTGTCATCTGCAGCATTTGTCGCCAAGTGCTCAACGAAGTCGTTTAGTGTCCGCACCATGTCATCCCGCTTCACGTGCTCCATGAGAACGTCCTTGACGCGCGCAGCGCCAGTCAGACCTTTGAGGTACCACGCCATGTGCTTGCGCATCTCTTTGACCGCCACATTCTCACCTTTAAGCGCAATAAGCCGATCCATATGCAAAATGGCAATACGGATCTTCTCCTCCGGAGTCGGCTCGGCAGGCAGTTCGCCGTTCTCGAGGTATTTCACCGTCCGGTACAGCATCCACGGATTGCCGAGCGCGCCGCGCCCGATCATCACGCCGTCAACGCCGGTCATATCGAGCATGCGCTTGGCATCCTCAGGCGTGACAACATCTCCATTGCCGATAACCGGAATGGAGAGCGCTTGTTTCACCTCGCGGATGATGTTCCAGTCCGCCTTGCCTGTGTAAAGCTGCTCGCGCGTACGACCGTGCACACTGACGGCGCTGCCTCCGCCACGCTCGACCGCTTTGGCATTTTCGACTGCGTAAATATGCTCGGCGTCCCAGCCAATCCGCATCTTGACGGTCACTGGCTTGCTGACGGCCTTCACGACAGTCGAGATCATTTCTTCAATCTTATCCGGTTGCAGGAGCCATCTGGCGCCGGCGTCGCATTTGGTGATTTTGGGTACGGGACAGCCCATGTTAATGTCGATGATGTCAGCGTTCGTTTGCTGATCGACAATTCGAGCCGCTTGCACCAGCGTTTCCGTATCGCCGCCGAAAATTTGCAGACTAAGCGGCTTCTCGCGCTCGTCGACATACAGCATTTCCATGGAGCGCGAATTGCCGTGGACGATCGCTTTGTCGCTGACCATCTCCGCACAGACCAGGCCTGTGCCGAATTCTTTGGCAATCAGCCGGAAGGCTGGATTACATACGCCCGCCATCGGGGCGAGTACAACTTTATTGGGAGCTTCGACATTGCCGATTTTGAGCATCGAAGATTCCACTCCTTTCATCTTGCCACAATGGCAAGCAGTTCTTCGGGTTCTATATGAAGCACTTCGGATATTTTCTGGATCATGTGGGCATCCGGTTTGCGGGTGCCGCGTTCAATTGCGCCCAGAATCGCAATCGAGACGCCCAGCAAATCGGCAAGTTCACTCTGGGTGTAGCCTTTCAATTTTCGGAAAGCGCGAATGCGCTGTGCTATTGTGCTTTTTTCCATAGGATGACGCCTTCCTTTCCTTCCAGTTTCTCCAGATTTGCAGAGATGGATTCAAATGCAGCATCTTGCCGCTCGTAGAGAACCTCTGTGAGAGGAACTAAAACAAAAGCCCGCTCCTGCATCCGCGGATGCGGAACGATCAAGTCGGGGGTTGAGAGCTGATGGTTGCCGTAGAGAAGCAAATCCAAATCTATGGTACGCGGTCCCCAGCGCAGTTCGCGCGTGCGCCCCAGCCGATTCTCGGTGGCGAGCAATGTCGCGAGCAAGGTTGCCGGCAGTAAGTTCGTGTGAATTTGAATCACCATGTTCAAAAATGCGTCCTGATCCACATAGCCAACCGGTTCCGTCTCGTAGATGCTGGAACGACCGGTCACGGTAATGCCCGCTTCCGCATCCAAGAGGCGGATCGCCTCCCGCAAGTATTGCTCGCGGTCGCCCATGTTAGAGCCAAGCGCTACATACGCTGTAATCGATTCGTGTTCGTGTGCTGCATCTGTCATCCTTATGCCTGCTTTCGGTTAATCTCGACGGTGACCCCGTCAAATAAAACAGCAAAGGGCGGATGCGGCTTGATGACGCGTACCGTCACTTCGTTGATACTAGTATAGTGATGCAGGAGCTCGGATGCAATGTTTTCCGCTAAAGCCTCGATGAGCTTGAAAGTCTTGCCTTCGACGATATCCTTGACTCGGAAAAAGACTTCCCCGTAATTGACCGTATCCTCAAGTGCATCCGAACGGCCCGGCTTATCCAGCGGGAGCACGAGCTCGACATCGACGTAGAAGCGCTGACCAAGCTTATTTTCTTCAGGAAATACCCCGTGATTGCCGAAAAACTGCATGCGGGAGAGTGTGATTTTATCCATTGGCGGTGTGCCTCCTAGCTTTCGAAAAGACGATGAATTGAACAACCTCTATAGGGAGCTGCGGATGATGGCGTCTGTCATGACGGCGAGCCGTTTCATCGCCTGCACATCGTGCACACGGACGATGCCGCAGCCCTGGGCAATGCCAAGCGCGACGGTCGCCGCCGTGCCCTCGAGCCGCTCCTCCGGCGGAAGGCCGAGCGTGAGGCCGATGACGCTTTTGCGGGACGTGCCCAGCAGGACGGGATAGCCGAGATCGATCAGAGGGCGGAGATGATTCATGAGGTAGAGGTTCTGCTCATAGGTCTTGGCGAATCCGATCCCCGGGTCTAAAATGATGCGTTCCGGCTTCACGCCGGCTTCGGCTGCCTGTGCGATCATCTGCTGGAGATCGGCCAGCACATCGGGCAGGAAGTCGGTGTACGCCATATCGTGTCGATTATGGGTGAGAATGAACGGGCAGTCGTGCCGTTGTGCGACGGCCGCCATGCGCGGATCTGCGAGGCCGCCCCACACATCATTGATGATGTGGGCGCCGGCCGCCAGCGCCGCATCCGCGACGCCGGCTTTATACGTGTCGATGGAAATCGGCACGTCGACTTCCCGGCGAATCGCTTCAATGACGGGGATGACGCGTTCCAGCTCTTCGTCCTGCGTGACTTTGGCCGCGCCGGGACGCGTGGATTCGCCGCCGATGTCGAGAATGTCCGCACCTTCGGCGACCATTTGTATCGCTCGCTGCACGGCTTTGGCGAGATCCAAGTAGCTGCCGCCATCCGAGAAGGAGTCCGGCGTAATGTTCAAGATGCCCATGATGATCGTCCGATCACCGATGGGCAATTCGTGTCCTTTGCAGATGAGCTTATGTTGCATATGCGTTTCACTTCCTGTATGGGTAGAAATATTACTTATACTGCGCCGTCAATTGGCGCGTAATCGGCCCCGGCCCTCCGATCGTGACGGCCTGTCCACTCGGTGTGTACATTGTACCGACCGGCACGATCTCCTGCACGGAGTTCACAAGAAACACTTCGTCGGCCTCCACCAGGTCCTCCCAGCGATACAGCCCGTCCTGCAACGGGATGCCCCGTGCTGCAGCCAACTTCAACACATGCCCTCGTGTGATGCCCGGCAGGATGCCGGTCTCGAGCGAAGGCGTGTGCAGCGTGCCGTCTTTGACGAAGAAGAGGTTGCTGACGATGCCTTCCGCCACGTAGCCGTCCTCGCTCAGCATCAGCCCCTCGGCCCCGGCGGCCCAGGGGTAGAGGCTGAGCTCTCTTTTCGCCAAAATGTTGTTCATGTAGTGGAAGGACTTAAACCGGTACAAGCCCTCCGGCGTGTTGCGGGGCAGCTTCAGCAGTTGAAGCGCCTTGCCTGCCGAGTACACCTGCTCATCTCGCGGAGGCAGCGGCTTGATATAGATGATTTCCGTCGGCTTCGTATAATCGCCGCCCGGCAGCCCCAACGCCTCGACGCCGGCGGACACAGAGAAGCGGATGTACGCGTCTGTAAGACCATTGGCCTGCAGCAGCTGCGCGATCGACGTTCGAACAGCCGTTTCACTCGCCTCATAGACGATGCCCAGCTCCCGGCAGCCGTCCGCCAAACGTTGCAGATGTTCCGTTAGCAGGAACGGCTCGCCCTGATACGTCCGGAACGTCTCAAACAATCCGATACCGTAAAGAAAACCGTGATCGTAAACCGAGACCACGGCTTGCTGTTCATCTAGTAATGCCCCATTTATGCTAATCATCATGACAGCGTTACGCTCCTGTTTTGGCCGTGCGGCGCAAGAAGTTGCGAAGAATCTGGTGCCCGTGCTGCGTGATGATCGATTCCGGGTGGAATTGCACGCCTTCGATCGGGTACTCTTTATGACGCAGGGCCATAATCTCGCCTTCCGCGGTCTCCGCGCTGATTTCCAGGCAGTCCGGCAAGGTTTCGCGCTTGACGATCAAAGAGTGATAACGGGTTGCAATGAACGGACTCGGCAGCCCTTCGAATAACGTTTTGCCGTCGTGGAACATTTCGGACGTTTTGCCATGCATCAGACGCTCTGCGCGAATAACGTCTCCGCCGAATGCCTGTCCGATGGACTGGTGGCCGAGGCACACGCCAAAAATCGGGATGACGCCTTTGAAGCGCTCGATCAGCGCTAGCGAAATGCCCGCCTCATTCGGTGTGCACGGTCCCGGCGAAATCAAGATATGATCCGGTGCCAGCGCCGCGACGCCATCCAGATCGATCTCGTCATTGCGGCGAACGACGACGTCTTCCCCGATCTCTCCCAAATACTGCACGAGGTTGTACGTAAACGAATCGTAATTATCAATCACTAAAATCATTCTAAGCTCCCCTTTCGTCTGCCCCACAGGGCCTAAGCTCGGCTCATGCTCCGCTCGCTGTATTCGATTGCTTTCCACATTGCTTTCGCTTTGTTGAGGGATTCGGTGTATTCCCGCTCCGGCACGGAATCGATGACGATCCCCGCTCCCGCTTGAATATGCCCCATGCCCTGCGCCGCGACCAGCGTTCGTATAATAATATTAAATTCCATATTGCCGTTATAGTCAATCCATCCCATCGATCCCGTGTACGGACCGCGGCGCACCGGCTCGAGTTCCTCGATAATTTCCATCGTGCGGATCTTCGGCGCGCCCGTAATGGTGCCGCCCGGGAAGGTCGCGGCGATGACATCATACGCGTCCTTGCCCTCCGCAAGCTCACCGACTACTTCGGAGACGATGTGCATGACATGGGAGTAGTATTCGATGACCATAAAATCTTTCACGCGCACCGACCCGTATTTTGAAATACGGCCAAGGTCGTTGCGCTCGAGGTCGACGAGCATAACGTGCTCGGCGCGCTCTTTTTCGTTGTCGATGAGCTCGCCGGCCAGGCGCAAGTCATCCTGCTCGTCCTTGCCGCGCGGTCGCGTGCCGGCGATCGGACGGGTCCGCAGGATCCCGTCCTCGAGCTGCACGAGCAGCTCCGGCGAGCCCGAGACGAGGGCAAAGTCCGCGAAGCGCAGGAGCCCCATGTAGGGCGACGGGTTGACGAGGCGCAGCGCCTCGTAGATTTCTTCCGGCGTCGTCGTAAGACGCCGGCTCTGTCTGACGGACAGGTTGACCTGGAACACGTCACCCTGTCCGATATACGCCTGAATGCGCTGCACCGCCGCGATGTAGGCGGCTTTGTCGAACGCCGGCTCGATGCCGGCGATGGTTTCGACGTCGATGTGCAGCGCCTCGCGCGCCATCGCCTGCCCTTCGCCGCCGCCGTTGAGCGGCGTGCCGGACCAATTGGCTGCGCGCAGCGCGTGCCAGCGAACGAGCATCGCCTCGGCACGCGCGTGCGCGGCTTGGTACAGCCCCGCGAGGGTCTCCTCGTCGCGGGCAGCATCCACGCCGATCGCCGTGTGGACGGCGATGTACAGGCTTTTATCCGTGTGGTCGAGCACCCACACCTCATCATACAGCGCGAAGCTGTAGTCCGGGATCGGCAGATCGTCCGCCGCCTGTTCGGGCAGCTTCTCGATCGTGCGGATGACGTCGTAGCTCCAGTAGCCGACGCAGCCGCCCGTGAATTTCGGGGCGTCCTGCACTTTCGGACTCCGGTAAGGGGCCATCCATGTTTTCACAACGTCGAGGGGCTTGCCTTGCACAGGGATTGCCTGGGAATCCTGACTGTCGAATCTCTTCTCCCGCACTTCTCCAGCTAGCCCTTTTCCCTGAATCGTCGAAAACGGCTTCAGCCCAAAAAACGTGTAACGACCGCCCTTGCCGCTCTCCAGAATAAACGACGTCGGCGACGCGCTCCGCCACGCTTCCTCCCACGACTTCATCCGGTCATCGGCGAGGCCCAATTTGATGATATACGGCAGCATTGAATAGGAAGCGGACCATGTCCGCCATTGTTCCATCGTTGTTAAAATCATACGCACTCCTTACCTTCCATCCGCACCTATAGGTCTGTCCGATGGGTTGAACCCGGTTCGTCGGACAGACTCCAGTTTGTCCATTAGTATACGCTAACGGTCGGCAGAAAAAAAGCCCCCAAGCCGCAAGGCCGGAGGCATGTTCACGATCGAAATTGTTATTGCTCTTCGAATTGGTACAAAGGCGTGGACAGGTAGCGCTCGCCGTTACTTGGCACGACCGCAACAACGCGTTTGCCAGCTCCCAGTTCTTTCGCTACTTTCAATGCGGCGAAGATCGCTGCGCCAGAGGAAATACCACCGAGGATCCCTTCTTCTTTTGCAACGCGACGGGATGTTTCGAATGCATCTTCGTTCTCGACTGTGATGACTTCGTCATAAATGTTCGTGTTCAAAATGCCTGGCACGAAGCCAGCGCCGATCCCTTGAATTTTGTGCGGACCTGGTTTGCCGCCGGACAGAACCGGGGAAGCCGATGGCTCAACCGCATAAATTTTGATGTTCGGGAAGTTCTCTTTCAGTACGCCGCCGGCACCTGTAATCGTACCGCCGGTACCGATACCTGCGATAAAGGCATCAAGTTTGCCGTCATGGCTGTTGATCGCTTCAACGATTTCAGGACCTGTTGTTTCGCGGTGAATTTTCACATTCGCTTGGTTGTTGAATTGCTGCGGGATGAAGTATGAAGGGTTCTCTGCTTGAAGCTCTTCCGCACGTTTGATCGCGCCTTTCATACCTTCCGCCCCAGGTGTCAGCACCAGTTGCGCGCCATAAGCGCGAAGCAGGTTGCGGCGTTCCAACGACATCGTTTCAGGCATAACAAGGATCGCTTTGTAGCCTTTCGCTGCCGCTACCATGGCAATGCCAATACCTGTGTTACCGCTCGTAGGCTCGACAATCGTGTCCCCCGGTTTCAATTTGCCTTCTTGCTCAGCAACTTCAATCATGGAGATTGCAATACGGTCTTTGACGCTAGCACCCGGATTCTGATATTCAAGCTTCACATAAACTTCTGCGCTTCCTTCCGGCACAACGCGGTTTAAACGCACAAGCGGTGTATCGCCAATCAAATCCGTAATGTTCTGAACTAATCTTGCCATAATTAAATTCCCCTCCAGATTAAATAGTGTATGATTTCCGAGTTAACAGGTCGGCTTTAATACTTTTAATATTATCAATGCGCTTACAGGTTGTCAAACAATTTTTGTTGCCTCATTGGCGCAGTTGGGCATCCAGAATGCTGACCTTCCATTTTGCACGCAATTGGTTTACGTAATCCTTCAGTGGAGGCGCCTGCTGCAAAGCCAACTCCCGCCGGACATTTTCCTTGATAAACGCCATATCAGGATTCGGCTGATCCCGCTTCTCCTTGAGGCTCACCACAGCAAACCCTTCGGCCAGCGGCACCGGCTTGCTCACCTGGCCGACTTTCAGTGTCTTAGCGGTCTCCAGCACCGCTGCTTCCACGAAGGGGTCGTCGCCGACCACCCAGCCTAAATCCCCGCCGTTATTGTTTGTCGCGTCATCAATCGAACGATCGCGGGCCAGAATGGCAAAGCTTTCACCCTTTGCCAGCTCAGCGAGCACTTTATTCGCCTGATCCTTGGTCGATACAATAATCTGCAGGATGTGATACTCCGTTTTCCGCTGAAATTCATCGGCATGCGTTTTGATGTAATCATCGATCTCAGCGTTCGTAATTTGAATCGTCAGCGTCGCCAGTTTTTCCAATAAAAGCTTGTTTGCGGCGTCCTCTTGAATCTCCTCTTTCGACATCCCCAGCTGCGTCTGCATGGCCTCATAATACTGCTGCTCGCTCTCATAGCCCTGCTGCATCCGTTTCAGCTCGCGGGCCAGTTCCGCAGCATCCACGGAAACGCCCTGCTCCTGCGCCTCCAGCTGAACGACACGGCGGTCCAGCATTTGCCCCAGCTGCTCAGCCCCATAATGGCGCTTCAGCGCCGCTTCCAGATCGTCCATCGTGATCTCGCGGTCTCCGATTTTGGCGACGATCTGAGCTCCCTTGCCCTCGGCCTGGTGCTGATCAGGCGTCGGTGTCGGACTCGTTAAGGCTGGGCCCCCGCCACGGCTGACCAGCAAGGATGCAAGTACGAGAATAACTACCGCCAACGCGATAATGACGCCCCACAACCGCTTTACGTTCTGCATCCTGTTTCCCTCTTCTATTTCCATATTGCTGCTCTCGCCAGCAGTGCCGCTATGCAAGGCAAATCATGCGCCCCCAAAGTCGCGCGACGTTATGGTTATTGCTCGATCATGCGCTGCAAGTCCTGCTCGTCAAATTGATACGCCTCGTTGCAAAAATGGCATACCACTTCCGCCGAACCCTCTTCGTCCAACATTTCTTGCAGTTCCTGCTTACCAAGCGAGATCAGCGTCGTCTCCACCCGCTCCCGGCTGCATTTGCACTGAAACCGGACGCTCATCTCATCCAACTTGCGGAAGGAAGGCAGAACCGTTTGCAAAATTTGCTCCAACGTTAACCCTTGGCCCAACAAATTGGTGAAGGATGGGATTTGAGCAAGTTCCCCTTCAATCTCGCTAATTTCGCTGTCCGTAAGCCCCGGCAGCAGTTGGATAACGAAACCGCCCGCCGCCAGGATCGTGTGGTCCACATTCACCAGTACGCCTAGCGAGACAGCGGATGGCGTCTGTTCCGACATGGCGAAGTAGTATGTAAAATCCTCCGCCAACTCTCCGGAAAGAATCGGCACACTGCCTTTGTACGGCTCTCTAAGCCCCAAATCTTTTGTTATGTATAAAAAGCCATCCGTGCCCACAGCCGCCGATACATCCAGCTTGCCGTTCGCTTTAAGCGGCGGGTCGACTTCTGGATTGTCGACGTAGCCTCGCACCTCGCCCTTGGCGTTCGCATCGACGACGATCTGACCGATCTTCCCGCCGCCTTTGACTTGGATGATCAGATGCTCATCGCCTTTGAGCATGGCGCCCATCAGTAGCCCCGCAGCGGCTGTGCGCCCAAGCGCCGCCGTTGCCGTCGGCGTTGTTTGATGACGGCGGCTCAGCTCATCAGTGAGCTCCGTCGACTGCACGGCAAACGCGCGTACGCGCCCATCGAGTGCAGTCCCTCGAATTAAGTAATCGCTCATAGCTTTGTCCTTCTTCCTTTATCAAGCCTAGGCATTCTTCTCGTAGATCAATTGCAGACCTTGCAACGTAAGCAGCGGATTCACAATCTGGATCGTCCGCGACTCGCTGGAGATCAGCTCCGCCAACCCGCCGGTCGCAATGACCGTCGGATTCACGCTAAATTCCTGTTTCACCCGCTCGACGATACCGTCCACTTGGCCGACATAGCCGTAAATAATGCCCGCCTGCATCGCGGCAACCGTATTACGGCCTACGACGCTCTTGGGCTTCACCAATTCAATGCGCGGCAGCTTCGCCGCTTTCTGATACAGCGCCTCGGTCGAAATCCCGATGCCCGGCGCAATCGCACAGCCCACCAGTTGCTGCGACGGATCGATGTAGTCGTACGTGGTGGCGGTGCCGAAATCGACGATCAGGCATGGCGCCCCGTACAGCTCTAGCGCAGCGACTGCATTCACGATCCGATCCGCACCAACTTCCTTCGGATTGTCCACGCGCACGTTGAGCCCCGTTTTGATTCCCGGCCCGACGATGAATGGCGATCTTTTCAGATAGTGTAAACAGAGGTTCTCCATTGCATGCATCAACGGGGGCACGACTGAGGAAATAATAACGCCCTCCACTTGATCGAACGCAATGCCTGAATGCTGAAACAGGCTGTGCAGCAGCATGCCGTATTCGTCCACGGTAGCCGAGCGATTCGTGCTAATGCGCCAGTGATGCAAAAGCGTGCGCTTTTTGTAGAGGCCCAGTACAATGTTCGTATTGCCAACGTCAATCACCAGGATCATAGCGCCGTCTCCTTCTGCTCGTTCAGATCCAGAGAAATGTCCAAAGCCTCAACCGAGTATGTCAGGCGTCCTACCGAAATGACATCCACTCCGCTCGCCGCCATCCCGCGAATCGTGTGCAGGTTCACGGAACCCGAGCCCTCTACTACAATATGCGGTGCTTTGTTTTTAATTATGGAAACGGCCTCTTTCATCCGATCCGGCGCCATGTTGTCCAGCATAATGATGTCCGCGCCTGCAGTCAAAGCCTCGTGCAATTGCTCAAAGTTCTCCACTTCCACCTCGATCTTCATCGTATGCGGAATCTGTCCCCGAGCTGCGCTCACCGCCTGCGTAATGCCGCCTGCGCCTTTAATATGGTTATCCTTGATCATAACCGCATCGTACAGCCCGAAACGGTGGTTGTGACCACCGCCGACGCGCACCGCATATTTCTCCAAAAGCCGATGGCCCGGCGTCGTTTTGCGTGTGTCGACGAGCCTGGTCGGCAAGCCTTCCAAAGCATCCACGTACTGGCGCGTTCTTGATGCGATGCCGGACATCCGCTGCATCAAATTCAAGCTCAATCTCTCGCCGAGTAAGATGCTTCGCGTATTCCCCTCTACAACGGCCACAACCGTTCCTCTCGATACAGACGATCCTTCAGCCACTTTTGTTTCAAAACGAAGCGAAGCATCCACGACACCGAACACTTCCCGCGCAATCGGAAGCCCGCAGACGATACCGTCTTCCTTGACGTGGATAATCCCTTTGGATACCTGATCCAAAGGGATTGTTGTGAGCGTCGTCACATCGCCTGTGCCGATATCTTCTTTCAGCCAGAGCCGAATTTGCTCCCGTACGAGTTCCATATTGATATTGATGTCTTGCATTCTAGATCCACTCCTCAATCCTAGCTTCCCCACGCTTGAAAACGATATGCTTCTTCCATTGGGCATCATCGCGCTCCGGGAAATCCTCCCGGTAATGACCCCCGCGGCTCTCTTCCCGCGTGAGCGCCGCCGTTGTCGTCAGCAATGCGACATTGAGCAAATTCGCAAATTCATATTCTTCGCGCTTCGTCATCACAGAATCAAAAAACGACAACTGACGCGCCAATTCTTCATATCCCTTCTGAAGGCCTTTCGCCGTACGCTTAAAGCCAGCATAACGCAGCATCACCTTTTGCAGCTTAAGCCGTTTCTCCACAACCGCCTGATTGGAAATTTCCGTTCTCGGCGCATCGGATTGCGAACGAATCTGAATATCGCCCTTGAGTGGTGGAAGCTCTTGAATCCGTTCAATGATTCTGCGGCCGAATACGATCGCCTCTGACAAGGAGTTGCTGGCCAGCCGGTTCGCCCCATGTACGCCGGTAGACGATACTTCACCGCAAGCAAAGAGTCTGCGAACATTTGTTTCCCCATACAGATCCGTTCTAACCCCGCCCATCATATAGTGGGCAGCCGGTGCGACCGGAATCCAATCCGTAGTCAGATCCAAACCGAAATTGAGACAGGTTTCGTAAATGGTCGGGAACCGATGCTTGATCAGCTCCTCAGATTCATGGGTGATATCCAGATAGACAAACGTAGAACGGCAAGCCTCCATCTCGTCGACGATCGCACGCGCCACAACGTCTCGCGGCGCCAGCTCAAGCTGCGGGTGGTAGCGCTCCATGAAGCGCTCGCCCTTGATGTTGCGAAGGTAAGCGCCTTCGCCGCGCACCGCTTCAGAGATCAGGAATCGGGGCGCGCCCGGGTAGCAAAGAGCTGTCGGATGGAACTGGATAAACTCGACATCCTGAATCTGCGCACCTGCCCGGTGCGCGATGGCGATACCGTCCCCCGTCGCAATATCCGGGTTGGTTGTGTAGCGGAACAACTGTCCCGCTCCGCCGGAACAGAGAACGGTCGCTTCGCCGCGAACAAAAACGCGCTGCCCGCTCGGCTTCTGGACGAGAGCGCCGTAGCACTCACCATCTTGCGTAATGAGGTCGATAACAAAGTGATCGTCCCAAATTTCAATATTAGGATCCTGTTTCGTCCGCTCCGATAAGGCCCTTACAATCTCGGCCCCGGTCGCGTCGCCATGCGCATGCAGAATGCGGCGCTGACTGTGCGCCCCTTCCTTGGTCAGAGCAAGTTCGCCGTTCTCCAGGTCGAACTGGGTGCCCATGCGAATCAGATCATGCACCCCATTCGGACCTTCATGCACCAGAATATCGACCGCTTCCGGCGAACAGAGTCCCGCACCGGCAATGAGCGTGTCCTGCATGTGAAACTCCGGTGAATCCTCGTCGGAGATAACCGCCGCGATCCCCCCCTGGGAATAGCGAGTATTGCTATCGAGCAGCGACTTTTTCGTGATCATCAGAACTTTCTTGGTCTCGCTTGCGCGTAAAGCCGTAAAAAGGCCCGCGATCCCGGCGCCAATCACAATGACATCCGTATGTATATGCGGAATTCCATCTAAATCTACATCCACGAGGTATCTTGGAATCATGCCATCCACCTGTTCTGTCCCATTTCAGCAAGGGCTTGCGCCGACGGATTGCAACGCTTTACCGCTCTGCCCGGGCAAATTTTGACTAGACAAGAGAGCAGCGCATGCTACTTCACTTGTAACATGCGCTCTAAGGACAATCGTGCTTTATCGGCGACATCTTCCGGTACGTAAATTTCTGGCTGCATCGTTTCGAGACATTTCACGATTTTCTTGAGATTGTTTACTTTCATGTTCGGGCATACCAGATACTTGGTCGCAAAGTGGAATTTCTTGTCGGGACTGTCGAGACGCAGTTGATATCCCGTACCGTCTTCCGTGCCGACAATGAACTCCTGGCAATCCGATTCTTTGCAGTATTTGATAATCGCCGTCGTACTGCCGACGAAGTCGCCCATTTTCACAACTTCAGGACGGCATTCCGGATGCACGACAAATTGTGCGTTCGGATACTGAGCCTTCATTTCTTCCACATCTTTGACGGTCAGCATATCATGCGTATTGCAGTAGCCTTCCCAGATGATCACTTTTTTGTTTGTGAATTTTGATACATAGTCACCCAAATTTTTATCCGGTACCCAGATAATCTCGTCCGAGTCAACGGAATTAATCACTTTGATCGCATTGGCCGACGTACAGCAGATATCGGTTTCGGACTTCACATCAGCCGACGTATTGATATAAGCAACAACTTTCGCATTCGGATGCTGACGTTTGAGGGCACGGAGACCTTCCACGTTCACCATGTCAGCCATCGGGCAGCCGGCGCGCTCGTCGGGAATGATCACCGTTTTGTTAGGAGCCAGAATTTTCGCACTTTCTCCCATAAAATGAACCCCGCAGAACACGATGACATCTGCATCGGTTTGCGCCGCTTTTTGCGCCAGCAGGAAGGAATCGCCGCGGAAATCGGCTACTTCTTGAACTTCGTCACGTTGATAATAATGAGCTAAAATAATGGCATTGCGTTCTTTCTTGAGCTGCAGCAGGCGTTCCTTGAGTTCCCTATTCTGCTCCGCCTTACGTTCTAGTGCCAAGGCCTCCATAGTTGCTTCCTCCACCTAGTCCAGGTCGTCGATATAATCGTAGTCTATTTGAAAATAGTATGATCCAATTGAGCCAATTTAACAATCGAATCGTGACATTGCCTCAATGGGGACATCTTCCCAGCGGGCCTTGTGATTGTGCTTGATCTCAACTTGAAACATTTTTCACAATGCTGTGCCGATGGTATGACGTTTTAAAGATTTACAACTAATTTACACATTCTCACATCCCCTGTCAATGCGCAAATCCAGCGAAAAAACAAATAAATCCGGGTACACAGGACGTGTACGCCGGATTTACGAGTTGGCGGTGCATGTTACTCTTCGGTAGTATCGGATTTGGAGTCTTTCGCTTCCTTCTCCTTGTCGAACTCCAATTTATTGCTGTCGCTAGTTTGGCTTTGACCTTGAATATTTACCTTGAAGTCGTCATCAAAGCTATTCAGTCTGCCATTCTCCAAGAGTGCGATAATCTCGTCTTTATCGAGTGTTTCTTTCTCAAGCAGCGTTTGCGCGATGAGGTGAACTTGATCCGCATGCTCTGTCAGGATCTGGCGAGCACGTTCGTAGCAGGAGCGGATGAAGCTTTGCATCTCCTGATCAATCTCGTACGCGATAGCGTCACTGTAGTTCTGCTCGTGACCGATGTCGCGGCCCAGGAACACTTGGCCTTGCGAGCTGCCGAACTGCATCGGACCAAGCTTGTCGCTCATCCCGTACTCCATAATCATCCGGCGCACGATGCCGGTGGCTTTCTGGAAGTCACTGTATGCGCCAGTACCGATTTCGCCGATATACAACTCCTCGGAGACACGGCCGCCTAAGAGACCCGTAACTTTATCCAGCAATTCGTTCTTCGTCTGCATCATGCGGTCTTCGCCCTCTTTGGGGAGCATCATGACATAACCGCCTGCGCGTCCGCGAGGAACGATCGTAACTTTGTGAACCATATCCGCGTTCTCGGCATGGTAGCCGATAATCGCGTGGCCGGCTTCGTGGTAAGCCACGATCCGTTTCTCCGTCTCGGAGATAATCCGGCTCTTCTTCTGCGTACCGACGATGACGCGGTCGAACGCTTCTTCGATTTCCGCCATCGAAATATCTTTGCGATTGCGGCGTGCGGCGATCAGGGCTGCTTCATTCAGCAGGTTCTCCAGATCAGCGCCCGTGAAGCCTGTTGTATAGCGGGACAGGGAATCCAGCTTAACGTCTTTGGCCAGCGGCTTATTGCGCGCATGCACTTTCAGGACCGCTTCGCGGCCTTTGATGTCCGGACGATCCACCGTAATTTGACGGTCGAAACGGCCAGGACGCAGCAAGGCAGGATCCAGAATATCCGGACGGTTCGTTGCCGCGACGATGATAATGCCTTCATTCGCGCCGAAGCCATCCATTTCTACGAGCAATTGGTTGAGCGTTTGCTCACGCTCGTCGTGACCGCCGCCTAGACCGGCGCCACGTTGACGGCCAACCGCATCGATCTCATCGATAAAGATAATACAAGGTGAATTCTTCTTCGCATTCTCGAACAGGTCGCGGACACGGGATGCGCCGACACCGACGAACATTTCCACGAAGTCCGAACCGGAAATGGAGAAGAACGGAACGCCCGCTTCGCCCGCAACCGCTCTGGCAAGCAGCGTTTTACCAGTTCCCGGAGGACCGTTCAGCAGTACGCCTTTCGGAATGCGCGCGCCAACTGCCGCGAACTTGCGAGGATCCTTCAAGAATTCAACAACCTCAATCAGTTCCTGCTTCTCTTCATCCGCGCCGGCAACGTCCTCGAACGTCACTCGCTTCTTCTCTTCATTATATAAGCGTGCACGGCTCTTGCCGAAGTTCATCACTTTGCCGCCGCCGCCCTGCGCTTGATTCAACAAGAAGAAGAACAAGATAAAGATAATGACGAACGGAATAATCGACGTAAGAAAGCTGATCCACACGCTGTCGCGCTCCATCGGACCGTATTCTTCCGTCGGCACGCCATTCGCTTCGATCATTTGCACGACCATCGTCTCATATGGCGCGTGGGTTTCAAACGTTTTCTTATCCGCACCATTCGGCGGTGTAATGTACTTCCCTTTAATGGAGTACGAGTACCCGTCGAACTTCAAGGATACAGACTCTACATTCTTGTTTATTACCGCTTGACGGAATTTATCATACGTGATTAATTCCTTCTGTTCGTTCTGGGTCGAAATAAAATGAACGATCCCCACTGTAACCAAAAATATGAGCAAATAAAAGCCGGTATTCCGGATAATTCGATTCATGGACGAGCCTCCTCTCAAACGGCACACTTTTTTTATTTTACCATATCCCGGTAAAGCGCTACAACCTTACAGAAGTGATGTACCAAAGGGATATGGCGTTAGCTGCTATAGACTTCCGGTTTTAAGATGCCGATAAATGGAAGGTTCCGATACTTCTCTGCATAATCCAACCCGTACCCGACGACAAATTCGTCTGGAAGCTCATAGCCTTCGTAATCCGGCTCAAGCTCGACCGTTCTTCTGGCCGGTTTATTGAACAAGGCCACCACGGAAATCGTCTTCGCGTTGCGCCGTTCAAGCACATCTATGAGATAGCTCAGCGTAAGGCCGCTGTCGATAATATCTTCAACGATCAAAATGTGACGTCCTTCTACAGGCACATCAAGATCTTTGATAATTTTCACAACACCGGACGATTTGGTCGACTGTCCATAACTCGATACCGCCATAAAGTCGATTTCCAGCGGTACACGTATTTGCTTGACGAGGTCGGCCATGAAGATAAAGGCGCCTTTCAGCACGCAAATGACCAACGGATTCTTGCCCTCATAGTCGGCGGACAGCTTCTCACCCAGCTCTTTGATTTTGTCTTGAATTTGTCCTTCGCTGTAAAGAACATCTTGAATGTCGTTGTACAAGGATGAACCCCCTAGTTAATATTATGAATCCTTATAAATTTACATTCGGACGAAGCCAAATTTACAAGGGTTCCTGCAGCGCCAGTCTCACATGCAGCACCCGCTCTGTATGCGCCTCGACAAGCGCGCGGCGGGATCTGCGAAACCCGGCAATCCAGAGTATATGTCCGGAATCGTCAACCAGCAGCGGTATTCGGTCTCTTCGAGTTGACGGCATTTTGGCATCAATGAACATATCCTTCACCTTTTTGGTGCCGTTTAAACCAAAAGGTTCCATTCGGTCGCCGTGCTCACGGCTGCGCAGATGCAGCGGCCAGATCAGCCCGTCCCCGTCCAGATACACGTCCATGTCAGACGATCCGGGAACCGCTGTCTTGTACGCTTCCGCAGACATCCAGCTCAGTATCAGCTTGCCATTCAGCTCCGGCAGGCTAACCTCGCTTGTCTCTCTCGGAATCGCATATGCGTAGGGTCTCGGCTCAGGGGCGTAAGCTTGAAAGTGAATCGATCCATATTCTCTCACAATATAAACCTCTTCATCCACCTGAAGCACTTGATTTGAAACGGGGTCCTTCAGAATCATCTCCCGAACCCGCTCAACCAGCATATATGCCAGTTGCTGCCTATCCGCGCAAAGACAGTTTAATATTAATTTAATCAAACGCCTTTGTAAAGCAACGTGCAGAGGGGTGAAGTCACGCCTCTCGATGCGGTAGCGACCCGCCTCGAACGCTACGATCTGCCTGAGCACTCGCTCGGTTTCGGACGCCATATAGTCGTCCTCCGCCTGCATCATGTCAGCCAATCGGTTCAAGGCCTGCGGCAGCTGCTCATTATAAGCTGTCAGTTTCGGCAGCAGCTCGAGCCGAACCTGATTGCGAGTATATTTGAGCGAGGCATTCGAGCTGTCCTCACAATAAGAAATTGCGTGCACTTTGCAGTAGTTCATGATGTCTGACTTGTATATACGTAAAAAAGGACGAATGAGTTCCACTTTTTTTTCGCGTCTGCGCTCCGGCATCCCGACCAGCCCCGATGGACCGGTCCCCCGCAGCACGCGCATCAGCACGGTCTCCGCCTGATCGTCGGCGTGATGGGCCAGCGCGATGCGCTGTGCACCGTAACGCTCTGCAACATTATGCAGGAACGCGTACCTTTTCTCTCGCGCAGCCGCCTGGGCGTTTAGCGAGGCTTCCTCTATATAGGCCGGCACGTCAATGACGCCGATCTCGCACGGCAGACCAAATCTCGCCGCCAGCCCGGCAACAAAATCGGCCTCGGCGTCCGACTCCGCACCGCGGAACTGATGGTTCACGTGGGCGACGACGAGCCGCCAACCGAATGTCCCGACAAGACGAAACAGGACATGCAGCAGCGCGACGGAATCAGACCCTCCTGATACCGCCACCACTACCACATCTCCTGTCCCGGCGAGATGCTCTTCGCGAATTCGCCTTTCCACCAAGGCGAGTACATCGTTATCCATGCGCGCTTCCTTTCTAACCGTACATCATATACACCGTGAAGGCAAAAAGAAACACCGACGCGGCGAAGCAAATCTGGAGCCACGGCAATTTGAGCTTCGGCGCGGACGCTTTCCGGCCGGACACCAGCCCCTGCCACATCCGCAGCGCCTCCGCCGAGGAAGCGAATTCGCCGCGCAGCGCTTTAAGCAGAAACGGCGAGAGCTGCTGCGCCAGCTTGTTTTCCCGCATGATCGCGGTGAGCTGGTCCAGCTCGCGGTTTTGCGGCAGCATCTTGGCAAAGCCGGCGAAGCGGTTGCGGTGATCCAATGATTTTAACAATAGAATGGCAAATGAAAACAGATCGTAACTTTCCTCCGCCACCCGCTCGCCCATGCTCCAGAATCCGCGGTCGTACACTTCCGTCAGCTGCTTAATGGCCCGCCCCTTGGGCGTCACGCCGCCGAAATCGATCAAATCCACCGCGCCATAGCCGGATACGATCATATTCTCCGTTTTCAAATCGCCGAATACAAAGCCGCTCTGATGAATCTCCGTGAGCTTGCGAAGCAAGTTCGTGCCGATGACGTAGATCCAGTCCTGCCCGCGCTTTTGCAAGTAGTCCGTGATCGTCTGGCCTTCAATATAACGCATCACATAAAAGGAAATGTCCTTCCCCTTCACGGTCATGTCGTCGTTGTCGATCAAGTAGTTACGAAACGAATTATCCTTCCTTGCGATCGCCACCAGCGAGTTGATTTCCGACTGATGGTCGACCGCCTCATAACCGGCTTTCAACGCAAACCGGCTGTTCCCCCTCCGCACCAGTGCGACGATGCCGTTGGAACCTGCTCCAATTATCCGCTCTACGATATAAATGTGGCCGTGCCATTTCCCCTTAATCTCGGAACCTGGACGAAAAGCCTCCTCATACCACGTAGTCACTCAGCATCCCTTCCTCCGTCGTCGCCCCTGAAAGAGGCTTGCCGGTCACGAACTGCAGTGTTTGCTGCAAAGCCGGACCTGTGGGTGTCGTACCCTTCATGTTTATTTTATAGAACATCTTGTCGACATTTGCAAGCTGATTCGTCCAATCGAGGTCCATTTCAAGCTCTTGATCCCGCTGTTTCGTAGACGGAAAATGGAACACCGCCAGCTCGCTCTTCCCGCTCCGCGCCCGCAAGCTCAGCAGCAGATCGTGGATCGCTTCGCGCACCGCAGCCAGCTTCGGCTTCATGCTCGCGCTCGCATCGATTAACAGCGCCACGCGCAGCGACGTCGTTTCGCTCATCTCGTCGATGACGTGCACGACCTCAGCCCGCTTATCCGGCGGCAGCTCCTCGACTTGCGTAATCCCCAGGATGCTCTTCAATTCTTTGCCCACCGCTTGCTGGATCGTGGTCGATACGGTTTTGCGCGTCATCATCTGTACGGTCTGCGACAATTGAGCGGAGGAGACGATCCGGCTCATGCCGCCGCCCGCCGCCGCAATCTCACGAATTTCCTCCGAGCCCAGCACACCCAGCTCTCCCTGATCAATCACGCCGATGACGTTCACGGTCACGCCTTCCGCCTGCGCTTGCGCCGCCGCAATCACGGGACTAACCCCGACATTCGAGCAACCATCCGTAATGAGTAAAATTTGTTTCATCATCTTTGTTCCGCCTCCCGAACGAGTAGATACACTCTAGTAATATATCTTCTAGTTTTTCCATTTTGAGAGGCATCTAATCATTCCGGGGAAAAAGAGCTGACGATCAGGCATACGGTTCGATATGCACGTGCACGTGGTGAACCTGATGTTTGTCGATTAGTTCGTTCTCTACGTTTTCCGTGATGTCATGGCTGTCGGAGACGCTCAGCTCTGATCTGACCGCAATGGTCAGGTCGACGAAAATCTGATTGCCGTGGCTTCTTCCTTTAATATCAAGGACTTTTTCCACGCCGTCTACCGCCGCAATCGTCACCTTGTACTTACGCAGTTCCTCCTCGTCAAAGCCGTCGGTCAGCATGTGCGTCGCTTCCCGGAAAATATCCCAGCCGGTCTTGCAAATCATCCCGCCTACGAGGATCGCCGTCACATTGTCCAGCCAGGCCAGGCCGAGCACACTCATCACAATGCCGACGACTGTGCCGAGGCTCACCCATGCGTCTGATTTATTGTCTGCCGCTACGGCTTTAAGAGCATGGCTGTTCGTTTGCTCGGCGAGCCGCAAGTTGTAACGATAGACGGCGTACATGATGAAAGCCGCAATGGCTGCCGCCACCGCTGCGAGCAAGCTCGGTGACTGCACGTCGCCTCGAATCAGTTTCAACACGGAATTCGTCAGCACTTCCAGTCCTACCGCCACCATGATAAAAGAAGCAACCATCGAAGCCACCGTCTCCGCCCGAGAATGCCCGTAGCGATGATCCGTGTCCGCCGGCTTTTTTGATATTTTCAAGCCGATCAAGACGGCCAATGAAGCGATAATATCCGTTGTATTATTAAGGCCATCCGCCATCAGCGCTTTGGAATCGCCCCAGAAGCCGATCCCCAGCTTCAGCAGCGACAGACCGATGTACACGCCGATGCTCAGCCACGCGCCATATTCCGCCTGTTTCCCTTTCTCCAAGGCCTCCATCCGGGCCGTCCCCACCTTTTCGTATAAGTTCTGTGTCATTATACTAGGCGAACTTCGAGTGGGTCTAGAGAAACAGATTTGCGTGGAGCAACTACTGTTCGCCCCTGGCAACGAAGTTGAAGGGGACAAATCGTTTTGTCTGCGGGCAACTTTCGGCTGACAACCCAAAAAGCCGCACCTGCAAATGAGCAGATGCGGCTAAACGCGTTAACTGACCGTCTTCGGACGCTCCATCCGGGTAATCCCCGGCCAACGGAAGGTGGCCCATTCGGGCTGCCGCTTTTCGACACGGGCGACGACCACCGTCATATCGTCCTGAATCTCGCCATGGTGATGGCGGAAAATGCGCTCGAGCAGGCAATCCGCAAAATCCTGCGGCGCTGTCGTGTCAATCTCCTGGATCATGCGCTTCATCCACAGCTCTTTGTTCACGGCATGGCCCGGCGCATCGTAGATGCCGTCGGTCATCATGACGAGAATATCGCCGTGCTGCAGCGGAATCGATACCAAATCCACCTCGATTTCATTTAAAATGCCCACAGGCAAATTGTTCGCCGTAATCGGGATCACCTCCGAACCCCGCTTAATAAAGCTTGGCATCGAGCCAATCTTCATAAATGTCGTATTGGCGTTGTACATATCAATCAGGGCCATGTCCACAGTGGCGTACATCTCATCCGAGGAGCGCAGCATCAAGACCGAGTTCAGCGACTTGATCGCCAGCTTCTCGTCCATGCCCGACTGCAGCAGCTGCTGCAGGATGTTCAGGGCGGTCTGGCTCTCCGCGTTCGCCCGCTCGCCATTGCCCATGCCGTCGCTCAGCGCAACGGCATACTTGCCATTGCCCAGCTCGACCGTGGAGAAGCTGTCGCCCGAGAAGAGGTCGCCGCCCTTGGCTGCGCCGGCGACACCCGTCGCCACCTCGTATTCTTTGGCGGAGCCGAAGACGACGGTGCTGTAGCCTTCGCCGCGCGGGTGCATCTCCTCCCGCATGACGGCGACGTTCTCGCCGATGATTTCGCTCAGCATCGGCGCAATGATTTTGCGGCATTCATCAAATCCTTTCGTATACTGATGAATAATCTCTATTTCCACATTTCCTTCATCCAAGGAAATGACATCAATGCTGTGAATGGAAAGGCCCAGCTCCTCCAGGGCATTACGGATTTGCTCTTCTTGAAGGAACAGCTCCTGGCCTTCGCGTTTGATTTCTTTCGCCAGGTCCTCCATCACCTGAGAAACGCCGGACAGCTGCTCGGCGACGAGGTGCCGGCTGTCCATGATTTGTTTTTTCCAATGAAGATCATTCTTATAAAGGCCGTACTGCTGCTTCATGACATCGAGCACCTGATCCGTGCGGATACACACCTTCTTCCACTCCGGTGGAATTTGTTTCTTCGTCATCGACTCCTTCTCTTCAATTTGGGTCATCATGTCGGTCATGTAGGTATAGGTTTGATAGAACCGCTGATCCCAGCACTGACTCTTCTTCCAGCACGATTCGCAAGCTTTGCTTGCGACCGCATCCATGAAATGCCCGACATCCTCCTCTCTTCGCGTGACGGAATCATCCGTCGTCAATTGCTTGAAACTGCGGGATAGCTGGCGAAACACCTCTGAGAATTGTTCCACGCGGCCTGCGGTCACATCCCGCACCCGCTTGGCGTAGTCCTGCTGCGATTTCAAATTTTCCTGCGTGCCCGGCACGTATTTGGCCAACATGACGATGAGACTGCGCGGAGTCAGTAGAAACAGAACAACGGCGGCGAGCGACTCCCAAGTCGAATGAATGACATCCGCGCTCGAGCCGAGGTAAAATGAGAGAATCGACGACCCCAGCAGCATCCCGAACGCCACCAGCAGGCGGTTCCCTTCCTTGAGGAGACCCGCGAGCATCCCAGAAAAAGCCAGTAAACTCATTTGATAAACCGCATTGCTGTTCGCGAGGCTGAGAATCAAACCCGTGATCACCCCCACCGACGCACCGAACGGCGCTCCGCCAACCAGCGCGAATAGGAGGATCAGATAGCGGGACAATACATGCTCCACCGTGACAGGGCCTGCTACCCAGCCTACGGTCCCTGTCATCACGGAGGCTAAGAGGATAATTAAACAGATAATTTCTTCGTGTTTCAAATGATAGTTTTTGCGGGTAAGTGTAAAAACCGGGATCGCCTGTACGAAAATCATCGTAAGCACCAGGCTCAGCAGCGCCTCCACCGTGATCATCATCAGCGAGTACCACGTGAAGTTGATCCCGACCAATTGGGCAAAAAGCTGAACGAGAAAGGTTGAGGCAAACACCAGCAGCGGCGCGAACGAGATGTCGGAGCGTTCGAATTTTTCGATCGCCTTTTGGAGAAGGAGGAAGACGAGCATTTCCGTCACTAAATAACCCGTGTGCGCGTTCACGGCCAGCAGGCTGCCGGCGAAGGCGGCGATGCCGACCCAGTGCAGTATATCTTTTCGCGTAAAATAGATAACCGCCAAGAATGCTAGCGCGAACGGAGACAGTTGTTCCAGAATCATGGCTCGACCCAGCAGAAAGCCCATTAGGATGAGTAAGAATGTCCACTTCTTGGCCACAAACGCTTGTACCCAGCGATTTTCTACAGCCGTACTACGGGCGCCAACCTTCGCTTTGTGCCACACGCCTGCCCAACCGTCACTCAACACTACACCAATGCTTCGTCTTTGCATATTCTCGAACACCTTCCATTTCTCCCGTGATTTGTTTCTCTAGTATAGGGACAATCTAGCAGAAAGTTTGTCAGAATCAGTTGCTAGATTCAAAAAACTTTCCGACAAGACGCGATGGTCGTGTCAACGGGGCTCAGCCCCCGCCCTGACTGGGTTGTTCATATGAGAAACGTTTCCAGAAGTCTGAAACGCTCGAACTTTCGTCACGCGCATGCGGGAGATACCCGTAAGACGGTGTCGATTGGGGCGGCGGTTCGTCCGACACAAATGTCAGGTCAGACGACTGCCCGACCCAACCTTACTTGCCTGTTCGGGTCTGCCCTCCCTCTTCGGACAAGTGCAGGTAGGCCGTCGCTAACGGTTGCTATAGTGACTATTTGATGCCAAATGCCACTATTCCGAGGCTAACGGTTATGTCAGCGGCTATTTAGACGAAATCGGCTAGATTCCGCTGACATTTAGGCAAATAAGCGCCGTGGCAACCG
>NZ_RXHU01000117.1 GCF_003955665.1 Paenibacillus whitsoniae
CCGAGCCCGGCAACGGAACGGGCACGGGTAACGGCACGACCGAGCCGGGCAACGGGACGGGTACGGGCAATGGCACGACCGACCCGGGCAACGGGACGGGCACGGGCAACGGCACGACCGACCCGGGTAACGGGACGGGTACGGGCAACGGCACGACCGAGCCCGGCAACGGAACGGGCAACGGCACAACCGACCCGGGCAACGGGACGGGCACGGGCAACGGCACGACCGCGCCGGGCGGCAGCGGCGCCGCCGGCAGTCCGGCCAGCGAGGATCAGCTGGCCGCCAAAGCCGAGCTCCAGCAGGCGAAGCTGGAGCAAGCCATCGCCGCCGGCGAGCCCGAAGCCGCTGCAGCCCTGCTGCAGCAGCTTCTCGCGACGCAGGCGCAGCTGGCCGACGCGCAATCCGGCGCGTCGCAAGGCATCGCTTCGCTGGATGCAGCGAAGCAGAAGCTGCAGGCTGCGCTGAGCGCAGCGCAGGCGCAGGGCGACACCGAGCGGGCGGCGGAGCTCGCCGCTTCCCTCGCTGCCGTCGACGAGGCGAAGCAGTCGATGCAGAAGGATGCGCTGTTCGCGCAGCTGGACGCCGTTACGGCGCTGACGGCGGAGCTTCCGTCGTCGCCCGGCGTGCAGCAGAAGCTGGAACAGCAGGCGAATGAGCTCCTGGCAAAGCTGCAGGAGCAGGAGAAGGCGAAGTATGCGCCGGAGGAGCTGCAAGAGCTCACCGCTACGGCAGACGCGCTTGCACAGACGACAGCAATCGACACGAGCGAAGAGCCCGTCACGATTCAGCCGCTTCCGCCGGAAAGCGTGATTTCTCCCAATATTTTTATCAAATTTACCGCGCCGCCTGTTATAATAAATGGGCAGGCATACTTACCGATTCGATCGGTGTCTGAGTCTTTTGGCGCAGCCGTGGACTGGGACCCTGATACCTTTACCGTTACGGTCAGTACGGAATATACGACGGTAACGAGCACGATTAATCAAGCTACGGCCTACATCGACGGCATACCTACTCAGAATGATGGTCCGTCGCTGCTGCTGGAAGGACGCACGTATGTGCCGATGCGTTTTATCGCGGAGTCCTTGGGGCTGCAGGTCGACTGGAACGAGGCCATGAAGATGATTCAGATTGCGAAATAAGAGGAGATACGTACGATGAAGAAATCGATTGCGGCATTGCTGCTTGTCCTGCTGCTTCTGGGTGCAGCCGGAACTTACCTGGGCTTTAACCGGGCTGACATCCAGCTATGGCCATTTCAAAAAAGCATGCCTTTCGACGGCTTATCGAAGGCGGTCTCGGATTCCAACCATCATTTATATGTGATTGATAACGCCAAGAAGGCGATTCACAAGCTGGATGCTGCCGGTGTGCTCCAGTATACGATTACAAGCGATGTGGGCAAGAACGGGGAGCTTTACCGCTTTAACGACATGGTTGCCGATGATCAGGGCTACCTGTACACGATTCGAACCTTGCTGGATCCCTACGGCATTAACGTAAAATCGGAGCAAATCGTGCGTTATAAGCCGGACGGTCAATTGGACCGCGTCCTCTTTACGCAGGATTACAGCGATACGCAATCCCGAAGATACCGGCTCGGCTCGCTGCGCAACGTGCAGGTGCATGACGGCATGTTGATCTTTTTCAACGATGAAGTCAAAAAGCTGACGCTGTACCAAATGCCGACCGCCGATACCGGCGGCGCCGAACCGAAGGCTGTATATTCCGTCGCTCTGCCGGAGAACAAATACGTCTCCGAAGCGGACGGTTATAAGCCGGGCGGCATTTATTTTACAACGCGCAGCGGAGAAATCTATCGCGCGCTGGCAAACGGAGGTACGGAGTTGGTTTATCCGCTTCCGGGGCTCGATCGCACTCGGCGCAACTTCCCGGAGAGCTTCCATCTCGACAATGAGGGGCGCCTGATATTCATTGATTTTAACAACCGCATGATTGCCCGTCTCGACCCGCAGCAGCCTTATGTGATCGAGTCGTTAGTCGACAAAGACAAGGCGAAAGCCAGCGGTGTAGAGCTGGAATTCAATGCGACGACGAGCTCCGTCGGTCAGGATAGCAGCTTGATTATCGTAGAATCGGCGCAAATCACCATTCGGCATGCGGATGGCACATTGACGCCTTCGATGGAAGAAGCGCTGTACAGCCGCAAGGATCGGGCTCACGCCATCGCGGTATGGTCCGTTGGAGTGGCAGGCGTGCTTCTGCTGCTATGGCTGATCAAAATTGTCTATTTTGACCTGCTGGATCGCCGGGTGCCGCTCATGGTGAAGCAGATTACGATTCTGATTCCCGTCATTGCGCTATCCATGATTCTGCTGTCTACGGTTATATACAGCAGCTTTTCTAAGAAAATGGAAGAAGAAACATTCAGCGAGCTGGTGCTGTTGGCGAAGAACGGCCAAAACCTGATCGACGGCGATAAGTTGGAGAGCATCACGTCCCCGCTGGATTACCGCAACACGGTGTTCCAATCGTTCCGCAAACGAATCAACGCCGTCTTCGATAACAATGCGCGGGACGACAATCAAGGCTTTTATAAAGCGGTGTATAAATTGGAAAATGGCACCATTTACCGAATTCTGGAAGACGACGACGGCATGCATATGTTCAATCCGTTCCTACCGACGGAGGAGAACCAGCAGGTCGCGAAGGAAGGCAAGACGATGACGGGCCAATGGGAAGACTTCTCCGGCGAATGGCGATATGCGATCGCTCCGATATACAACTCCTCGGGCACAATCGTCGGGATTTTCGAAACGAGCAAAAACCTCGATGGGCTGCTTAAGCATCGTCAAGCCGTCCTGCAGTCGATTATTCGCAACATTGTGTTGATTTCCATCGGCCTGTTGATCGTGTTATTTGTGATGACGTACGTCATGCTGTCTTCCATCCGCAAGCTGCGCAACAGTGTCGGCGAGATTGCCAAGGGCAATTGGGACACGGTCGTGGACATTCGCACGAGAGATGAGGTTTCCGATCTCGGCGACAGCGTCAACACGATGGCCGCCCGCATTCGGGATTACATTACAAAGGTTGAAAATTTCAGCCAGGCGTACTATCGGTTCGTGCCGCAGCAGTTTTTGCGGTTTCTGAACAAAGATTCGATTCTGGATGTCGAGCTTGGCGATCAGGTTGAGCAGCATATGTCCATTCTGAGCTTCAACATTCGCGGGTTTTTCAATTTGTCGAAACGGCTGACGCCAGAAGAGAACTTCAATTTCGTCAATTCCTTTCTCAAGCGCTTCGGGCCCTATGTGCGCAAGCATGAAGGGTTTATGAACAAATATTTGGGCGCTGGCTTCATTGCGCTGTTCCCGAACCGCACGGATGACGCGCTGATGGCTTGCGTCGAGATGCGCAGAGAGCTTGACGTGTACAATATGCACAGGGCCAAGGTGCGCTATGTCGCGATAGAAATCGGCATTGGGCTGCACAAAGGGCCGCTTCGTCTAGGCATCATCGGAGAGGAGCAGCGTCTGGAAAATAACGTCATCTCCGACGGCGTGAACATTTCGAACATGCTGGAGAAAATGACGGAACCGCTTGGCGCTTCCATCCTGATCACCGATGCCGTCGTGCAGTCGCTTGAGCAAGCCGGTCAGTTCCAATACCGGAATCTCGGCCTCATTCAAGCAGAAGGAGTCCAAGAACCGCTTCATCTATTCGACGTGTACCAAGGCGATCCGGAGACGGTTCGCATGCTCAAGGAGCGGACGAAGGCGCTGTTCGAGCAAGCGGTGACGTACTATCAGGTCGGCCGTTTCTACGATGCGCGCGAAGCCTTCCTTATGGTTTTGAAGCAAAACCGCCAGGATAAAGCCGCTCAATTGTATTTCTATGTCTGTGACGAATACTTCCAGCAGGGCACGACGACAGAATGGAATGGAACCTTGTCCGTTTCCTAAAGAGGAAGTTCAAAAAGTCGTCTTATGATCACGAAGCAAGTCAGGAAGTGAATTCGGCATCGAATCTTGCGTTCACTTTCGAAGTGCGGTGCTCATGTAGGTTTTGCCTACACTCCGCTCCTCCTTTTTCAAGTTCTCGCAACCTTCTCGGTGCTGAAAACCCGACTTTTTGAACACTTATTGATAAGCAGCCCAATCAGTCCCCAAAGAAAGAGGCGAATATCCCATGCAAGCACATGAAGTGGCTGTACGCGAGTTAACGAACGAAGCGGATGCGCTCCGCATTACGGAATTTTACTTGTCGGAGAACTCTTTTGACGATCAGCGGCATACACCTGGAGAATTGGAGCATTTTCGCACGGCGCCTTTGCTGAGCCTGTCGCAGCGTAATCACAAGCATTGGTTTATCGAAAATGAAGCCGGCGACATCGTGGCGGTCACGAGCTGCAAGGAGAATGAGCACCAATCCGGGGGCTTTTTGTGGGATTACCTGGTCGTTCACCGGGACTATCGGCGGTATGGGTTCGCCAAAGTGCTGTTTGCGGCACTGGAAGCGTTCGTCCGTTCTGCGCAGGGGCGGTATATTTTGACGTATACATGCGATTTGCCGGAATACCAGCCTATTCAGAAAATGTTCCGTAAGAACGGCTTCGACTTAATCGGCACTTATCCAAATTATTATTATGAAGGTGAAGCACGGTTAGCCTTTTATAAACCACTGTCTCCTTGACAGATAACTCATAGATTGGACCTGATGATATGCAAGGAACTTTACGAGGTTGGATGGGTCTGCGCACGGAGGACATCCGCAAGCTGTGGCGAATGCTGCCGATCTTCTACTTCAGCGGCATTGCGGAATCCTTGAACTACACGGCGTTCATGGCGCTTTTTAACCAACGTTTCGGCGTGCAGTATTTGCCTTATATTTATATCTTCGAAGCGGCGATTATGCCGCTTGAAGGCTGGCTGCTCGCCAAGCTTGCAAGCCGGCTGCCCAAAGCCAGGATGATGACGACGCTGTACCTCATCATGATCGGCTTGCTGGCGGTGAACGGCGCTGTGCTGCTCGGCTTTAAAGCGGGGGGCGTCGACTTCCGCTTCTACTATCCGATTCTGTTCATCTCCTCGAATTTTGTGATTCGCCAGCTGACGCTGCTGCTCTGGAGCACGGCCTTCGATTTGTGCCCTACGCAGCAGGCGAAGCGGCTGATGCCGACGTTTATCGCGTCGACGACAACCGGCGGCATCACCGCCGGATTGCTGGCGAGTCTGCTGGGGCGTTGGCTCGGCACGGAGGCGGTCTACGCGCTGGCGCCGGTGCTCATGGTGGCGGGCTTTCTTTTTTTCCGTAAAGCGATTGCCCGGTATCTCGTACCGCTGACGCTGAAAGAGGAGGGGCGGCTGCAGGCTGGCGCTTCATCCGCATCTGAGCTGGAAGAGTCTTCCGGCTACTATTTGAAAAACATCCTGCAAAGCCCGTTTCTCCTCTGCGCTGTCGCTTTGATGACACTGATGCCGGCCATCTATTTCATGATGGAGTATCAGTACTTTACCGCGGCGGAGGCGCGTTTTCCCCGGGAAGGCGATTTGACGTCGTTCTACGGTCTGATTACCGCCATTCAGTTCAGCGTGTGCCTCCTGCTGCAAACCGTATCTACGCGGTTGATGAATTGGCTTGGGGCCAGCAATATTTTGCTGGGGATCGGGATTATTTTCCTTGGCGGGTTTACATTGACTGCGCTCTTTATGAACGAATCGATGGGGCTGCCTGTCGTTTCGGGCTCCTATGCGATGTTCTACATCCTGCTCTACTATATTGCGGAGCCGTGCTATCAGCTGTTCTTCAAAATGATGCCGATGTCCAAACGCGACGGTTATCGTTACTTTGCTCAAGGGGTCGCGGCGTCAGGCGGGATTCTGATCGGTTCGCTGCTATCCCTGCTGCATTCCTCCGGGCTTGTGGCGCTGTCGCCGCTCGCTTGGGTGGGTGTCGTTGTAGGCGGCGTGCTGGTCATTGTCGCTTGGTTCGGGCGGCATCTGTACATTAAGGAGCTGGTCAAAAGCGTTCAGGGCCTTCACGCGGATTTATCCGAAGTGGCAAGCTCCTTCATCGGGGGGATGCGCAGCTCGAAGGCGCTGTCGGGGATGCTCGGCTACTTGAAGCACCCGAACGATTACGTGCGCGAGCTGGCGCTCGAGGTCATCGGGCAGGCCAAGGATTCCGCCTTCCTGCCGCATCTCATCTCCATGATCGCGGAGGAAAGCTCACGCATCCGCATTGCCGTACTCCGTGCAATGAATCTGCAAGGCGCGACGATTCAGGATCTCGTGCAGGTCGCCTCCTTCCTGGAGGACGAAGATCCGGATGTGCGGGCGGAATGTGTAAAGCTGATCTCCAGAGCGGCGCATCTCAAAAGCCAATCCCACTTCTTCATTCGCGTCAAACTGCTCGACAATCATCCAAAAGTGGTGCATGAGGTCGTCAAAGCGCTGCACGCGCTGGAAAGCGAAGAGAGCTATCAAGCGTGTGACGAAGCGATCATTAAAATGCTCGACTCCGGCGGCGAATGGGCGGTCTACGGCTGCCATACGGTCGCGGACCTCAAGCTGACGCAGTATGCCGCTTGGGTATTATCGCTGCTCGATGAGCAGCGCCCGGCTGTCAAGGTCGCGGCGGCGCATTGCATCGGCAAGCTGCAATATATCGAAGCGCTGCCGCAGCTCCTGGAGATTGTGCCGATGGCCGATCAGGAGCTGAAGCGAGTCATCCTGGGCGCGTTAGTCGATATGGGCGACAAGGCGCTGCCCGGCTTATTTGCCAACATGCAGCAGGAGAATCCGTATCGCTGGAACGTCGTGGTGACGGCGCTGGCGGAGCTGCTGGATGAGGGGCGTCTGCGCACGGTCCTGATCGACGGCTGCGTGGAACGTCTTCAAGCCTCGTCGAAGGAGCGTGCGCTGCCCGGCGCGCTGCGTGCGCTGGGGCTGGATGCGCTCGCGGATCTGGCAAAGGAGCGCTGCCAGGAGCTGCATGAAGCGCTGATCGGCGGCGCGTGGGCCGTGATGGCGAAGCTGGTCGACGAACGGATCGTGCAGACGCTGCGCGAAGCGATTCAGGACGAGAGCGAAGAGATTCGCGAGAACGGTCTGGAGGTGCTGGCGGAAGGGCTCGGCGATCGCCGCCTCGCTTATGCGCTGTTGGATCAGCTTAAGCAGGGGACGTCGGCCGGGGGCGAGACGACTCAGGAGCCGCACCTGCTTGTGCAGGAAGCGGAGGGCTGGTCGGACAGCTGGCTGCGGGAGATTGCGATGCATGCACGAAGTGAACGGGAGCGTGGGGATATGAGAGAAGATCGGAAGTTTCTGACGATGCTGGATAAGGTCATCTTTTTAAAACAGGTGTCCCTGTTCGCGGATTTATCGGTCGATGAGCTTGGTCTGATTGCCGGCATCGCGACGGAGGAAATACATGAGGATTTGACGTATCTGGTGCGTCGCGGCGAGCCAAACAGCGCCATGTATCTGATTATTGAAGGTCATGTGGAATTGAGCAATGCGACAGGCCAAGGCGAGACGGCAACGATCGGCGTACTCGGTCCCAAGCAGGCGGTAGGCGAGACGACCGCGCTTGACGGTTCGCCGTCTGCGGTGACGGCGCAGGTCATTTTCGATGAGGTGCGGGTGCTGACGCTGCAAGGAGAAAGCTTGTCCCGACTGGTTCGGCTGTATCCGGAAATCGGCATCGGTCTGCTGCATGCGTCGAGTGCGCGCGTACGGCTTTTGGAGAACATGCTGCTAACGATGTCGTAAAACCGGCAAGATGAGCAAATCGGTGTGAGAGGGTGAGCACGGTGACGACGGCAACCATCAGGTTAAGCAACGATTTAAGCGAGTTGGAGCGCTTGAGCCATTTTTTGCGGGGCTTGTCGGGCTCGATGGGGATGGATGATCAGGTGGTTTTTCAGATCAACCTGGTTTGCGATGAGCTGGTGACGAACATTATTTTGTATGGATATCCGTCCGAGGAGCGGGGGAGGCATACGATTGAGCTGGTGGTTGCAGCGGATGCGCACGGCTGGGAGCTGCGGCTCTCGGATCGCGGCGTTCCTTTCAACCCGCTGCTCAGGGCCAGCCCGCGGATCGATCTCGAGGTTGAGGATCGGGGTATCGGCGGGTTGGGCATTCATTTTGTTCGCCAGGTGATGGACGATTTGCGGTATGAACGACGGCATGATGAGAATGTGCTGATGATGCGGAAAGTACGAGGAAGCGAGGAAGGTGCATCATGATTATTCAAGAACGTGAACAAGGCGAGACGGTGGTGCTCAGTCTGCAGGGCAGGCTGGATGCGAATACGTCCGGCTCTTTGGAATCGGCGTTTGCCAAGCTGGTGGAGCAAGGCAAGGGGAAATTTGTGTTTAATTTGGAAGGGTTGGAGTATGTGAGCTCTGCGGGTCTGCGCAGTCTGCTGTCCGCCGCCAAAACGGTGAAGGTGATTCGCGGCAAGCTGGTCCTGGCTCATATGAACGAGCATGTTCGGGAAGTGTTTGATATGTCGGGCTTTAGTGCGATTTTTACGGTAATGGGGACAGAGGCGGAAGCTGTGCAGGCGATGGCGTAAAGGTTAATCCGTAAGGTACCGGAAAGGAGATGCGCGAGATGGGGATCGCCGCAGGTGTGCTGCTGCTTGTCAGCGTGATTGTGATCGGCTTGTTGCTCAGGAGCGAAAGCAGGCGGCTTGCCGCCGAGACGGAGCTTCAGCGCACGATGCAGCTGTTTGACGTCAGCCTCGAAGTCAATTCCACGATCCGCAAGCAGGATTTGCTGGTTAAAATCATGGAAACCTCCTCGCGCGTCGTGAATGCGGAGGCTTCTTCGGTTATTCTCGTCGACGAGGCGCGGGGCGAGCTGTTTTTTGACCTGGCGCTGGGGGAAAAAGGCGACGAGGTCCGCGAAATTCGCCTGAAAATCGGCGAAGGCATCGCTGGCTGGGTGGCGGAAACCGGCCAGCCTGTCAAGATCGACGACGCCGCATCGGACGAACGCTGGTCGTCGAAAGTGGCGAAGCGCGTCGACTATCCGACGCGGAATATGCTCTGCGTGCCCTTGATTTCCAAGGGCAAGATTATCGGCGTGCTGCAGGTGCTGAATAAGCGGGGCGGCGAGCCGTTTTCGGAACGCGATCTGCAGCTGCTGGAATCGATTGCCTCGCCGACGGCTGCGGCGCTGGAGAACGCGATGCTGTATGATGCGCTGGAGAAGTCGATTCATGCCTTGAAGGTGACGACAGCCGCTAAGGAACGAATGGAAAGCGAGCTGCGCATCGCGACGGACATTCAGATGGGCTTCCTGCCCCGGAAGAGTCTACACGTGCTGGCAGCCCGCAGGGCAGGTGCGGAATCGGACGCGGCTTCGGTTTCGGATGTTTTGGATGCTTCGGCAGTTGAAGCAGCCGGCACGGACATCGCAGCCGATTCCAGAGCGTATATCCGGCCGGCGAGAGAAGTGGGCGGCGATTTTTACGACTATTTTGAAATCGGCAAGGATAAGCTGTTCTTCGTGCTCGGCGATGTGTCGGACAAAGGGATTCCGGCGGCATTGTTTATGGCTGTCACGATGACGCTGCTGAAAGGAAAAATGACCGCGGACAGCACGCCAGGAACGTTGCTGACCGCCGTGAACCAGGAGCTGTACAAGGATGACTCGACGATGTTTGCGACGATCTGGTGCGGCGTGCTGGACATCGCAACCGGCGAACTCGTGTACAGCGATGGCGGCCACTGTCCGCCGTATGTGATCCGGGCCGGCGGCGAGGTGCTTCCGCTCAAAGGCCGCAAAGGCCTGCCGCTCGGCGTGATGGACGATATGGTGTACGCGGACAACACGATAACGCTGGAGCTTGGGGATCGGTTGATTTTGTACACGGATGGCATCACGGAAGCGGAGGACGGCCAACAGGATCAGTATGGGTTTGTCCGATTGGGCGAGCTGCTGACCCGAGAGGCTGCGGCAGACCAGCAGGAGCTGCTGAAGCGTTTGGTTGAGGATGTCGATCGCTTCACGAATGGCGCGGTGCAGTCCGACGATATGGCGGTGCTGATTGTGGACCGAAAACCTGCAAATCGCCCCACTACAGCGCCATTGGTTATGTTATAGTTAGGTTAAGATGAGCAGCGGGTTTCGACACGGGAGACTGGAAACAGCGATATTATTTTATAGACGTTATAGGGGGTTCAATGCCAATGGAACACTTGCGTATCAACAGGCAGCCAGACACTTCTCTTCAGCATCAACAACGCAATCATAAATCTCAGCCGCAAGCGCAATCAGCTGCCGCCTCCGAGCTTTCAAACATTCAGCGGACGATCGGCAATCGCGCCCTCGGCAGCATGCTGGGCATTCAAACGAAGCTGACCGTTGGTCCGGCTGGTGATGCTTACGAGCAGGAAGCGGATCAAATGGGCAAGGCCGCTGCCGATCACATTCAAGCGTCAGAAAGCGCGGCAGCGGGGCCGGACGTGCAGCGCAGCGAAGAGGAGACGGAGTTCGAGGACGAGGGCTTGCAAATGAAGCCTTCGATGGACAGCATCCAGCGCAGCGAAGGCGAAGAGATGGAAGGCGAGGATTTGCAGATGAAGTCGTCCTCGGAGAGCATCCAACGCAGCGAGGGCGAAGAGATGGAGGGCGAGGATCTGCAGATGAAGGCGTCCTCGGAGAGCATCCAGCGCAGCGAGGGTGAAGAGATGGAGGGCGAGGATCTGCAGATGAAGGCGTCCTCGGAGAGCATCCAGCGCAGCGAAGGCGACGAGATGGAGGGCGAAGAACTGCAAATGAAACCGTCCTCGGACACGATCCAGCTCAGCGGCGGAGGTCCTAACGAGGAGGAAGAGCCCCTGCAGATGAAAGGCGAAGCGGGAGAAGGCTTCGAGGCGGATGCCGGGATTGAGGAGCAGATTAAGTCGAAGCAGGGCTCCGGCAGCCCGATGGCACCGGATGTTCAAGCCAAGATGGAATCTGCGTTCAATACGGATTTTAGCTCGGTTAATATTCATACAGATTCAGATTCCTCAATGCTGAACCGGTCGCTGGGGGCCGAGGCGTTTGCGACGGGGAACGATGTCTTTTTCCGAGAAGGCCGGTATAATCCGGATACGCGCGAGGGGCAGGAGCTGTTAGGGCACGAGCTGACGCACGTCGTTCAGCAGCGGGGCGGTAAATAAAGAGCAGGCAGTTATTTAAGGGGTAAAGGAGCAACCTCGATGGCCAATCAGCAGCAATTTCTCGCCAAGCCCTCGCGTCTTGCGATGCAGCGAAAGCTGGCGCAATCGGGCAGTGCATCTGCGGAGGGGACGCAGGCGCCCGCGAATTTTATTCTTCAGTTGCAGCGCACGGTCGGCAATCGGGCTACGCAGCAGTTGATTCAGCGTGAAACGGATTCAGTGAAAGATGGCGCGGATCTTGGAGCGGGCATCGTCGGGGCGTTCGGCGAGAGCTTCGGGAAGCGATCGGACGATCTCAAAGACTCTTTTAAGCAAACGAATTACACGATAGAAGATCAGCAATCCAATCAGTACGGCGCCGTCTCTTCGACCGCTGATGTGGTTGGGGGACCTTTCCAAATTTTAAGCGCAATTCGGGAGACGATGTCCGTCTCGGGCGATACGAGCCGTACAGGCCACAATAAGCGCTGGAACTATGCGGGAACCGGTTCTTCGATGATAGAATCGACGGGCAAAATGGTGAGCGGATCCGCCGGCTTGGTGGACAAGGCGTCTAAAGCGGCGGGACATAAGGATGGCGTCGGTGCGTCTTCGGCCGTCAGCGATTACAGTGGCACGGTAGCGGAAGCGATCTCCGCGGTTAAAAGCACGATTATGGCCGTTAAGGCCATTTACGATTTATATAGTAAACATTCGGAGAACGGCGGCCTGAATAAGGCGGAGACGGCCAGAGGCGTCATCGAGGTTGTGAGCAATGCGATTCAAGGGGCTTCCTCCGGACTAAAAGTGGCTAAAGGCATTATGGAAATTATGCAGTCAAGCACAGACAGCTTGACGGCTGTCATCCCCGGCGTCAGCATCGCGGTGAGCGGTGTGAAAATCGCGCTGAAAACCGTCGATGTCATCAAAGCCGGTCTGAACCGGTCGGCGATGACAACGCTTAAGCGGGATTTCAAGACGAAGCACGCGGGCGCGGGCTTTATCAAAGCGAAGCGGTGGTTCGGCGGCAACGCCGGTGTCGACAAGACGAAGCTGGCGGCGCACAAGGTGGAGCTGGAGACGAAGGCTGCGCAGGGCGATGCAGCCGCAGCGGCCGAGCTGGAAGAAGTCAAACAGTACGAGCTTGCGAAGGAAATGAAAAAAATCAACGTCAAACGGACGGATCGCGGTGCGGTGCAGATCGGACTCGAGCTGACCAAAATCGCGGGGGACATCGCGACGCTGACCGGCGTCGGTGCGCAAGTGGGGACGCCGCTCAAGATCGTAGCCGCCGGTGTGGGCGCAGCGATGCCGGTTGTTCGCTCACTGAAGCAGGCGGGCCGGGACCGCGCGGCCAAAGCCGGCGCCTGGGGCATCACGAAGATGGTATTTAATGCCGATAAATCAACGGAGAAGAAGCTCGCGAAACGAAGTCAGGATTCCGATCTGATTATCGATATGGTCTCGAAGCTGCCGGCGTTCGATGAGTCGAACGCCGATGTCGTGAAACAGTACACCCAAGTGCAGAATTTCGTGGAAGCGACCGGAGTAAGTTTATTCCAATTGGAAACCGTAAAGAATGATCAGGTGAAGCTGAAAGAAGTTTTAGTTGAGGCAATGGGCAAACGAGAGTAGGAGGACGGCATTGTGAATCTGCCAGAAGTCGTACATGCGCGCCATTTGGCGCAGTTGGGATATTTGCAAGAGATTTTGGAAGAGACAGGGCTTGCTACGAATTTGCTGGAAAAGTCGGAAGCGATTCCGCTGCACGTCTTGATGGCCGGCTTTCAAGAGGATGCGAAGGGCCGCGAGCGATTCCTGCACTTCAGCTTTTTGCCGCTGAATGACGAGGAAATTACATCGGTGCAACTGCTGCAAATTTACAGCACGCTGCCGTTTCACTTGGGCGAGGGGCTTCGCGGGGAAGTCGGCGAGGTGCTGCTGGAAATCAACACGCGGCTGCCTGTCGGCCACTTCGGGATCAACGAGCAAGGCGAGCTGCATTACCGGTACGTCTACAGCATCCCGGCGTCCAGCACCTTCGAAAGCGAGCAAGTGCTCGAGATTCTCAGCTTGTTCGTGTACATGTGTGATATGTTCGCGGAGTACATCGAAAAGGTCGCCGGCGGCGAGGCAACGGCTGAGCAAGTGGTGGCGGCGCTGCGGGGATAAGGCAGTACTGTGAGAAAAGTCTGATGAGGTGCTGCTTGAGAGGGAAACCTTCCGCAGCTCCTTATTTGAAAACGGACGCATCAACTTCCAATTGATGAATACATAACTTCATACATGGGCTGTTTGTTCAAGTGACTCCGATATAGCGTGATGGTAGAGGTTTTCCACGTCAGGAGATCTCCGTTGATAAAAGTGGGAACCGCAAAATGATTAAGACGTTCACGATTGAAAGGTGTTGTGGCCGCGTAATTGCGGGCAAGTGTCAGATGGGGGTGATAAGCGCGCTCTTCCGGCTTATAACCTAGCGGCGCAAGTATGCTGCTCACCTGATTATGTAGGCTTTGGAGCCCTTTCACATTGCCGCCAACACCGGCCCATAGCACAGATGGTTGGGTTGAACGACCGAAATAGCCAAGGGAATCGATGCGAAGCGAAAGAGGACTTGACGCTGTCGACAGTTCCTGCAGCGCTTTTGTAATCTGTGAGACATCTTCTGAAGGCGTATCTCCGAGAAACTGCAGGGTAATATGTAAATCATCCGGATGGACCCATTTGCGAAAAGGCAGTTCCTTTTTTAACTCATCGATCCAATTGGCAACAACATGCTTAATCTCGGATGGGATCGGCACAGCAACAAATAAACGAACCATAGTCATCGTATTCATAGAACCCCTCTTATGACAAGCACCTCGGCAGCCGTTAACATAGGCAGCCGAAGTGCTTATTTATGCTTATACTCTCGCTTAAAGCCTGATATCTTCCAATATCAGGCAGTCTACTTGCTAGTGTCACCGAGTAACAAGAATTTTATCCCATTTCTAACAAACAAGGGAGGTGCTCCAGAGAAAATTCATAGTTGTAGGGTGGAAAGAATTTGTTGGATAATAGATATGAATTCCAGATAAAACGTCTGCAAGTGGAAAGATCCTTATCGATGGTAAAGGAGCGCAAAGCATGACTTATCCGCCTGAGCAGGCGAACGGACAATTCCAAATGAACGACTATCCCTTGGTGTCGACCAAGCTATATATTCCTCACAAACCTTCCGCATATGTTGCCAGAGAAAAGCTTAATGCGTTGTTAGATAAGACGCCTCACTGCAAACTCACACTGGTGATATCACCTCCTGGTTTTGGCAAAACAACGTTGGTCAGTCAATGGTGCCTGAATCAGACCATGCCCGTAGGGTGGGTTTCACTAGATCGCGGGGAGAACGATTGGCACCGGTTCTGGACTTATCTTATATCGGCAATCCAACGGCTATACCCAGGTGTCGGTCACAAGTCACTGTCGCTGCTGCAAACGATGTCTTGCTCACCCGAGCAAATGATTTCATGGCTGCTTAATGACCTATTTGAGCTAGGACATGATCTGGTGCTCGTACTTGACGATTACTATGTCATTGAAAATGAAGACATTCACCGCTCGATCGCTTTCTTGTTTGAGCGAATGCCGCCAAGCGTTCATCTCGTCATGCTGAGCCGCAAGCAGCCTCCGCTGTCGACTGGGCTTTTGCGCGTGAGCGGGCAACTGAACGAAATTAGTTCGGCTGATCTAAGATTTACCAATCAGGAGATGACCTTGTTCTGGGAGCGACGAACCGGGAAGGGAATTCAAGACGCCGCGCTCAAAACGCTTTCGGAGCGGACGGAAGGCTGGATTGCTGGCATACAGCTCGCCGTTTTATCTCACTTGGCCGGGCAGCCTGATGCGCTTCGCAGGTTCAAAGGAGACCATCGGTATGTTGTGGATTATCTCATGCAGGAAGTATTCGTCCATTTGCCTGAGGATACGCGCCATTTTCTAACAACAACAGCCATTCTGGAACGATTGCACCCGAGATTATGTGCAGCATTAACCGGTAAAGCGGAAGACGCAAGCAAGCTTCAGGAATTGGAACGGTTAAGTCTTTTCGTGATTCCCTTGGATGCTGATGGCATTTGGTATCGGTATCATCCTTTATTTTCGGATTTTTTGCGCAGTCGTTGGGCGAAAGAAGATCAGACTGACCTTGCATCCTTGCATGACATTGCCAGCAGATGGTTGGAGCAGCATCATTACACCAACGAGGCAATCGAGCACGCGCTGGCTGCTAAGGACTACGAGCGTGCGGGTGAACTCATTGCTGCAAGTGCGACGAATTTGCTGAAAAGAAGAGAATTGGCAACGCTGCATCGTTGGCTGATGGAGCTGCCTGACCCGATCAGAGAGCGTCCAGAACTGCTGATTACGCTGGTTTGGACGGAGCTGATCATGGGCCGCAGTGAGAATTTGGAGGGGTATGTTCGACTTCTGCAAAAGATACTGGATGTGCCCGGCCGTCATAAGTCTTCGCTGCACATTGCCATCGGAGAAGATGTTAAAGTTGCCAAGACCTATCATGCTATGCTCAAAGGCGATTTTGAACGCTGTATAGCGCTTCTTCAAGCGATGTTGGACGATGAATCCCTGCCGGATATCGAGGGGCTTCCGATGCTTTTCGGGCTGGGGATCGAGCTGAATGACGGTGCAGTTCCACTGATTCGAGGGTACTATGGCTTTAACGGCTCCATCAAAAAGTCAGAAAGCTACCATCGACTATATGCCACCTTTATTGAAAAACAGAGCTTTCACGACTTCCCTTTTACCGCCTATCAACGGACTGCGATGAGTGAGGTCTGCCTGGAGAGGAATCGGCTGACGGAAGCGCTGCAATTCGCGGAAGACGCGATCCGTATCGCCAGTTTGAACCGCATCGTAGGCGCCTACTTGCCGGCTGAAATCGTTCGTGTTCAAATCGCGATGGCTCGTGGCGACACCAAACATGCGATGAATTTGCTCGAAGGCGCCACGGAACAACTGGAGCTCATGCAACAGCGGCAGTCCCAGTGGGAAGCCCTGCTGCAAGCCTGCAAAGTGCGATGCCTCTTGAGCCTCGGAGAGCTGAACGCAGCTCAAGAGTGGTGCTCGGCTATGCCATGGAGCAGACAGCAGGATATGATGGGCAATCGAGAATATGAGCTGCTGACGTATATTCGTGTTCAGATGTGCACCGGAAATTGGAAGGAAGCGCAATATTGGTGTGAGCAGCTGCTCAGCCAAGCAAGGTCAGCAAGCCGAACGATGACGGAGATTGAAACGTTGCTCTGTCTCGCCCAAATCTATGAGAACCAGGAGCAGGCTCATTTTGCATTGCTTCATCTGCATGAGGCGCTATTGCTTGGCGAAAGAGAAGGCTGCCTGCAGTGCTTTAGCGAAACTAATTATCGTAAGCTGCTGCGGCAATATGCGGAAATGCGTCAAAACAACGCAATGACCAAGGCTCTTACAGCGGGTGTATCGCGTTCCTTCTTGCAACACATCCTCTCTTTGCATATCGGCCAGGAGCCTAAGGATTCGACGAAAGAGTCAGAAGCGCATTCCGTGTTCATGTTAACAGCCCGTGAGGAAGAAGTGCTGCAACTGCTGGCGGAAGGGCTGTCCAACAAGTCAATCGCTAGCCGGTTGGTACTTACGGAAGGCACAGTAAAGCTTCATTTGCATCGGATTTACAGTAAGTTGCAAGTTGCCAATCGAATCCAGGCGATCCAAGAGGCCAAACAGAAGGGACTTCTAAAGTAAAGATATATCCCTGCTGTATATCGTCCGTTAGACGGCAACCTTCCTCCATTTTGATACACTTTGTTTATTCAAAAAAAGGAGGAAGACGATGCGAAAAGATCAATTTGACGTGATTATCGTCGGCGGCAGAGTTGCAGGTTCCACGCTTGCGTATGAATTGGCGCGGAACGGATATGAGGTGCTGCTTCTGGATCGTGCGGAATTTCCAAGCGATACGCTGTCAACGCACAACTTTTTTAACAATTCGGTCGGAATGCTGCGTGAGATGGGCGTGTTGGATAAGCTGCTTCAGACCGGTACGCCTTTATACAAAAAGGCTCATATTCAGATGGGGGACGTTGTCATTGAGGCAGATTATCCCGTCGTCAATGGCGAAAGCCATAGCCTCTGCATCCGACGCAAATATTTAGATAAAATGCTGTGGGATCATGCCGCTATGCAGAAAGAAGTGACCACTTTGCAAGGCTTCCGCGTTACGGACGTTCTCTGGCAGGGGGATACGGTGACAGGTGTCGTTGGTGTAAACCGCGAAGGCCTCCAATCCTCCTATACGGCTGGATTAGTCGTTGGTGCGGACGGACGTCATTCCACGCTGCGCCGTTTAGTAAACAGCGAACGGAAGATGGCTGTCCCAACAGACTACGCTTCCTATGTGGGGTACTTCTCCGGTTATGTACAAGAAGGGGAGCCCCGTGTAGAATTTTACGTGACGGCAGGACGTATCGCGATCCTCTTTCCGACCAGCGATGACATGCATGTCGTTGGTTTGATGTTTCCGTTAGAGGATGCCGAATGGAAGAATAAATTTCTGGGCGAACCCGAAGCAAGCTTCCGTGAGCTGGTTCGCAGCGCTTTTGCCCATACGGATTTCCCACGAAGGCTGGAAACCTCGAAACTGGAAGAACCGATCCGAGGGCTGCTCGGCTATGACAATGACTGGTTCCAAGCGATGGGTTCAGGGTGGGCACTGGTCGGAGATGCCATTTCCTTCAAGGATCCTGCGGTCGGCCAAGGGATGCACGATGCAATCTATAGCGCTCGATTATTGACTTCCATCCTTGCCGCAACGGACGATTGGGCAGCGAACTGGAATCGTATGGCTCATCAATATCAAAATGAGCTGGAGTCTAAGATGATGTCGCGCTTTCACATGGCTTGTCAGATTACGAAAAATACACCGCCAACGCAGGAACAAGTAATGGTGAATCGCGTAATCGCTAGCTATCCGGAGGCGGCACAAGCATTTCTAGGAATTTACAACTACGCGAATGAGCCTGAAGCGCTGGGGCAAACCGTCATGCGACTGATTCAGAAGGAAAATCGATAAGAGGCATTGTGATTGCTCTCGTGTATGTAATCTGGTTGATATAAAGAAAAGGCCTGAGCGTACCGGCTCACATCCGGTTAACTCAGGCTTTTTGACGTTCGGTTTAGAAGGCTCTAGGAGCTACTTCGTCTTGCTCTGCAGCAGCTCGATCAGTTGCTGGCCCGGGTTGGCGAATTGGCCGCCGCCATTCGACCGGTTGCCGCCCTGGCCGCCGGCGCCACCGCCGCCGCCAAAGTTGCGGCCCCCGCCGTTGCCCCCGGCTGCATTGGCATCGGCGCCGGCGCCGCTCTTGCCGTCCGCCGCGCCGTTCGCGCTGCCGGCGGCATCGCCGCCCGCCTGCGGTGCCGCGGACGCGTTCGGCGCTGCGCTGCCCTGGCCGCCCCGATTCGGGCGGCCTTCGCCGCCGGCGCCTTGTCCACCCGGCCCGCCGCCTTGACCGCGGCTGGCCATGCGCGACTCGGCGTCGGTGATGAACTTCTTCTGCTCGTCAGTCAGCTTCTCGAGCAGTTTTGTTTTATTGTCGTCGCTGAGTTCCTTCTTATCGACGACATCCTGGACGACAGGCAGCATCGCCTGTGCCTGTTCTTTGGTGATCGCCAGGCCGTCCTGGCGATCCATCATCTCCAGCGTCTGGAACGTGGTGAACATCGTTCTTTGCGCTGCGCTCATTTGCGGCCGGTTCTGTACGTTTCCGCCGCCCTGCCCGGTGCCGCCGGCTGCCTGTCCGCTTTGCTGCGCAGGCGGGGACGTGTTCGCCGCCGCTGCGCTTTGCGTATCGTTCTTCGCTCCGCATCCGGCCAGCAGCACGGGAATTAATATGGCTATACCTGCAAGTTTTGTTATTTTCATATGTAGATGCACACTCCTATCCATGAACTTGTTTTTTATTGTAAGATAGGAATATGAAAATTAGCCGAATAGAAGCTGAAAAGCACATTAATCTTTCCTTAAAGTTGGCTGAGCATGAGGAGGGGAAACCAGCAATGAGCCTACTGACCAAAGCGATCTTACTGGCAGCCAAAGCCCATGACGGGCAGGAGGACAAAGGCGGTCAGCCTTATATTTTGCACCCGATTCGTTTGGCGAGCCGGGCCAAGTCAGAAGAAGACGCCATTGTGGCTGTACTGCATGATGTCGTCGAGGACTCCAACATAACGTTATTCGATCTGCAAAAAGAGGGCTTTAGCCCTTCCGTCATTGACGCACTCGATTGCTTGACCCGTCGCGCAGACGAAAGCTACGATGCATTCATTGAGCGCGTGAAGCTTAATCCGCTGGCGACGCGTGTGAAGCTGCTCGATTTGGAGGACAACAGCGACGTGAATCGCATCCCGAATCCGACGAAACAAGATTATGAACGCATCGACAAATACAAGAAGGCGATTGCAGTATTGCGTTTTTAACCGGCTTGTTGCAAGCGATTACCGAAAGAGCCTATTATTCGCAAGGCTCAGTAAAGGGGATTGTATTATGGACAAACAATGGGCAGCGGCATGGATTCAGCATCCCGATTTTGCGGATCAAAGCCCCGTCGACCTTCTGCATAAAGAAACGCTTCCGCCCCCGCCGTTCGAGCACCCGGTTCAGCTGAAGCATCATCACGCATTGTTCCGCAAGGCGTTCAAGCTGGAGCAGGGAGCGAGCTGCAAGGCTCCTTTGCTGTTGGATCTTGGCGCAGACGATTATTACAAGCTGTATGTGAACGGCCGCTACGTCGCGCAAGGCCCAGCTCAAAACTACAGGTTCCATTACTATTACAACCAACTGGATATTTCTCCTTTTGTAATCGAAGGGGTAAACGTCATTGCGCTCCACGTGTACTATCAAGGGCTTGTGAATCGGGCCTACAACAGTGGGGATCTGAGGCAAGGACTCATTGCCGAGCTGAAGGCCGGAGACGAGGTAGTGTGTCAAAGCGACGGCAGCTGGACATGCAAACGACTGTGGAAATATGGCGATTGGCAGGCGGAGACGGTCGGGTATGACACGCAATTTTTGGAGCACATCGATAATCGGCTGGATGTTCCGGGGTGGAATTTGCCGGAGTACGACGATGCTGGATGGGAGCGCGCAGTTCCTTTAGCGCAGCACGATTATGCGCTGTATTGCCAGCCGACCCCGGTGGTAGACACGTATCGCGTTTTGCCTCAGCAAGTCACGCAGCTTGGCGCTGGGCGTATGCTGATCGATTTCGGAGAGGAGATTACCGGTCAGTTTTCGCTGAAAGCTTCTGGCGCTGCGGGCGATCAGATCGAAGTCAGATGCGGCGAGGAATTGAATGCCGACGGCACGGTGCGCTATCAGATGCGGTGCAATTGCGAGTATCGGGAAATATGGACGTTGTCGGACGGCGAGCAAATTCTGGAAAACTATGAGTACAAAACGTTCCGCTATGCCGAGGTGATCTCATCCAGAACGGTGATCGATCCGGGGACAGTTTCGGCGGTCGTTCGGCATTACCCGCAGTTGGAAGGGCGTTATGCTGTTTTTAAAAGCGAGGATCCTATCCTTCAAGGCATCTGGGATATTTGCGAGCGAGCGGTGCGCAATTGTACACAGGAGTCGTATCTGGATTGTCCCAGCCGGGAGAAGGGGCAGTACTTAGGCGACAATACGGTGATTGGGCATGCCCACCTGTATGTGAGCGGTGATCCGCGTATGTGGAAGAAGGCGCTTCATGAGTTCGCTTTGAGTTCGGCCGTCTGCCCTGGTTTGATGGCGGTCGTGCCGGGAAATCTGATGCAGGAAATCGCCGATTTCTCCTGCCAATGGCCGATGCAATTGCTGACGTATTACAAGCTGACCGGCGATCGGACGTTTTTGGCGGAGATGCTGCCGTATGCGGAAGGTGTGGTGGCGTATTTCAGCCGCTATCAACGGGAGGACGGCTTGCTTGAGCATGTGAAGGAAAAATGGAACCTTGTCGATTGGCCGGACAACCTCCGGGACGGCTACGACTTTCCGCTTACCCGGCCTGTCAGTGACGGCTGCCATGCGGTGATGAATGCCTTCTACATCGGCTGTGTTGGCGCCGTTCAAGAGATGAAGGACATCCTCGAAATCTCGTATGAGGATGCTCTACCAGATTTGACGGAGGCATTCCGTCAAGCCTTTTACCGTCCGGCGGCACGCTTGTTCGCGGATGCCGAGTTCACCGATCACGCCTCTCTGCATGCAAACGTGCTGTCGCTTTTCTTCGGGTTGGTGCCGGAAGAGGCGGTTCCGAGCATCGTTGATTTGATTCGTCGCAAGCGGTTTAGCTGCGGGGTGTATATGTCGTATTTTGTGTTAAAGAGCTTGGCTAGGGCTGGGGAGTACGGCTTAATCTACGAGCTGATGATGTCAGACGACGAACACTCCTGGCAAAACATGCTGCGGGAGGGCGCGACTTCGGCTTATGAGGCCTGGGGTAAAGAGCAGAAATGGAATACGAGCTTGTGTCATGCGTGGGCGAGCTCGCCGATTCCTGTGCTGATCGAGGATGTGATCGGTCTGCAACCGCGGAGTGCCGGATGGGACACATGGGCATGCGAGGCCAAGCTGCCTTCGGATCTGCGGCCGTTTACGTTGGAATTGACCGTCCCGTCAGGACGGATCAAGCTCGAATACGACGGCAGTGAATTGACACCTGTTCTGCAATAATGAAGAAAGCATCAGCAACCATAGCGAGTCAATGCCGAAAAAGGTGTTGGCTCGTTTTCTTTTAACACGGATAACGGTTCAGCAGATCATATGCAGAGGTTGAGATTTCTAAAAAAAAGGTTGAGATCCTTTGTCGTCAAACTTGAAATGTTTATCTATAATGTAATTGTAGCGCTTACATAAAAGAATCATTTTTAAAAAAATCTAAAAAATTGACAGATGAAATAGTCCCCGCCAAGCGGGAGGAATCGAGAAATAACGGTGAATTCAATATGATGGAGGGGTTAATGTGAAGACAATGAAAAAAGGATTCATGTTTAGCGTGTCTACAGCCTTGATCTTAAGCATGGTGACGGGATGCTCCACGAATAACGACACGCCAACCGCATCGCCAACGGGAGAAGCGGCTTCAAAATCACCTGCGGCGACGGCGTCATCTTCCACAGAGAAGGTTAAAATTACCTATGCGATGTGGGGGAGCGAGGCGGAAGGAAACAAAACCCAGGAAGCGGCCGATAAGTTTAATGCATCCCAAAACAGAATCGAAGTCAAAGTGCAGGCGATTCCTTGGGAAAACTACATGACCAAACTGAATACGCAGGCTGCGGCAGGTCAGCTGCCGGATACGGGGATCTTAAAGGAGGATGGCGTCATTCAGTGGTCTTCCGATGGCATGCTGAATGATGTAAGCAGCATGTACGAGGGAAGCGACAGCAAACCGCTGGATAGCCTGGCCTACAAATATCAAGGCAAAACGGTAGCCTATGCCGCTGCCAACGAAATTCTCCTTCTTTATTACAACAAAGATATGTTCGACAAAGCGAAGGTTCCTTATCCGCCATCTGCTTTGGATAAAGCCTGGACATGGGATGAATTCGTAGCTACGGCCAAGAAGCTGACGGTCGACTCGAACGGCAAACATCCTGACGAGGCCGGCTTTAAAGCGCAGAGCATCGTTCAGTACGGCGCATCCGTCGAAAATCTGGCGTGGCAGCTGGAAGCCTGGGCACTGAGCAATGGCGGCGGTTTCTATTCGGGTGACGGCACAGCGGTACGAATTGGGGAAGACGCCAGTATGGAAGCGATTCAGAAAGTCGCGGATCTGTACTTAAAAGATCACGTTGCCCCGTTGTCCGTCGGCCAGACCGATGACGGCATTCAGCGTACCATCATCGCAGGCAAGGTCGCCATGGCGACGAACGGCGCGTGGAACGTAGGAACGAGCTTGAATGCGGCGAAGGATGCAGGACTGAAATATGGCGTAGCCGTATTGCCTTACATGAAGGAAAAGGTGACCCTCAACACGGGTGGCGCCAATGTCGTCTTCTCTCAGACCAAGCATCCGAAAGAAGCGATGGAATGGCTGAAATGGTACACGGCTGAAGAAAACAACTGGGGACTCATCTCATCAGGCATCTGGATGCCAACGTTGAAAAAATGGTATACGGATGAAAAGCTTACCCATAAGTGGGTCGATAATCCGAACTTCCCTCCGTATAACGAATACAAGTCTGCTGTCGTCGATTATGCGCTATCCCCGGCTGCAAGACCGGCTTCCTGGTTCTATACGAATCATACGACGGACTTTAACACATTGCTGGGATCGATATTGGGGGATGTGTGGACCGGAAAAACTTCGGCCAAGGACGCCATTTCCAAAAATCTTGAAGCTCTGAAAGCAGCCAACAAAGGCAAAAAATAACGGTTAGCAGGGATGACCGCCAAGAACTAGCAAGCGGCGGTCATCCTTCAACTTTTGAGGTGGGGAGCAAGATTATGGAAACCTTTAACAAACCTCGGCAGCGCCGTTCCCGCCTCTATTCAAGCGAGGCAAGCGTTGCTTATATATGCTTGATTCCGGCAATACTCGGACTGATCTTCCTTACCTATGCGCCTCTTCTTGGCGTGCTGGGGATTAGTATGACGAATTGGACGGGGCTGAAAAACCCCGAATTCGTCGGCTTCAGCAATTATGTCACTCTGTTTACCACCGATCCTTATATTAAAGATTCCATTCTAGCGACGCTTTACTTCGCCTTTTTATCGGTAGCCGGCAGTATGATCTATTCCCTGCTCATCGCGATGCTGTTGAACCGTAAAATTCCGGCAAGAGGTTTTTTCAGAGCGGTATTCTACGTGCCTTTCGTTTTGCCTGCCGCTGCTGTATATGTCGGATGGTCCTGGCTTTACGAAGCGAACTTTGGTTTCTTCAACTATCTCCTCTCCAAAGTCGGATTGAACAAAGTTCTCTTTATTGCGGATTCCAATTACGTAGTCCCATCTCTCTCTTTGATTGCAGTCTGGCTGTCGGGGAATCTAATCGTTATTTTTTTGGCCGGGCTTCAGAGCGTTCCGAACGTCTATCATGAAGCGGCTGAAATGGATGGTGCGAACGGATGGAATCGCTTCCGGCATGTCACCTTGCCTTGTATGACGCCGATCATCTTTTACAACCTGCTGCTCAGCTTGATCGCCAATCTACAAGTCGTTACGCCGGCCCTTGCTCTGACGAATGGCGGTCCGGGCAATTCTTCCCGATTCATGACGTATCTCATGTATGATCAGGCTTTCGTCAATTACAAGCTGGGTTACGCCTGCGCAACGACCTTTATTATTTTTGCTATTCTTGCCGCGTTTACGGCCGTTTTGTTCAAGACGTCGAAGCGGTGGATCTTTTCCGAAGGAGACGACGATAAATGAGCGAAATCGCATACGCCAGATTTAAAAGCAAAAAACGCAGTGAACGAATGATGAACGTGCTTTCACTTATCGTCGTCATTGGATTTGCCCTCCTTGTGCTCTTCCCGATCTGGTGGATATTCCGTACGTCTTTGATGACGAATCCCGAGATCTACCAGTATCCGCCGTCGCTCATACCGAAAAATTGGTTGTTTTCCAATTACGAGAATACACTGAAGATTTTTAAATTCTGGAAGTACTTATGGAATACGATGGTCATTATCATTCCGTCCTGTTTGGGGGGGACGTTCACGGCTACCTTGTGTGGTTATGCTTTTGCAAGGTTGCGGTTTAAAGGCAAACAATTGATCTGGATCCTTTGCGTCGGTTCGATGCTCTTGCCTGCCATGGTTACGCTCATTCCCCTGTACATTGGATGGACACGGGGGCTGGGACTCCAGGACAGCTATCTGCCATTGATTTTGCCCTATTTTTGCGGCGGCGGCGCTTTTAATATTTTTTTGATTCGGCAGTTCATTCTCTCCATCCCGCGAGAACTCGACCAAGCGGCAACGATTGACGGAGCCGGGTACTTCCGCATTTTGTTCAGCATCATTATGCCAGCCATCAAGCCTGCTATGATCGTCGTCGCTTTGTTTATTTTCATCGGCTTGTGGAACGATTTGCTCCAACAGATGATTTACATTAATTCAAGCGATAAATACACGATCGCACTGGGACTTACCAATTTTAAAGGACAATTAAAGCAAGATTGGTCGTCAACGATGGCAGCCACGTGCCTGTCCTTTGCGCCTGGCGTCATTTTCTACCTGATTGGTCAAAAATATTTTGTAGAGGGAATCACGTTAACCGGATTGAAAAATTAGCCTTCGTGGCATGAAATCAACGTAAATGAAAGCGGTGCTGTGCGATGTCAAAGCAAATGAAGGATATACGGCTGGAAACAGGGAACGTTCGGATTGAGGACAGCTTTTGGTCGCCTTATATCCGTCTGGTGAAGGAGGTTGTGCTGCCCTATCAATGGGAGGCGCTCAACGATGGGATCGAGGACGCTGCGCCGAGCCATGCGATTCGGAATTTTCGAATTGCTGCCGGGGAGGAAGCGGGTGCCTTCGGCGGCATGGTGTTCCAGGACAGCGATGTGTACAAATGGCTGGAGGCCGTCGGCTATATGCTTGGCGTGCGGCCGGATCCGGCGTTGGAAGCCATTGCGGACGATGTCGTCGAGCTGCTCGCCAAGGCCCAACAGCCGGACGGGTATTTGAACACGTACTTTACGCTCCAGGAACCGGAGCACCGCTGGTCGAACTTGGCGGAATGCCACGAGTTGTACTGTGCAGGCCACTTGATCGAAGCGGGTGTCGCCTATTTCCAGGCAACGGGGAAGCGCAAGCTGCTCGACGTATGCTGCCGGTACGCCGACTACGTGGATACGGTGTTCGGCAGAGAGCCGGGCAAGCTGCAGGGCTACGATGGACATCAGGAAATCGAGTTGGCGCTGATGAAGCTGTACGAAGCGACCGGCAACGAGCGATACGTGAAGTTGAGCCAGTTTTTCCTCGATGAGCGGGGGCGGCAGCCGAGCTTCTATGCCCAAGAGTACGAGAAGCGCGTGAACAAGGTGCATTTCAAGGAGCTGAACATGGCGTTCGACTTGAAATACAGTCAGTCGCACCTCCCGGTTCGTGAGCAGGACACCGCCGTCGGTCATGCGGTTCGGTTGGTGTACATGTGCACGGGCATGGCTCACTTGGCCGGGGTGACAGGGGATGCGAGCCTGTTGGAGGCGTGCCGCAAGCTGTGGGCGAACATCGTGCACAAGCAGATGTATATTACCGGCGCGATCGGCGCGATGGCGTACGGAGAGTCGTTCACGATCGACTACGACCTGCCGAACGATACGGTGTATGGCGAGACGTGCGCGTCGATCGGCCTGATCTTTTTTGCCCGGAGGATGCTGGAGATTGAGCCGAAAGGTGAGTACGCCGACGTACTTGAGCGAGCGTTGTATAATACGGTGCTCGGCGGCATGGCGATGGACGGGAAGCATTTCTTCTATGTGAATCCGCTGGAGGTGCATCCGAAGGCGAATGAGGTCAATCCGATTTACGGGCATGTCAAAGTTCAGCGACAGCAATGGTTCGGCTGCTCCTGCTGCCCACCGAATATTGCGCGGCTGCTGGCTTCGCTGCACCATTATGTGTATACGGCCCAAGGGGATACGCTGTATGTTCATCTGTATATCGGAGGCGAAGCGGAGGTGCGTATGGACGGCCAGCCGGTGCGGGTTCGGCAAGACGCGAGGTACACATCTGACGGAAATGTAAGCTTTAACATACAAGATGCTGGAGCTGCGGGGCCTTTTACTTTGGCTTTTCGAGTTCCTGCATGGTGTGAAGACGTGGTGTACCGGCTGAACGGCACGATTTGCGAGCCTGATGACGTTCGAAATGGCTACGCGTACTTCACGCGGGCGTGGCAGTCGGGCGACCGGCTCGAGCTGCTGTTCGATATGCAGGTGCAGCTGATCCAGAGCCATCCGCTTGTCCGGCAAAACGCAGGGAAAGTCGCGCTGCAGCGCGGTCCGTTTCTCTACTGCCTTGAGGAGGCGGATAACGGGAGTCATCTCCACTTGCTGGAGGTTGACCGAGAGGCCGCGTTTACGGTCGAGTACGATCCGTACTTGCTGGGCGGCATATCAACGATCCGCGTGGAATCGCTGCGAACGGAGGTACCGGCGGAGGGTGCGCACTTGTATGTTCCGCATAAAGGATGGGCACAAAACCGCGTCATGTCCACGTTTATTCCGTACTACGCGTGGGGCAATCGCGGAGCGGGGGAGATGATGGTGTGGGTGAAGGCCGCCCGCACGTAGGTGGAAGGAGCTGTCTTCCGAGGGGTAAAACCTTGGCGACAGCTTTTTTTTGCATGTCCGCAACGCCTACCACCCAGGGGCGCAAGACGCCTTCTACCCTTGCCCCGTAAAATTCTTCCGAAAATTAAGCGGTGAAATCCCCTCTTTATTTGAAAAACAATAAGAGAAATAAGATGCATGCTGGAAGCCGCACTCCTCTGCGATCCTGGTCATGGACCAGTCGGTCTGGATGAGCAGTTTTTTGGCCTGCTCGATCCGATACTGCAGCAGGAAGTCCATCGGCGTCATCCCGAATACCTTGAGCATGCATTTGGCCAAGTAGTTTGGGTGATAGTTCAGCTCCGCTTGGAGTGTAGTGTTCGTAATTTTTTTCATATAGTTCTGTCGAATGAACAACTCGACCTTCTCCGCCAGGTGAAAGGCCGTCATATCCGTCGTCGCGATCAGCTCCCGGCTAATGTGCTGCAGGAAGAGCTGGAATGCGTTTTGCTTGCGCCAGTTGCGCACGGAGCGGGACTCGTCCTCGAGTTGGAAAAAATAGGCCGCAAGCTCAAACGCTTTTGGCGTCAGCTTCATATATTTGGGGATAAAAATGGAGTTGACCTCGGCATGGTTCAAGAATGCGGTTGTTCGATGATTGTTGATCAGTTCGGCTTGATTTTCCAAGCAGGCATTCATATCGGCATACTCGCCCCAGGCCCCGTGGGTATGAAAATGAATCCAGATAATTTCAGTCTCCTGCGTGCAGGGGGCTGTTCCGTAATGATTGAGATCCGGGCGGAGAATGATGGCCTCATGCTGCTTCACCGTCCAGTTATGCTTGCCTTCTCCGATATAAATCGTGCCCTTGGTCACAATGATTAAGTCGAAGGTGCCGATATGATTCCGCGAAATATGGAGATCGCCAGATTGGTAGAAAGCGCTTCCGAAATCCAGGAAGTAAGGGATTGGCGGGGCAATAAAGTGAAGGATCTGTGGATTCATAGTCACCTCGAGAGGTTCTTTTTTTGATAGCGGATGATACGATCATAGTACCATATTTGACTGACAAATGGAGAGTGATGTTGGGATTTCGAAAAAACGTGTTGGGAAAATTAATGCCGCACCTCGATCGAATCAGTATGATGAATCTATCGGGATCGGGCAACACTTCAGTGATAGATCCCGGGTATCTAAGCGTGAATCTATCAGGAGGAGGGGATCGCACAGCCAATCTGAAGTGCATCGCAACAGCATGATGTGACGGAAGAAATCTAACATTTCTTATGAGGAGGTTTAAGCTTGAGACAA
>NZ_RXHU01000118.1 GCF_003955665.1 Paenibacillus whitsoniae
TTGCGTGAACGCCTGCTTGTAGATATAGAAAACCACCGTCTCCGTCGACCCGTTCGGCCCGCCGTTCGTCAGCACGAACACCAAGCCCGACAGCTTGATCGCGTCGATCGTCGTCATAATCACGACAAAAGCCGTCGTACGGTTGAGCAGCGGCAGCGTAATCCGCGCGAACTGCTGGAGCCGCGAAGCCCCGTCCACCCGGGCCGCTTCGTACAGATCCGGCGAGATGTTATTCAAGCCGGCAAGAAAAATAATCATGAAAAAACCGACGCCCTTCCAAATGCCCAGCACGATAATCCCGTTCATCGCCGTATGCGGATCGGACAGGAAGCTCGTCGTCGGCAGATGCAGCGCTTTAAGCATGGAATTCAGCAGCCCGAACTCTTTATTGTAAATGAGCTTAAATACCGTAGCCGCGACCGCCGTCGAGATGATGACCGGGATAAAATACAGTGTCCGGAACAGCCCGCTCGCCCTGGACGGCTTCTGCACCAGCAACGCCAGCCCGAGCGCAATGCTCGTCTGAATCGGAATGACGATGACGGCAAAATAAAACGAATGCCGCAGACTCCCCCAGAACGCGCGATCCTTCATCAAATGCGTATAGTTATCCAAGCCGACGAAGACGTCGCCTGCGCCGACTAAGGAGTAGTTTTTGAAGCTGATCAGAAACGCCTGCAGCATCGGGTAAAAAACGAAGACAAGCAGCAGCGCCACTGCCGGCACAATGAACCAAAACGCCGTCCGCTGCTCGTGCCTCCGATAACTGCTTGTTCGCCGCCCCCGTACTGTCGACTTTCCTCCCGCTGTCTCTTGGTTGCTCACCGCAGTTTCCATACGAGTCTCCCCTTTCCCTATGGAGCTTTCCGAAATTCCCCCCCCTATTTTGCAGACAAGCCTCCAGGTCCCACGGCAATTTGTCTGAAATGAAGCGGTATTCTATTTCGGAAAGTCTCTTTAACTACTTCGTTTCATAAACAAAAATATTCATGCTCGCCGTTACCCGGCCGTCGCTCGTTTTGGCGCGGATCACCGTCGATCCGCTGCCTACGCCGGTCACCACCGCGCCGCCTGCCACTGACGCTGACGCGCTTACCTTGGCAATCATCTCATTGTCCGATTCCCACGTCAGCCCTTGCGGCGCGCGGTACGGCAGCACGTCCGCGGCGACCGCCTGACTGCCGCCGACCGGTACGTCCACCGACGGCTTGCTCAGCACGATCCGCTGCGGCGTACTGCTGTTTACATCCTCCTGCCGCCATACCGTCTGCAGCGGATAAAAGCTCGCGCGCTCCAACACCGCGCCGCCCTTCACGGCCTCCACCGACAGCCCGCTGCTCGTCGGGTCCGGGAACATGATCGACGAAACGACCGTCTCTCCGTCGTTCGCAAACACCTCCAAGCTGGCGCTGTCGACGTACAAGCGAAGCTTCAGCTTGCCATCCCGCAGCTTCAGCGGTGCCGACACCTTCTCGGCGAAGCCTTTCTCGAAGGTGCTGACGCCCGCGTGCGTGCGGTCCACGCTGAGCACGCCGGCTGCGGCATCATAGCTGACGACCGTCGCTTGCCCGCCGTCCGCGCTCCGACGCAGCGCCAAATCTACCTGCGCATCCGGCTGCACCGTCAGCTCCGTCTCCAATTCGTACGACGTCCCTTTCAGGCCGTCGAACGGATTCTGCGCGCCGCCCGGCGATAGCGGTGTCCTCTCAACCACCGCCTTCTGCCCGCGCAGCGCGGTCAGCTCTTTCACGGGCTGCTGCACCAGCCGCAGCCCCTGCACCGCTACATCCCGCAGTGTCAGCTCGCGCGGGATGGACATGCTGCCCTTCCACGCGCCGGTCGGCATCGCGAACGGGTACCGCCAGTTCGACATCCAGCCGAGCCAGATGCGGCGGCCGTCTTTCGCCGGAATGTCCGAGTAGGACACCGCGGCGTAGAAGTCTTTGCCATAATCCGTCCACAGCACTTCGGATGGGGCGTTATCGTTCTTGAACGTGCGGCCGTCGAACGTTCCGACGAAATACTGCGCCGTCGATCCCTTCGTCGCCGTGTTGTTGCCGATGCTGACGGTCAGCACCCAGCGTTTCTCTTTGGAGCCCTCCACCGGCAGTTCGAACAAATCCGGGCACTCCCACACAGCCGCGTGCGAGCCCTGGTCGCTGCCGAACTCGCTTGTCATCGTCCACGTTTTGAGATCAGGCGACGTGTAGAAACGCACCCGATTGTCCACGGACACGACCATTACCCACGATTTTGTCGGCGCGTACCAGATCACTTTGGGATCGCGAAAATCTTTCAGTCCCGGATTCGGAATGACCGGATTCCCTTCATATTTCGTCCACGTACGTCCCTTGTCCGCGCTGTACGCAATGCTCTGCGATTGCAAGCCGCCTTTCCAATGCGTAAAAATCGCAACCAGCCCCGCCTTGCCCCCGAAAAAGCCGCTCGTATCCTTCGCGTCCACCACCGCGCTGCCCGACCAGATCTCGCCCAGCGAGTCCCGCGCCAGCGCTACGGGCAGGTGCTCCCAGTGCAGCAGATCCGTGCTCACCGCGTGGCCCCATTGCCCGCTATTTTGATAGAACTGGTGATACTCGCCCTCAAGATACACCATCCCGTTCGGGTCGCTCATATTGCCGCTTTCCGGCGACAGATGATACTGCGGACGAAACGTCTCCGTATAGTAATTGGGATCGCTCGCGTAATGAAACCCTGCTGGCGCTCCCGTCGTTGGTTTCCCTGTTGCGTTCTTCTCTACAGTCTCAGCATCATATCCGCCAGCTCCCGACGCAGCTTGCCCTTCAGCCCCCGCCGCAACTCCCTTCCCAGCATCTCGCCCGTTCAAGCCTGCAGCCGCCTCCGTTCCCTGCCCTGCTCCGCTCATCTCTCCGCTATGGTTTAGCACCGTTACCGCCCCCCATCCCAGCAGCACCGCCATGGCGGCGCCGATTGTCAACATGCTTGCTGCCTTGCGCATACGTTTTCCTCCTGCACCATGCCAAATATTCCGTATCGTTATTGTACCGGGCGTGGCCGCGTAAAGATTTCAATATGCTCGGGTGTCGGCTTTCAATTTGTTTAGTTGTGCCTGCCGGCGCTCCCAGCCCCCTGCAAGTCTCATCCATGTGACGCGGGCCATTGCGTAATGCAGCAAAGCCTGCAATTATGCAGGAATTCTGCTCCCGAAGCCCCCATTTAAAGAAATGCCTGCGATTGTGCAGGAATTTTTGAGCGAAGGCGCCAATTGTCGAGAATTCCGAGAAAAAAACTGCCTATTCGCAGGAATTTCTCTAAATCTGCCCAAAACGCAAAAAATTCCTGCACATTTGCAGGAATTTTTTGCTTGCCCATATTCACGCCGCAATCGGCTTAAATTTTCTGAACCTTCTCCGCTCCGCAGACAGGAGTCAACGACGCATGCTGCACGGAAGCACTATTTCGAGAGCTGTCCCCTACTCACACTTGCCCCCTCGCCCGCTCCTCCCGATACTCCTTCGGTCCCTTACCGTACCATTTCTTGAACGCCGTGCTAAAATAGCTCGCGCTCGAGTACCCCACCAGCGTCGCAATGTCCGTCAGTTTGAGCTCGCCTTCCTCCAGCAGTGCGGCCGCTTTGGTCAGTCGCAGCTTGGTCACATAGTCGCTGAAGGTGCTGCCCACGCTTTGCTTGAACAACCCGGACAAGTACGTTTCGTTGAGGTGGAACATCTCCGCGAGCGATGCCAACGACAGCTCGTATGTGTAGTTTTCGTCCACGTATTTGCGGATCGCCTCCAGCATTTGCTGGCCACTGGAAAAGCGCGTTTTCCTCACCTCGTCCATGACGAGCTGTGCCATTTCCAGCAGGAGCTCCAGCACCTGCTCCCGGGACGAATAGTCCCGCACCGCCAGCTGACAGTTCCACAGGTAGCTTTGCAGCGAGGCATCGCCGAGCTCAAACTTCTTCGCAATCGCGTGGAACAGGAGGATGATGCGAAGCGTGAGGAACGTAAACACGAACATCGGCGTGTCTCCCCGCTCCGCTGCAAAAATCCCCTGCAGCTGCTTCGCGAACGCCGCCATATCCACGCCCTCGATGGCCTGCATCAGCTTGCGCTCGACTTCCGGCGAGAAGGCGTGCGTCCGCGCTAGCAGCTGCGCGCCGGGCTGCGCCCCGCCGCCCTCCGTCGTCCCCTGGCTCCACGCCAGCAGGCTGGACGCGTACCCGTCCTTGAGCTGCCGCAGGCCGGTCGTCGACTCGCCAACGCCGATGACACAGGCCACGCGGAGGTAGCTTTGCAGGTCGCGCCGCAGCCTGCGCACGAAGTCGTCCATCAGGCGCGGATGTCCCGCCTCGTCTGCGACGAGCACGAGAAAATGCATCATCGCCGGGTGACTGCTGGCATGGAACGGATACACATGCGCCAGCTTTTCCGCGGATTCCCGGCACATGAGCTGGAAAGCCAGGTAGAGCAAATCCTTCCGCTCGCTCCAATCATCCAGACGCCCTGGCGGAATGCGCATCTCGACGGTCACGAACTGGGCGCGGACATCATCAACAGCGAGCTCTCCCAGCTCCAGCTGCGTCATCCGCTCTTTCATCGCAGACGCGCTGAACCACTCGTCCTTGACCAGCTGCCAAATCAACTGCTCCCGCATGACGGCAAGCAGCTCTGTATGCGTACGCTCCTCCCGCTCCTGCTCAAGCAACCGGCTCCGATCCGCCTCCAGCTCCTCCGCCAGTCGGCCCAGCAAAGCCGTGAGCTCGCTGCGCACGACGGGCTTGAGCAGGTAATCCTTCACCCCGTATTGAATTGCCGCCTTCATATATTCAAAATCTGAATACCCCGACAGCACGATCACGCGCAGCTCGGGATACGCTTCTTTGCACGCTTTGACGAGCGTTATGCCGTCCATTTGCGGCATGCGCACATCCGTGATGACAACGTCCGGCAGAGGCCCCTCCTTGAGCAGCTGCATCGCCGCCAGCCCGTTATCCGCCTCCTGCGCGATCGTGAAGCCGGCAGCATGCCAGTCGATTTTCGCCTTAATGCTATTGCGTACGCCGATCTCGTCATCTACGAGCATGATCCGATACATGGCGCTCGTCACCTCTTTCTATAGGAACAAAGAGAACAATCTCCGTTCCCTCGCCAACCTGGGAATGAATCTCAACCTCGAACGCCTCGCCGTAGGCAAGCCGGCACCGCGACAACACGTTGCGCAGCCCAATGCTCTGGCCCTCGCTGCTGAGAATGGCAACGGATTCCCCGCCGCGAAGCTCTGCCTGCAAGTCCGTCACTAATTCAGACGGCATGCCGACGCCGTTGTCGCGAATCATAAGGCGAACGCGCTCCTCTTCCGCCTGCGTCCGAATCTCAACCCGCGCCGTGCCTGCCTTCTCCAGCGAATATTTCACGGCATTTTCCACCAATGGCTGGATAATGAATTTTGCAACACGCACCCCTGCCGCCGCAGGGTCTTCCTCCACCTCTACGTGCAGCCGCTCCCCATGCCGCAACTCCAGCAGCAAAACATAATCGCGAATATACGCCATCTCTTCCGCAACCGTGACCCAATCCCGGTTCAAATTGAGCGAGTAGCGCATCATTTTACCCATCGCTTCCGTCGCATCCATGACCAGATCCTCCCGCTTCATAGCAGCCAGCCCGGAGATAATTTCCAGCGTATTATTGTAAAAATGCGGATTGATCTGGAGCAGGAGCGCCTTGTACTCCGCATTCTTCCGGCGCAGATTCGTGGCGAACTCCGTCTCGATCAGCTCGCGCAGCCGGTACGTCATGCCCTGGAACACGCCGATGACATAGTCGACTTCGCTATGTCCCTCCCTCACCTTCGGCATGACCTGAAGCGCCTGCCCGAACTCGCCGCGCTGCACATACTTCATCGCCCGCCCCATGTGGCTGAGCGGCTTCGTGATGCCCGCGGACAGCCACAGCGCCGCCAGCATGGCGAGCAGCAGAAGCATTCCGGTCACGACTAGGATCGTTCTGCGGATCTGCGTAATTTTCTGGTACAGCTCGCCCTCCGGCACCATGCCGACAATGATCCATTCCTGCGCCGGCAGCTTGCGGAAGAAGATCAGATTTTCTCCCCCTTCCTCCTGTATAGGAAAAATCCCGCTCGCCTCTTCCCCCGACTCCGCCGCAATGTGAGCGAGGCCGCGCTGCACCAACTCCTCCTGCCCGCCGAGCGGCTGATCCAACACGCTTTCGCCGTCCTTGGTCAGCAGCACGACTCTGCCGGTGCGGCCGATCCGAATTTTCTCAATCGCGTCTCTCAGCAGGGTTGTCGGGTAGTTCACCTTAATGAAGCCTACGTTGCGCAGCGATTGCAGCTGTACCAGCGGGAACAGGTACGCATTCACCGACCGCGTCCGCAAATACTCGTCCGACTGGTCGGGATCCTTGTGCGCCGTCGTCCAGCGCTTCCCCGCCTCCATAAAATTGCGGAACCACGCGCTGCTCCGGTACGTCGTATCCTGCGTCCACAAGCCCCCGGCATCCTCGGCGAACGCGCTGATCGAGACGCCATTCGACGTATTCACCGCGTACGAAGACAAATACTCCCGCAGCCGCTGCTTCGTCAGCACCCGCTCTTGAATCGTATTGTCCGCATTCAGATGGACGTTCAGCCACTCCTGCGTCGTTCGCGAGCTCACGACCTGATTGCCCGTATCTTCAACCTGCGTCAGCAGCGTCACGACGTGGGACGCGAACTGCTCGATGGTCTGCGCCGCACCAGACTCAATCGACGCCTTGATCGTCTTCGTCGCTTCTTCGCTCACAATATACGCCAGCGCCGCAAACGGGATAATAAGCAGCACCGAGAACACCGCCATCAACCGGCTCCGCAATGAAAAAAACATAATCCCCCCCCTTTTTCCCTCCGTTCTGAAAAACGACAACAAAGAGACGATCATGGGCATGATTCGTCTCTTTGCGTGAAGCCGCGCTATTTCTTCTGCGCCTTCATGTCGGCATACGCTTTGTCGATCGTCGCGATGGCTTCAGCAATGGAAGCGTCGACGTTGCGTTTGCCTATGGTCACATCTTCAAACATTTTGTTCACCGCGTCAGACATTTGCGGGAAAATCGGCGTAATCGGACGCGGACGGCCGTACTTCTGATTTTGCACCACGAAAATATTTTTCGGATACTCGTTCAGCTCCGGGAACTCCTTCGCCGCGGAATAACGGGACGGAATGTCCTTCGTCATACTCGCGTACGTCTTCTGACCATCGTGGCCCGTCACCCAGTTGACAAATTTCCAAGCCTCGTCGGGATGCTTGCTTTTCGCGGAAATGCCGAGCGCCCAGCTGCCGTTCGCGACGGCTTGCTGCGTACCTTTTGGCAGCGGTGCAATGTCGTAATCTTCCCCGAGCTTGAAATTCGGGAACTTGTCCTTCAGATTCGCGAGGGACCAGGAACCGTCAATCGTAATCGCCAGCTTGCCGTTAGGGAACGGATCCGGCGGATACTCCAGCGCGGACACTTTATCCTTGTTATACAAATCGGAGAAGAACTGGACCGCTTTCTTCGTATTGGCGGAGTCCAGGAAGCCTTTGGACGTCGTGCCTTCCGGATTCATAATTTCGCCGCCGAACTGCCAGATGATCGGGTACTTGAAATACGCCGTCGCCCCCGCATTGCCGAAGCCCTGCGCAGGATCGATGCCGAAGACGCCTGCGGCCGGATCGTTCAGTTTTTTGGCCGCGTCCAGCACTTGATCCCATGTCCACGGTTCATCCGGGTTTTTCGAAGGAAGCGGAATTCCTTTGGCTTGGAACATTTTTTTATTATAGAACATCGCGATGGACGATTCCGTCAGCGGCGCCATGTAGATTTCATTTTGGTACGTGTAGGTCGCCAATGTCGATTTAGGAACATCATCCATATTGCCGTCAGCTTTAAAATACGCCGTCAGCGGCTTGAGCGCACCCGCATTGGCATAAGAGCCGACGGTCGGTGCATCGAGCGCCATAATATCCGGCGGGGAGCCGGACGCGATGGACACGCGCAGCTTGGTATCATAATCCGAATACGGGATCGGCGTCATTTCCACGGAAATATTCGGGTACTTCTCCATAAAAGACGCGACGAGCTTATCGTAAGCGGCATTCTCCGTATCGTTCCCGGAGTTTCTCCAGAACGTGAGTTTAACTTTTTCTTCTTTTTTAACTGCTGCGGTATCCGACGATTGCAGCGCTGTAGAAGACGTTGAGGTCTGTTTATCCTGTGTGGAACACCCTGCTAACAGCCCCCCGATCACGAGAGCGCTTACGACAGTTTGGCTTAGCTTTTTCAAGGTTACTGCCCCTTTCATGTTCTCTATTGTTGATCACAACTCCATCTTAGCAAAGGGGGCTTTCAAAAAAATTCAAAATGCTCTGCTCTTCACTTCTAAAATTATCACAGTCGGAGGAAATGTCAAAAGAATAGCAACCGGGCGGGAGGCAAAACGTATTGGAGAGAAAGGAGAGGTTGCCTCACATGGAATCGACACAAGAACTGCGCCAAGCGCTTCAGGATATTGAACGATGGGAGCACGAGCAGAAAGATCTCTGGTTCTGGGAAAAAATCGGACGGCTTCCGTTCCAGCTGCTGGACCGGTTTACACCGAAGGCGCTCAGCAGCAAAATCGGCGAGGCGCTCGACGAGCTCGGGCACTACGTGCAGGCTGGAGGGAAATACCTCGTTGCGGAGCAGGGGACCTTGCAGCAGTTGAAGACGGCGTCCGGGTGGAAGCCGCGCGAGGACGAAGAAGCCCGCGAGTTGACCATCGGGGACGTGGCCGGTTTCCCGCTGCGCGTGATGGAGCAGGTGGCCGACGAGCTCATCCGCTCGCGCTCCAATCTCGCCACCTTGCAGGGGGCGACGACCGGGATTGGCGGCCTTTTGACGCTGGCCATCGACATTCCCGCCGTGCTGGGACTCTCGCTCAAAACGATCCAAGAGATCGCCATCTGCTACGGCTACGATCCGAAGGAAAAGCAGGAACGCATTTTCACGATAAAATGCTTGCAGTTCGCCTCCTCGGACATCGTCGGCAAGAAGGCGATTCTCGACGAGCTCGCTGCTTACGCCACCGTGGATAAGGCGAATCGCCAAATGATGTCGCAGCTCCAAGGCTGGCGCGAGGTGTTCGCCACGTACCGGGACAACTGGGGCTGGAAGAAGCTGTTCCAGCTCATCCCCATTGCCGGCATGCTGTTCGGCGCCTGGATCAACCGTGGTACGCTGAATGACGTCGGCGAAGCCGCCCACAAGCTGTACCGCAAGCGGCGCATTCTCGAGCGGCTGGGCGCCCAAACCGAGGGATGAGTGAAACACAGACGTAGAAGGGCAGTGCATCCCCTGCACCGTCCTTCCCAGACGCTGCAATCCAGCTCCACCCTCTTCTCGGTGACGCACGGTGACGCTCGTGACGCTCGGTAAGGTGACACACGATGACGCAGGATGACGCTCGATGACTCGGCACGGAACTTCCTGCATTTTGTACAGGTAATCGGCCAGAATAAGGCTAAAATGCGAGAAATCCTGCAAAAAGTGCAGGCAAATTTAGCCCAATGCGCTCTCATGGTGCTTTTTCAGCGATATGAGACGGATTTTGCTGTACATTTTGCATCTCTTTGCTGCTAAAACAGCATACTCGGCACATTTACCTGTACAAAATGCAGGAGTGTTCAACACAAATCCGGCTGGCTCGGCTTCCTCCAGACAACACCAACGATAAACGGCTGCGCCATTCTCAATAGGGACTAGCTCGTTAAATGAAGGCACAGAGCCACTTCGAGCGTGTATTTTTTCCGATAACGCAAAGAAAACCGCCTCCCCAGGCGGTTTTCTTCGTGTTACAACAGCTTGTCTGTGCACATCCGGATACGGTGGATCTAGCTGCATCAGCTTCCGTAGCAGCGCCTTGGTTGCCGGCACGCCTGCCCTTCGGCAGCGGGTAATCCCACGGCTTCCACGACACGTTTCCAGCAAGCGAACAAGCACCTTCTTTTTATCCCTGCGCCCCAAGCCTTCGATCGAGTTTACCCTGCACGAACCAGGCGTACACGCCGAATCCGGTTAACAGCGCAAGCCCCGTCAATACGAACGGAAGCGCATTATGATTGCCCGCCAGCAAATATCCCGCCCAAAAGGAAGCGATCGTATTTCCGATACTCCGCGAGACGGTTCGCATGCCCGCAAACAGGTTGCGGTCCTCCTCGGCGACGGCTGACATGCATTCACTGTCCATCAGGTTGTTCAGCATCGTGAAGCCTGCCCCGCGTATCAGCAGCAGCCCCGCAAATACGGAGGCCGGCATCGACAAAGCCATCAGCGCCACGACCAGCGCGTTATACACGAACAGGATAAAGAATGTGCGGCGGCTGCCCCAGCGCTCCAACACATACGGCATGAGCAGCGATCCGGCGAAAAAGAAGAAACCCGACAAGGCCAACAGCCCGGAAATTTGGCCGTCCTCCATACCGAACCGGAATTTCAAGATGACATTCAAGAACGGGTTCAGCATGCTGAAGGTGAATCCGGAAATGAAAATCAGCAGCGAGAGCAGCACAAGGAATGAAAATGCGTGCTTGCTCTTGGGTTTGGCCGGCGCACCCGGCGCTTTCGCTGTGGAAGCACCGGATGCGGTTTTGTCCGGCGCGGTGGGCAGCAGCACGCCCCGCAGCAGGCCGGACAGCCCGAGACAGCCGCCGGCCACAAAGAAGGCGTACTGGTAAACGGTGCTGTGCCCCGGCAGCCAGAGCGGCAAATACCCGCCAAGCCACGTGCCGATACCGGTGAACAGCGTGAAAATCGCGAAGAGCAGCGAGTAAGCGCTGGTTTCTTCTTTTTTCGAGCGGCAGTACTCAAAAATAAGCTGAATTTCCGAGTTGACGATCGCGGTAATGCTCAGCGACCATACGACCTGCGCGGCGGTTATCGTGCCGATCCCGGTACCAAGCCCGAACAGGATCAGCGCTAAAAAAGCGAGCAGCATGCCTCCGACGAGCATCGTTTTGCGTCCGACGTATTTGACGACCAATCCCGCGGGCAGGCTCGCCAGCCCCATAATCAAGGCGCCGAGCGAAGTGATTCGGCCAATTTCCCCTTTGGAGACGCCGAGGTCTAACAAATGCAAATTTAAAATGAGATTGAAGATGCCCGAACCGATGCCAAACAAACTCTCCGTCGCGATAAACCTTCTGACACCCGGCGAGAGATCGCGAAATTGCTGTACTGTATAGGCCCACATAGCTGTACCTTTCCACTTGCTGTATGCTATCCATCTTACATGGCAGAGGCTGGGGATTCAACAGGGGCAGGGTAACCGTTTGGAGCCGGGAGCTGCCGCCACCTAACCTAAATCCGGTTTATCCGACAGTTCTACACAGCCGCTCTCTGTACCATGCAGCTCGAATACGATAATCTCGTTCGCCCCTTGCTTAAGCAACGGAGCCGGGACATAGAGTGCACGCTGCGGCCCTTGTTCCCAGTAACGTCCCAGGTTCCAGCCGTTCACCCAGACAACGCCTTTTTTCCAGCCATCGGTGCGCAGGAACGTATCGCCCTTCTCTTCCACCTGAAATTCACCGCGATAAAAGGCCGGCTTGCCGGCGTTCGCATCCTGGCTCGATGTTGATGCGTCATTAAATGTTATTGCCGTCACATTGTCCATTGGGAGTGGATACATCGTCCAATCAAAAAGGAACTGATTATTCATCCGCACACCGGTCGTGATGCCCTTCGGGTCGTGCAGCCGATGTCCGTAGTTGACACGCCCCATATTCTCGACGAGAATGTCGAGCTTGGCGCCCCCTGCAGGGATGTCTATTGGCAGTGGACGGTTGTCCCAGCGCTCCACCGTACCTTGGTAAACGCCGTCCAGGAACACGAGCGCACGGTCGTGCACATCTTGAATGCGCAGCTGTTCGCCAATGCGCGGTCCCGACACGTTCGTCGAGTACACGATGAACCCGTAGTCCTGCCCGAGCTGCTCCATCGGCAGCGGCGTACGGCTCTTCACTGCGGCCGATAGCTGTGGGAGTGTGCTGAATAGATCGGCTTTTTGCGTCAAAGCGACCGTGCCGTAACTTTTCTTATGGATCGGCGCAGGCAGTGGCGGCAGTTGGTCGGCGGTCTGGCCCGTGTGCGCCAGGATGGCGTCCCGTACGGCCAAGTATTTGTCCGTGATGTCCCCGCACTCGGATAACGGCGAATCGTAATCGTAGCTCGTAATGGTCGCTTCGTATTTTTCCTGATAGTTCGCGCCATTCCAGAACCCGAAGTTCGTACCGCCATGGAACATGTAAAAATTGACCGAAGCGCCCGCCTTCAGCATGCGTGCGAATACGTCCGCCACGTCGGCGGCGTCCCGCGTGTGATGCGGCTTCAGCCAGTGGTCGAACCAGCCGTTCCAATACTCCATGCACATGAGCGGATCGTCCCCGCGATATTCCCGGAGCTTAGCGAACGCTTCCTCCGGCTTCGAGCCAAAATTCACCGTGGCCAGCGTGCCCGGCACCGTGCCGCCCTGCAGCATCCCGTCCTCCGGTCCGTCGGACGTGAACAGCAGCACATCGACGCCGCGCCGGATGAGGCCGTCTTTTAAGTACGTTACATATTCGGTATCGGTGCCGTAGCTGCCGTACTCGTTCTCAATCTGCATCGCGATGATCGGTCCGCCGTGCGTGCTTTGCAGCGGAACGAGGCGCGGGATCAGTTCGTCGTAGTAACGGTCTACCTTTTGCAAGTAAGTTTCGTTCATGCAGCGCAGCTTGATGTCCGGGTAACGAAGCAGCCACGCCGGCAGTCCACCGAACTCCCACTCCGCGCAAATATACGGGCTCGGTCTCACGATGACTTGCAGCCCCAGACTCCCTGCCAATCGGCAAAACGCCTCCACATCCGCCAACCCGCTGAAGTTGAACTCGTTCTCCTTCGGCTCGTGCAGGTTCCAAGGCAGGTACGTCTCGACGGTGTTGAAGCCGCATGCTTTCAGCTTGAGCAGCCGGTCTTCCCAATACTCGGGTACGACCCGGAAGTAATGGATAGCGCCGGATAACAATTGAATCGGTTTGCCGTCCAGCAGGAATTGTTGGTTTTGGGCTTGTAAATTGGCCATGGAAGTCCCTCCATAAATGATGTGATTGTACCTCCATCATCGCTTATACAGGGGAATGCCTACAATCGCCAAATGGGTTGTTTTCTATACCAAATGTGCTACTTGAGGCGGGAGCGTGGTATGATGGAGGGAAGAAGGTTCCGGCCTAGGGTGACGACATGCCTAGCCGGAGGGAAAGACGATAGGTCAACTTGGGACCAAGCTCAGACCTTGCAGATGACGGATGACAGGAGATACAAGGAGAGTTTCTATGGAACAATCGTACCGATTTCCGAATATTGTTCAGACCTTGCAGGTCATTGGCTGCCATTTTGGGGTTCAACCCCCGGGCTGGATGTACCCGCTGCACCATCACCATTTGTTCGAGCTGCTGTATTGCCTCGAAGGTGAAGTGGTGCAAGACGTGCAGCGCAGCACGTTCACCCTGCGCGCCGGCGACTGGCTGCTCATCAAGAGCGGCGTCCGGCATCGGACGGCCAATCCGTTCGCAGGGGCGTATCGGTATTTTAATGTCCATTTTGATTTGGACGATCCGGAGGTTCGCAGCCTGCTTGCCGCCGAGCCGTACCGGCTCATCACGGCCGAGGAGGCGGCCTCGCGGATGCTGAGTCACTATGTCGGCGAGCTGGAGCAGGTATCGGAGCGGAATCCGGAACTGGGAGTCGCAGGCGCGGACGCGTCCGTGGGATACAGAAACGGCGAAGACGGACGGGAAATCAAGCATGAGCGAATGGCCGCTACGGGACAGGCGGATAAGGGAGGGTTCGAGCAGCCACAGCGTGCGCACTCCTCGCTGCGCTTCGAGGACAAGCTGCTCGTGCAGTCGTATACGCTGCTCATCATTCATGATGTGCTGGCGTATGTGCGCGAGCATCCAGGCGCGAGCGGATCAGGAGGGCGGCGGCGCAAGGCCGCCAGCGACGGGTTGGGTGACGCCGGCGACGCATCCTTGTTCGCAACCGAAGTTGCGCATGGGATTGAGGAGAAGCTGGCGCTCGGGTTGTCGGGCGACGGCGACGCAACCGTCGCTGGCATCGCCAAAGAGCTGAACATGAGCCGCAGCCAGTGCAGCAAGCTTTTTGCCCGGGTGTACGGCCTGTCACCCCGGCAGTACATGAGCCAGCAAAAGCTGAAGCTGGCGAAAGAGCTGCTCGTCACCACGCACCTGCCGATGGCGGACATCGCGGAGCGGCTGGGGTTCCAGTCGGCCAGCCATTTTTCGAGGCAGTTCCGGCGCTGGACGGGACAATCGCCGAGCGAATTCAAGCCGAAGCATCACGGCGGGGCACCGTGATCGCTTTCTGGCAGGTGGCAGATTGTGCGCGAAATGTCTGTTTTCTCGTGGGACAGCTGACGGCTTCTCAAAATAGGTCGGTTCAAATAACCGATTCCGCTGGGTGCCTTTGATTTAACAAAATTCCTGCGAAAAGGCAGGCATTTTTCAAAAAAACGATGTTTTTCGGAAAATTCCTGCGATAAAGCAGTTTTTTTAGCAAAACTCGCTCAAAAAGAGGGTTCTCGCCCAAAATGCCTGCTTTTTTGCAGGTATTTCATCGAAGCGAGGAGGGATAGAGAAAATTCCTGCTTTTTTGCAGGCTTTGTGCCAATCCGATGCCTTTTCGGCCGGAAATACAGGTAGCACAGCAGTGTGCATGACTTCGCAAGGGTGGCGAAAGCGGCTGGTCTGGCCTACGTCTTACCTGGGAAATCGTGCGCCTACAATCGCCCCCAGAATGTTAGCTCGGGGATAGACGCAACAAAAAAAGGGACATGACGCCTCAGCGTCATGTCCCTCTTCTTGATGCCTCGCGGTTCCCCCGCTTTCGCTTAATGCGTCACCGTCACCGTCAGCTTCTCGCTGGACGTCACGCCCGCTGCGTTCACGAGCTCGCAGCGGTACTCGTACACGCCGACGGCTTTGCCGGCGATCGCCGTCGCCGCGCTTTGCGCGCCAGGCGTTGCCGCCGTCAGGCTCTTTGTGTCGATGAGCACGCCGTTCTCATAGAGACGGTACTCGGTGGCGTTCGTCCCCCACCACATGTTCATGGATACGGTGAAGCTGCCATCACCGTCCCAGTTGTTTTGCGCGAGCACCGGCTTGCCCGGCGCCGCATCCGTCACTTTCACGACGAGCGGTTGGCTCACGGTTTTGCCTGCCGAATTGATCAATTCCCCTACATACGTATAAGTGCCGTTTGGTTTGCCTTTCACTGTCCAAGCTGCGGTTTGCGCAGCAGGAGATGCCTTCGTCAATGCTGTCGTGCTCACGAGCACGCCATTTTCATACAATCTGAACTGGGATCCGTTCAGTCCCCACCACATGTTCATGGTGACGGTGTAGTTGCCGTCCTGCAATCCGTACGCATACCCGCTGTTCGACGAAAGCACCGGAGCACCCGGTACACCGGCGTCGACGACAGGCGCGTTCTTCACTTGGAACGCGATCGAAGACTCCGTCACGTTGCCAGCCACATCCACTACGCGGTAAGCCACCGTATGCGCGCCAACCGCCAGGCTGCCCGCAGGGATCGCTTGGCCGCTCACAATGGCTGCGCCGTCCAGCATCAGCGATTGCTCGGCAACACCGGATACTGCGTCCGTGGCAGCCAGTTCAAACGTTACCGGCGCATCCACCGTAACGTCGCCTACAGTATGCCCCGATTGGGTCAACACAGCGGTAGGCGCTGTTTTGTCCAAACGAACATCCAGCGATTTCACAGCTTCCTGATTGCCGGCCGCATCCGCTGAGGAATAACGAATCGTCGTTACACCTTCCGCTTGCACCGGAATCGGTACGCTGTACACATTAGAAGCCCCACCATTTACATCGTAGTTAGTAACAATCTCGCCCGCACGATCATCGGTAGCCGACAGTGTGACTGTCGCATCTGCATTCAGCCAGCCCGCAGCGTTTGGCGTGCCGGACACAACAGCTGACGTCACAGGAGCGGTCGTATCCGCCGCCTGCGCAAAATCGCCCAGTCCGCGCGGTTTCAGTTGGAAGACCCCTTTGAAAATCGCCCCAACCCCTTGAATCGTCACGGTGTCGCCTTCCTGATATGGGAATGCGCTCTGCGAGAGGCCTGTACGCGTGTCGACGCGAACGTGGTTGCTGACGCCGCCTTTTACCGCATCGAACTCAAAAGAGCCTGCAGGTGTCGCAGAAATGATATTCGAAATCGTCACATCGCTCAGACGAACCAATTGTCCTTGATTGTCCGCTGTCACGGCAGTTGCATCGACTACGGCCGGCAGAGCGGATGTGCCTGTTTTGGCAATTGCCACCGGATCCGAAAGCTCAAACTCCGTGTTATACAAAGCAGTCGAAGCCGTCACCTTCACGACATCCCCTTGATGGAAGCCGCTCAAGGATTGGAACACATACGTGCCGCCCGTTGCATCCTGCAAATAAAACGCCTGCCCGCCAAAAGCGCCCGGCTCCGTCGTCACGACGCCTTCCACCGTAACGAGCGTACCCGCTGCCTTCGTACGCGCTTCGGCAACCGAAATGGCAGCCGGAATCGGATCTTCCTCACCCGGAAGCTCCTCGACCGGCACATTGCCGAGCGTCACTGTCTCGGTTTTAAGATTCGTGCCGTTCTGGCGCAAGCGCAAGTTCGATGCGTCCGTCGTGCCCGGCTGGATACGCACCAGCAGATCCTTTGTCGCATGGCCGTTAATATCCGACGTCAAAGAGAACGTCGAGCTGTAGCCGTATGCCGTCGGCCAGGTGCCGTCGGCATTTTGTACTTTGGCGATTTGCGCGCCGCCGCTGACCTTGTAAATGCCGAGGGAGAAGCCCGTCACCGTCGTATTCGCCGGTAGGTTATCGATCACGACGCGGATCGGGAAGTCCGCATTATTCGGCAGCACCGCCTGATGCACGAAGCTGTACGCTGCTGCAGCCGTCGCTGTTGGGCCGCCGTAGGAGCCCGCTTTGAACGTGCTGCGGTCATACCATTTGTATCCGGCGTTCGGCGCCGCCCATGGCTCAGGCTGCGGCTCGGTCGAAGCCGCCGGCGCTTCAAACGGCAGCACCTGCGTCGGCTGATCGAGCTGCAATCCGCTCACGTCAGACAAACTCGTGTAGCTTTCCTTGGTCGCGAGCCAGTTCACCATGTTCACGAGCAGCGTGCCGTCGTCGACTTCCTTGAAGCCGTCGTAAGTCGTTTTTTTCGCGCCTGTATCTTCGCGCAAATACTTCGGCGTCGCATCTTCAACCGGCGAGGAGTCGCCGATAAAGCCTGCCTTGCCTGCGCCGGATTTCGCAACCGCGACAAACGGCCCTTCGGCTACGCCGCCGCCGTTATACACGCCTTGATCCACCGCACTCGCCCAAGCTTCGTTCGTTTGCGGGAGATAGACGATCCCTTTCGCCTTCGTCGGGTCGATGATCGCGAGCGTCGAGCCCGCGTGCATCGCAACGCTGGACACGCCTGTTGTAATGCCGAACGCCTGCGCAGGCGCTACGACGTTGTTTGCGTTAATATCGCCGAGCGCGTTATACCGGAAGCGCACGCCGAAGTTCGTCGCCAGCCAATCCGAGCTTGCGACGTCCTGCATCGCGGAAGAAGCTGCTTCTTCCGCGCTCATGCCGCTCGCCGGGTTCGCCCATGCGCCCCTGCGGTAGCCGTTGAACACTTCAGAACCGTCCCAACGGTTCTTGTTCCGATCGGCATTGTAGTGATCGCCAATGAAGAAAATGCTGCCGCCCGCCTGCACGTATTGCGCCATGGCGGCCTGCTCGCTTGTTTTGTACGGAACGTTGGATTCCGCTACCACGAAAACATCATAACCGCTCAAATCCGCCAAAGTAATCGGCGTTGTTTTGCGCAATTCTTTTACATAATAGCCGTTATTCGCCAAGGCATTCGCAAAATCCGAAAACCCGCCGTCAATCACCCAATCTGCGGCGCCTGCCGTCTGTTCGTGCGTATTATCGAACAGCACTTTTTTGCCTGCGTTGCCGTTCACGACCTTCGCATCGATATACGGCGCGGGATCGCTCGGCCCCTCCGCCATGACCGCCTGTACGGTCAACACCTGTAGCGGAAGCGCCATTGACAGCGCAAGGCCGGCTTTCAGGAGCTTCTTTTTCCATCCTCGAAGCTTACTCATTCTACTTTTCCTCCTCGGCATGAATAAATGCTGGGCTCGTCCACCTGGGCGGCCCGTGAAGCCCCCTTATTTTACCATAGTTCAAAAGGAAGTGGCGATAAAAATTTGTAAAGTATAGGAAATTCGTAGGAGGTACTAATGGCAGGGGGGAGGGGGATTTTTGCCTTACAACTGAATCCAAAACCGCCTAACCACATTCCCGTCATCTTCCGTATATTCGGACTCAAACTGTCCACCGTTTTTAATAATCGTTTTTTCGGAAGCATGATTCCCTCGATCGCAAACTAACAGAACCTTTTCAATGGCCATCTCTTTGATGATCTCTAAGGTTAGCGCGAGCAGTATGGAAGCGTACCCTTTGCCTCGTTCCGAGGGCCGAATTCCGTAGCCGACATGACCGCCGCAATTGAATAACTTTCGGTTGAGTCTGTGCCTTATGTTAACTGCGCCAATGATTTTGTTGTTATCGTGATCCAGCAGCCAATACGTAGAATGAGGAACAAAGGTATCGTCGACGATTTTATCTTCCACATCTTGTGAATACAAGAAATCCAGCATGCCGGCAAAATCATATGGCTCTCTTTCAACGACCCACGGAACAATGTCTTCACCTGTCGATTTCCAGTCTTCGTAGAAGGAAAGATAGGCCTGTTGATACACCAAGGCTGGCTGGACTAATCGGAGTGAACTTTGCAACGGGCAGCTCCCCTTTAGGTTAAAATTTTATCTATAGTAACATTTAAGGTGGAACGAAGAGAAACCTATCCTGGTCGGGCCAGATCCTTTATCAAAGCCTGCAAAAAAGCAGGAATTTTCCTCGATCCGCACCCGATTGGATCAAATTGCTGCGAATTTGCAGGAATTTTTGGCGGGCCCCCTCTTTTGAAGCGGAATCTGGGAAAAAAACTGCCTTTTCGCAGG
>NZ_RXHU01000119.1 GCF_003955665.1 Paenibacillus whitsoniae
GAGACAGCAAAAAATCCAAATCCCTGCCCAGCTCCCGCAACGCCTCATCTAAACCTTCCTTGGCCACCGGAACGCCTTCCAGCCATTTCTGCTGAAAGTCGCGCCCCAATGCCGGCACAACACCATCCGCCGTGCCGCTCGGCCAGCCGTTCTCGTCGTAGCACCACGCTTCCATGCCCAGCGCCTGCGCTTCTTCTACGCAAGCCTCCACCGCGCGCAGAAACTCCTCGCCCATATACGGCGTGCTCAGCCCCTGACGGGCGTGCATGAAAAAGCCTCCGAGGCCCGCGCGCTTCATCTCGCGAATTTGTCTGCGCAGCTCCTCGGGCTCCAGCTTGTCGTTCCACGACCAGAACGGCGCGCTCCGATAAGCGGCAGGCGGCTGTTCCAGCACCGCGACGTCCAGCCGCTCGCGTTTCTCTCTCTCCAGCATCTCCAAGCTCACCCTTCCTCGCGTCGGCCTCTCCAGCCTGCGACAACGAATTTTTGCGGAGATGTCCCCGTAATTTTTTTGAATAGTGTACAAAAGTATTTCTCATTCTGAATGCCGACCGCCTCGGCAAGCTCCAAATTCGAGTACTCGCGCTTGCGCAGCAGCTCGATGGCCCGTTCAATGCGGCGCCCCGACACGTAGTCGGTGAAGTTGATGCCCAGCTCCTTCTTGAACAGCTCGCTGACATAAGAAGGGTTCAAATGAATATGCTCGGCCACTAGAGCCAAGGAAATCGATTCGGTCAGGTGATCGTCCACGAAGCGGATCGCCTTGACCATTTCGGCACGCAGTCCGCTGCTTTCCGCCTGCTGGCTGAGGAGCTCCCACTCGGTGCGCAGACGCTCGATAAGCTGATGCAGGTGTGTACAGTCCCCAAAAGAAACCGGCCCCGCCTCCGCCGTCTGGCTGGTAGGCAGCAGCCGCTGGCGCAGCCGGATGCACCACGTCTCGATATAGCCGAGCAGCTGCTCCGCCGGCACCCGGCAGCTGTGCAGCACTTGCAGCAGCGGTGCCAGCTCCTCGCCGACGGAGACGGCGGTAACGCGTTCCAGCAGCTGCTCAAAGCTGTCTTTCAGCTCGCGCCAGTCGCGCTCGGCGTAGGCAATCCTGCGGTTTGGCGTGACCACCATGCCAAAGCTCGCATAAAAGGTGTCGCCCAGCGCAGCGACAGCTTCCCCATAGGCGGCAGCGGCTTGCTCCCAGCCGCTGTGCGTCCGGCTGACGCCAATGGAGACGGATTGGCGCAGATAGGTCTGTATGGCGTCATGCAGGCGAACGCCAAGCTCATAATTGTCCCGATCGATCTGGCCCTCGCTGCCTCTGCGGAAAGCGGTCAGCCCCACCAGCACGTTCGGCTGGATTTCACAGGCATAGCACGCCCCGCCGCTGCTCCCAAGCACTTCCTCCATGATGTTCAGCATAGCGTACTTCAACGTGTTGCGATCGGCCGGGGAGTACGTCCGGCAGAACGCCTCGTAGTCGTCAAAGCGCACAGCAAAGCAGCCATAGTGCCGGGGCTCGAAGCCCTGCACCAGATCGCCGCTGCGGCGCTCCATCGCGGAAGGAGATACCTCACCGCGCAATAGTTCCTCGAGCAGCTGCTTGCGAAGCCGGTGCGAGTTCTCTTTGGCCGATCCGCTGAGCGATTGCAGGAGCTGCTCCTTCTGCTCACGGGCCAGCATATTGTCCCGCGCCTTTGTCAGCGCAGCCCGTACATCTTCTTCACGCAGCGGCACTTTGACCAAATATTCGAACACACCCATGGCAATCGCCTGCTTCGCATAAGAAAAATCCGAGTACGCGCTCAAGATCAGGAACTCCACGCGGGGCTGGCGCTCCCGCACCTCGCGGATCAACGCGATGCCGTCTTTACCGGGCATGACAATGTCCGTAATGATCAGATCGGGCCTCAGTTGATCCGCCAGCTCCAACGCTTCGTCGGCCGAATACGCCCGGCCCACCAGCCGAAAAGGCAGCTTGTGCTCCGCCCACCGATGGAAATAGCTTTCCAGCCGCTGCACCATCGGCGGCTCGTCATCCACGATCAGGCAAGTCAATTCCTTCATTACGCCTCACTCCTCTCCATCGCGGTCCCCGCTTCTAGTGCAGCATCATAAGGAAAAGTCAGCGTGACCCTGGTCCCTTTTCCCGGCTCGCTCCAGACGCTCAGTCCGTACGGTTCGCCATAATTCAAACGGATCCGCTGATGAATATTGTAAAGTCCGATTCGCTTGCGCCGGTCGGCCCGTACGTCTCCCGGCGCTGCCGCCAGCAGCCGTTCCACCTGCTCCGGCGACATGCCGCTTCCGTCATCTACGACCTCCACAATGAGCATGTCCTCCCGCCTTTCGGCCGACAGTCGAATGGGGCCCGACCTTCTTCCTCCCGCATAACCATGGAAAATGGCATTTTCCACGATCGGCTGCAGGGCCATTCGCAGCACCGGCTGCTGCAGCAGCTCGGGCGAAATGTCCTCCAGCAGTTCAAACGTGCAGTCGTAGCGGACACTCTGAATGTAAATGTAGTCCCTCACGTTGCGCAGCTCCTGCTCCAGCGATACCCGGTCCGAGAAGTCCGTGATGCCATACTCCAGAATCGCGATGAGCGCCTCGATAATCGGATCAACCTGCTGGTAGCGCCCGAACGCGACCACATTGGAGATGGAACCCAGGGTATTGTACAGAAAGTGCGGATTAATCTGTGATTGCAGGACTTGAATTTCCAGTTCTTTTTTCTTCCGCTCTCCTTGGTTCACGTGCTCAATAAGTGTGCGGATCCGTCCGAGCATATCGTCGAACGTCTCTGCCAGTTCCCCGAACTCGTCCCGGCGCGTGCTGCGGATATTGACATGCAAGTCCCCATATTTCACTTGGCTGATTTTCCGGATCAAATAATACACCGGCGTTCGGATCATCCGGGCGACGAAGCCCGCCGTCACGCCGCTCAGCACAAAGCCCAACAGCAGCAAACCGATAAAATACGTCTCCATCCGCTTCAGCGTCGCCTGCAAGGAGCTGCCGCTATAGAAAGCGAACACAATCCATTTGGTGCGGGGGTTGATGCTTTTCATAATGGTCACGGGATTGCCGTTCATCCGCTCCGCGAACACATCGTCTTTGTTCTGGACAAGCTCGAGACCGTCCCGTTCGTCGAATTGCAGCCGATGGTTAACGAGGGTAAAAAATTTGCTGCCCACCGGCTCCAGAATGACACGTCCCTTGTCGTCCAGAATGCTGAGCTGCAAATCCGTGCTGCTCCCGCTTATGTGTTGCAGCCGCTCCTGCAAAGCGGTCAGGTTAAGATCGATCGCCAGCGCCATCGGCTCGCCTGCGAACAGAACAGGTTTCGTAAACGTCACCGTCCAGCCGGAATAAAAACTGGCGTACGGCTCGCTCACCGTCACCGTTCCCAGCTTATTGCTGTAAGCAAGCTTATATAGCGGCTCCCGTTCGGGAATCGTGTCATTAAACACTTTCGTGACGGGATTGCCGCCGAGGATTGACAAATCCCGGCGGATCATATAGACATCCGTCAGCATGACGGAATTATCGCGATAGACCCTCTCCAGACTGTCCTGCGCCGCGTTCAGATCCCCTTGCCAGGAATCGGCGGAGGACGAGAGCTGGGAAAGGGTATTTTGCACCAGCAGGAAGTACAGATCGATATATTCCTCTTCTTTGGTGAGGAGTTGTTTGGCCTGATTCAGCTGACTGCTCGTAATTTCATTCTTAATATACCGGTAAGAAAGCGCGCTAAGGATCGTCTCGGAGCTGAGCACGAAGACAAAACAGACCAGGAACAGTCGAAAAGAAATATGAGTAAAGCTCATCTTGATCCAATTGCGCATACGTTCAGCCCCCAGCCTATTCCCTGATATAGCTCAAAAGAAGAGGAGCGGTCCCCCTCTTCTTCCGGTCTTGCTTATTTCATAATGCCGTCGCCTTGCAGCTGTTTGGTATAGTTCGCGATCGCATCGTTCAACTTGAATTTATCCTGCAGCGTTTTCACGTAGGCGTCCCAGTTGCTGAGCGGCTCTTTCCCTGTCACGAACTTCAGCATCATCTCGTTGACATATTTCAGACGATCTTGCGCCATAGCGTCGCTAGGGTCGTCGAACACACGCGGATTCACGTTGTTATCCTTCAGGTATGAGGTGTTGATTTTTTGGTTTGCGTTGGTTACGTCAGGATTCTTGAAGTCAAAATACACACCATCATTGGCTTTACGCACGAATGCGTAGTTATAGCGCCAATCGACTTCCTTCTCGTTGTAAGTGGATTTGTCGATCAGTTTCGGCTGACCGTTGGTCATGGTAAACGTTTTGTCCTTAATGCCGTATGCGAGGTACGGGTAAGCGTCTTTGTTCGTGTACAAGTATTGGATAAAGGCCATTGCTCGCTTCGCTTTGCCCGGATCTTTGAGCGCTTCTTTCGATATGCCGATCATCGACTGTTGGAACGGCTTCGTATCCAAAATCTGGTCGCCATACGGCCCTTTAGGAGGCGCGATTTGTTTCCAGTCCGGCACACTGCCGCCAGTGTCCTGCATTTTTTTCGTATCTGCAGGCTCTAGACGACGCCAATCTTCGATCATGATGCCGACTTTGCCTTGATACATTTTGTTATCGCGTTTGAGCCCGTCATCAATGGTTACCCAGTCCGGATCCACGACTTTCGCATCAATCATATCTTTGATAAATTGCAGCGCTTCTTTCATTTTCGGATCGGTGTTATACACCACGACTTTACCGTCTTTTACGTCGACGAAGTTAGGCTGGACGCCGAACATCCAGAAAATTTGCTGGAAGCCGTTACCGCCGGAATTCGAGCCCAGCGATCCGTCCTTCGGCAGCATGGCGACGAAGCCGTAAGTATCATTTTTTCCGTTGCCGTCCGGATCGTTGAACGTAAACGCCTTCATGACGTTAAGCAGCTCTTGCGGGTTCGTAGGCACGCTTAGGTTCAGCTTTTTCAGCCAGGTGTTGTTAATCCACCAGCCATTGACACCGCCAACCCCTTCCGAAGCCGGAATGCCGATCATATGCCCTTTATATTTCATCGGCTCGAGTCGGGAAGGATCGAAAGATTTGAGCAAATCCGGGAACCCCTTCAGCACATCGTCCAGGTCGGCCACCAGGCCTTGGTCGTAATATTTGATCGCGGAAGCGCGGTCAGGGAACGACACGACGTCCGGAATTTGATTCGAGGAAATAAGTAGATTGAGCTTATCCTTCCAGCTTTCCCCGCCTAGTACCATGTCCAGATCGATATTGTTGTCCTTCTCAATCATTTGGCGGATCGGATCCTGATCCTTCGTCGGCATTGGCGTCGTTAGGCGATAGCCGATGCTGTTAAAGAAGCTGATTTTATACTTCGCGGCATCTGCACCCGCACTTGCCGCCGGGGATTGTCCCGCTGCCGTGGTGGCACTCGGGGCATTGTCCGCTTTGCCGCAGCCTGCCGCAACAGTGCCCAGAATGACCGTTAAGGCAAGCACCATAATCGCGTTTCTTTTTCTCATACAAAACCCTCTCCCTATGCTTATTATACATGCTATATCAAGAGTTTCCTCTTCGATATCGAGTGGATTACCCCTTCACGGAGCCAAGCAGCACGCCTCTTGTAAAATGCTTCTGGATGAACGGGTACACGACCAAAATCGGCAGGGTCGTCACGACAACGGAGGCCATTTGCACCGAGATCGGATTGACCGAGTTGGCGGCTTCCGCGGCATCCCCGCTGATGGCAACTGACGCCAGCAGGATCTGCCTCAAGAACAGCTGCACCGGCTGCTTCGCCGTATCGTTAATGTAAAGCAGCGCATCGAAGTAGCTGTTCCAATGCCACACCGCGTAGAAGAGGCCGACTGTCGCGATAATGGGTACCGAGAGCGGGAGCACGATTTTATATAAAATCGAGAACTCTCCCGCGCCGTCAATCCGCGCCGCCTCGTCGATCGCTTCCGGCAGCTGTTCGAAGAAGCTTTTGACAATCATCAGATAGAAGGCGTTGATGAGCCCAGGGATGATCAGCGACCAGCTGGAATTGAGCAGCCCGACTTGCTTCACCAACAGGTAACTCGGGATGATTCCCCCGCTGAACAGCATCGTGAAGACGATGAAGAGCAGGATGCCGCTGCGACCGGGAAGCCCTCTGCGGGACAGCGGCAGCGCCGTCAGGACCGTGAACACCAGATTAAGCAGCGTCCCGACGATGACCCGGAATAGCGTCACTTGGTAGGCGTCCAGCAAGCGTCCGCCTTGCATGATTTCTTTGTAAGCCGTCCACGTGATGTTCGTCGGGATGATCACGAGTCCATCGCGCTTGATCACCTCGGAAATCGGGGTCAGCGAGATGCTGATCACGTACAAGAATGGAACAACGCAGGATGCGGCCAGCAAAACTAGCAGCGTATAATTAATGCCTTTGACCACTTTGTCGCCGGTCGTTGTCTGTTGCATAGTAAGTCTCCTCCTTCTACCAGATTTGTCCGTCAAACTTCTTGGCTACACGATTGGCGCCGAGGACGAGGACGAACCCAATGATGGACTTGAACAGCCCGACAGCCGTTGCGAGGCCGATCCGTCCTTCTTGCATCCCCACGCGGTATACCCACGTTTCGATGACGTCGGCTTTCTCCTGGTTAAGCGGGTTGATCATCATGAAAATCTGATCGAATCCGACGTCCAGAATGGAGCTGAGTCGCAGCACCAGCATTAAAATGATGACGTTGCGGATGCCAGGCAGTGTGACGTGCCAGAGCTGCCTTGTGCGGGAAGCGCCGTCGACCGTTGCCGCTTCATACAGGCTTGGGTCGATACCGGTTAGCGCAGCGAGGTAGATGATGGCGCCCCACCCTACCGATTGCCAGATGTCCGTCGAAACGATCAGGGAGCGGATCAACCCCGGCTCCGTCAGGAAGGAAATTCGTTCGAAATGGAATGCGGTCAGCAGTTGGTTAATGAGTCCGGAGCCCGGAGCCATGAAGGCAACCAGCAAGCCGTAGATGATGACCCACGAGAGAAAGTGAGGCAAATACGTGAGTGTCTGAATCGTTCGCTTGAACCCGTTCGATGTTACCGCGTTCAGCATAAGCGCCAGCACAATCGGAGCCGGGAACGAGAAGACTAGCTTGTAAAGAGAAATCAAAATCGTGTTCCCGATAATCTGAGAGAAGTACACCCCATTAAAAAACATCTCGAAATTTTGCATCCCTACCCAGGGGCTTTCCCATAACCCTTGCAGAACGTTATAGTTTTTGAAGGCGGCTGAAATGTATATCATCGGAACATATTTGAATACTGCGAAATACAACAGGCCGGGTAGTAGCAGCAAGTACATGACGCCGTATCGTCGAAGCAGTTGTTGGCTTCTTTTCACCTTGGTGTCTCCTTTCTCCTTGATCTCTATACTTCGATTATAGGTGGCCTAGGTCTGGCATCCCTCCAAATTCTTCGGCAGAAAGTCTAAAATCTTCGGCAGTGAAACAAGGAAAAACAAAGCTGTACACCATGATCGGATGAAGAAATAAGCTGCATGGTACGAGCATCGGCACAGCGGAATTTACAGAGAGCATTATGCTTCGCAGCGATAACTTTCCTAGAAATAGAAAGAAGCGTGCCCGACTGGGCACGCTTCTTCTTGCTATGCTGACTACTCGCCCGCCTTCGGCGAGACCATGTTCTCAGGACGTACGTAGCTGTCGAACTGCTCCGCGGTGAGATAGCCGCTGCGCAGGGCGGACTCCTTCAGAGTCAGCCCTTCTTTGTGGGCTTGCTTCGCGATGGAGGCCGCCTTCTCATACCCGATGTACGGGTTGAGGGCGGTGACCAGCATGAGCGATTGCTCGAGATTGCGCTGAATCACGTCGCGATTCGGCTCCATGCCCGCGAGGCAATGGTCATTGAACGAGCGCATGCTGTCCGCCAGCAGCCGCACGGACTGCAGGAAGTTGTGGATGATGACGGGCTTGAACACGTTCAGCTCGAAATTGCCCTGCGACGCGGCAAAGCCGATGGCGGCATCGTTGCCCATGACCTGGCACACGACCATCGTCATCGCTTCGCTTTGCGTCGGGTTCACCTTGCCGGGCATGATGGAGCTGCCGGGCTCGTTCTCGGGGATCGTGATTTCCCCGATCCCGCAGCGGGGACCGCTCGCCAACCAACGAACGTCGTTGGCGATTTTCATGAGATTCGCCGCGAGCGCCTTCAGCGCGCCGTGGGCGTACACGATCTGATCATGGCTGGTCAGCGCATGAAACTTGTTCGCCGCGGAGACGAAGTCCGTCCCCGTCTCGCGGGACAGCGCGGCGGCGACGCGCGCGCCGAACTCGGGATGCGCGTTCAGCCCGGTGCCGACGGCGGTGCCGCCGATCGCCAGCTCGCGCATCGTATCCACAGAGGCGCGCACCATGCGCTCCGTCTGCTCCAGCATGGCCAGCCACCCGCTGATCTCCTGCCCCAGCGTGAGCGGGGTGGCGTCCTGGAGGTGGGTGCGGCCGATTTTGACGATGGAGGCGTAGGCGTCCATCTTGGCTTTCATCGTCGCCTGCAGGTCCGCAAGGGCGGGCAGCAGTTCTTCTTCGACGGCAATGACGCCTGCGACATGCATCGCCGTCGGGAACGTATCGTTCGAGCTCTGCGAACGATTGACGTCGTCGTTCGGGTGGATGCGCTCGCCGCCAGCCCCCAGCAGGTCTGTCGCGCGGCGGGCGATTACCTCGTTCACGTTCATGTTGGACTGCGTGCCGCTGCCCGTCTGCCACACAACGAGCGGGAACTCGCCGTCCCAGCGGCCCTGCACGATTTCGTCAGCCGCTTGCGAAATCGCTTGCGCTTTGGCTGGCGAGAGACCGTTGATCTCGCGATTAACCTCGGCCGCCGCCTTCTTCAGCAGCGCGAAGGCGCTGATCAGCCTGGCGGGCATGCGTTCCGTCCCGATTTTAAAATTCTCAAAGCTCCGCTGCGTCTGCGCGCCCCATAACTTATCCACAGGGACTCTAATTTCCCCCATCGTATCTCGTTCAATCCGGTATTCCTGCGTCATGACATCCGCCTCCTAAAATCGTTGTACCGCTACGCCAATAGAATCCCCAAATGCTGGTCTCCTATGAGCCGCACGGGGTTTCAAAAAAACTTCCGCAACGCATCCGGCACTTCGCGGCTTTTGCGAGTAGAACGATCCATCGTAACGCTTGTCACGAGGGCGTCAGCACGCACTTCGCCATGCTCGTCGAGGACTTCTTGTTTCAAAACGTAGCTGGAGCGACCTATTTTTTCAGGTTGGCAAGTGACGAGCAAGGCCTCGCCTTGTTTGCACTCTCTTCGATAATTAACGTTAATGTTCACTGTAACCGTTTGAATCCCCATGTTCCCGAAAGTCTCATAGTCCAGCCCGCACTGTTCGTACCATTCTTCACGCCCCCATTCCAAATATTCCAGATATTTCGCGTTGTTTACATGACCATTGACGTCAATTTCCGTTGAGCGGACTACGATCGGCAGTGATGATTTCATGGCAAGGCTCTCCTCGATTTCTATACAATTTTGTAAATTTTAGTCGACACGTGTCTACTTCATCTAGTAAAGTAATGGAATAAACCAGACTAAGGAAAAGGATGATGTTCGATGAGACAATACACGGCCATTCCAGGTCCCAAAAACGTGCACGTAAATAAAGGAGATACGCAAGCAGCCGTTAAATTATTCTCCGATATGATCAATGCCCAGACCCAATCGGGATGGATCTATCATTCTATGGAGTCTATCGCTGTCACAGAAAAGCCCGGTTGTTTACAGCAGCCCGTTACAACCCACTATTATATGTTGATTTTTTACAAAGACATTTAATTACGCGAGCAACCGATGGAAAATTCCAAAACCAAAGAAACGGTCTTCTACACCTTGCCAACCGAGCAGGATTTCCTGGCAATTCTGCATGCAGCTCATGATGAAAATGACCCAAGAAGTGTCAATTACAAGCGGGTGCACGTTATTCCTGAAATCAACTGGCGACAGGCTGCGTTCCATATCATATCACCGCTATTGCTCGGTCTGTTCCTCGCGGTTGTCGTCTTTGCTAGCTTGACACGTATCGCTCCAAATTATGCCGTTATGATGGCTTGCATACTGCCGTCTATTGGCATTTTTCTGTACATGCTGATCCGGGCAAAAGCCATAACGATCTGGGTCATACACGTTTATCAACGTTTTGCTCCGATCCGTATTCGGAATCAGTGCCGCTTTGAACCAAGCTGCTCCTCTTACATGATTCAAGCCATTGAAAAATACGGCGTCGTGAAGGGAGTTTTCCGCGGCATCCAGCGATTGAGACGCTGCAACATGGCTAATGGCGGGTACGACTATTTATAAAGCTCTGATAGCCCATAGACGTACCTATGGGCTATTTCTCATACGACGACAGGCAGTCGTCCTCCTACTCCGACCCCAACCTCTGGCCGATCGTCGTAACGAGCCCGTCCATGCTGATTCTATTTTTTTGCCGGTGGTAGGCCGTCAACCCATCCTCGCCCTGCTTCTCCGCCCACTTCTGCAGCGTCGGTCGCTCCCCTTCGTAGTTATAAAAAGGGACGCTGAAGCCGCACGAGGTTTTCACCTCGTGAACGTCGATAACGACGATCTGCCTGGCGCCCGGCAGCATCGTGAAACGTGGCGCCAGCTCCGCCCACGCCTCTGTTCCCGGCAGCACCACGTATCCTTTGCCATATAGTCTGAGAATCATCGGCGGCCCCTCCACCGCCATGAACATGAGCGTGATGCGACCGTTTTCCTCCAGATGCGCGCTCGTCTCGTTGCCGCTCCCCGTCAGATCCAAATATGCGGCCCCATTCGGGGACAAAATACGCAGTACATCGTGTCCCTTTGGTGACAAATTCACATGCCCCTCCCCTGATAGCGGGGCCGAGCCTACAAAGAACATATGCTGCCGCGCAATAAACGCCTCGTGCTCCGGCAGCATGGCTGGAAACGATTTGCCCATGTCAGACACCTCCACACCTTTTCTTTTATTATCCTACGCCGCAGGCCGAAGGGGAAATACATAAAGGCGATACACCTTATAGCCAATACCTATAAGCTATTCGCGGGTTATTCTACATTGTTTTGCATCGTTCTGCATAAAACTCCCAGTTTCGAGCCATACTTTGGAAGTTGAAACTTAGAAGGAGGTGAACGATATGACAGCTAACAACGCCAACGACGACGTAGTCAGCCACGCGATCAATGCGGCACAAGAAAATGCCGACAATGCAGCCGCTCAGCAACAAGTACAGGAGCTTGCTTCCGAACTCAACAGCTCCGTCGCAAACGACAACGATCAAGAGGACTCTTCTGCGCAAGATTAATTGGCTGGAAGCCTGCATAGGCGCCAGCACGGAAAAAGCCTGCAAATCCGAGGGAGATTAGACCGCCGTGGATTTGCAGGCTTTTTTGTATGTATTGCTGGTCCTCTATCGATCAGCTGCCTTTCCCATCGCCTTCTCTACCGGATAGGCAAGTAACCAAACGCCCACGCCGCGAATACCCTGTAACAAAAATGCAGGGATGATGATCAATGAAAGAATTGGATCGACCGGTCAGTATTCAGACCTATAAAGTGCTCCGCAACAAGCTCAATCTGCTGTACCCCGCTGTCATTCACCACACGCCGCTCACGGCGCAGAAAGCGATGAACAAAGCGATTGTAGATGCCGTGAACAAGCAGCTGCACGACCAAGGCTACGGCCAAAATCCGATGACCGACGTCACCGCTTTTTACGAGCTCAAGAACAATCAGCGCTCTGTGCTGAGCTTGTCGCTGATCAACTACGCGTTCTCCGGCGGGGCGCATGGGATGACGTTGCAGAAGTCCCTCACTTTCAACACGGAAACGGGTAAAAGCTACACACTCGCCGAACAGTTCAAGCCCGGCAGCGACTATATCGGCCGCATCAGCGCGATCGTTGCCGAAGAAATTAAACGGCGCGATATTACGCTGCTCGTAGATTTTAAGACCATTCGCCCCGACCAGGATTACTACATTGCCGACAAATCGATCGTCATTTATTTTCAACTGTACGAGATCGCCGCGTACGTCTACGGGTTCCTCTACTTCCCCATTTCCGCTTATGCGCTGCAGGACATTGTCGCGGAAGATAGTCCGCTCGGTCTCATGCTGATGGGCTGATAACGACGGGGCTTGTACCGGCGGGCTTAGAGGGAACGCTAGTATGCCAAGAAGACCTACTTAAGCCTGCTTAAAGAAGGTCTTTGGAGATAGTTAAGAGTGGCTAGACCCTCTTAGCTAAGCTGAAAAATGGCAAATTCCGCAAGTTAGAAGGGGCTAAGCCCTCTTACATCTAGCTATTTTAATGAAATCCGGCCGGATTTCGGCCTTTAAGCGTGGCTAAACCCTCTTAGCTGAGCGAA
>NZ_RXHU01000012.1 GCF_003955665.1 Paenibacillus whitsoniae
GCATAAAACCACCAACGTACCCCTAAACAGGACTACGTTGGTGGTTTTATGCTTTGCTTCGCTATAGCAGCTGCTTCAACCCTGCAAGTACAAGGCCGATCATGAATCCGCAGATGGCGCCGTTCACCCGGATCCATTGCAGGTCTTTGCCGATTTTGTCCTCCATGAGGACCGTCAGCTTCTCGTTGTCCAGCTTGTCGAGATTTTCTTTGACGAGTTGGCCGATCTTGCTGTGATTTTGCTCCAGATACGTAGCGATCTGGTCTTGAATCCACTGCTCTCCCCGCTCCATCATGTCGGGGTTCGCTGTTAGGTTGAACAGCAGCTTCCGAAGGAGCGGCACGACATGCTGCGGAACAAACGCCGGTTGCTCCACGAAAGCTTCGGCTTTTTCTTTGATGCGGGTAAGCAGCTGCGCCACTTTGGCGTCGAGGCCGATCAGCTCGGGCAGCTTGGTTTTCAGGCTTTCCAGTTCTTTGAGCAGATGCGGGTTGTATGCCAGTCTATCCAGTTCTTTGCGGATAAACTGCAAGACCGCCTCACGGCGCGGATGGCGAGCGGTGCGCATCTGATCGATGTACGTGAGCAGGAAGTTTTGGATGATCCCGCCGATTTTCTCCTCGTTGACCATCCCGATAAACGCGTTGACCGCAAACGCCATAAAGCCGTTGGACTGCAATCCTTCAAAAGCTTTGAGCGCCATTGCCCCGAGCTGATCGCGCGTATCCGCTTTGATCACCCAAGCGGCGACTTTGTCGAGGACGAAGTCGAAGGTTTTACCGTCGTAGCCGTTCTCTGTCACCGCATCTACCAGTGTTCGAATAAGCTTGGCTGTATCGACATCCTGGAGAGCTTGGTTGAGCTCTCCGGCGATGAGCGGAGCCAGCTTGTCCATATCAATGGCCTGCAAAATATGGCGGGCGATCGTTGTAATGCCGTTATGCACAGCAGGCTGGTCCAGCTGTGTGTCCGCCAGCTCGAGCCCCCGCTCAAGGAAGCGAATCTGCTCCAGGCGAGCCTTGATCGTCGCTTTGGAGAGCAATTCGTTTTGCACGGTGGAGACGAGTGCGTTCGTGATTTTCTCCCGATTCTTAGGCAGCAGCGCTGTATGCGGAATCGGGATGCCGAGCGGATGGCGGAACAACGCCGTCACTGCAAACCAGTCGGCGAGCCCCCCGACGACCCCGGCTTCGAAGCCGCCTTGCAGGAAGGCGCCCCATACCGTCGACGACACCGCTGTCGGCAGCGTTGCGAGGAAGCCTGCCCCCATCACGCCAAGGGACGCCGTGGCTAAGTATCTTGCTTCTTTTTTCATTGTGTACAACTCTTTCTGCGTGAGATAGTGATTTTATTTTAACATAAAAATGAACGGAACGCGGCAAACGCCCGAGGGTTACACATTCGGAATCTGCCAGTCGATTTCTGGCAGCCCTATGGAACGCAGAAATTGATTGGCCCTTGAGAACGGACGGCTCCCGAAAAAGCCGCGATGCGCCGACAACGGGCTCGGATGCGGCGATTTTATCAGCAGATGGCGCCGATTCGTGATAAGCTGCGCTTTCTTCTGGGCGTGGCTGCCCCACAGCAGAAACACGACAGGCTCGTTCTTGCTGTTGATGATCTCGATGACGCGGTCCGTGAACGCTTCCCAGCCTCTCTCCCTATGTGAGTTGGCTTGATGCGCTCTGACGGTAAGCACCGTGTTCAGCAGCAGGACACCTTGCTGCGCCCACTTCAGCAAATGTCCGTTATCGGGGATGTAGCAGCCGAGGTCATTGCGCAGTTCTTCAAACATGTTTTGCAAGGATGGCGGCGTGGCGACTCCCTCTTTTACTGAAAAGCTTAGTCCGTGAGCCTGCCCCGGCCCATGATAAGGGTCCTGCCCCAGAATGACCACTTTGGTCTCCGCTAGCGGCGTATAATGCAAGGCATTAAAAATATCGTATTTATCCGGATAAATCGTCCTCGTCCGATATTCGTCGGCAAGAAACTTGCGGAGCTGCAAGTAGTACGGTTTTGCAAATTCCGGTTCCAATTCGTTGGCCCAATCGTTATTCAAAATCGCCATTTCAAGCCCGATCCTCCCGCTCAAAAGTAGCATTCGACAAAATTATACCATATCCGATCGACTTGCATCACGTAAAGGGAGAATCTGATGGGTGGCGGGAGAGGGTCAGGTTGCTGCAAAGCAGGAGCCGGATTGCTCGTAGCGCTGTGGGGGGCGGTGCGGAGGCTGATGAATGCTGGGAAGGGGTGTGGAGTAGCTAGATTGGACTGGAGCGATAGAGGGAATGCGTGCGCAGACGGGGCTCGATGATGTGATGTGGTGGTAGCCGACGTCAACACGTTGCTGGCGCTAACGGTCGTCACGGCGGCTATTTGGCCTAAAATCGTTCATTTGGGGCGGTAACGGTTGCCACGGAGGCTATTTGCATGAAATTGCCCCATTCACCCGATTTCATCGAAATAAGCGCTATGGCGACCGTTAAAATCCTTATCGCCCGCTATTTGGGACAATAGCCGCTGTGGCAACCATTACTTCGTTTCCGTTACCGATCTGTTGTCCAATAAACAGCAATCCCCCAGCGTTTGCCCACTACGATCCTTTTGAAATGCTGCCTATGCAGCAACCTTATTTGTAGGCTTTGCTCTCTGTCATTATGGTTGCGGCGCTTACCGCTCGCCCTCCCACTCCGCGTAAAACTGCTGGAGGTACGTCTCCATGAAGCGGTGCCGCTCCTCTGCCAGTTGCTTCGCGTACGGCGTGTTCATCAGCTCCTTCAGCTTGAGGAGCTTCTCGTAAAAATGATTGATCGCGGTGTCCTTGCCATCGCGATATTCCGCCTCCGTCATGTGCTCGCGCACCAGGACGGACGGATCGTGAATCGGGCGACCTTTCCAGCCCGAGTAAGCGAAGACGCGCGCGATGCCCACCGCGCCAATGGCATCCAGCCGGTCGGCATCCTGCACGACCCGGCCTTCCAGCGTGCGCATGGGCGGACGCGCGCCGCCTTTATAGGACATGGTGCCGATGATCTCGAGCACATGGCCGACTTGCGCCGCCGGCGTGCCGCTGGCGGCGAGCCAATCCTCGAGCTCCCGCTGCGCCGCGGCGGGATCCGCGTTCAGCTTCTCGTCGGCGACGTCGTGAAGCAGTGCCGCCAGCTCGCAGACGAAGCCATCGGCGCCCTCCCGGGCGGCGATGGCTTTCGCCGTCTGCACGACGCGATAGATGTGCCACCAATCGTGTCCGCTGCTATCGCGCGCCAGCTTTTCCTTAACGAGCGCCTCTGCGGCGCGGAGAATATGTTCTTGCGTCATTTCTTCTTTTTCCTCTTTCCTGATGTCGATTTATCGTCAGTCCCTTTCGACTTGCCCTCCGGCGCCGGCTCATTCGCGGGCAGCGAATCGCCGTTCACCTCAACCGGAATCAGCACCGACGCTTTCAATTTGTCATCCGCCTTCGGCTCGCTGATCTTGCCGTCGATGTGCTTTTGGATCAGTTTTTTGAACTGCTTGCCGTATTTCTCCTCCTGCTTCGCCCCCATATCCTGCTGCAGCTCCTGGAGTACCGCGCAGGAACACACATGGTGAAAAAGCAGTTCGATCATCGCGGTGTGCTCAGTTAGCATGGCAACGGTCGGCTCCTCCCCGCCGCGCGTACCAACAATCGCTTGCGTACGATCGAGCAGCAGCGTAAATTTCCGTGCCGCCGCACGCGGCGCCGCCGACTCTTCCCGCTTCTTGCCGAACGGATGGAAGCTGCCGGTTCCCGCCTCGCGGCTGTTCACGACAACCACGCGGACGCCGAGGGCCTGCGCCTGCCGCAGGTCTTCCTTCAGCAGCTTCGCCTCCTCCGGCCAGAGGTCGCAGAGCACCTCTTCCTTGGCCTTACGCAGCTCTGCGCGAATGCGCTCGACGACCTTGGTGTCGCCGTCCAAGCTGAAAAACTCCGACCTATGCGTCTCCTGCTGCGGCAAATGCGCCTTGACGTACTGCAGCGAGGCTTGCAGACTCGCCTCGAGCCTTGCGCCGATGTCTTCGATCGGCACGCTCTGGTAAACTGTCGGCTCGCCGTGGCTGGTGAGCACGGCCCCTTTCTCCGCCAGCTTCTGAAGGGCAGCGTACACATTCGATCGCGAGACGCCAAGCTGCTTCGCAATTTCATAACCGGTATGCGTCCCACTAATCGCAAGTACCTGCAGACATTTGGCCTCCAGATCGGTAAATCCCAAATTTTTCAAATGCAGCAAAAGTTCCTCCATGGCGAAGCTCTCCCTTCTTCAAGCCATTATCCTTCCGTGTTCTCATTGTACCATGATTTCCGGCGAGGCACGGCAGGATTTCTCAACGCTTCTTCGATACGTTGGAGGAGAAGCTGGCTGAGCTGGGCGCCTAACCCTAAGCTAGAGCGCTTTTTCGTAGGCGAAGTAAGGCTCGCTCCGCATCGGAAACCGAATGGCGCCGACTTGCTTGTAGCCGGCCCGTTCATACAGCTGTGCCGCCCCCGGGTTGCCGCTGTACACGTCGAGCCGGATGCAGCCTCCGCCTGACGCGCGGGCCTGTTCCTCGGCAAATTGCAACAGCTTTTTGCCGAGTCCTTTGCCCTGCCAGGCCGGATCGACGGCCAGCCGATGAATGCAGCGTGCGCCGTCCAGCGTCCATGGCAGTTCGCCGTAGCTGGCGCTCTGCCGGTCATCGACCACGACAGCGCCGATCATATGCTTTCCGTCGCGGAGCCCGTAAGCTGTTCCCCGTTTCAAATCCCCGCGAACGACAAACCAATTGGGATACAAAAAGTCCCATTGCTTCACACCGTTCCGCTTTAAATCCGCAGTGACCCGGCGGTAGAGCGCCAGCAAGCTTTTGACATCCTTCGTTGTAAGTGGCATAATCTCCATGCTGTCAGCCCTCTCTACACCGTCTTCTTGATTGCCGTCAGCTTTGCTGCAGAATGCCTGCGGTACACGACCGTCCACAGCACAGTCACCCCTATAAAGCCATACAATACGAAGTTCGATAATGCCAGATACGTGCTCACCGAAAGCTCAGCCACCATAATGACCCGCACGACCGCCTCCAGCGTCAGCATAATGCCCCACACTAGTGTCATCAGTCGCATGACAAAACGGAAATACGCAAACGACCAGTTGTCGGCAAAGCTCGGATTATTGATGAAGCGCATCGCCAGGTAGAACATGATCGGGCGGCGGAACAACAGCGAAATCAAGAACACCAGGCCGACCCCGGCGGTAATAATCGACTCACGAACGAGCAGCACCTTCTCGCTGCCGCCCATCAGCACGAGCGCGATGGTCAGGAGGAATGTGAACAGCATAAGTGAGCCGAAGGCATCCAGTTTCCGGTGCTTAGCCAAGTGCACCACATTATCCGCCAGCGGGACGAGCGTCGCGATGGATAGCGCCGCAATCGAGCTCATGTGGTCGTTCAGCAGGACGTAAAGCAGCCACGGCACGATTCCGTTCACCAACAAGGTAAAAATCACATAGTTTCGTTTTGACATGTTATACAGCTCCTTCGATAGGCAATCTTGTTTTTTTCTTATGGTTATGACGCACATACAGTTCGGTAAACATCAAATTCAGGGCAATCGAGAGATAAACGGCCAGTGGAAATGTAAAGCTGCGGTCGGCATCCAGAGACAGCTGGACAATGCCTAGCACGATTCGAAATGTCACGAACACGAAGGTGATCGCATAGCTGCGCAGCATCCACACGCGATGCCGGAGCACCTGCCGCTGCATAATCGCATATATGCCGGCCGCCGTTGTAGCGAGCCAGAACATATCCAGCACCAGGAACGCGATCGTCGATGGTGTCCCGCCCGTTGCATACAGCGCGATGTACGGCACGACCAACACATTCACGAGGATGGCGACTCCGTACACCCGCCCCAGCATGCGATGCCGCTTCGGGTTGCGGCGGCTGCGCTCTGTGAGCTGATACGCCCCGATGAGCAGCGCGACGATGCCGAGGATGATGTGCGGGTAAAAGAACAGCTTCCATACGAAGTATGGGAAGGATGTACCGCTAGTCAGCTTGGCGGAAACCATGCCGGCCTGACTGGGGCTGAACACGAAATACTGAACGACGATGTAGATCGTCAGTAAGTAGGCCAGCGCGTAGAGCGTGGGTACAATGATCTTTTTACTCGGCATACACTCGCCTCCTCACCCTAATGAGCGGGTCATCATCGCAACCAAATCCTGCGCCGTAAGCCCGCTTTGATCTGGATAAATCGTCCTCTGCACCCGCATCCCGTAGAGATACGTCGCCAGGAACTCGGCAACTTTAGCGGCATCCACCGTTTTCGGAATCGCGCTGTGCTGCTGTCCGACCTCAATCCACTTGCGGCAGGTCATGAGCGTAAAATCGAAAACCTCCCGCACGATCCGCGCGACCTTCTCATTATCCATCTGGCTTAGCAGGTAAATGAAAATTTTGCTGGTCACATCATGCGGATTGGTCGAGCGCAGCATGCCTTCGGCAATGAGCTGCAGCGGGCCGTTCAGCCCCGATGTCTGCGGGCTGTTGACCACCTCGGTGAAACGTGAGTTGATCAGCTCGATACGAGCTTTCAGCACGAGGCCCAGCAGCTCATCCTTGCCGGTGACGTAGTGGTAAATGGCACCTTTGGAAAGTCCCGTGCGCTGAATGATATCCTGCAGCGTCGTCTGCCTGCAGCCTTTTTCTTGGATTAATGCCTCTGCCGTGTCTAAAATAAGTTGAAAACTTCCGCTTGCTCCTGTCATGTGAGTTCTTCCTTTCTTCATGGCTGCTTGGGTTAAGGATTGTTATCCTGCAGCGTTTCTGCGTCTACTCGTTTGCGACCGACCGTCGGTCTGTTATGAACTCATCTTACTATACCGACCGTCGGTCTGTAAAGGGGGTTGGTGAAATTTTCCTCACCCATTTTGAAAAGTGTTACGCGCTTCAGCTGTTTGAGAAAGAACAACGCCCGGTCTCGATAACGATTCATTCGATGACAGGGCGCGCGTGATTCATAGATTTAGATCAAATAACGAAGGTAAACGTAAATGCTCGCTACTACGACAGAGAACAGCATGAGCGGAAAACCATATTTCATGAAGGTTACAAACTTAATCGGATGCCCTTCCTTGCCCGACAAGCCTGCAACGATTAAGTTGGCGCTTGCGCCAATAAGGGTGCCGTTGCCGCCAAGGCACGCCCCTAAAGCGAGACTCCACCACAGAGGCTCCAGATTGTCTACCCCCATATTGCCCATTTCTTGAATCATGGGAATCATCGTCGCGACAAAAGGGATATTGTCCAGGAAGGCGGAAGCAATTGCACTAAGCCATAAAACCAGCATCGACGTTGCAACGAGATTGCCTCCGGTCAGCTCAATGGCTTGTGCCGCGAGCTTGGAAATAACCCCGGTCTCTACAAGTCCGGAGACTAGCACGAACAGTCCCACAAAGAAGAAGATCGTTGTCCATTCCACCTTCGTAAAAGCATTTTCCATCGCATGCTCCCCTGTGAGCAGCAACAGCAGAAAAGCGCCTGCCAAGGCAACCGTGGCGGACTCCAAATGAAGCATTTGATGCAGGAAGAAGCCAACAATCGTAAGCCCAAGCATGGATACGCTCTTAATGAGCAGCGGACGATCCGTTATCGCTTCTTTCTCGTTGATCTGCATGATGGTCATCTTCCGTTCAGGCGTGGTCTGAATTTGTTTGCGAAATAGGAAGACGAACATGGGGATCATGCAGGCCATAATGATGATGACAATAGGAGCCAGATTATTAATAAAGGCCATGAAGGTGAGTTCTTTGACCGCGCTGCCGATCATGATATTCGGCGGGTCTCCGATCAAGGTTGCCGTGCCGCCAACGTTGGACGCCATAATCTGTGTAATGAAAAAAGGTACGGGGTTCACCCGCAACTGCTTGGTAATGCTGAACGTAACGGGAACCATCAGCAGCACCGTTGTGACATTGTCCAGAAAAGCTGACCCGACTGCAGTGATGAGGGCGAGTGAAACCAGAATACGCACGGGGTCACCTTTCGCCTTTTTTGCAGCGATCAGAGCGATATACTGAAAGAGTCCTGTCTCTGCCGTAATGCTGACCATAATCATCATGCCAACAAGCAGTCCCAACGTATTAAAATCAATGTGGTGCAGCGCGCTTTCCTGACTAACGATGCCCAAAGCCACCATCAGCACGCCGCCGAGCATGGCGACAATCGTACGATGAATTTTTTCGGCAATGATCATGCCATAGGTTACAAGAAAAATTCCAATTGCTATAATGGCTTGCTGTTCCATTTCATTCCTCCTGTCTCTTCGTTCAGTGCATTCCTAATATCCCCATTTGCGCACAAAAAAAAGCCCCATCAAGGGCTCGTCATGGCAAAAAAGACCAAAAGGAGCCCTTGGTGACAGGCTCCTCCATTGTGCAGCAACTATTTAATTTAGTTTAGTTTAGGATATGAATGACATATGACGAATATGCAATGTGATACCAATTTACAATGGACCGTCGGTTTCTGTCAAGCTTCTCGCGTCCCTTGTTCTTTGTGCGGTGCCCATACCGATCGGGTCCACGCAAGCTGCATGCCAACTCGCTGCATATTATGCTGGCTGGAGCTGCCAAAGCTTGCTTGAGCGACCACGAGCTCACAGTTCGCCTTATAAGCCTCGTGCATGCGCCATTGCAGAAGTGCGGTTTGCAGACCTTTGCGTCTATAGGCAGGCACCGTTGCGGCTAACGTGAGTGATGCAATCTTGCCACTGGTATACATGACGGCTACCGCAGCGGGCTCATTCTGCCAGAAAGCCAGATACAGCTTCCATCCCGGGCGGCCGAGCAGGCCGATATTGTTATTGATGAAATGATGCTTATGGGCAATCTCCATGCCTGCGCCCACACAATGAATAGCGGCATACATGTCAAAATCGGCTTCACTTTCAATTGGACGTATTCGTATACTCGCAGGAAGTTCGGGAAGCTCGCTGCTGGGGCGGCCGTAAAGAACAGAATGAAAGCCGGTTTGGTACAGCCCATGCACAGCTAGCTGCTCCAGTAATTTCGGGCTGATGCTGACAGGATTGATATCCAGCTGAAACGTTCTGTTGCGGTCCCGGTAAAAGCGAATTACCTCTTCCAAGCTGTCTGCGTCTTCCTCGGAGAAGCCTTTAACGGAATTGAACAGCCCCCAGGGCATCGTTCTGATATAGAAAGCTGTCGTACTCCCATGCTTCCTTATTTCCACACCTTCCGGATTGCCGTTTCGTTCACCAATGGAGCTGATTCTTGAGGTAAAATAATCGGTTTCTGACTGCACAATACGCTTGGCCAATTCTTCATTCATCACTGGCAACCACATTCGTCTCCCACTCCCTGTCCAGTCAATAGCGTCAATTTCCCCATAATATGGTTAGCCATGATTGTATTCCCTTCAGCATTAGGATGCAAACGGTCTGGCAAGTAGTCCACATAAGCTTCCCCAAAAATCTCCAAGCCGTCAACGTAAGTAAGATGGGCATCCCCGCAAGCCGTCAGCCCCTTCACCGCTTCCTGAATTTCTTCTCTCATCGTCACCAGGTTCATCCCGACTGCATTCTCGTCTGTTTCCCGGTGTGGGCAATAGATAGGCGAAAATAGAAAAATAGGGGTATGCGGATGTTTTTCCCGAATGATCGCGACCATGCCGATGACGGCTGAGCGAAACATCCGGATATTTAACGTATTGCCCCCCATCACATTAATCCCCAGGCACAGGGAAATGATGTCGGCGGGAAGATCCCGGATGACGCGGGCGATCATCGGTTCGATGTGGCATTGACCAGCGAAGCCCAGACAGCACAGATCCCAGCGTTTACTTCGCGCGACGATAGCCGGCCACGTATGTGCCGGGCTCTCGGCGTCGGTGCTTTGCGTAATGGAGCTGCCGTACGTAATCCACCGGGGCTGCGTATGGGTCAAGGGAGCGGCCGATGCTCCGTCACTTACTTTCAGCGCCTTCACGATGACCGCCGCTTTTTGCGACAAATAGATTTCAATTGGCTTCATGCGCTCAGGCAAATTGGTAAATAAACACACGTCTTCCCCGGCCGGGAGCGTCCGTGTTTCGACGAATACGTCTTCGATGACAAGGTCAAACTGCACGTCTTCTTCCGCTGCAGCAACGTGCAGTTCTACGAGAACAGCATCGCTTAGAAAAGCGACCCGGACGCCCGCCGGTTGCCCTGCCCGCTCCACCAGCTTATCCGCATAGAGCCCGAGCTGCTCATGCGGCAATCGCCATGGCCGGAGTCCGGCATCCGTCTTTTCGATGGAGACGGCCCCCCGAAACCATGCTTCATTGAATTCAATCGTATGCATGTTCTCTTCACCTTTCCATTTAAGTATAGAGGCCCCTCGTGACCTCAATTATACGTTCCGATCATCCAAAAATAAACAGCTCGCGGTCCTCACCATAACGGTGCGTTTAAAGCTGGCATAGTGCCGCTTCGAGGATATACGCCAACACGTGAAAAAAGCCGCTATGATGCGGCTTTTTATGCGATAAAGCTCTTGCTTCAAACCCTTGGCGCAACGGGAAGTACCGGCTGCTCCTGCAACATATCTCCGGTTGCTTGCATCCATGCAGCTAATTCGGTGGCAAGCCGCTCGATGTCTCCGGCATGTGCCGGATCTGCCGACAAATCGTGCGTTTCCCACGGATCGTTCAGCAAATCGAACAATTGGATCCGTTCGGTTCCTGCATTCGTTATCGGCGAGCGATAGTAACGAATCAGCTTCCACCGGCCATCCGTGACCATCCGCTGAATATCCCGATAAGCGGAGCCTACAATACGACGAGCTCCTTCTCTTTCCCCTGCAAAAAGAGGGCAAAGACTTCTGCCTTCCGTTTCCTCCGGCAGGTCGACGGCGCAGAGCCCGGCAACGGTCGGGAAAATATCGATATTGCTCGCGAGCGCCTCCTCCTGCTTGCCCTTCGGCACGCCCGGTCCGTGGAAAATGAGCGGAATGTGCACACTGTGCTCGTAGAGGTTCTGTTTGCCCATCAATCCGTGCTGCCCGACCGCCAATCCGTGATCTGCGGTGTAGACGATCAACGTATCATCATAGATGCCTTTCGCTTTCAATACCTCGACGATTCTGCCAATCTGCGCGTCCATATGACTGATCATTGCATAATAATCGCCCATATGTATGCGAATCTCGCTCTCTTCTCTCGGCCATCCTGCAAGCTTCTCGTCCCGAATCATCAGTTCGCCGTTATCGAAAGCATGCTCAGGCGCAAAGTTCGGCGGCAGCGGCAGGCTAGCCCGGTCGTACATGCTGGCATACGGCTCCGGCGCGGTGCGCGGATCGTGCGGCGCCGTATACGCCACATACAGGAAAAACGGCTCATCCTGCCCATAACCCGCGATAAAGTTGATAGCGGCATTCGTAAACAGCTCCGTCGAGAACGTATGTTCCACATACTCCTGCTCCTTCGGATACGCACCGGTCGGATCATAATCGTACACAGGAACCTGCGTATGATCGCTCATGCCGCCAAACAGCAGCTTATCCCCTCCTTGGAAGCCTCGGGTAAAGCTTGCCTTGTCGTTATGCCATTTGCCGACGGCATGTGTACGGTAGCCCGCCTCCTGCATCGCTTGCGGCATGATCCGGACATCTGGGCGAATGACGTTCAAATTTTCCCGGGTGACCATGTCCTTGCCGACCGTCGCCCGGAAAATCGGGATGCCCGTTTGCACGCACGCCCGGCTTGGTGCGCACAACGCCCCGGTCAGACCGCCGATGATATGCGTGTTGCGGCAAGCGGTCCCTCCGGCTGCCAACGCATCCAGCACCGGCGTCTGCACAGCTTCCCGGCCGAACGCACCAATGGCTTCCCCACGATGATCGTCGGTGATAATAAATACGACATTCGGCTTCTTCGCTGAAAATTCCTTGATGTTCTGTTCTTTCATCGTATACCTCACTATGGTGAAACTGGAGTTATTACATTCGGCTTGCAGCTACTTTTTCGATTTAAACTGGTCATAGGCTTGCTGATAGATTTCTAGGTAGCGTTTGATGTTCATTTTATCCAGCGTACTTAAGTAATTGTTCCATTCCTTATCGACGTCCAGCGATCCCGTCACCGTCTTCGCGAAAAATTCGCTTCTGTAGTCCGTAATCGTCTTCTCCAGCGATGACAGCTCTTCCGCCTGTTCGTTGGTGAAGAACAGCGGCGGCACAATTTTGCTTGGGTCGGTTTTGTATGGCTCATACTTTTTAGTTTCATTGTACAACACGAGTTCTAGCGAGTTTTTCGGATCTGCCGCCACGCTTAAGCGCAGGTCGTTGGTGCGCAGGGACGGACCCGCTTGCGCCCAGTGGATGTTTTGCAGCTTGCCGAATGTCGCGATCGGTTTCCATGTCGCTTGCTTGCCGTTTACGCCCAGCTCGCCCTGCTCCGGACGCACCCATTCTTGACCGGGACGGCCTTGCGTGCTGCGCAGCGTCGCTTCTTCCGACAGCAGCAAGTCAGCCAAACGGAAGGCGGCGGCGGGATTTTTCGTCTTATTGGTGATCACATACTGACCAGAAGATACCGCGTACGGATTGTACGCCGTCGAACGTATGCCTGTCGGCCCCTTGAGCGGCGGTACGGCAACAAAATCTTTGAATCTCTCGTTATCGGCATCGACAAAGACCGTTTGGTTCTGCGAAGCAACCGCTCCGACGATCGGGATCTCCGGGTTCATGCCCATTTGTTTCAACTGGTTGCGATCCTGCGTAAACGTCTGTGGAGAAATCAACCCTTCCGCAAACATGTTATGCAGATACTTTAAGGCATCTTTCCACTCCGGCTGATTGTAGGCAACTTGCACCTTGCCATCCTTCACAAATTTCAGATTGAAATCCTTCTCGATAAATGCGCTGGTCAGAAAGAGATCGAGCGTCGAGGAAGGGCCATTGGTCGCGCCGACCAGCGGGATTTCATCCGCCTTGCCGTTCCCATTCGGGTCCTTCTCTTTAAACGCTTTGAGTACTTGATAAAACTCGTCCGTCGTTTCCGGCACTTTTAAGCCGAGCTTATCCAGCCATGGTTTATAAATCCACATTTTCTGACCAAGCGAGCAGTGGTAGCATTCATTGACTTGCGGCACCGAGTAAATTTTGCCGTCAGGCAGCGTAATCAAATCTTTGACATAGGGAACCTGCTCGTACATCTTTTTCATTTCCACGCCGTATTTGTCAATATACGTATTGAGCGGAAGGAATACGCCGTCTTTCCCGTAAATGGATTGCTGAACCTGGGATACGTTCATATTCAGCAGGACATCCGGATAATCGCCACTGGCGAGCGAAACGTTCAGCTTCTCGGCAAATGTTTTCTCTGGCGCGACCTCCCAATCAATATGGATGTTCGTCTTTTCTTCCAGCCATTTCGTAAACTCGTTCGTGGCAAAATTCTCAACGATGCTGGAGCCTTTAACCATCACCCTGAGCGTCGTCTTTTCTTTGGTGATCGGGAATTCGCCTGCTGGCGTGACTTGATCGTCGCTGATGGCTTGCGTTCCTTGTGCCGATGGTGACGATTCCTGGGACCCGCTTTCGGAACACGCGCTTAGCAGGGCTAGAGATGTTGTCAGAGCCACGGCAACTGTTAAAGCCTTTTTCATCGTAAAAACCTCCCCTTTAGCCTTTTAGTGAGCCAATCATCATGCCTTTGACAAAATGCCTTTGTAAAAAGGGATATATGATGAGCACCGGCAGCGTGGATACGACGATCAGAGAAAACTTCAAGAGCTCCCGCAAGCCGTCTCTCGCCGCCTGATCGGCAACGTCGGAAATCATTGACGCATCAACCTCGTTTTGCACCAAAATATCCCGTAATACCAGTTGAATCGGGTACAGCTCCTGATGTTTTAAATAGAGCAGCGCGTTAAAATACTGGTTCCAATGGCCGACGGCATAAAACAAGGCGATAACTGCGATGATCGGCCCTGACAACGGAATCACGATTTTGCGCACGAACGTGAAATCGCTGCAGCCATCCAACTGGGCGGCTTCGAGCAATTCGTCGGGAATCGTCGTTTGAAAGTACGTGCGGGCAATGATCATATTCATCACGGCAAGCGCCCCCGGAATAATCAAAGACCACCTAGTGTCGATCATACCCAGCTCTTTCACAACCAGGTAGGACGGAATCAGCCCGCCGGAGAACATCATGGTGAAGACGAACAAGGCCATCAGCGCATTGCGGGGCATAAAATCCTTTCTTGCCAGCGGATACGCCGCAATCAGCGTAAACAGCACATTAATCGTCGTGCCTACCACGGTATAGAAGACCGAATTCAAAAAGCTCGACATTATTAAACGATGCTTAAAGACCGCTTCATAGCCCGCCAGCGTCGGATCAACCGGATATAACCAGACTTTGCCGGAAACGACCGCTGTGGAAGAGCTGAAGGAAGCGCTGACAATATAGATGAGAGGATAGAGAATCGTAATCGTGAATACGGACAGGATGATGTAGTTCAAAATCGTAAACAGTCTGTCATCCGCACTTTCTTTTATGCTTCCCGTCATGGAGACGCCTCCTTCTTACCACAGACTCGTTTGTCCCAATTTTCTGGCGATTCGATTGACCAGCACCAACAGGACCAAGTTGATGACCGATTTAAACAATCCAATGGCCGACGAATAGGAATAGTTGATCGCTGTCGAAGCCAGACCGACTTTGTACACAAATGTATCGATCACCTCAGATGAGCTCAGATTGAGCGGATTCTGCATGAGCAATACTTTTTCAAAGCCAATGTCCAGCACATGACCGGTGTTCATGATCAGCAAAATGACGGCCACCGGCATAATCCCCGGCAAATCGACGTGCCACATGCGGCGCACCTTATTGGCTCCGTCCATCACCGCCGCTTCATGCAGCGAGGGATCGACCGCCGCAAGCGCAGCCAAGTAGATGATGCAAGAAAACCCAACATTTTGCCATATCCCAGACCAGACAAACACGTGCGAGAACCACGCGGGAATGCCCATGAAATTAACGGAGGGAAGCCCGATAAACTTCATAATCGTTTGCACCAGGCCAACACGCGGATCCAACATTTGCAGGATGATGCCGACCATCACGACGACGGAAATAAAATGCGGCGCGTACGTGACCATTTGCACGGTCTTCTTAAAAAAGCGCGCATTCACATAGTTCAGAGAAAGAGCAAGGATGATCGGGAACGGAAACCCTGCAAACAGGCTGTACAAACTGAGCAGCACGGTATTCTTCATGACCCGAACGAACTCATACGAATGGAAAAACCGGTCAAAATGCTTGAGTCCTACCCAATCGCTGCCCCAGACCCCTTTGGTCGGAATATAATTTTTGAAGGCAATGAGCGCCCCGTACATCGGCACGTATTTGAAAATGATCAAGTAAATAAGCGGCAGCAGCATAAACAGGTAGAGCTGCCAGTGGCTGATTGCGTTATTCCTTAGTCGGAATAGATAGCTTCCCATTCTTTTACCGACAACGGCAGGTATGACGCTGCTCTTGCTAGCCGTAGCTTCCATAAACCCCTCCCCCATTTCGATAACCGTGACGTGGTTAATGTAATCGCTTACTGTCTTTAGGATACAAAAGAGGGGAGGTTCCGGCATTGTGCTGTTTTATAGCGGTATGACTTTTTTTGTGGGCGAAGCCGGCATGCGGATTGTTACTTTCGTGCCCGCCCCCCACTCGCTTTGAACGGAAAGCCCGTACTGCTGTCCGAACACCATCTGAATTCGGTTGTGCACATTGAGCAGCCCGATGCTGCCTTCGTACATGGCTTGTGCATCCTCCAGCCGCTCCTCCTGACTGGTCCTAAGCCGTTCGTTTAATTGCAGAAGAGCTTCCTGTTCAATGCCGCAGCCATTATCTTCGACCGTGACATAGAAATCCGTCTCATCCCTCCAGGCGTCAATCCTGATCGTGTGCGAATCTTCAATGCCGTCAGGAAACGCATGTTTGAACACATTTTCGACCAGGGGCTGCAGCGTCAACCGAACCATGCTGTCCAGCAAATAATCCGTGTTGATGCGAACATCGATTTCAAATTCGCGCTGGTTGCGGTATTTCATAATCGACATAAAATAGAGCACATGTTTCAGCTCGTTGGCGACTGTAATTTCCTCCAAATCGGTGCGGACGGAGTAGCGCAGCATATAGGACAGCGAACGAACGATATCTTTGATTTCGCTTGATTTCTGGATCACGGCATAGCAAATAATAATCTCCAGTGTGTTGTACAAAAAGTGCGGATTAATCTGCAGCTGCAGCGCTTGGAACTCGGCCAGCTGCCGTTTCATAAGATTGTCCTGATTGCGGAGTTCGGTCTCATAGACCCGTTCGACAAGCTCCTCCAGCCGCGTAACCATCGTATTGTAGCTGATAATCAGCTGATCCATCTCATCGCGGCTTCCGGAAACCGGCACACGCGTCCACTGCCCTTTGGCCGTCTTGCGCATCCCGCTTTCCAACAGTCGAACAGGCCGGACGATCGATTGGCCGAACCGATACGCCAGATACAAAGCGGCAATCAACGTGAGGAGGCCGACGATGAGCGTTGTTTGCCGCAAGTCTGAAATCGGTTTGCTCTGTTCCGCGACCGACATGCTGGCGACGAGCGTCCAGCCGGAATAGTCGGACTTGCGGCTGAAGAACACCCGCCCCGGCTCGCCTGGCAGCTCAAAAACCTGGTCGGTCTTGGCTTCAACGGTGTCAAAATGCATGCCGTCCAGCTGTTTGCCGATACGGCTCGAGTCGGGATGGTATAAGATTTTCCCGCGATCGTTGACGATGAAAAAATAACCGGATTCCCCGAGCTTGATGCCCTTCCAGAGCGTCGTCAGCTCCCCGATTTTCAGCTCGAAGCCCATAATGCCTTTAAAGGATTTGGATGAAGCGCGATCCGCCAATTTGCGTATCAGGGTGAGGTGACCGTCCAGAAAGCCCGAATCCTGAATTTTCAGCTTTCCGCTGATATCCTCGTCTTCTTTCAACTGCTCGACATATTCCTGGAACCCTTGGTAATTGAACGGAACGACGTGGACATTGAAATCCGTGGCCTGAAACCCGTTGTATCCGACGATGTACGTCATAGAGATTTCAGGATTGTTGATGAGAACGGGCTGAAATACGCCCTTCATCGCCATTTCAGACGTATAAAAGTCAGACGTCGAATTGGGAGGCAGGTCCAAGGCCTCTTTGACGACCGGCGAGATCATAATCGAAAGCGTCGCCCGCTCGTAGCTTTTCAAAAATAAATCCGTTTCATGCAGGACATTATCTACGATTTGCGTCAAGAGTCCTTCATACTGGTCCTCCAATGCGTTGGACGACCGCCAGTAGCCGGTGACCCCCACCGTCACCAGAGCCAGCGTGATCAGGATGACAAAGTAAATGTAAACTTTACGAATCAGACTGTGATTCATTACTTGATCCCCAGCAGCCCGCGATATTCGGTGGGGGAATGGCCCGTTGCTTTTTTGAACACCCGGGAGAAGTGGGGATAGCTTTCGTAACCGACCTCGGCCACAATGTCGATGACTTTGTAGTGCGGTACGGCAAGCAGCTGCTTCGCTTTATCGATTCGTTTGCGCATGCGATACTGCACAAAGGTCTCGTTCGTATTTTTCTTAAAATAATGGCTGAAGTACGTCGGCGTTACCCCCAGCTTCTCCGCCACTCTGTCCAGGGAAAGCTCTTCCTCAAACAGATGCTCGTCGATGTATTGGAGCGCCGCCCCCAGCACGTTGATTCTCTCGTGATTTCTGTACTCGCTCAGCCGCTGTATCCACGTACCGATTTCGGTCTGGAACCATTCGTAGGTCATCGCGTGAAGCGTATTCTCCTCGTCGAGCAGGTTCGTTTCAAACCTGTATGCGCCCCTGGCGTTCAGCTTCTTGAGCAGCAGCCGGACGGCGTCATGAATGCGCTGGTACTGCTGGATGTCCGTTTCAACCAGGCACAATTGCCGCTTTTCCGCTTCAATCAGTTCATCGGCCCGCGCCTTATCCATCATCCAGACCGCTTCCTCCAGACGATCCACCCATTGTTCAAAATGGGAAAACGATACCAGCACCGCTTCCTGCACGGCGAGCAATTTATCCAGCACCGGAAAGAGCTCGATCTCGGTAACGGGCTTCAACAAATAACATACATTTTTGCGCATAGGTAAAATCCCCGTAGCCCGAAAGCACAGCGACTTTGGTAAAAAGCTTCAGCTGCTGTATGTTGCGGCATAGCTCCAGACCGTCCATGCGGGGCATCCGGATATCCGTCAACACCACATCAGGAGGGTGTGCCATCATGTTGGCGAGCGCTGACATGCCGTCTGAAAACGTCTGAATCTCGCTGAACCGTCCATATTCGCCAATTAACGTTTTGAGCCCGATCCCGATGATCGGTTCATCGTCAACAATCACTATTCTGGCCATGTGCCTGCCCCCTCTCCTCCTCTTTATTATGTGCCGCCCCTCTAAGGCTGCCTACCCATCAAAACCGGAACCGCATCCTCAAAATCGAAAATGCCCGGCCATCAATAATTCAACTTGGCCTGCAAAATGAAGACAGACCGCTCAGCAATCTGCCGATCGGTCTGTCCAGGTGTCTATTGGAAAATTATTGAATCGGTAGTCCATACAAGCGCCAAGGCTTGCGTCCGCCAAAATATCCGCACAAATGGCTCTGTGCCGGCACCGGCTCGATCGCCCATGCGCGCCCGGCGGCAGCAGGATGGTCCGCGCTGTACAGCACCGCTTCTTCGCCTTGCGGCAGCTCAAGCTCGTATACCCCGCCGCCCAGAGCACGGAGCTGCACCGCCGCACTTGCAGACATCCGAATAACTCCCCGCATGTCTGTTTTTATGCGGCATGGCTGTCCGGCCAAGCTTTTGACCCTGATCCATGCCGTAGTTCCTTCGGAACGCACCGCACTGACCTCGAATGCCCCCTCGGCCCGCAAATGATGAAACACTGCTTCCTTCCATTCGGAAGGAACAGCCGGGAAGACCCGGATCTCTTCTCCCCAGCTTTGGAGCAGCATATCGTGGATCGCTTCCGCCCCGGCGAGCGGAGACTCGATGACCGGTCCCGCCTCTTTGTACATCGTGTTCGGTTTGATCAGATGCATCAGCGCTCTCAGGTACTTCAGCGCTTCGTCGCCTTCGCCCACCGCTGCGGCGATGGATGCGGCGCCGGTAAACGTGAACCCGCGCAAGTCTCCCTCGCGTAAAAACCAGTGGCGCAGCGAACGCAGGATGAGCTCCCGTTCTTCCGGCGAATCCCCGCTGAGCAAGTGCAGCGGGAAGACCGCCATCAAATGGCTGAAATGGCGATGGCCGAATTCCAGCGGCTGGCCTGCGCCGATCATAAAGCCGGTCTCATCGACAGGCAGCGGCGTTAATTGCTCCAGAGTCTCTTCCCAGCGGGATTGCGAAGCATCCTGAATGCCCAGGATGTCGCACATCCGCAGCAGCGTTTGGCAGCCCCAGCGCAGCAGGGCCAAGTCATAATGCGTATCCGGCACGGTTAGCTGCAGAAATGACCCGTACTCGGGCGAGATCATCGGCGGCAAATGTAATCTGCCGTCATCGCCTCGCTCCAGCAGGTGCAAGTAATACTGCACGCTTCGCTTCAGCAGCGGGAACAGCAGCTTCTCCAGCAGGGCATTTTCCATCGTGTGGCGGTACTGCCGCCATAAGTTATGACACACCCACGTCAGGTTGCCGACTTCGGTCCCGACCTCACCGGCCAAGTCGTAGCTCATGCTGCGCCCCAGCCCAGCCGAATCTTCACGGTACTTCTCCGGCACATTGCGGATTAATTGTTCCATATTGTCGCGAAAGGCACGAACAAGCGATTCGCCGATCTCCAGACGGCCTGAGGTATAGACGGGCGAATAGCTCATTTGCACGTTCATGTTGAACCAGACGCCTGCCCATGGCGTCGTTGTGAGCCACGGCCCTTGATTGTCCATGATCATCCCGTCGCTGCGGGTTGCGGAAGCCAGTTTGTACATCTGGATCCAATAGAAGCCTTCCAGCATCGTGTCCGGGATGGACACAAAGCTTTGACGGTAGTACTGGTGCCACCAACTCCTGTGCGCTTCCACCCAGGTCTCCCATGGCTGTTTGGCAGCTTCGCGAACATTCGCTTCCACTTTGCGCTGGACCTGCTCATCGAAGCCGTTCTCGATCGAGAGCCACAGCCGGCGCAGATAAGGGGAGCTCGGAGCTTGTGATTCCGTCCATGCCGTCGTACAACCTCCCTCGTAGTCGAACTTTTGCACGCCAACTGTTAATTCATCCGCCGCCGTCTGCCGGACAACTTCCGCCTTCGGAATATATTGGTTCAGGTTGATGCCATCAGCGTTCTTGAGCACCGGGTCCACTTCGCTGAACGCGTACCAGGTCATGCGTGCGTCCTTCTCGCTCTCGCTGGTTTCCAGCTCCACGGCCAGCACCGCTTCCTCGCTGTGAACGAAAGCGCGGACGTTCACCGTGCCGACCGTTGTCGTAATCTCCGCTCGCATCTCTGCGTTCCACAAATCAATTCGAATGGAAGACGGTTGATAATACCACCCCGTCAACTCCAGATGCAGCTCCCCCACCGGCACGCGAGGCGGAAATCCGCCGCCGGGTTTCTGCGCCGTGACATCCGTGCGTCCGAGCACAAATCGCAGCACGTGCCGTTTATCGCGATGCTCCTCGCTATATATCATGGCCCCGATCACGCCGTTGCCGATAAATGCCCCTTCGTCCCATGAAATCGGCTTAACTGACCACGTCAGATCATGTCTCGCCATAAAGGAAGGCCAATCCACGGTTGTCTTCACCAACATAATTACACCTCGTTCCTAATTTCCTGCCCAGAGACGGAGGCTCCTAGCCTAATCCCCGTCTGTGCAAAGCGAGCTAAGCCGCTTGGCCTAGCCGCACCGCGCCCAATCTAAATATACAAGCGTGCAGGCGGCTTATCATTGTGTTTATTTGTGGTGATATGATTTTTTTTGTGCAGCGATTACAAAAAAAAGAACGCCACCCCGGCGTTCCCCCTTCATTCTGCTGCTATAGCGTCTCCACTTCCGCAATTTCAATATAAGTCATCGCTTTCAGCTCGTCATACACCTCGGAGGCGTACTTCCGATCCACATAGATGATGAAGTTGAGCTCCTGGTGCTGCTGATTCAGCTCCTTGATGTGAACGCTCTGCATCCGGTAGCCCCGCGCGATGATCGCCTTGATCACCTCGGTCATGTTCGCATCATGCGACACAATGAGCCTTACACGCAAATCCTTCATCAGCAGCGGACGCGGTCCCATTTTCTTGATAAAAAACGGCAAAACCACGACGCTCACCAGAATGAGCACCAGCCCGAAAAAAGCTTCCACGATAAAGCCTGCACCCACGGCGATCCCGAGTCCGGCAGCGCCCCAAATCATTGCGGCGGTCGTCAGCCCGACGATGACATCGTTATGCTTGCGGATGATCGCCCCGGCGCCGAGAAAGCCGATGCCGCTGACCACTTGGGCGGCAAGCCGCATCGGGTCCATCACATGCAGCCCTGCGACGGCAAATTTATTCGCCGACTCGATCGAAACGATTGTGAGCAGGCAAGCGCTCAAGCAGATCACCAGCGATGTCTTTAGCCCGAGCGGCTTGTTCCGAACTTCCCGTTCAAGCCCGATGATGAGTCCGAAAACCGCCGATATGCCGAGTTTCAACAATATTTCTGTATCTACAATAAGTTCCATTGCTGCTGTCTCTCCTAGATAGTCGCGTTTACAATATCTTAACATTCGGAGAGAAAAAAGAAAGCGTTAAATTATGAAAAGCAATAATCAAATTTTGAACCGGTATCCTGCGCCCCAGACGGTCTCAATATATTGCGGATTCGACGGATCCTGCTCGATCTTCTCGCGCAGCTTGCGAATATGTACCGTCACGGTTGCGATTTCGCCAAGCGCATCCATCCCCCACAGCAGGTCGAACAGCTGCTCCTTGCTGTACACCCGATTCGGATTCATCGCCAAATGCGTCAGCAGATCGAATTCTTTGGTCGTAAAAATAGCCTCCCGCTCGTTCACGAATACGCGCCGAGCCGTTTTGTCGATCAGCAGGCCGCGAATGCGCACCTCATCGTTTTGGGCCTCGCGCCGCCCCATCAGCCGCTCATAGCGCGCCAGATGCGCTTTGACCCGCGCCACCAGCTCGCTGGGGCTGAACGGCTTGATCATATAGTCGTCGGCACCGAGGCCGAGGCCGCGGATTTTGTCGATGTCTTCCTTTTTCGCCGACACCATAATAATCGGAATATCCTTCTCGCTGCGGAGGCGGCGGCATATTTCAAAGCCGTCCACCTTCGGCAGCATCAGGTCCAGAATCACGAGATCCACCGAGGTTGTGAGCGCCCGCTCCAGCCCCTCGTCGCCGCTGCCGGCAATCTCCACACTGTAGCCGCTCAGCTCCAGGTAGTCCCGCTCCAGCTCGGCAATGCTCAGTTCATCCTCAATGATTAAAATATGACTCATACGCCACTCCCTTCCTGCGTCTGCGCGCTCTGCTTCAGCATGATCGTAATCGTCGTGCCCTGCCCGATCTCGCTGCTCGCGCTAATGGAGCCGCCGTGCTCCTCGACGATCTGCTTTGCGATGGCGAGCCCTAATCCGCTGCCGCCAGTCGCGGTATTGCGGGAAGGGTCCGCTCGGTAGAAGCGGTTGAAAATATGCGGCAGCGCCTCCGCCGAAATGCCTTGCCCCCGGTCCGCGATCTGGAGGACGGCGTGCCCCTCATGCGCGAATAGGCGCATGGTGACGTCGCAGCGATCCGGATCGCTGTATTTAACCGCGTTCTCGATGATGTTCAGCAGCACGCGCCGAAATTTATCCCGATCCAGCGTGACGGGGAGCGGTGGATCAGGCAGTTCCGCGATGCGGAACACGGCCCCTTTTTTCTCCATATCCGTCTGAACGTCCTCCGCGCAATCCCGCACATAGCTGACAAGATCGACCGTCTCGAATTGAAACGGCACTTTGCCGAGATCGAGCTTGGAGAAGAGGAACAGCTCATCGATCATCCGATCCATATCGACTGCTTTGTTGTAGATGGTCCGGATGTATTTATCCAGTTTGTCGGGGGAATTCGTCACGCCGTCCATGATGCCGTGCGCATAGCCTTTGATCGCAGTCACCGGCGTTTTCAGGTCATGTGAAATGTTGGACAGGAGCTCCTTGCGGTTCTCCTCATATTGCAGCTGCAGCTCCACGGATTCCTTCAGCTTGCGACGCATCGCTTCAAACGCTTTGCTCAGATCGCCAAGCTCATCGTGGGCGTGCGGCACGATTTCGAAATTGAGATTGCCTTCCTTGATCTCCTCCGCAGCGCGCCTTAATGCCCGCAATGGCCGGATGATACTCCTGGAGACGAAGTACGTGAGCACCCCGTTCGTCCCCACGAGTATAATCAGGAACGTCCAAACAACGGATCGGGAGAACGCGTGCAAATACTTTTGAAAAGAGCTGCCGTTCAAGTAAATGAAAACAGACCCTTGACTCTGATCGGAAAATAAAAAGTCCTGCTGGCGGGTAATCCAGAGGGAACCTTCCCCCCAGCCCAAATGTCCGGGTTTCGAGCTGACCTCGGTCGTTCCGTAGCGGGGCAGTCGCAGCCCTTGGCCGGAATCGCTCGTCTTCAAGTACGGAGAAACATACGTAACGGTTTGATCCTTTCGGACGATCAGTCCCATGTTGATTTTGTGAAAACGATCTTCCAGTTCTTTCAGCAAATCCGGCTGCAGCAGCGCATCGGGATTGCCGTCGATCTTCGTTTTCAGATAAGCGACATCTTCCGCTTCCTGCTCGATGACGCGCTTGACCGGGTTCCCATGGGAGAAATCGACGTCAAACGCAGACTTCAAACTGCCGAACGCCGCAATGCCGAACAAAATCAAGGCTAGCCCGAACAGCACAAGCGGCACGAGCAGCATGGCGATATAAGACAGGACTAGCCGTAATCGAATCGACATGACGCATTAAAGCTCCTTTCGGTCAAACACATAAAAACCGGCTGTAAACAACAATATACTACACGCCAGAAGAAACATAAAGATCGCGCCGATTCGGCCAAGGTCAAGCCCGCTGCCTACCCACAGCATATGCCAATCCAGATAAGACACCGGGGAAAAGCGGTTGAGCTGCGGCAGGAAGAAGCTTCCGGCCTTGGCCCCCAGGTAGATCAGAATGCTGACGGTCAACGCCGTGCCCGAGCTGCGGAAAAACTGCGCAAACAGCACGCCGAGCATGGAGATCACGAGCAGCGGCACGAAAGCGGCGCCGTAAGCCAGCAGCCATTTCAGTACGGTGCCGAAGCCGCCGCTGTGTTGAAGCAGCAATGAGCTGAGCGTCGAAGAGAGAAACCCGGCGGCCAAGTAGACGATCGCCGCCAACGCGAGCGCGGCCTGCTTGGAGGTGAACACGCCGAAGCGCGTGATCGGGCGGGTCAGCACGTTCTTCATCGTTCGGTCGCCGATTTCGCCGGCGAAGCTGTCCGCGGCGTTCATGAACAGGAACAACGGCAGCAAGACGCTCGTCAAGATCCCCAGCATCATAATCGGAAAATCCTGCGAAGTGAAAGCCCCGATGCCGATGCCTTGCTGGAACCGGGAGAGCAGGATGCCGGCTGCAACCGGCAGAAGCAGCGTCAGCGCGAGGAAGGCAATGGTGCGCTTTTTCAATGCCATTTTAATCATTTCGTTGCGAATGTTCGCGGTTAAGCTAAGCATGGGCTGCCTGCCCCCTTACTTGGTTTAATTCGTGCAGGTACGCCGCTTCCAGCGTCCCTCTCTCCTGCAGGAGCGTAGAGATCGCCGCTTCCCGGATCAGCCGCCCTTCATGCAGGATGCCGATGCGGCTGCAAAGCTGCTCCATTTCCCCGATGAAATGCGAGGAAAGGAAAATCGTGATCCCCTGCTCGCGCGCCAGCCCAGCGATCAATTCTCGAATCTGGACCATCCCTTCGATATCCAGCCCGTTCGTCGGCTCATCCAGGATGAGCAATTCCGGCTCGCCGAGCAGCGCCGCGGCGAGACCAAGCCGCTGCTTCATGCCGAGGGAGTAGCCGGCGACTTTCTCGTGCGCGTAAGGGCTGAGCCCCGTCAGCGCTAACACGTCATCGATGCGCCCTTTCGGGAGTCGCGGATAGAAGCGAGCCGCCTGCTCCAGATTCCGCCTGGCGCTCATGTACGTGAAGGCTTCGGCTGTTTCGATCAGGACGCCGACCTTCGCCATCGCCTGCTCGAATCCCGTGCCGACGTCATGGCCGAACAACCGGAGCTGCCCCTGCTGGGGGCGGGCAAGCCCCGTCAGCATTTTCATGACCGTCGTTTTGCCCGCACCGTTCGGCCCGAAGAAACCGTAGATATCGCCTCGGTTAACCGTCAGGGAAATATCGCGGATGCCCCGCCGATTGGGGAAAATTTTCGTAACGCCGCGAAGTTCCAGCACCGGACTCATGATGCGTGGTTCCCTTCATGACCACGACCGAACCGGCCTTCCGGCTTCTCGAACTGGATATGCTCCACCGTTTTACCCGTCAGATCCACGGTATCCGGCACCGTTGAATTCATGCTGGAGAGCGCCATATCGATGTGGAGCACGAGCTGATGGGCTGTACCTTGGGCATCCTTACCGGATACATACAGACTGCCCGATTGATGCGTGATGTGCAGATCGCTGTCTACGCTCGAATTCATTTCGATTTCATCCAGCTTAACGTCCGAAGTCAGTTTCGGCAGCGCGTCGCGAAGCGCAGCCACATCAAACCCAAGTGATTGCACTTCGGCAGGAACGGCCTTCTCCGTGCTGGCCATCGCGCCATGCTTGATCAGCAGCGAGCCAACCGTATTCACCACGGCAGGAATCTGGCTGCCTGTCAATTGAAAATGCAGCTCTTTGCCGCCGCCCGTTCCCGCGTTCGTTTCCGTCACGTAGTTTTTCAGGTTGCCGACCAGCGCATCCAGTACATGTTCTCCGTCGCTCAGTGCCTCCGGCGATGGCTCGTGCTTGTTCATGCCGCGTCCTTCCAGCTTCCCATGAGCGTCGTCAACGTCGATCACTTTATACACATCGGAGCCGCCCGTCTGCATAATACGCTGGCCGTCCTGGCTGTAGAAACGGATCGTCTGCACCTCGCCGCCGCTCGTTACTTTAACATCGGCGCTGCCAGCGCCGTCTTTGCCGCTGCTTTTAATCACTGAGCTCACTTGAACGACTTGCGTCCCATTATCTTCCAGTGTCACGTTCACATTCCGTGTCACATTGCTGACTGCCGCTGTTTGCTTTACCGCGGCCTTGAACGTTTCATATCCCGGCGCATCGCCGACACCCGCATAAACCGAAGTCACCAGCATCATACTGCCGACCGCCACGCCTACACCTAACAAAGCAAGCTTCTTATTCATTCGCATTCCTCCGCGCCTTCAGGCGCTCCATCGAATTTGCAAGCGCGTAATCCCGCGCCTCCATGTTCTTCATGATAGCCCGCATAGTTAAATAGCCGCTAAAGCCTCTCTTAACGAAGCCTAAAACAATTCTTAAAATTTTCTAAACTGGAGGAAGGGCCGTCCATCAAACGAAAAAAGAGCAAGGAGACTCCTGCGTCCCTTGCCCATCTAATCTCAATATTGTCCCTCGCCCCTCTTCAGCCTCAACATGCCGGAGTGAACGATATGAACGTTCACCTGAATGTCGCCAAGTTCAAAATCGGACAAGGCTTTGGTGCCCTTATTGGTCAGCCGCGCCCAGTCTGGGAAGCGATCGTGATACAGCACATGCTCAAAGGAATAAACATCGGCATCTATTTTGCGACCTTCTGAAAATGTGTAGCGTATATCTTTCTTGATTTCCTCCTCAATGAGCTTGGTAAGTTCAGGTTCCGGGACATATTTCAGCACTTCAGCCACAATCGCTTTGCCCTTCAATTGCACATCAAAATAGACTTGATTCTCGGTGAACCGCGGCTTTACGCTGGCTCTGGGCTTTTCAATTCGAATGACCCCAACAGCTTTGCCATTTTGATGAACGGGAAGCGTTGTACGTACCGTTTCGTTGTTCATCCAGCGCAATCCAACAAGCCGATCGAAGCTGAGTACAGCAAAGTGCGGCATCTTCGTCAGCGCAACAATCCCTTCGACACGGAGCTTAGGATCTTCTTTTTTATTCTCATACCAAGTAGTTCGATCGACACCCAGCATTGGAATATTAACCGTATTCCCAGGCTCGCGCAATTGACTGCTTACCTTGTAAAGCCGAAGCGGTGCCACCATGGAATGTTGTCTGTAATTTTCTTCCGGCTGCATGAGAATGGAATTCATAGGCGATACATCAAAGAAGGGAATAATATTCAACAGGTCTAGAATCGGTTCATTCGTTGTGTAAATCCACTGGGTGTAACGCGTTTCATTGAACCGAATAGAACCGTCCGTGAAACGAAGCCCTGCCTTTTCAATAGCCGACTGGCTGAATAAATAGGCGCCGACATGCCCCCAAAATACTCGTTGCTGTGCGGTTCTGTATAAATTGTTGTACGCAGCGCTGACCGTTTCGCCGGCTCCCTTGCCCACCCATATTTTGGGGGCCTGCGTGGTCTGACCTTCCTGCTTCGCAACGTTGGCGAAAGAAAGCATCTGCCCGTACACGATATATTGACCATCCTGATAATCAAAACCGATCGCCGTCATGTAATTGACATCCTGAATCGTCTTCATATCCCAGCAGCCAGTCAGCAGCAAAGGTAAGCATAGAACAATGAAGACGCCTTTACCCGCTATACGCCCCAGCATTAGACATTCCCATCCGATCTCGTATCATCTTGCGGGTGCAGGTCTTTCGGCCTCCGCATCAATCTTTTCCACGGCAAAGCGAAGACAGATTTGAGAATTTCTCCACGGATTGGCGGCGATAATGGCGTTAAATACGGCACTCCGAACGATTCCAGCGTAGACATAAACAGCACAAGCCCCATGACGGAAAGCATAAAGCCATAAATGCCGAACATCGTGGACGCCAGCAAAATAATGACGCGGATAATCGTAATTGTTCCGGATAAACTCTGATTCACCAACGTGTACATCGCTATCGTAGACAAGGATGTCACGACGAGCGTTGTTGGTGAAGTCACACCCGAACGGATTGCCGCGTCTCCTACGATGAGTCCGCCTACCACCGTCACCGTTTGTCCAACGACTTTAGGCAGACGCGCGCCCGCTTCCCTGAACAATTCAAAGAGCAACAGCATCACGATAAAGTCCATCGCGCCGGAAAGCGGGAGTCCAAGACGAGAGGAAGAAATCGTTGCCACCAGCTGGAAAGGAATCTGATCCAGGTTAAAGCTGGAAACGGCAATCCAGAATCCGGGCAAAAAGATCGCAATGAGCAAGCCGATCAGCCTTAGTACACGCTCGAAAGCTACAAATGAAAAGGGGTTGTGAACGTCTTCCGGCGAATTCAGAAGGAACATGAGATTTACAGGCCCCATGAGCGCAATAGGAGAACCGTCAACAAGAAGCGCAAACCGGCCTCGAAGCAAGCAATCAGCTACATAATCAGGGCGTCCTGTCTCATCAATTAGCGGAAAAAACGAATGAATGTTGCCAGACAACGGCTCCATCAAATGCATACTGGAAATGACCGCATCGACATCAATGGATTGCAAGCGGTCTTTGACCTCTAGCAGCAGCTCCGGGTTGATGACATCGCCCAGATACAGCAGGGCTACGACCGTATTGCTCCGACGCCCAAGCGCGATTTTCTCGCAGCACATGCTGTGGGTCAGCAGGCGTTTGCGAACCAGCGCAATATTGGTTACCACATTTTCCGTAAACCCGTCGCGCGGCCCCTTGATGGACGTCTCCATGCTGGATTCTTCCGGCTGTCGATTCGGTGGAGCTGCAATGTCCAAAGCAAATACTTCTTCGCTTTCTTCAAAAAAGAGGACGACGAATCCGCTATATACCAACGTTCCCATACGCTCCATCAAGTTCTTCCCGGTAAGCCTCTGAAGTTGAATCAAGGAACTCACGTCCAATTGCTCGGAGGGCGCATCGTTCGTTCCCTTCATCAAGCTGTGTAGCTTGGGCAGCACCAGGGAATCAATACGCTCAAGCTGCACCATGCCGTCGCAGTAGAGTAACAAGACACGCCGCTCCGGCTTCTCCGCGGTTATGGGATACGACCGGATAATGACATCCTCCGAAAGCTCAAACCAATATCGAATGTCCGCCTCATTCATCCAGGCTCCTCCTTCCTTTTTCCGGGCAAGAATGTGACCACCAGCATATACATCATGACCGCCATCCCCGCAATGAACATGGAAGGGTAGTACAACTCCTGTATCCAACTAATCATGGTATTGTCAGAGATAGGCACCATGCTATCAATCACAAGAGAGACCGCGATCGCCAGCAACAGGATCGTACGCGTTCTTTTACGGCCCACTTCCCAGATGTCTATCATAAGAAACATCAATGCAGAGGTTCGTATACATGCCCCCGAAATCCATTGAAAGATGGACAAAAAGTCAAGGTGCGAGATGTACTTTCCTATCGTAACCATTCGCCACTGTTCAAATGCGGGGTATCGCAGATCCGCAGCTTCAAAGGGCCCGAAAATCGCAATGGCTCCCGTCAGCGGCCCGATCGTTAAGCCCAGAATACAGACAGAAATGATGAGAAGCGCCCGCAGACTAATCCGGGTACTGGCATGATGCTGCAGAAAGATGAGTACGAGCATTTCAAAGGAGGCGCCGCAGGTTAAGTACATACTGGTGAGCGCAGGACGATAGCCGTGCGTAAAGAGCGGAGTTAACAGCGAATAATCCTTATACTGAAAGTTCGCCCCCATGACAAAATAACCAAGTATGACGACGAGTGGCAGTAAAATGCCCGTTGAGATGGCAATTGCGCGAAGTCCCACTCTCGCCGCAAAGAAGCAGAACAGCATAAAAGCCGAACTGATCATGAACATCGGCGTGTTGGGCAAATAAGTCGTTTTCGTCCAAACCATAACATCCCGCAGCGAAACGCTTGCGTGTATATATGCAATCAGGCAGATAGCAACACGAAGAGGCGTCGTGAGGAGGCGGTTATTAAACTTTTCCCTCATCCAGATGAGAAAATGCTGCTGCTGTGTACGCTTAACGAGCACGTATACGAGACTCGCATAAATCAGGATTGGAACCAGGGCGGCCGCAGCCCCAATCCAGGCATCGCGTTTGCCAAATTGCAGCAGCACCGGAATCAGCAGCACGTGATTCGTAATTGCAATCGAAATGATAAAGATGCAATAGAGCTGAAAGGCAGTTATTTTCTTGGCAGCAAACATAGGCTCGTATCCCCTCATGGATCTGCAAGCAAGTATGAATAGCAAGACAACGGTACTGTTAACGTGCGCGATTCATTGGTAAATTATGCGTGAAACGGCAAAAAACCCCCTGTTCCATAGGAATGGAACCAGGGGGCCTGCAGCTCACTACACGGTGTAGAACGTAGCCAAAATAATAACGAGCAAGATGTAAAGCACCAGTACGATCGCTGCACTGTTGTAGCCTTGCGACATGGAGATTCCTCCCTTCCGTCTGCTTGACATTGATTCTTATCTCGTCATAGCATATGTCCGGCAGATCGGTCCGGTATGGACGAATGTCTAGCTGCCTGCAAGAAAAGGAGAAAGCTCGCCTAGATAAAAAATATCCAACTCATGCAGCGGCCGCGTGCACGCCGTGTAGAGCAGCTTGCGCTCGCGGGCCTCGGCGTAGACGGCAGCGCCCGCGTTGTACAGAATGACCGCGTCGAACTCGAGCCCTTTGGCGAGATACGCGGGCAAAATCATCACCCCTGCCTCGTAGTGCAGGGTGTCTTTGTTGATCCGCGCGAGGCTTGGCAGCAGCGGCTTCAAAGCCGCGTGCGCGCGCGCCGTCTCGCGCTCGGTCTTGCAGATGACGGCGACGGAGCCTGCGCCGCCGTCAAGCCGAGCCTGCACCGCCGCCGCGATGCGGCGGTGCAGCTCGTCCTCGTCCGCCGCCTGCGTCAGGCGCGGCGGCGGGCCGCTGCGGGCGAACGGTTCCACCGGTTCGCCGCCAGGCAAAATCGCCGACGCGAACTCGGTGATCTCCCGCGTCGAGCGGTAACTCTTGACGAGACGGATCGTCGTCGTCTCGGCTTCCTGCATCAGCTCGCTGATCGAGCTGAACGCGCCCGTGTCACCGGCATTCGCATGCGCGAAAATGCCCTGGTTCCAGTCCCCGAGCAGCGTAAAGCGCGCGCGGGGGAACAGCTTGCGCAGGTACGCGTAGTGGAACGGCGAGTAGTCCTGCGCCTCGTCCACGAGGCAATACCGGATCGTGCCGACGCGCAGCTGCCCTTCGACGAGCCCCTTGAGATACACAAGGGGCGTAGCGTCTTCGTAGCGCAGGATGCCCTGCTCCAGCGCCTCCCCGGTGTAGGCCGCGAGGGCCGGCCAGGCGGCGGGCAGCGTTTCGCCCAGCTGGCGGCTGATCTGCGGCAGCAGTTCTTGGCTCGCGAACATGCTTTTGTATAAGCTGAGCACGTCGACAAAAGCCAGTTTCTGCGCCCGTTCCTTGAGCGGTGCAATCGCCCGGTGCGCTCTCGCGCGGGCCATTTTCTTCAGCTCCGGCTCCGCGCCCATATACTTCGGCTCCCGCATCAGCTTGCGGAAGAAACGCTTCTCCGCATCGGCCTGCACTTGGTCGAGCCGCTCCAACACCCACTCGGACAGCTGCTCCATCCGCTCGCCGAGCGCGAGGATCGACGCCTTGCCGTAGAAGCGCTCGCTCAGTTCCGCTCCGGTAATCAGCACCTTGCTTCCCACCGCAAAATCCACAAACGCCAACCCGCTTGTCTTGAGCTGCTCGCCGTACGCTTCCATGATGTGCAGGAACGCTTCGGACGTTTTGTAGCGGATGCTCTGCATGCGCATCTCGTAAGCCGGGTCGCCAGTCGTTCCCGTTAAGATGAACTCAAGCTGGTCATAGGGATCTTCGAGCTGCAGCCCGAGATCCGACAGTTTGAACGTGAGGTAGTCCTGGAATGTCGTCTGCTGCATCGTCGCCTCGCCCAGCTCCGGCAGCACGCGGGACACATAATCGCTGAACAGCGAGTTCGGCGAAAAGAGAATCATGTTGTCCGCGCTGAGCGTCGTGCGGTACTTGTACAAGAGGTAGGCGATGCGCTGGAGCGCGACGGACGTCTTGCCGCTGCCGGCCGCGCCCTGCACGACCAGCACCTTGTGCTGATCGTCGCGGATGATCTGATTCTGCTCGCGCTGAATCGTCGTCACGATGGAGCTCATCTTCTCGTCGGCACTGCGGCTCAGCATGCGCTGCAGCATCTCGTCGCCGATCGAGAGCCCCGTGTCGAACACGTCCTGCAGCTCGCCGTACTTAATGATGTACTGCCGCTTCAGCTCCAGCTCGCCGCTGACATCCATCTCCGGTGTGCGGTACGTCGCCGGGCCGAGCGGATAATCATAAAACAGCGCAGCGATCGGCGCGCGCCAGTCGTAGACGAGCATCTCATCCGTCTTCGGATCAATAAAAGACGTGAGCCCGATGTAGATTTCCTCGCGGGCCTGCTCCCCTAGCTCCTTGAAATCAATTCGGGCAAAATATGGCGCATCCACGACGCGCAGCAGCTTGTACAGCGCGTCCTGGGCAACCTGAAAGCTGCGCTTCTGACCCTGCAGAACGTGCTCCTGCTGGGCCATGCTCGCCGCCGTCTCGATAATGTCGTCGGCGTTGTCCGCATTGACGGAGATGTCGTCCCAGAAGCTGCGGCCGATCTCCGTCACTTCGCTCCTGCGCTCGTCCACCGTCTCCCGCAGTTCTGCAATGCGCTCTTTCATGCGGGATCTGACACTCTGCACCCGCTTCGTTTCCTGTTCCCGCTCCTGCGCGTCTATCGCCATTCGGGACACCCCTCTCTACTGATATAAGCTTTGGATCACTTCTTCAAAATCGGGTTCTTCCATATGTACGTCCTCCATATCGCCCCAAGCGCTCAGCTCGCGCAGCACCTCCATGGCCTTCAGCGACTGGCGGTTGCAGGAGATCGTTAGACAATCCTCTTCTTGTTCCATGATCTGAAAAGGCAGCTCCCACTGTGCCGGCACTTGTACGCGGCCGCGATAGGTCACTTTCATTACCGTCGGGAGCCCGATTCGTTCCCGCAGACTGCCGATCGAGCCGTCGTAGCTGATCTGTCCGTGATTGATGACAATGACGCGCTCGCAGAGCTGCTCAATGTCGTCCATGTCGTGCGTCGTCAGCAGGATTGTCTTGCGAAACTCTTTGTTCAGCGTGTGCAGGAATCCTCGAATGCTGCGCTTCGCCACCACGTCGAGCCCGATCGTCGGCTCATCGAGGAACAAAATATCCGGGTCGTGCAGCATCGACGCCGCCAGATCCGCCCGCATCCGCTGCCCGAGGGACAGCTTGCGCACTGGCATCTCGAGCAGCTCCTTCAGGTTCAGCAGCTCGGTCAACTCACCCAGCCGCCGCTGCGCGACGGCGCTGTCGATCCGATACATCGCGATCAGGATTTCGTAGGAATCCTTCACCGGCAAGTCCCACCACAGCTGACTGCGCTGGCCGAACACGACGCCGAGCTGCCGGACCACGCGCCTGCGGTGCTTCTGCGGGCTGTATCCATGGATGAGCACCTCGCCCGCCGTCGGGTGCAGGATGCCGGTCAGCATTTTGATCGTGGTCGATTTGCCTGCGCCATTAGGTCCAATATACCCGACGAACTCGCCGGTTTCAATCTCGAAGGAGATGTCCTTGACCGCTTCTTTCTCCAGATAGGCTCGGGAAAGCAAGGTACGGAGCCCGCCGAACCGGCCTTCCTGCCGGACGGGGGTTTGAAAAGTTTTGCGTATATGCTTGACGGAAATCATGCGCTTGATCCTCCTTATTATTGGTTGTCTATGCGATGCTGCGGTGTCTAGCAAGTGCTAACTGCCTGTGCTTTGATACCGCGACAGTCCCAGCTTCCATAGCTGCATAGCAAGGTAGAGGGACAGCGCTGCAACCAGGATGGAGCCGAGGAGGAACAGCAAGCCGCCGTCTTGCCTCAGAATGAATAAGGACGGGATGTAGTTCACGAAACCGACCGGAACCACCGCGAGAAAAGCTGTCTGCAGCCACTTCGGATACAGCGAAAGCGGGTATCTGGCCGCAGTTTGGGAGGCGTCTTCGGTCATGTTCTGGAGCGATTCGATGCGTGTCAGCCAGAAGCCGAGGGCTGATGTGGCAAGCCCGATCGCGAAGAGAATGACCGCGCCCGACAGGATAACCAGCACGGTGAGCGGCACGGCTTCCCAACCGATTTGCCCTTGCTGCATCAACGCTCGCATCGCGATGACGAGCAGAATGGTGCCTTGGCCGAGCTCGGCGAATAGGATTTTGGCATTTTGCGTCATGAGCGCCAGCAAGACCGGGATGGGCCGGATGATCAGGGCGTCGAGATCGCCGGAGACCAAATATTTTTCCAAGTGATGAACATCCGAAGCCAGCGTCCGATAAATCGCACGAGAGAGCATCATAATACCGTACAAGTAGCACACTTCGTAAAGCGACCAGCCTTTGATCGAGCCGAATTTCATCATAACGAGCGCTACCATGAGAAACTCCGCCACATGCACGCAGGACGCCATTGCCATACTAAACAGGAAATTCATTTTATACTGCATGCGGCTGCGCATGCTCGCTCGGATTAGGAGCAGATAGAGCTTCATCGACATCATCCGCCCTGCACCTCCAGTTTATGGCGTACAAGCTGGGTCATCCCGACACAGGCCAAGGTGAACACCGCTGCCCATAAGAGGGAGCCAAGGATAGCCGTCCCGTGTTCCATACCAAGGTAAATGCGCGTCGGGTGGTACAGCAGATACGGATACGGCGAGTACTGGCTAATCGCCCGGAGCCATGCGGGCAGCCATTCAACCGGGATAAAAAAGCCCGACAATAGCATGCTGAACGCATAATTGACCCAGTAGAGCCAGCGGGATTCGGTTGTCCACAGCGCCATGGCACCGATTAAGTAATTCATGCAGATGGAAATATAAGCTGCGCAGAGAAGCGCAATAGCCGCCCAGGCGTACATGCTGAGCTGTTTGGGAAGCTGTAAGTGGAAGATAAAGATGTAGAGGATGTAAATCGGAACGCTTTTCCATAGAAATTGGTAGGCAAGCTGCCCCCACTCCCGGTTCATCGCCTGATAGAACAGATGTACCGGCCGCATGAGATCGACCGCGATTTGTCCCGTTCGCACTGCCTGCTCGAGGCCGAGACCGTTGGTGCCGAACTGCGTGACCCATAGAATCGCTTGATTGCAAGCGATGTAGGCGATCATGCCTTGCGCGCCGTACTCGCCGAGCGAGGCATCGCTGCCCAGCCCCGACCAGATGCTGGCGTAGATGTAGCCGAATACCATACTGACGAGATTATGAAGCAAATGAGAGCCTCGGTATTGCAGATTTCTTGCATACGCCTTGCGCGCTAATACCGCGAAAAGCATGGTACACCTCCTGATTGAATGTGGTTTTCAGCCAGTTGTCGTGCAGTTGCCGCGTAGAGACGGAAGAATATAATACCAAAATTCTCCTGAAGGTGGCAAGGATTATTTTAGAGCGCATCCCAGCCCTCTCCTGAAAATAACAAAGCCCCGCCCCTGTCAGGGAGCGGAGCTTCTTCTATTGGCTGGCCGCAGGTTTCCTTGCGCCTTCCGCTTCCGCATGCCCACCATCGGCGGCCGCGGTGAGTTCGGAGTTATAGTTCGGCTGAGAACTTTTCGTTAAATATTCGTGATCGATATAATTCGCCAGAAATTGCTTGCCGAACATAAGGTCATATTGCACGTTTCGGTAATCGGTGATCAGCGGCTGCATGCTTTCAGGCGCTTTGGCTTGCAGTTCGCCGTTGCTGTCGATTACAAGATTACCGAGCAACCCCGGTGTCTGTTTTGCCACTTCGCTGTCCAGTGTAAAGTTCGCCGGCTTCTGCAGCTGAAGCATATCCAACACATGTGCGCCTAGGAACGAGGCGCTGATCGTGCCGAGGCCTTCTTTCGGCATCGTAAAATTGGACCACATCACAAGCGGAGTACTGTGCATTTTCTTGTTCTCTTCCAGTGTCCATGCATTGGCGTTGCTTGTAGAGATAAAGCCCGCTTCTTTGTACACCTGATAGTCCATGCCCAGCATCGGCAGGTGATCGCCATAGAAGATGAGCATCGTCGGCTCATCGGACTCCGCGTAATGGTCGATCAGCATTTGCAAGCTCTGATCAGCGTCATGGGCGCCTTGTGTGTACGTCTCCAGAATACTTTTCGCTTGCGCAGACAGGTTGCCTTCCGCTTTATATTTATTCTCGCCGTAACGAGGCTCGTCGTACGGTCCGTGATTTTGCATGGTCACCGTGTAAATGAACATCGGATTCTCGGTTTTATCCGTCTCAGCAATGATGTTGCGGGCTACTTCCGCATCCGAGATAAAATACCCTTTGATTTCTGGATTCGTGAAGTACTCGCTGCTCTTGAACGTCTCAAAACCTAGCTGCTTATACACGGTATTTCGGTCCCAGAACCAGCCCTCGTAGGAGTGAATGCCCATGCTCTTGTACCCCAACCCGGCAAAATAACTGGCCAAGCTCGGCAGCGGCTTGGACACGTACTGCTGATACGGAATGGACCCGCCTGGCAGGAAGCTCATTGAGTTCCCGGTCAGCACCTCAAATTCGACATTCGCTGTTCCGCCCCCGAATTGCGGCGAGAGCAGATACCCGGTTGCCGACTCCTTTTGCAAGCGATGGATGGTGGGAACCGGATCTTCACTAAATTTGACGTTCGTGAGCAGCGTCGGATCCCAGAACGCCTCGCTCATGATGAAAATAACGTTTGGCTTCTTGCCGGCCGGCAAGCTGACGGCTTTTTTCAGCCCTGCGCCCGTCGCGCCGCTGACTTCCGCTTGCTGGATGCCCGCCGCCGCGGAGGCAATCGCTGACTCGTTATACGTATCGGGCTTCTGCACGATCGAGTTCTTGACGTTCAGCGTGAACGCCAGGGCAAGTCCGTTGTTCGCATAATTTTGCTGTTGATCCCAGACGATTTCGCTTACGCCTGCATGGTCGATCACTTTACTAGCGAGCGGCGTCTTGATGCCGAAAGCGTACAACGCATACAGCGAGATCAGCCCCAGCCCAGCCCGGGCGATAATCGGAATCGTCACGCGTGGAATCACCCAGCGCAATGCCAATACGGCCAGCACGATGATGATGACAGCGATGATCCGAATGAGTGCCGCTTTGCCCGTCACGAGGGAAGCGATGTCCATGCTCTCCTTATTGAGCAAAATATCCCATGGGAAGAACGGTTCTCCGATCATTTTTACCTTCATGTACGAAATTAGCGCCATTAAGCCCAACACGGCCGTCGCAATCGCCCCGGAGATGGCCAGCGATCCGACAATCGCGTAGACAAGCGCCAACAAGCAAAACGTCAGAATGACGTTTAAGACAAATAAGGGTTGGTTTGCCGTAAGCCATGACATCGTTTGGGACATGGAGCCTCTTTCCAGAAATTCCATGCCGATGACGGACAGAACAGGCAAGCCAACCATAAATAAAATCAATGTAAGTGTTGCTCCCAGACGATTGGGTGAAGCTTTTTTCTTTTTCACACGTTCCTGGGACGCTCCATTCAAGTGCTGCACCTTCCATCACTCTCCTATTGCCCCTAGTGTACATGACAAATGTGAAGAAATTGTGTAGGCAGCCTAAATGGCAGCTTAACCCTTCCAATCTTTGTCCCTATTTAAGCTGTGCAAGCCAGGAGGCGAGTGCTTTCAATTCTTCGTCTTTCATTGCTACTTGGAACGGGGGCATGCCGCCTCCGCCTTTTTGAATTTGTTTGATAATGGCCGCTTCGTCGAGGCGTTCTCCAACCTTCTGCAGGTTTGGACCTTGTCCGCCTTGCAGCTGTGTGCCGTGGCAGGACATGCAGTAATTCTGATACAAGGTTGCAATATTCGCGGAATCCGCCTTAACCGCCGCAGACGGCGATGGCGCTGTAGTATCATTATGCTTATTTCCGCAGGCAGATAAACTTAGGGCAACGATACCGACAACAATCAGCTTGCTTATGTTCATGCGCGAAACTCCCTCACCTTTTTTTCCCATCATACCAGAGCCAAGGAGAGGAGAAAACCTTTACGAGACCAGAAAAGCCGCTGCACGCTGCATCGATGTCGGCTGCCGCTGTCGCCATGCTGCGGTCGTCCTGACTATTATGCAACGCGTAACGGCTTAATATTGAAGCTGAAGATTGGAAAATCCTATGCGCTGCGGCCTTCCGACGGAAGGAGCGGTGCGCTTGACTCCGCTGTATTGGCGTACGCTTCCATTCCCAGACGCTTCCTTCTCTGGTAACGCCAGCGCAGGGCGACCAACACCCCTCTCGCATATTCATCGCACATCATCGCGATGTAGACGCCGGTCAGCCCCCAGCCGAGCCGCAGGCCCAGGAAGTACGACAGCCCCGCAGCGGCTCCCCACATAAAAATAATTGAAATCACCATGTTGAACCGGGTATCCCCGATCGCATTCAGGGCATTACCGAAGCCCATGTTGACCATGCGGCCCGGCTGCAGCACGGCTGTCAGCACTAGGCAGGACAAGGCAAGCTGTACGATATCCGCATCCGTTGTGAAAAAGCCGAGGAAGCTGCGTCCAATCCCCAGCAAAATCAAGCTGTTGCAGCCCACCAGGGCAAGACCGATCCATGTACCGCGAAAGCCGCTGCGATAAGCCTGTACCTTGCGGCCCGCTCCGTACAGGTGAGCGATCTGGATTTGTGCGGCGAGCGCGATGGAGTATCCGAGCATGAAGCAAATTGATTCAAGTGTATTCATATACGTACGAGCCGCCAAGGCTGCCGCCCCCATCATCGCGAGGAAAGCGTAAATGGCGAGCTGTGACAGCACCCAGGACGACATATTGACGCCGAGCGGCCAGCCGATTTTAAGAATTTCGCGAAAAAGCTTGCGGTTAAACGCACTGAGATCGCGCCAGGCGATGCGCCGTTCAAAGACAGAGAGAAACAGGTAAAACAGGACGCAAGTCGCTAGCAGCCTGGAGATCAGGGTGGAAACCGCAACCCCTTCAAGGCCAAGCTGAGGGAATCCAAACGCACCATAAATAAACCCGTAGTTCATAAGCACATGGATGGCGTTCATTCCGATTGCCGTCACCATCGGTGCTTTGGTGTTGCCCGTATTGCGAATCACCGTGCTTAGCGATGCGGTTAAGGCCGTGAGCACCATGCCGCTGCCGACGATGGAGATATAGGTCCGGGCCAGCGGTATCAGCCGCTCTTCCAGCTGGAACAGCCTCGCCAGCGGGACCGCCCAGACGTACAGCACGATGCTCAGTACAAGGCCGATCGCACCGCTGATGGTTATGGCCATGATGCCGACGGAGCGCGCATCTTCGTGCTTACCGGCACCCAGCTTCTGGGCAATCAAGATGCCTGCACCGCTCGCCACGGTCATGAATAAAATCATCACCGCCTGGAAAATTTGATTCGCAAGCCCGACCACGGCAACCGCATCATCTGACACGCGGCTGACCATCAGTGTATCCGCAGCGCCCAGCAGAAGCTGAAGCAGCAGTTCAATAAAAATGGGCCAAGCCAGCATCCATAAGGAATAGCTGTTTTTTTTAGATTCCATCTCCGCCACCGTCTCTTTTGTTGTAAAATTGAAACTATCAATAGTTCAACATTATAGACGCTTTAATTAGGTTCATGTATCAGCATCGCAACGTAAACTTATGTAATATCAACTTCCTTATCCTTGTACAAGAAGGTGGCTTCATGACCTATTTGACCTTTACCGTTCCGCCCATGCCTCATTACATTACGAGCGGGCTCAGTTATATTCCGCAAGGCGGGCACCACCCGAGCCGAAGCAACATTCAAGTGTTCGATCTGCTCATTACGACAGCGGGCTGCTTGTATATCGGCGAAGAGAATGCCCGCTACGAAGTGCGTCCAGGGCAGGCGATTATTTTGCGGCCGGATCGGTATCATTATTCGACACAGCCTTGCGAGGAGCTCACGTGGACGTATTGGCTGCATTTTCACGCCAGCGGCTCTTGGGTGCATGACGACCCCCGGATGGAGCCGCTGTTGCTCGAAGAACCGCCGATTGCAGAAAGAGAGATTGAGGCTTTCGTTGTGGCGCCGTTCTCTCTGCGGATCCCGCAGTATACAACTTTGCTGCATCCGGAGAAAATGTACGACTTACTGGAGCAGCTCGGCCAGCTGCAGCCTCATGCGCATGTCAGCGCCGTGCGGATGTCCGAGCAGCTTGTCTTTCAAGAGGTGCTTCGGCAGCTCGCCCTTTCCTCGGACTCCGAGACGCCGTCGGCTGCCCGCGCATGCGCCGAGAAAGCCGCCTCCTACCTGAGGCAGCATTACCGCGAAGCCTTCTCCGCCAAGCAGCTCGGCGATGAGCTGAATTTTCATCCTGTCTATATCGCCCGCTGCATGCACAAGGAATACGGCTGCTCCCCGGTCGCTTACCTGCTGCGCATTCGCATTGAGCAAGCGAAGCTGCTGCTTATGCAGACGAGTCTCCCCGTCGCCCATATCGCCCAGGAGGTAGGGTTTGAGCAGGCTGCTTATTTTACGGCCAGCTTTACGAAGCTGGAGGGTCTGTCACCGCGGAGCTATCGGCAGCAGTTTTCCAGAGATAAGCGGTTCCGCCAACCTTTTCGGAGTGGCAGCAATCGCTAAATAGCGGTAATCTCTCCCATGTCCAGTCATATTCCACCCGGGTCGGCATACAGTTAAAGGGATGTGACTAAGGAAGGGAGATGAAGTACCCTATGGAAGAACAACAAGCGCCGGTCATTAGTGTGAAGTCGTGGATGCTCACGATTTTTCTGCTGGCCATCCCGATCGTTAACATTGTGCTTTTATTCGTTTGGGCGTTCAGCAAAAGTGAGAATCCGACCAAATCGAACTACGCCAAGGCATCGCTCATTTGGGCCGCCATCGGAATCGTGCTTTATATTCTCTTCTTCGTAGCTTTTTTCGGCGCTATTGCGTCAAATACTTAGCAGAACAACTATTTTTCTCGACGATCCTCGGCGGCCTGTCCGCAAAGGGTCGTTTTTTTTGTGCTATACTTGAGGATACTGAGCATACTGAACTTACTGAAGAAAAGGAGCTCCTCTTATGGCAACCCCCTTACATTGGAAAAAATCACTGTGGATTCTATGGGGTGCTAACTTCTCCATTACGTGCGGCATGAATCTGGTTCTGCCCTTTCTGCCGCTGTACATCGGCGAGCTAGGGGTACACCGCGTCGAGGACGTTGTGCGCTGGACAGGCTGGATCGTGGCCGCTCAGTTCATCACGTCTTTTCTCACGCAGCCCCTCTGGGGCGCTATTGCCGATCGCCGCGGCCGCAAAGTCATGCTGCTGCGCGCCGGCTTCGGCATGGCGATCTGCACCGCGCTGATGGGGCTGGTCACCGAGCCCTGGCAGCTCTTGGCGCTGCGTCTGCTCAACGGCTTCTTCTCCGGCTTCATCTCGATGGCCGTATCCTTGCAGGCGTCGCTGACGCCGCCCGAGCATTCCGGCAAATCGCTCGGCACGCTGCAGACCGGCGCCATTGCCGGCACCCTGATTGGGCCGCTGATCGGCGGCCTCCTGGCCAGCTTTCTCGGCTACAGCCACGTGTTCTTCTTCACCGGCGCCTTGATGCTGTGCGCGAGCGTCATCGTGATGGTGTTCATCCGCGAGGAACGCAAGCCGCCGAAGGAGAAAAAAGCCCGGCAGCGGACGCCGTGGCGGCTGTTCCGCCCGCTGCTGCCCGTGTTCGCGGCTTCGCTGATCACCCAAATCGGCATGATGAGCATCGAGCCGATCGTGACCGTCTACGCGAAGACGCTGTATGCCGGCAAGCATCTGGCGCTGATTGCCGGGCTGATCGTGGCGCTGACGGGCATCGCCAATCTGTTCGGCGCCCCGACGCTTGGGCGGCTTGGCGACCGCATCGGCCAGCGGAAGACGCTTGTCATCGCGCTGACGATGGCGGCGCTCGCTTTTCTGCCGCAGGCGCTGGCGCCCGGCGTCGGCCTGCTGCTGTTCGGCCGCTTCATGCTTGGCCTGTTCATCGGCGGGATGATTCCATCGCTGAACGCGCTTGTGATGAAGCTCGCGCCGAGTGAAATCCAGGGCACGGCGTACGGCTTCAACACGTCTTCGCTGTTCCTGGGCAACCTGCTGGGCCCGCTGATCGGCAGCCATTTAGCCGCGGAATTCGGCTTCCGCTCCGTGTTCTATGTCACGATGAGCGTTTTGCTCGTATGCGCGGGGTTTGTGTATATGAGCCGTAGCCTGGATGTTACTCGACGGGCGGCGGAGGGGTAGGCGGGATAATGCGAGAGGAAAGCCCACCGGTTCTCAGTGGAATCGGCGGGCTTTTTGCGTGCGTGCTACCCGTGCTTTTCCATCGCCTTTTCGCAGGGGCCAAAGCCATTTCTTGCATAGAACGTGGTACTGTTGGTGCTCGGCTATATGTGATACGGTTCCTGCCCGTTTTTTCGAGGTTACGGGAGCCTGTGGCGCAGAATAGATTTAAGAGGGGTTCACCACTCTTATTTTCCGAATTTGTGGCCGGAAGCGGGAATTAGGAGGGGGGGCATACACTTACAGCAACTCTCGGATAGGGGTTGACTGGGCGGCGGCTACCGAGTAATGCAAGAGGAGGTCACCCCCTCCTCTTTCTCTAGCGCACGGGTTTACGCCCAAGGCTCCAACGCGCCGCCAAGAGCAGCAACAGCAGCCCCACGGTGACGCAGCGCGACACCACTAGGAAAGCGCCTGTAGTCAGCATAAAAGCCAGCACGACGTGCAGCGCGGCATCCAGTATCAAGCCGAGCCCGAGCAGCAGCGAGAAGGTGGTGAGTTTGCGATGAACAGCGGGATCCGCAAAGCGAGCGGTGTGGCCCATTTTAGCGGCTCGAAGCACGGTGAGAAGCAGCGGTTTTTTCGCCAGGGCGGAGCCGGCGAAGGCGAGACCGATCGTCCCCGTGATCAGGGGATGATACAGCTTGAGCGGCAAGGAGCCGCCGCCGGTCAGCATCGACAGGACTAGGGCGACGCTAAGCCCGGCAATGCCCATAACGCCGATCCAATCGACGCGGCGCGTTCTAAGCATCGTAGCGATGACCCATACGACCGGCACGCAGGCACTGATGGCCAGCGCGGCGGTGTCTGACGCAACGGCGCCGTGCAGCCAGTTGTAGATGAGCAGCGGCGCGAGCCAGTTGGCGGCGAGACTGGGTACGATTTTTTTGATGAGCTGCGTGGAATTGAACTTATGCTGAGCACGTTGAGACATGCGGTCACTCCCTTTTCGTTATGGTGTGCGTTTCCGACACTCCCATCATAGCGCAGCACCCCCCAGCTCAGCGCCAATCCCCGGATGGATTCTGCATCGCAGCGCTCTCTACCTAACGATAGAGAATGTGTGTTTGACTAGCTTTTGACCGGCTAAAGCCCTACAATGTTGTACAAATGCGCATCCCACTGCTGTCAACGGAGTTGATCTCTATGTCTGTCAAAGCCTTCCCTTTCGCAGGGAGGCTGCTCATTGTAGCCGCGATCCTATTGTTTCTGTTAGGCGGAAAACGCGTATTTCTCGGAGATGCGCTGCAAATCTCGCTTCATCTCCTCATCTGGGTTTCCTTTACGACGGTACTCTTTTTGCCTAAAGCATGGCGTACGCTCCCCCGACTCACCGCAGCCATCGCGCTGCTGCTGATTGAAAGCGCCGTCGGATACTTCTGGCTGCGCGATACCAGCTTCATTTATATCGGCGTCATCGTGCTGATCTCGACGCTGCTGCAAGTTCAGATGACCCGCTCCGCCGCGCCGGTGATTTTGACGCTGTTCGTGACGGGCGCGCTGTACATCCGATTCGGCCGCGCCGACCTGTTCAGCGCGCTGTCATTCGTGCTGCTAGCCGCTGCGCTCTACCTCAGCATCCGCAGCCGGTTGCAGCGCAACGAGACGAATGCCCGCAATCGGCAGCATCTCATCGATCTGCAAGCGGCCTACGCACAGCTGCAAGAAGCTTCGGTCAAGGACATGCACTATGCAGTCCTTGAAGAGCGCACCCGTATTGCCCGAGACATCCACGATGCGGTCGGGCACAGTTTGACTTCCCTCATCGTACAGATGCAGGCGATGCGCTACATGCTAAGCCGCGACCCGGCCAAAGCGGCGGAGACGCTGGACAGCATGCTCGCCGTCACCAGGCAAGGCCTGACGGACATTCGCACATCTGTCCACGGCCTTGCGGACGACCAGTCGGAGTCCGGCCTGCTTCCGGTGCAGGTGCTGCTCGCCCGCACGAGCGCGGCAGCCTCGATCCGTACCGAGCTCCATGCGCCCATCCGTGAGGATGAGCTGGATGCCGTCACTTCTCGCCTCATTTTCAGTGTCGTCCAGGAGGCGCTGACGAACACGGTCCGCCATGCCGAAGCATCGGAGGTGCAAGTCCGCTTAGAGCAGCATTTCAACCACTGGTTGCTCCGGATTCAAGATAACGGCGCCGCAGACGCGCGACGCACATTCTCCGAAGGCTTCGGCCTGCACATGATGCGCAAGCGGCTCGAAGAACACGGCGGCACGCTCAAGTGCCGCGTGCTGGAGCCGGTCGGCTTTGAAGTGACCGCTCATATCCCTTTCAACGAGGAGGACTTACCCGACGATGAATCCATCAACAACAATCCAAGTCATGCTCGTCGATGACCAGACCCTCATCCGCCAAGGCTTCGGCTATGTGATTGGCGTGCAGCCCGATATGGCGCTGGTCGGTGAAGCCGCGGACGGCGAGGAGGCTGTGAAGCTGGCCCTTGCCGCTGAGCCCGACGTCATCCTCATGGACGTTCAGATGCCGCGGATGACGGGCATTCAGGCGACGCAGGCCATTCTGGCTCAAAGGCCGCAGACAAAAATCGTCATTCTCACAACGTTTAATGACGAAGCTTACATTTACGAGGGCATCCGCGCAGGCGCGGTCGGCTACCTCCTCAAGGACGCCGATACCGAGGACATGCTCGCGACCGTCCGTGCCGTCTACCGCGGCGAAGCCGTGTTCCGCAGCGGCCTCGCGGCGCATGTGCTGACCAAGCTGGCGACCTCGACCGCCGCCGCAGTGCCGGCACAGCAAACCGAGCTGGCAGAGCCCTTGACCCCCCGGGAGAAAGACATTCTCCAGGAGATGGCTTACGGGCTGCGCAACGACCAAATCGCCGCGAAGCTGTTTATCAGCGAGGGCACGGTGAAGACGCATGTTCATCATATTTTGCAGAAGCTCGGCGCCGAGGACCGTACGCAAGCGGTCGTGTACGCCCTGCGCAACGGGCTGGCCCAATGACAAAAAGCCGCTCTCAAGCAGCGGCTAAATGAACCAGCAGAAATTCGGCACATCGCTTTGCTAGCGGCCCTTTTTAAACCCAGCTCACAGCTTCTCCGAGCGAAGCAGAGCATTTTTTTGAACCTCAATCGCGCGATCGATTTTCGCCGCTTTGATTTTGCTGACGTAGCCGTCGAACGCCTCAAGCGGCTCTACGCCTAGCATGATTTTGAGCGACATCTCGTCCACCAACGTCGTAATGTAGAGCATAATGGAGGAAAACTCCGCATTCTCCAATTCCGTCCGCGGGACCAGCGGGATCATGTACGCATCGGTATCCGTATCCGCCCATAAGCGCACGGCATCTCGCTGCTGCGGCAGGGTGAAAACCGCAAAAAAGCACCGAACCACGTGAATTTCACATGATTTGGTGCTTATTTAGCGCTATTTACAGGCCGAAAATCGCATCGATGACCGGCTTCGTCGTACCGCCTGGGTACATCACATACAGCAAAATGTAGACGATTACGCCGGTTGGCGCGGTTAAGAGCCAGACAATCGCGGCCACGCGGCCGATGCGCTTATGTTGAAAGAACTTGTTCTTGTACGCATACCACAACGTGATGAGCCCCAACACACCACCGAGCGTCGCCAGCGCGATATGGAAGAACAGAAACAGGTGATACGGCAGCTTTAGGCTTTCCGGTCCACCGAAGGACGTATTGCCTTCAAACAACGTGCGGGACATATAGATGAGGAAAAAGGCCAGAGCGAAAATCGCACCGAACACCATCAGCTTTTGATGTGTTTCCCGATTTCCTTTCACAATGTGATACCAGCCGAATCCGACAAAAATGGCTGAAATCACAATAAACATGGTCGAAATCGTGGGTAAAATGTGCATGCGACTATTCCTTTCTGCTTATGCGCGATTCCAGTTTGCGCTTTGATTGTTCTCCGATGCTTCATTAGGGTTCAAATCGTCCTCATCCCGGCGCTCTCTGCGATACCAGCGGAAGAAAATATAGGCGAGTGTAGATCCGTAGATAATCTCTTGCAATATTTTCATAATGACACCGCCCAACTGCTGATCGTCCAGAGGGGATAAATGTGCGAACGGAACCGTTACATTATCATACATATTGTAGATAATTGTATCAGCAAAAATAATAAGTGCACAAGCTGGCGTAAGCAGCACGCCGTTACCGAAAATGTAGGCCATTTTCATCAGTTCACTCAGACGCACCAGCTCTGGAGCCGGACAGAAAACCGGGAACCACATCATGAAAGCCGTAAATAAAAGCACGCTGTGATAGGCAAGCAGCCATACATCGTTATTCATCAGATAATCCATAATAAATGGCATATGGTAAATGGAAAACAGCATGTTAAACATAAACAAAGCAATGAGCGGCCGCGAGAAAAAAGAAAAGATTCCACGGAACACCATGTTCTTCATGCAAGCCATCAGCAGCCAGCCCGGCGTGCCCACCCAGATTAGAATCGGCACAACAAGGTACAGCAGCGTCTGCTGGAGCATATGCATACTGAACAGATAGTGATGGCCGATATAGTTGATCGGACTACCTTGCCCAATATAGAACAGAGCAAGCCCTGCGTAAAAGGAGCACCGTTGTGCAAGCGAAATTGGCGCACGATCTGTGGAACTCCCATTTCCTTTTACGACAAATCGACTATACAAATAGCCAATTACCAAGACGACCAACAGCACAACAGGACTCCACAAATCAAAAAAACCACCAATCTGACTCATACCCGTACGCTACTCCTTTCAATCAATCCGAATGAAAACCGATACATTTCCGATTAAAAAAAGAGGAGGCACTTTGCCTAGACAAAGTTGCCTCTTCCCACTTCCTACCACCATACCCAATATACTGCCGTAATAACCCCGGTTAAAGCAACGATTGCGCCGCCGCCGATAAAGATCAGAGGGAACAAATGCCCTCTTTCTTTAGCGTGCATCCAGAAGAACAATTGAATGACGGCTTGCACAATTGCCAAGGAAACGATAAAGATCAAGATAAACGAACGATCCAGATCGCCGTAAAGAACAACTGCAAAAGCCAACATGGTAAGCAGGATCGAAATAATGTAAGACAAGTAGTGATTTGCAGGCGATTCATGCTTAACGCGTTTGCTAGGTGCGGATGTATCATGAGAGTTGCTCATTTTAGTGACCCACCTTCCCCATCAAGTAAACGACCGTGAAGATAAATACCCAAACCAAGTCGATAAAGTGCCAATACAGACCGGCGACATAAAACTTTGGAGCGGTTACGACTGTGAGGCCTTTTTTCAAGCCTTGCAGAATGAGCAGCGTAATCCAGCACACCCCGAACGCAACGTGGGCACCGTGGAACCCGACCAACGTATAGAACGAAGTCGAGAATGCGCTTGTTACGAACTTGTGCCCTTCATGTACATACTCAACGAACTCGTAAATCTCAAGGCCAAGGAACGTCAGACCTAACAATACAGTGACAACCAACCAGCCAAGAACTTGCCCAAGCTTATGTTTGTGCAGCGCCATCGTAGCGAAAACACTCGTCAAACTGGATGTCAAGAGAATGAACGTGGACCAGCCTACCGTTTTCAGCTTGAAGATTTCTTCCGCTGTCGGGCCGTCAGGCACCGAATTGCGCAGTGCGATATAGGTTGCGAATAAGCAACCGAACAAGACTACCTCGGCGCCCAGGAACAACCAGAAGCCAAGAACTTTATTTTTCCCTTCGAGGGTAGCCGTTTCCGGATTAGCAGGCAGTGCGCCCGTGTGATGAGTACTCATGCCTTTACCCCCTTATGATCGTCTTCCAGTTCTTCCGGTTCAATGTGCCAACCATGATCGTCGTACACAGAACGAAGGAACATGCAGATTAATGTAACGATAATGCCGGCAGCGGCTACATAGTAGTTCTTGTACATAAAGCCGAAGCCTGCGATGAACAAACCGACCGACATAGCAAGCGGTAGAATTGAAGCGGAAGGCATGTGGATGGAACCCACTGGCTCAGCCGGTGTCATTTCTTTATTACCTGCCATTTTCTCTTTCCATAGTGCATCATACCCACGAACGAGCGGTGTTTGTTTGAAGTTGTATTCAGGTGCAGGAGAAGAAATGGTCCACTCCAGCGTACGGCCATCCCATGGATCGGCGAGTGCCGTTTTTGGTTTTCTTGCTGTCGTAATAATGTTAATCAAGAACACAATTGTACCTACGCCCATGAAGAACGCACCAATCGTTGAAACTAAGTTACCCACTTCAAGATCGTGCCCCGGCTGATACGTAAATACGCGGCGCGGCATTCCCATCAAACCGAGGAAGTGCTGCGGGAAGAACGTCAAGTGGAAGCCGATAAAGAACAACCAGAAATGCAATTTGCCAAGACCTTCGTTCAGCATGCGGCCGAACATTTTTGGCCACCAGTAGTACATCCCTGCGAACAAGCCAAGTACGAGTCCGCCGACAATTACATAGTGGAAGTGAGCGACAACGAAATACGTATCATGATACTGGAAGTCAGCTGCTGGAATCGCAAGCATAACCCCAGTTGTACCACCCATAACGAACGTTGGAATAAACGCTGTTGCGAAAATGTTCGCTGTTGTGAAACGGATTTGCCCACCCCACAGTGTGAACAACCAGTTAAAGATTTTAACACCAGTAGGTACGGCAATCGCCATTGTTGCGATCGAGAAGATCGAGTTCGCTACTGGACCAAGACCTGCTGTAAACATATGGTGAACCCAAACCATGAAGCCCAAGAAGCCGATCAACACGGTTGCAAATACCATGGAGCTATATCCGAACAGGCGCTTTTTCGAGAAAGTAGGAACAATCTCCGAGATAATACCGAACGCTGGAAGAATCAGAATGTAAACTTCGGGATGCCCGAAAATCCAGAACAAATGTTCCCAAAGCACGTTGTTGCCGCCTCTGGCTGCATCAAAGAATGCACCGCCAAACACACGGTCAAACATCAACTCAACTAACGCAACTGTAATTGCCGGGAAGGCAAGCACGATCAAACCGGATGTTACAAACGCCGCCCATGTGAACATCGGCAAACGCATATACGTCAGACCAGGCGCACGCATATTGATAATCGTTACGAGGAAGTTAATCCCCCCGATTAGCGTACCGATACCTGCAATTTGCAACCCGAGTACGTAGAAGTCCGTACCTTGAATATTGTTTTCAAGTGTTTGAGCCCAGCCTGTATCCATAATAGTGGATAGCGGAGCATAACCCGTCCAACCTGCATCAGGTGCGCCGCCCAAGAACCAGCTCGTGTTCATGAGCACGCCGCCGGCGAAGAACAGCCAGAAGCCAAGTGCGTTAACGAAAGGGAACGCAACGTCTCTAGCACCGATTTGCAGAGGTACGATGGCATTCATGAATGCGAAGATGACCGGCATGGCTGCGAAGAAAATCATCGTGGTACCATGCATCGTCGTCAATTGGTTAAATGCGTCGCCTACGAAAATGTGTTGATCCGGGTAAGCAAGCTGAATCCGAATTAGGATCGCTTCAAGTCCGCCGATTAGGAAGAAGAAGCCGCCCGCGAGCAAATACAGAATACCGATTTTCTTATGATCGACGGTTGTAAGCCAATCCATCAGACCGGTACGTTTTTTTACTGGATGAGAGTGAGCCAACGTATGAACCTCCTTACATCAAGAGTTTATTTCAAAGTTTGAAGATACTTGACGATTTCGTTGATTTGACCGTCATCAAGTTTACCGCCTGCTTCTTTACCGAAGGCCGGCATTTTGTTGCCTGGTTTCTGCTCTTGCGGATTATGTATCCAAAGCGCCATGTTCTCAGGCGTATGTTCCAGAATGCCAGCAAGCGTATCACGATCAGCAAACCCTTTCAGGTTAGGAGCAACCCCTGGGCCGCTAGCGTTAACCGCGTGACAGGACATGCAATTTTCTTTGAAAAGCTCTTCACCTTTCTGAGCAGTTGCCGGCACAGTTGCAGGTGTTTTCATTTTATTCACCCATGCATCGAAGTCCGCTTGGGATTTAGAAGTCACTGTAAAGTTCATCAAGGCGTGAGATGCGCCGCACAGCTCCGTACATCTGCCTTGGAATGTAGCGATTTCATCGGCCTGCAGGTAAAGCGTATTGCGAATTCCTGGGTTCGTATCGACTTTACCGCCGAGGGATGGCACCCAGAACGCGTGGGATACGTCTGCAGAAACAACGTCGAATGCAATAATTTTATCCTTCGGAATAACAAGCTCTTGTGCAGTCGCAATGCCAAGATCAGGATATTCAAATTGCCACCAGAATTGGTGAGCGGTTACTTTGACATGAACGGCATCTTTGTCTTGGTTATAGTTCTTGGAATGTTTAAATGTGTAGGATACTGTCGGAACCGCAAGCACCAACAGCAGCAGGATCGGAATAACCGTCCAGATAATTTCCAGCACATGACTTCCTTCAACTTGCTTAGGAATGCTGTTGTCTCCAGCGCGTTTGCGGTAGCGGACCAGCACATAAGCATAGATCGCAAAAACGACAATTACGACAAAAATCATAATGAAAAGACTTAATTTCATTAGGAACAGCTGCTCTGATGCTACTGGACCTTTAGGCTTTAAAGCAGACAAGGTTGGGTCTCCACACCCGGTTAGCATGAACGTCATCACCGCTAAAAGGGGTAGCAGACGCCAGAACTTTTTCAATTGACTCATTGTATCAACCCCACTTTTAAAACAATATTTTTACCACGAAGGCCATGCCCATGTCAATTCACTTTAATAACTATAAATTCGTGAAAACTTTTTGTCAATCGCTGTAGAAGAGTTCACAAATTGTTCTTAAACAGCGTCCTGTAGCGATATATTTCCCTTCATGGTTATTTCCATACGCCTCCCTCTTTATGCATTTTCGCCTTTATTTGTAAGTGCGAATATTTCAAGGGAAACATCTCATCCTAATCTCATCAAGACTTAAGGAGGTCAACAAGATGCTCAGGAAGTTAGGTTTTCCGATTTATGGAATGATATTCCTCCTGTTAACATTACCTGCTTGCGGATACGAGAAACGCGATTATGGCAGGGATGCTACAAATGTAGCCCATGGCAATTACGGATCTCCCGTCTCCGACGCCGATCACCAGACGCGTGCCTATCAAACACAGCAGCTGACCGGCCCCGTGTCGCACAATAATAAAACAATGGCATACAGCCAGTTTTTGTCGGATCAAGTGAATGCGGTCCCCGGCGTGAATACGGCTGTCGTCGTCACGACGGATCAGAATGCGTATGTCGCTCTCATGATTGATCACAGTGCCGTCGGGACAAAAGGGACAACCAAAGAAACAAATAATGCTGGAACAACAAAGGGCATGTACAATGATACCAAGCCCTATGACGACTCCATGCCGCGCAATGATTTGAATAACGGCTTTAACAGCTACGAAACCGCTGTGCATCATGAACTGTTGTCCCACCGCTTCAAGCAGGAGATCGCAGAAAAGGTTCGCCAGCTTCAGCCGAATCTGATGGATGTCTATATTTCTGCGAATCGAGACTTCCTCAACAAGATGAATACCTATGCGCAGGAAACTTGGAAGGGACATGATCTACATCCGCAGCTTACAGATTTTAACCAAACTGTAACGCGCATCTTCGGCACCGCTCAACAGCTGCCGCAGGACTAAGGCTCATATTTTTCTTCTATATAATGTAGAATTTTTTTCAATCCTGGCCGGCTCCTGTTTCTATTTGTCGGCCATTCCTGTACAATGAGGGAATCGTCTTCAAAGTCCTACAAGGAAAAAGGGAGCTGGCTAATTACCCATGTCAAATGGATTTGCCCTCATGGGCATTCAGGACAGCATTGTCCAAACGCTGCACAATCAAGGAATCACTGAACCCACACCGATCCAACGTCAAGCGATTCCGGTTGTTTTGGAAGGCAGCGATGTCATCGCACAAGCACAAACAGGTACAGGCAAAACGCTTGCTTTCGTACTGCCGATCCTTGAAAAAATCAATGTTCAAAGCCCTGAGGTACAGGCGCTGATCTTGACACCGACTCGCGAACTCGCCATTCAGATCAGCAATGAACTCAAACTGCTCGCTCCAGTAACAGGTGCGGGTGTCCTGGCAGCATATGGCGGTCAAGACGTAGAAAAACAGCTTAGAAAGCTTCAAGGAAACATACATATAGTAGTAGGAACACCGGGCCGGCTGCTGGATCACCTTCGCCGCGGCTCCATCAATTTCTACAAACTTAAGGTGCTTGTCCTCGATGAAGCCGATCAAATGCTGCATATGGGCTTTTTGCAGGAAGTCAGGGACATTATCTTGCAGACATCGTCCAACCGGCAGACGCTCCTGTTCTCGGCTACAATGCCCGGGCAGATTGTCAACCTTTCCAAAGCTTATATGAAAGAACCGAAAGAAATTAAAATTCAGAGCAAACAAGTCACGCTTGATGAAATCAAGCAAGAATTAATCACGACCACGGATAAAAACAAGCTGAATGCACTTTTAGCTGCGATTAAGGATCACAACCCTTATTTGGCCATGATTTTTTGCAAAACGAAAGCCAGAGTCATGGAAGTTAATGAGTTTCTGCAAATTAACGGGATGAAATCCGACGAACTGCACGGCGATTTGTCGCAGTCGAAGCGCGAACAGGTCATGAAGCGCTTCCGTGAAGGGCGCGTCGAGCTGCTCGTCGCAACCGATATTGCCGCACGCGGCCTGGACGTCGAGGGCGTGACGCACGTCTATAATTTCGATATTCCGCAGGACGCGGAAAGCTACATTCACCGCATCGGCCGCACGGGCCGTGCCGGCGATACGGGAGTTGCTGTCACCTTCGCAACGACTAGAGAAATTCCTGCCATTGAGCTCATCGAAAAAGGCATCAAAATGTCGCTGCGCGGCGAGGAGTCGACGCAGCGGAAGGTGCGTGTGAGCCGTGAAGAGGACTACGGCACGGAAGGCACTGGCTCTGCGCGGCGCGGACGCGGGCGCAGCGACCGGGGAGCGCAGGAGCGCGGCACGCGCGGCGGCGGCCGTTCCGGCGCGCGCGAGGTGCGGCGCGGAGGTCGCGGCGCCGATGCGCAGTACGGCGCAGGCCGCCAGGCCGGCGGCCGTGTGAGCACGGAGCGCAGCCCGGACACGTGGGGCCGCGCGCCGCAGGCGAGCGAGCCGGCGGCAAGCCAGGCCGCCGGGAAAGGGCGCGTCACGCGTGGACGCGCCGACGGAGCGGATCGCGCCGCGGAGAAGGCGCGGCCGCGGATCGACCGGCGCAGCGGTGCTGGCGCCGGAGAAGGCGCGCGCACCGCGGGCTACGAGCGCCCGGCGCGCGGGAGCAGCGGCGGCGCAGCTTCGCGCGGGCCGCAGCAGTACGGCAGCGGCGCTTCGCGCGCCCGCAGCGAGGAGCGCAGCCCGCGGGGCGGTGCTGCGCGAGGTGATGCCGCCCGCGGCGGAGCGTCTCGCGGCGGCGGGCGCGGCGATGATCGCGGCCCACGCGGTGGCGCTGCGCGGGGCGACGCGACCCGCGGAGGTTCACCGCGCGGCGGCCGCAGCGGCGGCAAACGGTAAGGGAAGCGTTTTCGACTAGGCTTTACCTGGATTCTCTCCCGTAGTAGAATAGAACTACGCCCTATTTTCACTTACAAAAATCGTTTCATACTTTTTCACGCACGTAGGATTTTACCCCCCACCACAACAAAGGAGGTATGTTCCATGTACGCATTAAGGGATAAGGAAATGATTTTTGTCTTCACCGGACCGCATGGTGCCGGTCGCAAGACAGTTGCCGAAATGTCAGGTTCCACCCTCGGAATCAAACAGGTGATTTCGTACACCACCCGGCCTCCGAAAGCTACGGAGGTGGATGGTCAGGATTATCACTTCATCTCCCCGGGCCAGTTCGCCAAAGCGCAAGCCGAGGGAGAATTCATCGAGGTTAGCACCGTCAACGACCATTTATACGGCATCAAAAGCAAAGACATCGAAGAGATGTTTCAGCGCAGCGGCTCTATTTACCTGATTTTGAACCACTCTGGCGCCGAGACGCTAAAAAACCTGTACGGTGACCATGTTGTTCAGATCTTCATCTATGCGGAGCGCGAAACCTTGAAACAGCGGATGAAAGAAAGCGGCGATTCCGAGGAAGTCGCCAGCAAGTATCTCTCCGATTTTGAAAAAGAGCTCGCTTACCGCGATCGCTGCGATCACGTGTTTGAGAATGTGGATTTGGCGCATACGGTATTCGATCTAACGAAAACGTTGGATAAGTACCTGAATCGCAATCTGCTGGAACTTGATTAATCACATAGGTACGAGGCATGAAGGGGCCTGGACGAATTTATTCGTCCGGGCTTTTTGCAGATAGCCGCTGCAGCAACCGCAGCCGTACCAGCAGTAGCAGCAGCCGTACCAACAGCCTCGGCAAAACTGCAATAAAGCAGGCATTTCGGCTCGCTTCACCTTCTGATTGAGAAATACCTGTAAAAAGGCAGGCATTTTGGCCAAATTGCGCCAGTTATGAGGATTTCGATGAAAAAAACTGCTTTTTTGCAGGCATTCCGTTCATCAACGTCAATTCACGACAAATTCCTGCTTTTTTGCAGGAATTTAACGCGTATGACGTTGTCCAAGACGTTGCCACTGACATTGTCTGACGTAGTCGTTGGCTGCGTCTCCACTTTGAAAGGATTGAATTCCAATGAAAATACTTTCCATTGAACCTACGCCCAGTCCGAACTCCATGAAGCTCAACATGGACGAAGCGCTCCCGGCAGGTCGACGGGATACGTATACGAAAGCGAATCGCGCCCAAGCTCCTGCTTCCGTGCAGGAACTGCTCGATGTCCCTGGCGTGCTGAGCGTGTTCCTTGCCGCCGATTTTATTGCGGTCGACCGGAATCCGAAGGGGGACTGGCCGCTCATTCTCGGCCGCGCGCGGGAGATCTTCGGCGAGGCGCAGCCTGCCGAAGGCGGCGCAGCCGCGCCGATCCAGCCGCAAGCCGACACCGCCTTCGGAGAAGCCCAGGTGCTCGTGCAGATGTTTCGCGGCATTCCGCTTCAGGTGCGGGTGCGCGCCGGCTCCGAGGAAGCGCGCGTCGCCATGCCGACGCGCTTTACGGAAGCCGCGGTCCGCGCAGGTACGGCCTCGCCGAACCTGATCAAGGAGCGGAAGCTCGAAGAGTTCGGCGTGCGCTACGGCGAACTGAATGACATCGCGGGCGAGATCGTCCAGGAACTGGACGCGTCGTATGACGATGCCCGCTTGGAGGAGCTCGTCTCCCGAGCAATGCAGGAGACGCCAGATGCCCCTGAGGCGCCGGAGACCGCAGGGGACGCGGATGTGAGCGCAGCGGCGGAGCAGCTGCGCAGCCCGGATTGGAAGCTGCGCTACGCCGCGCTTCAGAAAATCCAGCCGTCGCTGGAGACGCTCCCGCTGCTCGTCCATGCCTTGCATGACGAGAATACGTCGATCCGGCGACTGGCGACGGTGTACCTCGGGGACATCAAGGAACCCGAGGTTCTGCCTCATCTGTATCGTGCCCTCGAGGACGATACGCCTGCCGTTCGCCGGACAGCGGGCGACACGCTGTCCGATCTGGGCGACCCCGCCGCGATTCCGGCGATGGCGAAGGCGCTCGCGGACCGCAACAAGCTGGTCCGCTGGCGTGCGGCGCGCTTCCTCTACGAGGTCGGCGACCGCAGCGCGCTCGACGCATTGCGCGCCGCGGCGGACGATCCGGAATTTGAAGTCCGGATGCAGGTCAAAATTGCGCTGGAGCGCATCGAGGGCGGCCATGCCGCTGAAGGCTCGGTATGGCAGCAGATGACGCGGCGGAACGAACAGTAATTATACAGGAAAGGCTAGTGAGGGAGCGATGCGCTTCGCCCCTTCCCTAGCCTTTTTCGTTCAAAGAGCGCGATGGGAGCGTCACTTTGCGAAATTTTCGAAATACAAAATCCTCTCCAGAATCGTCGGATGCGACCCCCGGAACCACTGCACCAGCTTCGGCTGCGTGACGGGACTCAAATTCTCCTTGGCGATCTGCTGGAACGCATGAATGGCTGCTGTGCCATCCCCCGTCATGTTCATCGCATAAACGTCCGCCCGATGTTCGATAACGCGGGAGAACGCATTTTGCAGCGGCGCCGAAATGAAGCTCATCAGCATCATGAGCAGCAACAGCATCGGCAGCGCGGCCAGATCGCGTTCGCCCCGAAGGCCGATCGACGCTCCGAAACGCTGCAGCATCCAGCGAAACGCATGGAACGCCAGCCAGAAACCGACGAAGCTCAGCGCTATGCCATAGGCCAGGCCCCAGTAGATATGCCTCTCGGCGTAGTGGCCCATCTCATGCGCCATGACGGTGAGAATCTCCTCTGGCGTCAGCTTCTGCAGCGTCGTATCCCACAGCACAATGCGGGCATTACCGCCGATGCCGCTCACATAGGCATTGATCGCGTTCGTGCGCTCGGACATGTTCACCTGATACACCTGATCCGCGGGAATATGCGCCTGTGCAGCCAGATCGAGTATCTGCCGCTTAAGCTGTTCATTGTGCAGCGGCTCGAATTTGTTATACAGCGGATCGAGCACGACCGGCTGAATAAACGTGACGAAGACGATCAGCGGAATCGAGATCCCCCACAGCCAGAGCCACCAGCGCTGCGGGCTCCGTTTGGCTACCGCACGGTAGATGCCGACCATGACCAGTGTGCCGAGCAGCGAAATCAGAAAGGATTTCGCATGATCGCTCCAGAACATGCCGATCGTCTCCGTTGAAATGCCGTATGTATGGTCGATGCGGAACAGCAAATAATCGATCGGCAGGAACAGCACGTCCGTCAACAAGTTGAACAGGAGAAGGAATAGCCCGAGCTGCAAAATTCCCGACCTTGTAACTCGCTCCGCCAGGTTGCGGAACCGGACAGCCATTCCGAACAATGCCACCGTAATGCCCATCTGAAGCGGCACGCTGATAAAAAACGACAGTGAATGAATCCGAGAGAGCGACTCCGCCTTATGAATCTGCGCTGCAGTCATGAAGGTGTGCGGATCCGCCGCAGTGCCGACGAGCGAAGCAGGAATGTGGAACAGATCTCCCCTTAGAAAGATCATCGCTGCAATCAAACAATAGCTGATAAATGCCGCTACACAACCGATATAGAATTGTTTCATGATGATCCCTCCAAGGCTAGTCTATGCGGCAAGCTGTGGAGATATTTCATCCCCCGTCTTGCAATCGTAAGGGCACCGTGATGTAATGACATTAACGATCAACTACTTAACTAATGGAGTGTCTTCCCTTGCGTAAAATCACGCTAAGTTTGCTGGGGCTGGGAGCAGCCTCGCTCTGTGTCTATGTGGCCGAGTCCGTCTCGCCAGCCGGTGAGCACATCCGGCCGCCAGTGGCGGTTAGCGCCGCTGCGACGGCCGCGGCGTCGCGGGTGGCGCTGTCGGCGGATACGCCAGTGGCGACGGCCGCAGCGACGGCGGGCGTCGCGGGTGGCGCGCACGCTGCCGGGCCTGCCGCGGCAAGCGCGGTGGCGGGCCCGGCGGAGCCTGCGCAGCCCGCGGAAACAGCGCCCGCGCCAGCAACCGGCGCTGCGGTGGAGCCGCTGCGCGCCATTCCGGCGCTGACGCAGCTGCCGGAGTTGCCCAACGGCTGCGAGGCCGTCGCAGCCACCATGCTCTTGAATTGGGCCGGACTGCCCATTTCCAAAGAAGACGTCGCCGCCGCGCTACCGAAGGGCGAGCTGCCTTACACCAACGAGGATGGCGCCGTGGTCGGCGGCAATCCTCGGGATGTGTTCGTCGGCGACCCTTTTGACGTCGGCTACGGCATTTACCATGCGCCCATCGCCGCGCTCATGAAGCAGTGGCTGCCCGGGCAGATCGAGGATATGACCGGGATCGCTTTTGCCAGTCTGCTCGAGCTCCCCGCCAAAGGCAGACCAGTCATGGTATGGGCGACCGAACATATGGACATGCCGTATCTCGACCTGGAGTGGGAGGACTCTGATGGCGAGCTCGTCGAGTGGTATCAGCCGGAGCATGCCCTGCTGCTCGTCGGCTCTGACGACGAATACGCCTACCTGAACGACCCGATGACTGGGCGTCAGGAGGCATACGGCTTGGACGATTTCGACCGGGCATGGGAAGCGATGGGATCGCAGGCGATCACGGCCCGACAGGCAAAGCTGTAGCCGATGCGGCTGTGCGCTCCGGTATTCGTCGTGGGAATGCGTCGCCGGTATGCGCCTCGGGTATGCGTCGCGGTCGTACAACCCCTCTCCTCCAATCTAGGCTATGGTGGCAACTGGTCGCTTGACCGGACAACGTCAAGCAAGTGAAAGTTAAGCGGCTTTGTGTGCCATGAAATGGAAAACCTCCCGTTTATTTCGTCTGATAACGGCTCTCGTGCAAATTCAACTGGAAAACCTCCAGTTCAATTTGGCTGTTTTCGGAGATTAACTGCCAACCGGGCAAATGTACAGGAAGAATTCCAGTTCATCTCCCCGATTTGGGCGAAAACGAGAAAATGAACGGGAGAAATTCCAGTTCATTAGAAGGAGCGACGGCAAATTAGCCCGGCTAGCTCCCCGCCACAGCACACAAAAAGCATGAACCCGCCCAAATGGCCGTTTTCATGCTTTTGTCTTCATAGCGGGTCGAGCTGCACCGCCGCCTGCTTGCCGCTCAGCTGGATGCCCGTCTGCTTGCGCCCGACCGCGCCGAGCTCCTTCATAAGCGTCTCCAGCAGCGACTTGGCCTGCGGCCCTTCCTTGCCGGAGATTTTGACGACGAACAGCACGGCATCCCCGCCGCGCAGAATGCGCTCCGCCTGGCTTCGTTTCGTCTCCAGATCGTGGTCCTCGATCTGCGGCGTCAGCCGGATCTCTTTGACCTTGGACGGCTGCTCTTTTTTGCGCGCCTGCTGCGCTTCTTGCTTCGCCTGCCCGCTCCCGATCAGCTTGCACGGCGGCGGGAAGCTCATCAGCGAGGTGCAGACGAGGTCAACTTTCAACGCCTTCGCAAGCTTGAGCGCTTCCTTCGTCGAGACAATGCCAAGGTCTTCGCCGTTTACGCCCGTCAAACTGACCTCGGACGCTTTAATTTTTTCGTTCATGAGCATCATTGTGAAACCACCTGATCTTTCGCTATAATGAAACCCAGCTAGCACCAGCGTCCCCCTACATGCCTCCATGGTGAAATGGAGAGGGACAATTGGGGTGCTTAAGGTTTTTCATGTTCAATGGGATGAGAAAAGGAGCTGCTTTCGCGAGTATGAATAAGAAACAATTAGAAGAGCAAATGATGGAAAATTTTAAGCGGGAAGAGCATATGATGATTCTCGTTTTTGCCCAGTGGTGCATCAATCACGATCTCGATCCCGAAGCGCTGTACCGTCAAGCGTACCCGGAGCAGCCGAACAATGAAGCGCTGCAAAAGGCGATGGAGCTGACCGTGCCCAAAGAGGAAGCCGGCGACGTCGCTGACGCCACGCTGCTTGGCGTGCTGTCCCTGTTCGGCAACGAGGACTTGGCGTATATCGTGACGCAAGAGATTGAGAAGCGCGGTCGCAAGCTGCGTTAACATCGCATGGTTCGATGGTGCGCGCGTATACACAGACCGGCACTATGAAGTAAATTCCAACGACTGCCATGCACCGGTGAAGCAATGCATGCCCAGGATTCTCGCGCGTTGGAAGCTCCGCTCGCACAGAACCCGTCAACCCTTACCCCGTCAAACGCGGGCGCAACCGGAACATCTCCGCCAGCAGCTCCAGTGTCTGGCGCCGGGTCTCCGCCCGATAGCCGCCGGTCACGACCATCACCTCGTCGACCCCATAGCTGTCGGCGATGCGCCGCAAGCCGTCCCGCACCTGCGACGGGTTCCCGATAATCATCCGCGATCGGTTATCGCGAATCCGGGTCTGATCCCAGTCCGAGTAGACGTACGAGGCCGCTTCCTTTGGCGATTTCACCCCGGTGAACTCGCCTTTTTCCATTTGCAGAATGCGCAAATCGATGGACGTCGCTTGCTCCTCCGCTTCGGCGGTCGTCTCGGCGCACAACACATAGATGCAGACCGTCGCCTGCGGCACGACATTGAGCGCGGACGGCTGGAAAGACGAGCGGTAGCTGCGCACCGCCTGCTGGCCACCCGCCCCGTTGATAAAATGCGCGAAGCAGAACGCTGCGCCCACCTGCGACGCATACACCCCGCTCTGTCCTGTGGACCCGAGCAGCCACACCTGGGGCATCGATTCCACCAGCGGGGTGGCGCGAATGCCCTCAAACACATGACCGGGTTCGATCGTATCCGTCAGGAACCCGACCAGATCCGAGACTTGCGCCGGGAACCGCTCCAGTCCCTCAAACAGATTGGCCTCTGCGCCCCGCAGCGCTTTGGCCGTATGCGGCGTGCCGCCCGGCGCCCGCCCGATGCCGAGATCGATACGGCCCGGGTACAGCGCCTCGAGCATGCGAAAATTTTCCGCGACCTTGTACGCGCTGTAATGCGGCAGCAGCACGCCGCCGGAGCCAAGCCGAATGCGGCTTGTGCGGGCGGCAAGCGTCGAGAGCAGCACCTCGGGCGAGGAGCCGGCAAGCCCCTGCGAGTTATGATGTTCCGACACCCAGAACCGGGTATAGCCGAGCCGGTCGGCAAGCTGCGCAAGCTGAACGGTCTGTTGGACGGCTTCCCTATGACTAACGCCGGCGGACACCGGCGATTGATCCAGAATGCTTAATTTCAGCATCGTCATCCCTCATTTCCAAGTTGATTAACGGTCGGATGGTAAATTCCATTATACAACGGCAGACGCACAAAAGAAAAAACGGACAACCCCGTTTAGGTATTGTCCGATTATTCTGGCATTTTCACTATACGTTTCTTATTAAAAGTGTATGGCTACAACGTAACTTTATGACTTTCCGTTTGCGTGCCCGTTTTAATGGAACCGGTACGACTCGCCCGACGCAGCCCGATGGTCCGCACGGCGAATAGACAGAGGAGCAGCAGCGCGCCGCCTGCCGCAAGTCCAGCCAGCACATCGCTCGGATAATGCACGCCGAGGTAAATCCGCGTGAGACTGATAGAGGCGATCAGCACCGCGGTCAGCGCCGGAACGAGCCAGGCGAAGCGCCATTTGTCCCGCACATTGATCCAGATCAAGTACCCGACCAACCCGTAAAAAAAGCTCGATACCATCGCATGCCCGCTTGGAAAGCTGAACCCATCCTCCACCACAAGGAAATCCAGCGGACGCGCCCGCTCGAATATCCCCTTGAGCCACGTGTTCAGAGCCCATGCCGCAACGGTCCCGATGAGCAGAACAAGCGTTTCCCCTCTTTGCTTCCATTTCAGCAACAGCACAAGCGCGACAATGACGAACACGATGGCATCCGTGACGCTTTTGCCAAGCATCGTGACGCCCTCCGCCACACTAGTCAGCCCTTCATTTCGCACACTATGTACAGCGCTTCCAATCCGCACGTCGAATTGATGCAGCCAATCCGCGGAAAGGCCTGCCGCCAAAACGATAAATCCAATCGCCAACAAGACCACCGCTCCAACTTCCCATACCCGCGCTAACCGTCTTGTCTTCTCCATCCTGATCTCCCCTATTCTGATCTTAACTGCCCATCTGACTTATTCCCCAGCACGCACCTTTCGCTTCTGCATCCGCCCTCGCACCAACAGCGGCACAATGGCAAAGACGGCATACATGACGACAGCGCCGAGAAATTTGAAGGACCAAATATCGTGGAGCGAAGCCCCGAAAACGTTATACACAATCGCGCCCGGAATAATGCCGATCATCGTGCCCCAGGTGTAGTCCCAGAAGCGGATTTTGGATAAGCCCGCGCCATAACTGATCCCGTCAAACGGAAAAAAAGGCATCAGCCTCATATATAAAATGACCATAAAGCCCTTCTCTTCGGCTTTTTGATCGAAGGACAGCAGCTTCTTGCTCTTGAGAATGCGTTGAAAAGCGCCTCTTCCCCACCTCCGGGTGATGTAAAAAGAGAGCAGCGCCCCGGCCCCCGCGCCGATAAAATCATAGACGGTGCCCCAAAACGCACCGAACACATAGCCGCCGTAGAGCGTCAGCGGCGTCGCCGGAAACAACACCAGCGGCCGCAGCGTGTAGGCAATGATATAGAGCAGTCCGCCAAGCGGCCCTAGATCGCGCAGCCAGCGTGTGACCCAATTCAAATCCAACTGGTGCCAGACGCCGGTCCATTTTAAAATCAATAAGGTCAATGCCGCAGCAGCAAACCAGCCTGCCAGCAGCCAAAGCGGTTTTGAACGCGCCATGGCCCGCCTCCTTCAATGCCAATTCCTTTTCTAAGCTCCATCTTACACAATGTGAGCATCCCCTCGCAATATCCGCTGTTTGCCGGAAGACGAAAACGCCTCCCTTGCGCAATCCCGCTAAGGCAAGCATAACAAAGCCCGCCGGATGCGTACAAGACGCTCCCAACGGGCTTTTTTCCGTTCTATATTAAGCCAGCCATTGCTTGACTTTCGCAACAAAGTTGTTCAGCATTTGGGCGGAACCGTACTGGTTGCTGAAGTCCTCGATGCCGATGTAGCCGTCGTAGCCGACTGCTTTCAGATCGTCGAGCGTTTGCTTCCAGTTCACGACACCGTTATCGATCGGCGCCCATTCGCTTTTCCACAGCTTGACGCCGTTTTGCTCTTCACCGGTTGCCACCCAAGCGGCGTTTTTGAGATGTACATGCGCCAGGTATGGTCCGAGAAGCTCAAGACCCATGCGGTGGTTTTCGTAGCCTTCGTGCACCATGTTGCCAGCATCGTGAAGTACGCCGATATGGTCAGGGCTGAACTTGGAAGCAAGTCGGTGCGCGAGTCCGGCACTCGGTGTGATCGTGTTGTGGTGGATCTCGATGATCCCTTTAATGCCGTATTGCTGCGAGAACTCTTGCACCTGATGCAGGTAATCCGTCGCTTTTGCGAACAAGTCGTTATAGTTCTCCGTACGGTTGTAAGGAGGCACGCCGACGCGGATAAAGGATGCGCCGATCGTTTTGGCATGCTTGAATGCCTGCTCTGTCGCCGTAAGATCCAGAGAGTTCAGGTAAGGTGTGATGCTGAGCGTCGTCAAGCCTTCCTTTTCAGCCGCCGTCTTGAAGCGAAGCAGCTCTTCGTCGGATACGGACGGATCGATCGTGCACAGGTTGTTGCCCCAGAAGGATGGGGCTTGGTTCGCCGCTTCTGCCGGGTTTTTCGTATATCGCCATTCAACGCCTTGAATACCGGCTGCCGCCGCTGCCTTCGCAAGCTCTTCAGGCGTCAAATCGGGAGTGGACACAGTAAATACGGACAATTTCATAGATTTATGCCTCCTAGGTAATTGACTGCAAGGATGATTTATCTCCTCTTTATTTTGCAGTATAATATAAACGTATTCTTTGCATTAATTGGGCAAAAGTTTGCTTAAATTGACTCCGCCCGTTCAAGGAGAACCTTCATGCAAGATATCTACCATAATCTGTTCGATCTCGTGACCTTCCGGCATTCCGTGACGCATACGCCGGCGCCGCTCGGGTTCCATCAGCATCAGGATCAGTATGAGATTTACTTCTTTCTGACCGGCGATGTACACTATTTTATCGAAAAACAAGTGTACCAGCTGCAATACGGCGATCTGCTGATCATGCACAGCAACGAGCTCCATAGGCCGAATTTTCAATCCAAAAAACAACGCTACGAAAATGTCGTGATCCACTTTAATCCTTCCCTGGCGGAGCATTTTAATGCACCGCATTTCGATCTTCTCGGGTGCTTCCATAACCGCGCCTTCGGCGAGCGCAACCGCATCCGGCTTAGCCAGCCGCAGATCGACGATATTATGAAGCTCTTCGAGCGGATGGGGCTCCATCGGCGGCCGCAGGCGCAGCCGGGTTCTGACATTTTGTACTTGTCGACCTTCATAGAGCTGCTCGTGTTCATCAACCGCGCGTTTCAGAACCAGGACAAACAGGAAGAGCCCGCCGTCATGCCGGACAAGCTCTCCGCCTTATTTGCCTATATCGACGAAAATCTGGATCAGGACCTTTCACTCGACGTGCTCGAGCAGGTCGTCTTCATGAACCGCAGCTATCTCTGCCGCCTGTTCAAAAAGCACACCGGCAGCACGATTCACGAGCATATCCTTTTTAAAAGAATTGCCAAAGCGAAGCAGCTGCTGCGCGAAGGCTCCACCGTCACTGACACGTGTCAGCTCGCCGGCTTCAATGACTATTCGAACTTCATCCGCACGTTCAAGAAAGCTGTAGGCTTGCCGCCGCGGCAGTATCAGGCGCAGCAGCGCCGGGTGTGAGTTGGCGGGGGCAGTGAGTAGAGCTGGAGGGCGTTGAAGTGCGCTCGAGCGCGGGCACAGCATCCCAGCAGACGCCACGATGATTTTCCCAAATAAGAGCGGTGAACCGCTTCTATTTGGGGATATTCGCCGATTTGCGATCTAATAGGCGTGGTAAACCACGCTTATTGCTTCGCACAACGTTCCTTTCTCGCCTCCCCTGACTCTATAAAAGCGGTTTGCCACCTCTATTTGTTGTGAAACAAGTTAAGATTGGGAAATAAGCGTGGTTTGCCGCGCTTATTTTTTTGTCGCTGGCTGGTGATGCTGGCAGGAGGCTCACAGGAGGAAGGGATTAGCTAGTTTGAAGACCATGGGGATGCGGGCGGCGGCGGAATGTAGTAGGGGGTGCTGCGTGAGTGGAAGTTGAGTGCAGGGTTCGTGAGGGTTAAGCGGGGCTGGACCCTCTTAAGTCACCCAGAATAGCCCATTTTCGCGGAGGTAGCTAGGGCTAGCCCCCCTTAGCAGCGACGAATTGGCTATTTGGGGCTCGTTTGGCATGGTTTAAGAGGGGCTGGACCCTCTTAAGTCACCCAGAATAGCCCATTTTCGCGGAGCTAGCTAGGGCTAGCCCCCCTTAGCAGCGACGAATTGACTATTTGGGGCTCGTTTGGCCTGCGTTAAGAGGGGATGGACCCTCTTAAGTCACCTGAAATAGCCATTTTCGCGGATTTAGCTAGGGCTAGACCCTCTTAGGCCTAGCCTGATCCGTGGAGCGATCGGTCCCGCGCTGCGTCTACACCCCATCCCAACCAAAAAACCTCCCGCTCCCCCATCATGCAATGGGCTAAGCGAGAGGTTTCATTTTACTTCAAGTTCTCCGGGTTCAGCTGCTCCAGCTCCGGCAGGACGAACACGCCGTCCTTGCGGATCAGCACATCGTCGAACCAGATTTCGCCGCCGCCGTACTCGGGACGCTGAATGTTCACGATGTCCCAGTGCAGGGACGATTTGTTGCCGTTGTAGGCGTCGTCGTAGCAGTTGCCTGGTGTGAAGTGGAAGGAGCCGTCGATTTTCTCATCGAACAGAATGTCCTTCATCGGGTGTTTAATGTAAGGGTTGACGCCGATGGCGAACTCACCGACATACCGTGCGCCCTCATCCATGTCAAAAATCTCGTTGATCCGCTCCGTATCGTTCGCGGTCGCTTTGACGATTTTGCCGTCTTTGAACTCGAGGACGATATTCTCAAAAATAAAACCGTTATATGGCGTAGGCGTATTATACGAAATCACGCCGTTGACGGAGTCGCGCACAGGTGCGGAGTACACTTCGCCGTCCGGGATGTTCAGCTCGCCGTCGCATTTGACGCCGCCGATGCCTTTGATCGAGAACGTCAGGTCCGTGCCAGGGCCGACCAGACGCACTTTGTCCGTGCTGTCCATGAGCGCTTTGAGCGAGTCCATCGCTTTGGACATTTTGCCATAATCCATCGTGCAGACGTTGAAGTAAAAATCCTCGAACGCGTCCGTGCTCATGCTCGCAAGCTGCGCCATCGAAGACGTCGGATAACGCAAGACGACCCAGCGCGTATCCGGCACACGCACGTCAAAATGCACCTGCTGATAATAAATCGAGTTGTACAGCTTCATCCGGTCCGCCGGAATGTCCGACATCTCGTAGATGTTTGCGCCGCCGCGGACGCCTATGTAACCTTGCATTTGCTTCATTTGAAACGCGTCAGCGTCCGCCCACGTCTGCATTTGGGCTTCCGTGCACTCCATCACCAGCTGGCGAATGACTGCATGGTCGCGCAAATTCACAAAAGGATGCGCGCCGGCAGCGTGCACTTTTTTCACAATTTCTTTGACCAGCGCATTGTCGATGCCGTAGGCTTCAATCAAAATATTTTCGCCCGGCTTCGCTTTCACGGAATAATTGACCAGCACATCAGCCAGCTTCGTTAGTCTAGGATCCAGCATAGCTATTTCTCCTCTTGCACTTCCTCCACAGGATCGAAGGAAGGCTCGTTAATTTGAAAACCGACCGTCGTTAAATAGAACCAGTCTCCCTGTTCCTCCTGCTGCGCATCCAGTTCAAAAATAAGCGCGCGGAACTTCGACAGCCACTGAGCGAACTTTTCCTTGCTCATTTTGACTTCGATTTGCGTCGCCATCCGATGCCAATGCGCGCGATCCGGAGACGGAATCTGAAAAGCTTCCTCCGGCGCCTCAATCGCCCGAATGCGGGCACGGCCGAGCGCGTTGAGCGTCGCTTCCCGATAATAATTCTCAACTTCGGATACATAAGGCAGCAGCGCTTCACTAGGAACGAAACCGCGCGCCACGGCTCGGTAAAATTTTTGGACGATCCCGTTCTTCAGCTCTGTGCGAATGACGGTAATAAACCCATGTTTTTCTAATTCGTTAAGATGGTAATGAACCTTGGCACGCGCCATCCCCAGTAGTTTAGCCAATTGTTGACCCGTATACGCTTTCTCAATTAAATAGAGAAGCACTTTGTAGCGAAGTGGGTCGCTCACTGTCTTCAATTGCTCAAGCTCTTCGATAATGTAGACCGGTTGCAGCTTCATAACAGATTCGACCTCCCTCTCCTATGTACTGATGATTCAGTATAGGCTTCTTGGTTAATTGAACAACGGTCAAATCTTTTTAACCGTATCATAATGCCAAACAGAATCCCTGTCAATCGCGGTGACGGCAGGACCTCCCCTGCTTCTCACCCATCGTCCCGCAATTCAATGCTTTAACGATTTACCGAGATCAAGCCTTTTTTCTATGGTAGCAAAAAGGGACGTTCTTGTCACCCTGAAAAAGGTGGAACATCCCGAATTTTCAGAAAAGATTCAGCTAAAAAAGCTTGCGCAGCCCTTCGGCCGCTGCGCGCGGGGAGGATGCGGCCGTGATGGCGCTCACGACCGCGACCCCGTCGGCCCCGGCGTGCAGCACGGGGCCGGCGCTCCCGGCATCGATCCCGCCGATGCCCACCAAGGGCAAGCGGATGCCGCCAGCGCGCATCCGCTCGATCATGGCAGGCCCCTGAACCTCACGCGCATCCAATTTGGTGCGCGTGACGTACATGGGGCCTACGCCCAGGTAGTCGGCGCCTGCGGCGACCGCCGACTGGGCCTCGGCAAGATCGTGGGCCGACACACCCACGATCAGCCCCGGATGCCGCCGCCGCACCTCGGCGGCGGGCGCATCCTCCTGGCCGATATGCAGCCCATCGGCCTCAAGCTCCAAGGCGAGCCGCTCATCATCGTTCACGATGAACGGCACGCCGCGGTCCCGGCACAACTGGCGCAGCCGGGTGCCGAGCGCGAGCAGCTCCGGCCCCTGCAGGGCGCCGGGGCCTTTCTCGCGCAGCTGAAACATCGTGACGCCGCCGCCGATGGCGGCGTCCAGCACCTCAACCGGGTCCGCCCCGCCGCAATTGGGGCTCCCCATGACCAAATACAGCCGAAGCGCCTTGCGCAGCTCTTCGCTCGTCATTTGCGGGCACCTCGCATTCCCGCAGACGTGCTGGCCGCATCGACATCGGGGCCACTCGCGCTTTCGCCCAGGCCGCTCACGCGCTCGCCTGCTGCGGCAATCTCAACCGCCTCGACGCCAGAGATGCCCGCAGCTGCTTGCGCGTCGTTGGCCGCTGAGCCTCGCACCCCCAACACGCCGTCGCCTACCGCCAACCGCCGGTACGCCCAATGATTCGTCGGGCCGTGCCCGGCACCGATCTCCAGCGGCGAAGCAATCGCCGCATGGATAAACATTTTGGCCTGCCGGATCGCGTCCGGCATCGCCATTCCCTGCGCGAGCCCCGCCGTCACGGCGGCGGCAAACGTACAGCCCGTGCCGTGCGTATGGCGCGTCTCCAGCCTCGGAGCCATGAACGACGTGAATGTCTGCCCATCGAACAGGAGATCCGTCGAGCTCTCCGCATTCGCCTCATGCCCGCCTTTGATGATGACGTGCTTGCAGCCGTAGCTATAGATGCGCTTCGCCGCTTCTTCGCGCGTCGCCTGATCCACGATGCGAATGCCGCTCAAGGCCTCCGCCTCCGGAATGTTCGGCGTCACGACGCTCGCCAAGGGCAGCAGTGCGTCGATGAGCGCGTCCACCGCCTCCTGCTGGAGGAGCGCAGCGCCGCCTTTGGCAATCATGACAGGATCGACCACAACATGCGCCCAACCAAAACGCCGGATCGCTGCAGCGACCACACGCACAATTTCGCCGCTGAACAGCATGCCGGTTTTCAGCGCATCCGGCGGCAAGTCCTCGCCGATCGAGACGAGCTGCCGCTCAATCGCCTCGGCGCTCATCGGATATACGCCTTGAACGCCGAGCGTATTTTGCGCCGTTACCGCCGTGATAGCGGTCATGCCGTAGGCGCCGAGCTCCTGGAACGTTTTAAGATCGGCTTGAATGCCTGCGCCGCCTCCGCTGTCGGAGCCTGCAATCGTAAGAGCTTTTGGAACTGTATGTTTAACCGACACGGCGATCCTCCTTACCCGTTTTCGTATTCCTGTCCTTGCCTGCAATAAAGCAGGAATTTCCCTCAAAAAAGATGTTTTCAGCAAAATTCCTGCGAAAAAGCAGCTTTTTATACTGAGACTGTTCCAAAATAGGCCTCTCTCCAAAAATGCCTGCGTAATCGCAGGCATTTCACCAAACTAGGTGAGAATCGTGGAAAATTCCTGCTTTTTTGCAGGTTTGACGGCCGATCTCGGTCCAGTTCCGATCCGGTACGATACGGTACGGTTCGGTACGGTTCGGTACGGTACGGTTCGGTACG
>NZ_RXHU01000120.1 GCF_003955665.1 Paenibacillus whitsoniae
CGAAGAAGCTATGCGACATTATGTCGCATAGCTTCTTCGTTGTTAGCTTAAACTACGTGCCATTTTAAATCATGGAAAATCGGAGGGAAGAATGCAGGAACCATCCATGAGTAATTCCCATCAAATTGCAACTGCCCAATGAGAATTTCCCCATGCTCATTTTTGCACATGCTCCATTGTGCACTGACTACTGTTGCACCTTGTTCTACTAACTCCCGAGCCTGTAAATAAGTGAATTCTGCTCCCTTGTTCTCCTCAATCTTTTTTAACAATTCAGCAAGTCTGAGTTCCCTCGATTCATGAGAATCGGTCGCGTTCCATACTTCCGTAAATTCAAATCCACGGAGTTTGGTTTCTATAACACGTTCTCTAAATTGATCGGAAACAAATACCGGAGCGCTTTTTTGTTGAGGTATTTTAAAAATGTGTTGATTGAGAAGGGGTTCTTGAAAAAAAGTATATTTTTTAATTTGAATAATAATTCCGTTTGCTGCTGATCGAATGACCGATCTATCAACATTCAGGCAGTCGACGAGATTAGTTACATTAATAGCATTTAACTTTTTTGAGTTGTGTTCTAGAGGGAGGATTTGTACGATTCCTTCTAAAAAGTCATTTAGAATTTGAACTGCATGGTCAGTAAATACCGGAATTCCGGAAATCCAATCGGGAGAGTCGCTGTTATCACTATGACCAATCGAGGCGACTTTCAACTTTTTCCAATTACCCTCGAAAGGTTCTCCTGTTCGTAAAATGTCAATTATTCCCTTATGTTCATCATATCTTTCTAAGTTAATTGACTCATCTGTACTTCCTGATAACTTCCATATTCTCATGCAACCATTCCTTTATATGAGATAATTGTAAATGAGTCCCTTTAAAAAATTATATCACATTCAAGGGGAGGATTAACTAGTAAAGAGGTTTAACAGTTCCTAGAGGTAATTGCCCTGTCAAAAGCTCGGATCTAATTTGTTGCATCTCATCTAATACCATTTGTTTGTCGCCCTTAACTCGTACTTAAACTGGCAACATAAAAATCGGTATAGGTTAATTCACAAAGAGTCCAGGGGTACTTTGATTTTTATTTGAATTTCATACTTTTTGTAACAAAGGGTTGTCCAAGGATACGTTGGGAAAGCCTTTTTTTTGATTGTGGGTTATTAAGCGTGGCGAGCGGCATGGGAGAGGCGGGTTGTGGGGAGGAGTGCTAGAATGTCATTCTACGTTCGAACTAAGGTACAATCTTGCAGCAAATTAGCTTCTAGAGATTTGTATCATAACCTTGCAATGATTGAGCTACCTGTAATATCAAAGTCCACCGTTAAGCGAACGTCCCCCATGTACTTAGTCTGGTCTGATGAGTGAACAGCAGGCGCTAATTTTCTGCGAAGATTTATTTTAGTTATCTCAGGTATCTTTCTGGAAACATAAATTTTTCAACGTTTTCCAGAGATTCCTCCACTCTTTTTCCAGCCTCGCCCCGCTACAATGAGGTCATAAGCAGGCCGACAACAGACAGGAGCAAGAGGTGAGCGAACGTATGAGTGAAGATTTACTGCGGATGGAAGGGATCGAGAAGCATTTTCCCGGCGTGCACGCGCTGCAGCAGTGTAGGCTGTCGCTCGCGCCAGGCGAGGTCCTTGCGCTTGTCGGGGAGAATGGTGCAGGCAAATCGACGTTGATGAAAATTGCCACAGGGGTCTATCAGAAAGATGAAGGAACCATCCGAGTCCATGGGCGGGAGGTGGAGATCCCCAACACCCGCGCCGCGCAGCTGCTCGGCATCTCCATGATTCATCAGGAGCTGAATCTGATGCCGGATCTGACGATTGCGCAGAACATCTTTATCGGGCGCGAGCCGCGACGAGGCATCAAGCTGTGGGTGGATGAGCGCAAGCTGAACGAGCAGGCGCAGCGGCTGCTGGATGAGATGAACCTGCCGCTCGACCCGCGCACGCGGGTATCCGAATTGACTGTCGCGAAGCAGCAGATGGTGGAGATCGCCAAAGCGCTCTCGTTCCAATCGCAGGTGCTGATCATGGATGAGCCGACGGCGGCGCTGACGAACGCCGAGATTGAGGAGCTGTTCCGCATCATCCAGCGGCTCAAAAGCAAAGGTGTCGGCATCGTGTACATCTCACACCGGATGGAAGAACTGAAGCGGATCTCCGACCGCATCACGGTCATGCGCGACGGCCGCTACATCGACACGGTGCCGACGGCGTCCACGACGATCGACCAGATCATCGCGATGATGGTCGGCCGCGAGCTGTACGTGAGCCCGCAGCAGGCGAGCGCGCATTCCGATACCACGCCTCCCGCCAAGGTGCTGGAAGTCAGCAATCTCACGCGCGGCAACGCCGTGAAGGACGTTTCCTTTCACCTCGCCAAAGGTGAAATTCTCGGCTTCGCCGGCCTGATGGGCGCGGGGCGTACGGAGGTGGCGCGGGCGATTTTCGGCGCCGACCCGATCGACGCCGGCGACATTCGCATCCACGGCAGCGCCGTCACGATCCGCGGGCCGCACGACGCCGTGAAACACGGCATCGGCTATTTGTCCGAGGACCGCAAGCGGTACGGGCTCATGGTCGAGATGGACGTGAAAACGAACATCGCGGTTGCCTCCTACCGCAGCGTACGACGCCGGCTGTTCGGTTGGATGCAGGACGGCCGAATCGGGCAGCACGCGCAGCATTATGTGGAAGCGCTTCAAATCAAAACGCCGACGATCCATCAACCGGTCAAATTCCTGTCCGGCGGCAACCAGCAGAAGGTCGTCATCGGCAAATGGCTGCTGCGCGACTGTGACATTCTCATCTTCGACGAACCGACGCGGGGCATCGATGTCGGCGCGAAGACCGAAATCTACAAGCTGCTGGACGATCTAGCGGCACAGGGCAAGTCGATTATTATGATCTCCTCTGAACTGCCGGAGATTTTGCGTATGAGCCATCGCATCATGGTCATGTGCGAAGGGCGCATTACAGGAGAGCTTACGCAGCAGGAAGCGACCCAGGAAGCAATTATGCGATTCGCTACGATGCGAATCAGTTAGGAGAGGAACCCCATGTCAACCAGGCTCGCGCAAGCTTACAAAAAGACACTCCCCGCCTTGTCCGGGCAGAGTGGGGCCGCGCAAAAGCTGCTGGCCTTCACCAGCTTGATTGTACTTGTACTTATTTTCTCAGTGTCGTCGGGCAACTTTTTCCAGTTCGACAATCTCGTCGCCATTATGCTGTCCACCGCCGTCATCGGCGTGCTGGCGCTGGGCTCCACGTTTGTCATTATCACCTCGGGCATTGACCTCGCTGTCGGTACGGTGATGACGTTTGCCTCTGTCATGGCGGGTGTTATCATCACGACGTGGGGGCTGCCGATGCCGCTCGGCATCGTCGGAGGCATTCTCACCGGCGCCGTCTGCGGACTTATCAGCGGTCTGCTCGTCGCGAAGATGCGCATCCCGCCGTTCATCGCAACTCTTGCGATGATGATGGTCACCAAGGGCTTATCGCTGGTCATTTCGGGGACGAAGCCGATTTATTTTAACGATACCCCCGCCTTCACGAAAATTTCGATGGGCTCGCTGATCAGCGACCTGATTCCGGGGTTGGAAATTCCGAACGCTGTCTTGATCTTCTTCGGAGCGGCGATCATCGCAAGCCTCATCCTTACGAAGACGATTATCGGCCGCTACAATTTTGCGCTGGGGAGCAACGAAGAGGCGACGAGGCTGTCCGGCGTCAATGTGGACTACTGGAAAATCATTATCTATACCCTCACCGGCGTGTTCAGCGGTATCGCGGGCATTATGATGGCGTCGCGCCTGAATTCTGCGCAGCCTGCGCTGGGCTCCGGTTATGAGCTGGAAGCGATCGCAGCGGTCGTCATCGGCGGTACGTCGCTTAGCGGCGGCAAGGGCTCGATTCTCGGCACGGTGATTGGCGCCTTGATTATGAGCGTGCTGACAAATGGGCTGCGGATTCTATCGGTCAAGCAAGAGTGGCAGACGGTCATCGTCGGCATCGTGATCGTGCTGGCTGTCTACGCCGACATGATGCGACGCCGCAAGAAATAACGGTATCCACTCCGCAAGGAGCTGTTATACACAAATTCAAATCAAGGGGCGATGAACAGTGCGTTCGATCACAAAGAAAATAGCGACAGGAGCTTCTCTAGTCTTGCTTTCCTCAATTCTACTAAGCGCATGCGGTTCCAGCACAACGACAACCAGTTCCACTTCAGGCGGGACGACTACCACAGTGAAGTCCGACAAGATTTACATTCCGGTGATCTCCAAAGGGTTCCAGCATCAGTTCTGGCAAGCCGTTAAGCAGGGTGCGGAAAAAGCGGCGAAAGAGTTCAATGTGGAGATTACGTTCGAAGGGCCCGAGACAGAGACGCAGGTCGATAAGCAAATTGAAATGCTGCAAGCCGCACTGGGCAAAAAGCCGCAGGCCATCGCCTTCGCAGCCCTGGACAGCAAGGCGGCGACGCCGCTGCTCGAGAAGGCCAAGGCGAGCAAAATCCCGGTTATCGGCTTCGACTCGGGCGTCGACAGCGACATTCCGGTGACGACGGCCGCCACCGATAACAAAGCCGCCGCAGCGCTGGCTGCCGACAAGATGGCGGCGCTCATCGGCAATGAGGGCGAGATTGCCCTGGTCGTGCACGACCAAACGAGCCGCACGGGCGTCGACCGCCGGGACGGTTTCACGAATCGGATTAAGGAGAAATATCCGAACATCAAGATTGTCGACACGCAGTACGGCGGCGGCGATCAGCTCAAATCGACGGATCTGGCCAAGGCGATTATTCAGGCGCATCCGAATATTAAAGGCTTTTTCGGCGCCAATGAAGGCTCTGCTATCGGTGTGCTCAACGCGGTAACCGAGCTCAAAAAGGATAAAATCGTTGTCATCGGATACGACTCCGGCAAACAGCAGTTGGACGCGATCCGCAGCGGCAAAATGGCCGGCGCTATCACGCAGGACCCGATCGGCATCGGCTATTGGTCGGTCAAAGCGGCGGTGCAAGCTATCAAAGGGGAAACTGTGCCTAAAAACATCGATACCGGCTTCCACTGGTATGACAAAACGAACATCGATTCACCGGACATCAAGGCGCTGTTATACGAGTAAAAGCGAAGGGGCTGCTCGATTTTGAGCGGCCTCTATTGCCAGTTCCTAGGGGAGCTGTATACAATACAGCTATTAAGGCCTGTCTCGATTTCACCGGAGGTGAGTGCGCATGTACACCATTATGCTAATTGACGATGAAGATGAGGTCAGAGAAGGCATCAAGCGGAAAACAAATTGGGCAGCCTGCGGCTTCCAGATGGTCGGCGATTACGACAACGGCCGAGATGCACTGGATGCGATCGAGCGTATGCAGCCTGACGTCGTCATTACGGACATTTGCATGCCGTTTATGGACGGCTTGCAGTTGACAGAGCGGGTGGCGGCGCAATACCGTACGACCAAGGTTGTCATTGTAACGGGCTATGAAGATTTCGACTACGCGAAGCAAGCGATTAGACTCAAGGTCAAGGACTACTTGCTTAAGCCGATTAACAGCGCGGAATTCACTGAATTCCTGCAGAAGCTTCGCCAGGAGCTGGACGAGGAACGCGCACAGCGGGAGAATATCACTTTTTTGCGGCATCAGTTTCAGGAGAATCTGCCTCACCTGCGCGAAAGGTTTCTGGAACGGATGGTCACGACGGGCTTGCGGCGGGAAGAAATCGCCAGCAAGCTGCCCATGCTTGGGCTAAAGCTTGGCGTGGAGAGCGAAGAGGGTACACAGGCTCACGTTCTGCTAGCGCTCGAAATCGACGCATTCGGCCGGGAGAGCTACCAGGATCAAGCGGCGGAAGAAGAACTGCTGCGATTTGCAGCGTACAACATTTGGCATGAAATTGTGGAGGGGGAGCAAGGCGGCGTTGTGTTTCGGACACGCGACGACAAGCTGGTCGGGCTTGTCACGAGTGAGCCGGCGAGGGTCGAAGTCGTCAGTCAGATGCTGGCGGAGCAGGTATTATCCTGCATCGAGAAATATTTGGGAATGAGGGTGTCCATCGGGATCAGCCGGTCGTACGCATCCCTGCAGGATCTTCCTAAAGCTTATCAGGAAGCGCTTACATCTCTGGACTATCGCTTTCTGCTTGGTCAGCACCGCATCATTGCCATTGGCGATATGGAATTCGGCCGAAGCCTCGACCATACGGCCTATGTGCGGGTCGAGAAACGGCTAATTGCAGCGATCAAAACCGGCGAAAAAGACGTGATCCCCCCGACGCTGCGCGACTGGATGGAGGGGATGAAGACGGCTGGCTGCTCCGTAGAAGCCTGTTACGGCAAGCTGCATAAGCTCCTGGTCGCGTTAATGCAAGCCGGTGTGGAGACCGGATTGGCCGAAGATGCCGTGCTGAGTGACCACGCATTCACAGAACTGTACAGCCGCAAGACGCTGGATGCGGTCCGGGAGTGGCTGGAGGCCGTCTGCCTCGCTTTTGTGGAGCGCATTGCGGAGAACCGGATGCATGCCTCCAACGCGCAGCTCCAAGCAGCCATTGCTTACATCCACGAGCATTATGCCGACGAGGAGCTTTCGCTGCAGCAGGTGTGCAACCACATCTACATGAGTATGAGCTACTTCAGCGCGCTGTTTAAGCCGCACACCGGAGAAACGTTCATTGAATACGTGACGCGATACCGTCTGGAGCGGGCCAAAGAGCTGCTGCTGACCACAACGCTCAAAACCTATGAACTCGCCGCACAGGTTGGCTACGGGGATCCGCAATATTTTAGCGTCATCTTCAAGCGCCATACCGGTATGACCCCCAAGGAATTCAGAGCGGGCGGCAAGATCGGTCAGCGCTTATGAGAGGAGCTATAGGGTCGCTGCAATTTAAAAGCATTCACACCAAGTTCGCCTTGGCATTCTCTCTGTTGATTCTGTGTACGACGGTTATTCTCAGCTATAGCGCGTATCGGCTCTCTACGGTAGCTGTTACGGACGCTTCGCTGACTTACACGACCCAATTAATCGAACAGGTCAACAAGAATATCCAGACGTATATCGGGAATATGGAAAGCATTTCAGCACTCTCGTTAAGCAGTGCCGATCTCAAGCAGTATTTGTCGCTGCGGAGTCCGCAAACGCCGGAAGGTGTACGGCTGGGGCAGGAGATCAGCTCCTATTTCTCGGCAATTGTCGCTTCGCGCAATGACATTGCCTCTATCGTACTGGCGGCCTCGAACGGGGCGGTGGTGTCGGATCGCATATCTCCGCGACTCAGGCCTTACGCCGAGCTTGTTGCGCAGGAATGGTATGCCAAGGCGAGCCGCAGCAAGGGGGATATCGTGATCTCTTCCTCCCATGTACAGCGCGTCTTCCAGGACGAGTACAAGTGGGTAGTTTCGATCTCGAAGCAGATGCCAAGCCCGGAGCCGGGGGCGGCCAATGGGGTGCTGCTGGTCGATCTGAATTTTAACATCATTAACGACCTTTGCAATCAGATCCAGCTCGGCCAGCGCGGCTACGTATTCATTCTTGATGAAACCGGCGATCTGATCTATCATCCGCAGCAGCAGCTCTTATATTCCGGGCTCAAAACGGAAGACATCCGCGCGCTCATGCAAGCGAAGGATAGTTCCTTTGAAGCGCAGCTGACGGATGAAAATAAAATATACACCGTCCGTACGACCAGCTTCGGCTGGAAAATCGTTGGCGTCACCTACGCCGGAGATCTCAGCGGCAATAAGCGGGAGATGCAGCTGACGTCCGCCATCTGGGGCGGCATTGCGCTGCTGATCGCAGCGACGATTTCCGTCCTGCTGTCGATCACATTGACCCGGCCGATCAAGCAGCTCGAGGCGCATATGAAGCAGGTGGAGAAGGGCAACTTTGATATTCGCGTCGAGGTGGAGGGCGTGAATGAGATCAGCAAGCTGTCGCGCACCTTCAATCTCATGATCGGCAAGATCAAGGAGCTGATGAATCAGACTGTGCAGGATCAGGAAGTGAAGCGGATTTCGGAACTAAAGGCGCTGCAGGCGCAGATTCAGCCGCATTTTCTGTACAACACGCTCGATTCGATCATTTGGATGGCGGAACTCGGCAAGGTGGAGGATGTCGTCACGATGACCTCGGCGCTCTCCAAGCTGCTGCGTTCCAGCATTTCCAAGGGGGAGGAGCTGATTCCGATTCGCGTGGAGCTTGCCCATATCGAGAATTATTTAACGATCCAACATATCCGTTACCGCAACAAATTTACGTATGCGATTGACGTAGAAGAGGAGCTGCTGGACTGCCGGATTTTGAAAATCGTGCTGCAGCCGCTCGTAGAGAACGCGATCTATCACGGGATGAAGCATCTGCCGGAAACCGGGCATATCCAGATTACGGGCCGGAAACGGGATGACGTGATTGTCCTCACAGTGAGCGATAACGGCGTTGGCATGAGCGAGGAGCAGCTGCGAGCATTGAAGCTCAAAGCGCATGGCGCATCAGATGGCAAGGGCTTCGGTCTGCACAATGTGAATCATCGCATTCAGCTGTATTTTGGCGAGAAGTACGGGCTGCAATTTGAAAGCGAGCTGGAGGAAGGCACGACGATTACGATGATCATCCCGTCGCTGCCCGGCGAAGGCTAAGGAGGGACAGACGCTATGAAAATAAAAGCTGCAGCTGCCGTACTTGCGGCGGTCGTCATGCTGGGAGCAGGCGGCTGGCTGCTCTCCCGAAGCTTGGCGCCGCGTAATGAGGCTATCGTGCTCATTCCCAAAACGACCGATCCTCGCGTGGAATTTTGGCAGGTGCTGAATCAAGGTGTGATGGCCGCGGCGAAAGAGTATAAGGCGGACATTCAAATCAAAGGCGCTTCGGCTGAATCACAGATTGACGAGCAGATCAAGATCGTGGAAGAGACGATCGCGGAGAAGCCGAAGGCGATCATTCTGGCGGCTTCCGATTATAATCGGCTTGTCCCGACAGCGAAAAAAGTTATCGACGCCGGCATCACGCTGATCACCGTCGACTCCGGGTTGGCGGGCGGCGTATCGGCCAGTTTAATTGCGACGGACAACTATGCGGCTGGGCGCAACTTGGTGGAAACGATGCGCGGGTATGTGCAAGGGCCGGCGACATATGCCATCGTTAGCTTCGTCAAGACGTCCGACACGCAGATCGATCGGGAGAACGGTGTGAGGGACGGTTTGAAGGGCGATCCTTCGGCGACCGTCATCGAGACGCTGTACAGCAACAACTCGGAAGACGAGGCGTACAAGCTGACGAAGCAGCTGCTGCAGGAGCGCTCGGACATTCGGGGAATTTTCGGCCTGAACGAGGTATCGACAATCGGTGCGGCCCGGGCGCTCAAGGAAATGGACCCCGGCAGGACCATCAAGCTCGTCGGCTTCGACAACTCGATGAATGAGGTGTCGTTCATGGAAGCGGGCATCCTGCAGGCGACGGTGGTGCAGAAACCTTTTAACATGGGCTACTTGGCTGTAAAGACGGCGCTGCAAGCGCATCGCGGAGATCCGGTCAGCCGGAAGATCGATACGGGCTCCGAACTAATCACCAAGGAGAACATGTATACGAACGAGAATCAGAAGCTGCTGTTCCCTTTTGTCGGCAAGTAGGCGGGGCGTTTCGCCAATTTCCCAGGAAATAGTCGAAGGTTTGTCGAAACGGCGCGGCAGAGCAGGGGGAAGATGGGAATGATCCGGCTCACTTTGTCACATACTACGTGCAGAAGGGAGCTGAAAGACATGAGCAGCAACGATTCCAAAACGCAAATTCAGCAAGAAGAGCAAAATAAACAGCGCGGCCAATCCACCTCTGGCAAAGAAGGGTTCGTCGATAAGAAATTGGACGGCCCGAACCGCCCCTCGACATGAGTCAGGAGAAGAAGCCCCAGGCAGGGCAGAAACAAAGTCAGAGTCAGAGCGATCTCGATCCATATGAAATTGAGTTTTTGCCGCAGTTCGAGCAGGGGCGCGGGCCGCGGGCTGCGTTTGTGAACGAATACGGCGTGACGATCGGCGATCATGACTATGAGTCCGACAACTCGCCGCTCGAGCAGTGGACCGATGACACCGACCCCTCTGTGATGGCGGGAGATCAGTGGGTTCACCCCTATAAAGATGTCGGGTTTCAGACGGCGGAGAACCGGGATATTTTCGAAAAAGGGATTGCGCCGCAGAGCGGCATTTTCATGCATCCGGATAAGAATGTGGCCGTTGATCCCGGGGATACCACGACACAGAAGCAAAATGGGGAAGCGGAAGCCTAGAGCTTTCGCTTTCTTCTTTGTGTGCCCATGGGCGGACGTGGGACTTTGCTTTCATCGCCATCGGATGTATAATCAGGGTAATGACGTTTTGAAAGCAACTATTATATCCTAAGGGGTGGCACATATGGCAATGTCATTTGATTCTTACATGAAAGACATGGTTAAACCGATGAGAGAGGATTTGACTCGTCTCGGGATCACAGAGCTTTTGACGCCGGAACAGGTGGAAGAAGCAATGGAAAAATCGAAAGATGGCACGATGCTGCTCGTCATCAACTCCGTATGCGGATGCGCAGCCGGTCAATGCCGTCCGGGCGTAGCGAAAGCCTTGCAAAATGAAAAGCTGCCAACGTATACGTACACCGTGTTCGCAGGCCAAGAGAAGGATGCGACAGCGAAAGCGCGTGAGTATCTGGCACCGTATCCGCCGTCCTCGCCATCCATCGCCCTGTTCAAAAACGGTGAGCTGGTGCACTTCATTCAACGTCACCAAATCGAAGATCGCTCCGCAGATATGATCGCCGGCGACCTTACCGGTGCATTCAACCAATACTGCTAAAAACGAAAAGCCCGCCCTGCATCCTTGCATCGCGGGTTTTTCTCCAAATTGGACACTGGCAGGTCAGACCCTGTATAGGGCGGGCTTGCAATCAAATATAGATAAAAGGTGGAGAGTCCCATGAGTTTGCAGCAAGAGATTATTGCCAAGCTCGGCGTGAAGCCGACGATCAATGTAGATGAGGAAATCCGGAAGCGCGTGGACTTCCTGAAGGAATACGTGCTCGGCGCCAAAGCAAACGGCCTCCTGATCGCGATCAGCGGCGGGATCGACAGCGCGGTCGCGACAGGCCTCTGCAAGAAAGCGACAGACGAGCTGACGGCAGAATCCGGCAAAGAGTACAAAACGGTTGGCGTGTTCCAGCCCTACGGCGCGCAAGTGGATATCGAGGACAGCTATGCGGTGGCGCGAGCGTTCGATTTGAAATATCAAATCGAGAATAATATCCAGGAAGCCGTTGACGAAATGGCGATCGAGGCCGAGTACGGCCTCAAGCAGATCGGCGTGCACCAGCACCTGAGCCGCGGCGGCAAAGGCAATATCAAGGCGCGCACGCGCATGGTGATGCAGTATGCGATTGCGTTTGAGCTGGGCTTGCTCGTTGTGGGCACAGACCATGCGTCCGAGGCCATCACAGGCTTCTACACGAAGTACGGCGACGGCGCGGTCGACATTACACCGCTGAGCTCGCTGAACAAGCGCCAAGTGCGCTCGCTCGCGGCAACGCTGGGCGTGCCGCAAAGCGTGCTGGATAAAGCGCCGACAGCCGGCCTCTGGGACGGTCAGACGGACGAAGGCGAGCTCGGCATTACATACGGCGACAACAGCGACTATCTGGAAGGCAAGCAAGTGTCTCCGGAGGCGCAGGCGAAGCTGGAGTCGCAATATGTGAAAACGGAGCACAAGCGCAGCCCGATCCCGGGAATTTAGGGTTTGTGCTGGTGGATGGGGCTGTCTCTTAGGAGGCGGCCCTTTTTGCTATTCAAGAAGGGAGAGGTGCCGATGAAGAAGGGCATCGCTTTGCTGCTGCTACTGGCGGTGTGCTTATTGAACTACGTTCAACACGATGTCCCCGATCAGGATCCGTTTGCTTTCACGGACTATAGCCGTCTGCATCCCGTGAAAGTGGAGCGTGTGGTACAGGGGCATGAGGAGCAGCAGTTGGTTGCGTTGATTCAAGAGGCGAAGCAGAAGCATCTGACGGTCTCCATCGCCGGCAAGCGGCACAGCCAGGGCGGCCATACCTACTATAAAGACGGCATCGTGGTTGATATGACGAGCTTCAACCGTATTTTATCCCTGGACCCGGCGGCCAAAACCATTCGCGTTCAGGCGGGAGCAACGTGGGCGGATATTCAGAACGCGGTAAACCCCTACGGTTTATCGGTGCGAACGATGCAATCCCAAAATATTTTTACCGTTGGCGGCTCCATCAGCATTAATGCGCATGGACGTGACATTCGAAACGGCTCGCTCATCCAAAGTGTGCAGTCTTTCCGATTGCTGAACGCGGACGGGGACATCATCGAAGTGAGCCGAAGCGAGCATGCGGAGCTGTTTCCCTTAGTGCTTGGCGGGTATGGGTTATTCGGAATTATTCTGGATGTTACGCTGAGCTTGACGGACAATGAGATGTATACGATAACGAGCGATGCGATGAGCGTGGAGGCATACAGCACTTATTTTAAAAATCATGTTCTGGCCAACCCCGCGATTCGGCTGCATATCGCACGGCTTTCGGTTGCACCGGATACGTTCCTATCGGATATGTACAGCATGAATTACCAGGTCGATCCATCCGTCCCGCTGCAGGGCAACGACCGATTGAAGCAGAGAGAGAGCTGGGTCGTCCCCAGTAAGCTGCTGTTCAATCTCAACCGTTCCTTCACGTGGGGGAGAGACGCCTTCTGGGCGTGGCAGAAGCGGTATTTTGCCGCGCAGCAAGGCCGCACGATTTCTCGGAATAACGCCATGCGCTCGGAATCCGAGTTCATGGAAGATCGGCAGGCCGGGGAAAATGATGTGCTGCAGGAGTATTTTATTCCGGTTGGGAATTTTGCTGCATTTGTCGAGTCGTTTAGGGATGTCCTGCGCCAAGAGGATTTGAATTTGCTGAACATTACCGTGCGGTATGTCAACCGGGATGAGGAAGCCGCGCTTTCGTATGCGCAAGCGGACATGTTCGCCCTCGTGTGTCTGTATCATGTGCCGCTTGCTGCTGGGGATCAGTCCCAGGTAACGGCTGCTATGCAGCGTATTCTGGATGCCGTTCTCCAGCATAACGGAACGTATTATTTGCCGTACGCTCCTTATCCAAAGCTGGAGCAGTTTCGAGCGGCGTATCCGGGGCAGGCGGCATTTTTCCAAATGAAGGACCGCTATGATCCGGGTCATGTGTTCATGAACTATTTTTATGAAGATTATAAAGGAGAGTAGTCCCCGCATGGATATGAAATGGCTGATCCGCTCCCAAAGCATCGTCACGCTGGCGGCCGGGATGATCTACCTGTACTACTTGCTTTTTTTGAAAAATCTCGGCAACAGCTACTCCAAATACGGCTTGGCTTTTGCCGTGTTCACCGTGAGTTCGGCCGCCGTTTCCGGGTGGCTCGCCCCGAAGGTCGATCGGTACAGTATGCACATGCTCGTTGCGAGCTCGTTTGGGATGATGGCGGCCATGCTGCTGTTTCCCTGGGTACTGTCTTACACGTGGGTACTGATCCTGCAGCTCTTGATGGGCGTCTGCAATGCCATGCAAAAAATGAGCGAACGCGTCATTCTGGCAGATTACACGGAACAGGGGGCGCGGGGGCCGGTTATCGGATCGTACCACTTTTGGACATCGGTTGCGTCCGGATTTGCCGTTATTCTGGGCGGATATGTGATCGATTGGTTGACGATGAATGCGCTTTTCTACTTGAGCGCGCTTTTGTATGGCGTGAGCGGGTGGGGGATTGCGAGGCATAGCAGGCGGCAAAGGAAAAATAGGCATGACCCTCGGTGTCATGGGCTTGGATGAAAATTTCATCTCAGTGTGAAAAAAGGCTCGACCGTCTTCACTGGACGGAGGCGTTTCCTGACGGTATCCTCAAATAAGGGTGGTAAACCACGCTTATTCCTGGATTCAGCCCGAGATTGAAGAAAATAGAATAGGCAATGGATCTCTGTCAAGATAG
>NZ_RXHU01000121.1 GCF_003955665.1 Paenibacillus whitsoniae
TTGTGGAGGGAGAGATGGAAAGCGCATAGGGAGGATTGTTGGAGAAAGGAGGGGGCGTAGGGAAGTAGCTTGTTGTTTGTGTTGTAGAGGGAGAGATGGAAAGCGCATAAGGAGGATTGTTGGAGGAAGGAGGCCGCGTAGGGAAGTAGCTTGTTGTTTGTGTTGTAGAGCGAGAGAGGGAAGTGCATAAGGAGGATTGTTGGAGAAAGGAGGGGGCGTAGGGAAGTAGCTTGTTGTTTGTTGCTGTAGAGAGGGAGACGTACTTGTAAGCAACTGGCGGATAAGCGGCGGGCATCGAAACCTGCAAATCTGCAGGAATTTCTCTCGCATTCCTCCTGATTAGATAAAATGCCTGCGATTGTGCAGGCATTTTGGGCGAAATCCCTCTTTATGAGCGGACTGGCCTCAAAAAACTGCTTTATCGCAGGCTTATTGCGAATAACGCCATTTTTGTGCAAAATGCCTGCCTAATCGCAGGAAATGCAAAGCTGCTCTCTTCCTTACCGCAGCAGCTCTTTCTCAACTTGTTCGATAAAGTCGAACAAGTCGCGACAAACCCGATCCGGCGTCACGCCCGCAGACGCGAGCTGCGCTTCGACGTTGTCCGGCGTTGCGACGCCAGTCAGCACCAGCGCCGTGAGGCACCCCGCCACCGCGCCGCCGCGGATGTCGGTGTGCACATTGTCGCCGATCACCCAGACATCGGCGGCCGGCAGCCCAAGCCGCTCGATGGCGTACGCCATAATGATCGGCGAGGGCTTCCCGATCACCACCGGCTCCACGCCGGAGGCGGCGGTGATCGCCGCGGCCAGGGTGCCCGCCCCTGGCATCAAGCCCCCGTCCGACGGCAGCAGCCGGTCGGGATTGGTTAAGACATACGCCGCGCCCCCGGCGAGCTGGCGTACCGCCTCCGTCAGCTTCGCGTAGCTGAAGCTGCGGTCAATGCCTTGGACGACGTAGTCGCAGACCGTCGTCCCACCCACGGCGAAGCCGGCCTCCTCCAGCGCAAGCTGGAGGCCGGCTTCGCCGATCATATGCACGGAGCGGGCGCGGCCCTGCTCCGTCAAGTACTGCGCGGCGGCCTGGGCCGAGGTGTACACCGCCGCCGCGGGAACCGCGATGCCGAGCCCTTGCAGGTGCTCGGCCACCGCTTCCGGGGTGCGCGACGAATTGTTCGTCACCAGTAGATACGGGAGCTGCGCATCCTGCAGCCACTGGATAAATTCCGCCGCACCGGGGATGCGCTCGTGCCCCCGGTACAGCGTGCCGTCCAAATCAATGAGAAAGCCTTTCATTCGATTAACGCTCCTTCAGTTTTTAAGCAACGGCAGTTGAGGTGATCGGGAGGGAAATTTCCACCGTCGTACCTTCGCCCAGCTTGCTTTGAATGTCCATGAACCCGCCGTGGGCTTCGATGATGCGGTAGCATACCATGAGCCCGAGTCCTGTTCCTTTTTCTTTTGTACTATAGAACGGTTCCCCCAATTTCGGCAAGCGTTCCGAAGAAATCCCACAGCCCTGGTCGACAAAACGCACCTTCAACTGCTTATCCTGCGGGAGATGGCAGGCTTCTATACGAAGGGTGCCGCCATGGGCCATCGCCTCCAATGCATTTTTCATCACATTGATAAACACCTGTTTAATCTGGTGCTCGTCGCAAGAGACGGTGGGGAGCGTCGGATCCAGATCCGTTACGATTTCAATTTTGTTCATCAGCGCTTGGGGCTGCAGCAGCTCGACCGTACTTTGGACGATGCCGCCGACCGTTCGCTCGACGAAATGCGTGGCCTGCGGCTTGGAGACGAGCAGAAACTCATTCACGATGAACTCGATGCGGCCGAGCTCTTTATCCATAATCTCGATATAGGTTTTTTCCTTGTCCGAACGAGCCCCCAACAGCTTCAAGAAGCCTTTCAGCGCCGTAAGCGGATTGCGGATCTCGTGCGCGACGCCGGCCGCGAGCTGACCGACAGCCGACAGCTTGTCGGATTTGATCAGCAATTCCTGTGTTCGTTGGAACTCGGTGATGTCTTTGAAGGTAATGACGGTGCCGAGCAGCTTGCCGTTACCGGCGAGCATCGGACTCGACATATATTCCACGGGGAAGGAAGTTCCGTCTTTTTTCCAGAACAAATCTTCCTTAATGACGGAAGCTTCGCGGTGAAGCATCGTCGCGACCAGTTTGCCGGACTCTTCGGCACGGCTGCCCCCCGTTTCCTGCAAAGGGCGGATCAGGTTGTGGATGCGTTTGCCGAGCATTTCATCGACTTTCCAGCCGGTCATGGCCTCAGCCGCTTTATTCCAAAAAATGGTGCGCCCCGTGGTATCAATCCCGTAAATACCCTCCGAAACGGAGTTGAGAATCAGTTGATTTTGCTTATGTAATTTATCAATTTCCTTTTTCTGCTCGTTGAATTCCCGCAAGTCCTTGAGAATCGCATATACGCCTACGATGTCGCCGTTAACAATGGTTGGCACGAAGGTAACGTTGGTCGGGACGGGAAAGCCTTGATCATGCAGAAAAGCAGCTTCAAAGTGCTGGGACGTCCCCTTAGAAGCAACTTGAAAATGGTGCAGCGTTTTGAGCAGATCAGGCGAATGCACGAGGGAGAGGAGCGAGGTGCACGTCTCCGCCGGCTGCTGCCAGCCGAGGAGCTCTTCCGAGCCGTGGTTGGTCGCTAAAATTTCAGCGTCGAGACTGAGCGACAGAATGGCGTCGGGATGGTGGTCATGCAGTGATTTGAAGCGCTCGGTGGCTTCTGTGATGTTCTCTTCCCGGCGTTTCATCCAGCGAAGCCCGATATAGGAAGCAGTGCTTAACAGCGCAAACAAGAAAATGTTCATTGCGAGGCTTGCAAAGCTGTGATTTTGAAAGTAGTTCAACGGCTGCAGACAGAATAAGTCTACGCCGATGAGGGCGATAGCGCCTTGATGGCAGGTGAGAACAAGCTGATATAAGGTCAAATTCCGGACTCGATTTTTGATAAATTGAAACATTGACGATCAGCTCTCCTTAAAGGATAATAATTGTCGACGGAATAGCAGGATTAGACAGCAAATTATAAGAACTTGCATAATTCGCTCATTTTCGCCTGAGTTCGCGTTTTCTGCCGTTATCCGTTTATTTCCAGTATGAACGTTGGAATCGGGGCTGTATGTGAGTAGATGGAACTATTTTTGTGAAAAATACAGTATACTTGGCCTAGGATTTTAGGTATAATGTTGAAAAAGGTCGTATATCTGTTGTTAACTATTCACAAAGGAGATCGGAGCGGAGCTATGAAGGCTGAGTACATTAATCCTTTTTTGGAGTCGGCTAGAATTGTCATCGAGCAAGTTGCTAACATTCGCCCTACGACCGGTCAACTCGGCGTTAAAGACGTCAAATTTGTGGAGAAGTACATCTGGATTCAAATCGGTATGACCGGGCAGATGGAAGGCGATGTCGTATTTGGTCTGGCGGAAGATGTAGCGCTGAAAATGGTGTCTGCGATGATGGGCGGTTTTATCGTGACCGAAATGGATGAAATGGGCAAAAGCGCAATTTCAGAGCTCGGCAACATGATCAGCGGAAATGCGAGCACGATGTTATTCAACCAAGGCGTTCGCGTGGATATTACCCCTCCCAAGATTGTTCAGTCGGCAACGGCGGCTGGCTTCATTCCGAAGAAAGCACTGACGATTCCACTTATTATGGACGGTATTGGCGAATTGGACATTCAAGTATTGATTACGTAATATAGTAGCAAAGAATGGATTGCCTGCACGTTGAGGTGATCTTTTTTTTATCTATCATGCATAGGGAGTCGGTTCGGTGAAAGTTGAGAACACAGTTGTCCTGATTACAGGGGCCTCCAGCGGGATCGGTGCTGTGATGGCGTCCGCCTTTGCAGCTAAGGGTGCGCTTCCCATCCTGACAGCACGGCGAACGGATAAGTTGGCGGAGATTGCCGCCGGCATTCAGAGCAAGTGCGGCATCTATGAGATGGATGTGACGAATGCGGCACAGGTCCGAGACGTTGTCGGTCAGATTGTAGCCACCTACGGGCGCATCGATATTTTGGTCAATAACGCCGGTTATGGAATATTTGAGTCGTTTGTGGATGCGCCTTTGGCGCATTTTGAAGAGATGATGGACGTGAACTACATGGGGGTTGTGCGCTGTACGCAAGCCGTGCTGCCTCATATGCTGAAGGCGGGCTCAGGTCACATCGTGAACGTGGCGTCGATGGCGGGCAAAATGGGCACGGCCAAGTCCACGGGGTATTCGGCGACGAAGCATGCGGTGCTCGGCTTTACGAACAGTCTCCGACAGGAGCTTGTAGGGACGGGGGTTGGCTTGACCGCGATCAATCCGGGGCCGATTGAGACGCCGTTCTTCGATAAGGCGGATCCGAGCGGGGAGTACGTGAAGAATATTTCCTGGTTCATGCTGAAGCCTGACAAGGTTGTTCAAACGCTCATCCATGCGGTGGAGCATAACATTCCAGAGAAAGATTTGCCTTTTGTCGCTGGCCTCGGCACGAAATTGTTTCAGTTGTTTCCTTGCACGTTCAACCGATTTGCAGCGAAAATGTTAAACAAAAAATAGCGTTTATTTGAGAAAAAGCGGTTCCTTCCGTCCGGAAAGAGCCGCTTTTTTTACCTATCAGAACGTATATCCTCGAATCGGCATGACTTAGTCTTGCCCCTTTTTGGCGGCCTGGAGCGCTTGATTCAGCGTCTTGACCTCTTCGAAAATGCTGCGCATGCCGGCTTTGCCTTCCGGATGAGTCTGATTCCAATGGGAAGCGAGTGCCGGCAGCGCTTTGTGCACGTGATTATAGAACGCCCAAGCTTTGATTTTCTCCAGCATTTCCGGGGAGGTGTCGCCGGTGATCAGCTCCGCTGCTTTGTAAACCAAATCTTGAAAATCTTCTTCAAACTGTGGAGTCATGTCGTTCATCCCTTCGAGTGGGAAATGGTTGCCAATTGTTTTAGTGTAATCGATGTCGGTGAAGGTGTCAAAATGGGGCAGACCAAACAAGCGAGACAAAGAAGTAAATAAAGTTTCATTTTGAGGGAAAATTTCCCTGATTTTTTATTTACTTGGATTGTTAACTCTTCGGCTTTCGCCTAAAATAAGGGGGACAGCGAAGCCAGTTTGACCCGGCGGCGAGGGGGCGTTCAAAATCGGGATTTTGAAAGAGATTTTTTGCAGCGACTTTTATTCGCTTGAAAAAAGCATTCAAGAACGTATATATAAAGAGTTCTATGTCCTTGTATACCCGATGATTAATTTTATATTGCGTGATCACGGCGCTGCGGAAGATATTATCCAGGAGTCGTTTCTTCGTGCGGTTCAGAAAGCGCCGATGCTGGACGAAATTGAGAAGTACGAGAGCTGGCTGAAGCGGTTGGCGCGCAATGTTACGCTCAACCATTTGCGCAAGCACCAGCGCAACCGCAATGAGCTGGAGATGGAAAGCTCGCTGCATGTATTCGAAGCTGCGCCAGCCGGCGATTATTTGTCGTCCCTGGCTCATGCGGTGGAGATGAAGGCGATGCGCGAAGCGATCGTGACGTATATCAATGAGCTGAATCCAGCGTATCGGCAAATTATTGCAATGAAGTGGATTTTGAATTTATCGTACAAGGAAATGGCTAGCGAGCTTGGTGTGACAGAAGGCGTCGTTCGTCAGCGCCTGTTCCGGGCCCGCGATGCGATTAAGCAGAAGCTGCTGAAAGAGTGGGGCGCAGAGGCGGGTTGTCGGTAAAACGAGGCGCTCATTTGTTTGCGTGCCGACTCTGGCATATAATAAGGGCATCGTGGTTATATGAAAAGGGGTAGTGGCTCGTGAGATCAAGTTTTGAAGAGCTGCGTTTATCGCAGACCTATGTAGATAAATTATCGGCCGGCGGTATCAAGGAGGCAACACCGATTCAAGCCGAAGCGATTCCCGTTCTGCTGGAAGGCAAGGACGCGATGATCCAGTCCCAGACCGGTACGGGGAAGACTCTTGCGTATTTGCTTCCGGCTCTGGAGAAGATCGATGTTTCCGTTAAACAGTTGCAAGCTCTCGTTATTGTACCTACGAGAGAGTTGGGCATGCAGATTATGCAGGAGATCGAGAAGCTGACTGAGGGCAGTGAAATTCGCTCGCAATCGCTGATCGGGGGCGCTTCGGCTGCTCGGCAGATTGAGAAGCTGCGGCTCCACCCCCATATTGTAGTCGGTACGCCGGGCAGGCTGCTTGAGCTGATGAAGGTACGCAAACTGAGCCTCCATCACGTGAAGATCGGCATCGTCGATGAGGTCGATCAAGTGTTTGAGCTCGGGTCGATGCAGGATGTCGATGCGGTGCTGAAAGGCATGCTGCGAACGAGTCAAATGGTGTTCGTATCGGCGACCATCCCGCCCAGCACGGAGCAGGCGGCGGGGCGCTGGCTGAAGACGCCGGCGTTTATCAAGATCAACCCGGCTCAGCGAACGGCGGAAACGTTGGAGCATTACTACGTGGTATGTCAGGAACGGGAGAAAATCGATACGCTTCGCAGATTGGTTCGCCTGATCAAACCGGTATCGGCGATCGTATTCATCAATATGACGGATGATATTTCCGAAGTTGTCGCGAAGCTGAAGTACGTGGGTCTTTCCGTGGAAGCGTTGTATGGGGAAGCGGGCAAGCAGGATCGTGCGAAAATCATGGGGAATTTCCGCGAAGGGAAATTCCAGCTGCTGCTCGCGACGGATGTTGCGGCGCGCGGTCTGGACATTGAAGGCGTCACGCACGTCTTCCATCTCGATCCGGCGACGAACGCGGAGTATTATCTGCACCGCGTCGGTCGGACAGGCCGTATGGGCCGCCAAGGGACGACCCTCAGCATCGTGACCCCGAAGGAACTGTTCATTCTCGAGAAATTTGAGAAGCAGCTCGGGATCACGATCTCGCCGAAGGCGATGTACGAGGGCCGGCTCGTTGACCCGGCCGATAACCGCAGCGCGGCTGCCATGCGCAGCCGCCGCGAAGCGGCGCGCCCTGGCGGCGCGGAGAAGGCGCGCGAGGATCGCGCACACGTAAGCGCTGCCCCTGCGGGTGCAGCGCGGTCTGCCGCCCCGGCGGAGCCGCGGGGCGGGGAAAGCGCAGCGGCCGGAGCGGTGCGCCCGGCCGCGAAGCCGCCTGCTGCCGGCGGCAAAGCCGTCAGCAAGGCGCAGCGCGAGCGCGACCGCAAGAACAAGGGCGCGCCGCGGTGGCTCAAAGACAAACAGAAGCCCACGGAGTAGCTTCTGTCAACAATAAAACGGCGGTGGGCAAGGGCGTCCACCGCCGTTTTTCAATGCTGGAGCAGGAGGTTGCCCACATGCTCAAACGTTTAGGCATCAGCTTACTTGTGCTGATGGCAGGTCTTTTTCTCCTCGCCGTGCTGTTGATTCGATGGGTTAAGCCGGCCGAGACCTTGGACCTGGCCTATCAGGACATTTCCATCGTCAGCAAGCTGGAGGCGATGCTGGTTAATCGTAAACTTGAAGTCCGACTATCTGAGTCGGAAATTAATGATATAGTCAAAAAGCAATTATCCTCGCATCGCGAGCTTCCACACGACCTCGAGATTGACGGCGCCAAGCTGCATTTGGATGGAAGCCGATTGGATGCCGACGTTAATGTCACTTGGCAGGAGCGGGTTCCGGTCGGCGTTCACATGGTGTTCTCGCTGGCTTGGCAGCCGCCGAATCTGGTCATTACACCGCAGCAAGCGGATGTTCGCGGCAAACTGCTTCCGGCCTCCTGGATAACGCTTCCTCAGACGGTTATTCCGCTGGAAAGCTATTTGCCCAAGCTGATCGGCATTCGCGCCGTGACGTTTGAGAAGGACGCCGTCGTCGTGCAGTTTAAGGCTTTTCAATAGAGAAATTACGCAATGTTCCCCTCAGGTTCTCTCGCGCTGTCCATCCGCGATCTCCGGGAATACAGAATAATGGCAAACACCGCGCACATCCCCGCCGCAACAAACCAGATGGCCACGTCGAGGCTCAAGTGATCCATGCCCCAGCCGACGCCAAGCGGCAAAACCGATCCCCCGAAACCGCCAGCCGCGATCAGCGCGCTGGTTGTTTGTTCTGTTCGGCCCGGCAGCAGCTGATTCGCATAGATCAGCGCTACGGCGTACATGCCTGCCATGAACAAGCCGAGAATCAGCACCAAAGCGAACGAACTCCACAGCTCGCCGCTGAATATCCATAGCAACGCGGTGACAACCGCCCCCGCAAAGGAAACGATCAAATAGCGATAATACGTCATGCTCTCCGCCAATTTGCCGGCGAATAAGCGTCCACCCACCATCGCAATCCAGAAAACAGTCACCGCCAGCGTAGCAACGGAACTGGAAGCGCCAAGCCCGTCTTTGAAAATCGAGGGCAGGAAATTGACAATGGCGTTCTCCATACCGACATAGAGGAAGAATACGACCATGAACAACCCGAGAAACGCAAGCGATTTCCGGTTCAAAGCGGAAGAACCCTGCCCTGGCTGCGAGCGATCGGCTTTGTTGCCGAGCAAGGTGTCATGCTCGCCCAAAGAAAGTCTGGACCAGACGACCCCAGTTAGCAGCGCGCTGAGGGCCAGCAGCAGGAAAGCCATGCGCCAGACGCCGCCTGCGATGAGCAGGCTGGAAATCAGCGGCATGCAGAGCGCGCCGAGTCCGAAGGCGACCTCGAGCTTACTGAAAGCGATCGCTTGCTGCTCCTTCGCTGCGAGCAGCACAGAGGTGGAGATGCCGGACTCGACCAGGCCGAACGCCACGCCTGCGATGAATGTGAACAGGACCATGAGTGTCCAAGGCGGGAGGAGGGCAATCATCGTCATCGCTAGGAAGAGTAAGCTGAACGCCAACGTGATCATCGTCCTGCGGCTTAGAAAGCGAACGGACCAAGGCATGGCCAGGACGCCGAGGAGAAAGCCGCCGAATTCAAGGAAGACAAGCGTTCCGCCCGCGCTGTAGCTGCGTCCGTAGTGATGAAGAAGCTCGGGTAGCACGGCGCCCAGGATTACGTGTGTACAACCGGTCAGCAAATAGGAGAGGCAACCCATAAAGAGCAATCGTTTCATGACTGTGCGCTGCCTCTTTGCTCTTTCAGCTTATTTTCATTGTAAGTCATGACATAATGAATCACTTCCGAGACGGAGTCAACCTGGTGGCTGGCTTGTTTCTTCACATCGGGATGCGCCGAGCTCATCGCAAAGCTGTGCGGCGTAATGCCGAACATCGAGACATCGTTGAACGAATCCCCGACGCAGGCGATTTCCTCTGCCTGAATGCCGAGCTCCTTCGCGAGTACAAGCAAGGAGGTTCCTTTCGATACCGTTCGCGGCATGATGTCGAGGCAGTCCTTGTCGGCGATGTACACATCCACGAGATCGCCGAGCTCCTGCTGCAATTGCTCTTTGAGCACCAGCAGCGGCCCCAGCTCACCGAACAGGGAGAACTTGCAGATCGGAAAGCTTTCATGCAGCGCATTTGCCAACGATTCGGTTAATACGAATTGCTCAAACAACCTCGCCTGAATCGCATCGGAAGCGGGGCTGAGCTGGCTGATATGATTCGCTTCGCCGGAACAGAACAGCTTTACCGCTTCGACTTCTTGGATCATGTGGAAGACCCGCTGGGCCAGCGCTGTTTCAAAATATTTCGCCTGCAGCAGCGCGCCATCCGCCAAGTGGATAAAAGCGCCGTTCTGCGAGACGATATATGCTTCGTGATCGATTTCCTCCAACACCTGGCGCATTTCCGCGTGCATTCTTCCGGATGCCAGGCAGAGCTGTACGTCGGAATTTTTGACATTCAGCAGGGCGTCCATTTCCCGTTGTGCGACTTTTTTATCATGGTCCAGCAAAGTTCCGTCCAAATCACTTGCGATGAGTTTAATCATGGCGGTCTTCTCCTCCTGCTAAAACAAGTTTCACTTCATTTGCAATCAACAGCTCGCGCATGCTGCTGCTCACTTCCTGATCGGTAATCAGGATATCAATACGGTCAAAGCCAACGACGCGGTGAAAAAGTCTTTTCCCGAACTTCGTATGATCGGCAAGCACGATGACCTGATCCGCGTGCTCCATCATGGTGCGAACAATATAGCTGTCTTCCTCGTCGGGCGCCGAGAGGCCTTCCTCCGTAATGCCGCATGTCCCGATAAAAAGCTTATCGACATGATAGTCATGGATCATCTCGAGCGTTTTGGCACCCCAGACGCGGTGGTGCTTCTTATCGAGCACGCCGCCGAGCATGTGAATCGTAATTTCCTCGTTGCGCGTCAGCACGGCCGCCGTTTCAATCGAGTTCGTGACGACGACGTTATGCTTCGAACGTAGAGAGGCCGCCGCATGGAGAACGGTTGTCGAGGCATCCATCATGAGATAATTGCCATCCTGCACGAGACTGGCCGCCGTCTTCCCGATCGTCAGCTTCGAGGTGGACGCTTCTTGCATGCGCTGCTCGTAATTGCCGATATCTTTGGATAACGTAGGCAGAATCGCTCCGCCCCGGGTACGGACAATCGTCCCTTGCTCCTCCAGTTTCACCATGTCCCTCCGGGCGGTATCCCGGGAAACGTCGTACAGCTCGCAGATTTGATCGACCGTAATCCGCTTATTGGCGGTTAAGTATTGAAGAATGGCCTGCAAGCGTTCTTCTTGAAACACGTATGATCACACCCCTTTCACTTAAGTGTTTATAAGTAAATGCAATTATATTGCTTATTATAGACGACGCTGCCTTATCTTTCAATCCTTATTTTTGCATAAAAAAACCGTGCATCTCGCTCGTTTCGAAACGAGAGCACGGTGGAAGGCAGTGCTATTTGGTGGTCGGTTTACGCTTCTGTACGTAGCTTGGGTACGTGATTTCACCGGTGTCAAGCTTGCGGATTTCTTCTTCGTTCCAGCCGCTGATTTTGTTTTTGCCGGTCACTCCGGTCAACTTGATGTGATAACGCGAAGCTAAGTACTGATGCAGGGTCGTCATCTCATCCGGTGTTATTTCACGAAGTTTATGCTTGCCATGCAGCTGCCCCAAAATCACGCCGATCGATTCCGCGGCCATGCTCGTATTCGGCTGAATGCGCGTACTGCCGTAGGCGATGGCCGAGGATCCGACATTTTTGCCGGCCGCGATCACATTCTCATAGTTTTTCAGCAAAAAGCTGCGCAGCGGCATCCCATACTTGTCTGGGCGCCCCATTTCGATGCCCCATTTGTTAGCGCTTGTGCCTTGGAGGTCGAGCGGGTAGCCTCCGATGCTGACGTTGTCCCAGAACATCGCCCCGGAGAGCAGATCGGACGGCTTCAAGGTGTAGTCCATTTCATAGTGATTGTATTCCCGAATATACGGATACTTCGGTTCCTCGCCGAGCTCGGCTTTTTCCCAACCTGGCAGCGTTTTGCGGAAATGATTCAGGATCAACCCCGTCTCTTTGTTCCCTAGATCCACGGCTTCTTGCACAGATTCCGGCTTGGCAGGGTCTACGGTATAGACGAGCAGTGCGTTGATGAGCACTTCGCCGTCGCGTTGATTCACCGCGTTTAAGCCGCGCAGGAAGACGCGGTCATTGGACGGATGGTACGCCTTCGTCATGCCGCTGAGCCCGATCGCATACGACTCATTGACATAGCCGCCACCAAAGAGCTTGGATTTTTCCTCCGGCTTATAGGCATTGAATGTCGCATTGAACTTTTTCCAATCAACGTTCTTGAACTTCATCATCATGCCGGCGCTCATGTATTCAATGTCTTTTTGTCCATAAAATTTTTCAAGCCCAGGCAGACGCTTCGCATTCAATTGTGAGATCAGCGCGGCATAGTCACTGTTTTCGACCCAGTAAGTCGCGGAGATGCGTTTGGTCTCTTTTTTCTGCGTTTGATAGACGATGGAAGCGATCTTGTGCATGTGATCCGGCGTTTCTTGCTCTTCCACTTTATTAATCGTAATGCCCGATTCTATTGGAATGTCTTTGCCGAGCTTATTCATATAGGAAGTAAATTCTGAGAGTTTGCGGATTTTCCCGTTACGGAAGCCGTCGAACAGCTCTGTCGCTCGGCCTTGAACCAGTAGGTGCCCTTGGTCGTCGCGGGTCTCGTCGAGAAAAAGCATCTGGCCTTGCAGCACTTGTCCGCCGAATGCGAGGTGAGGATCGAGAATTTTGACGGTTAACCCTTCGTCTGCAGCGGCTCTGGCCAAGTAAAGTCCTTCCAGCTCGCTGCCAATGAGCACAACATCTACATTTTCGGAAGGGTAGGCGGGCGACTTTGTCTCGGTCGGTGTCGGCTGAGCAGTTGAGATCGCTTCTGTTGCTATCGGCACTTCTGGATGCGGAAGTATAGGGGCGGCGGCCTGGTTTGTCCCGCTTTTCCAATACAGCGTGCTGCAGGTAATAAGTGCAATAAGCAGGATCAGCGCTCCGATAATGATAATTTGTACCCGCCTGTTTTGTAAACGCATACAGCAGCCCCTTTTTCTATGAATTTATGCTCTCAGTTTAGCAGTTTCGACACGGTTTTAATAGAGTTCCCAACTTTATTTAAAAGATTTTGTAGGATCACCCCCATATACGGATGGGGGAGGTCGAATCCTTGTAGCATAACCAGGAACCCTTCGCGAAGGCTCCAATATTTTTTCCAACAATTATCCAATTTATAAGGAGCAGTGACAATGAAAAATAATAATCTAATGAAAAAATTTGTAGCCACAGGGCTTGTTTGTACAATGGTATTAGGCGGCGCTTCCGCTGCATTTGCGAAAGGCAATGATAAAAACGATGATCACGGCCGCAATTCCGGCAATAACATCAATCAGAAATATCAGCCGATTCCTACAATTAAGGGGAATAACAATACTGTCAACATTATTCAAATCAACTTCAACGATATGAAAAATGCGCAGTGGGCGATGAGATACATAGCAAGTCTGGCTTCCAAGCGCGTTTTTGAAGGCTATGAAGACGGTTCCTTCCAACCATCCAAATCCGTATCCCGTATCGAAGCGATTACAGCGGCCGTTCGTCTGATGGGTCTTCGCGATCAAGCGGAATCCACCGAGGAAATGGCTACCAAGTTGAACTTTAAAGATGCAGACAAAATCCCATCATGGGCTGTCGGCTACGTAGCGGTTGCACTTGAAAACGACCTCTTCTCCGAGAACGAAGATTCCGTTCAACCGAACCAGGAAGCGAACCGCCTCTGGGCAACCACGCTGCTTGTCAAAGCATTGAAACTGGAAGGCGAAGCGAAAGCGAAAATGAATTCCACGCTGCCGTTCAAAGATGCGAAGCAAATTCCGGCAGGTTCCGTAGGCTATGTCCAAGAAGCGCTGGATAAAAAGCTGATCGACGGCTTCGAGGACAACACATTCCGTCCGAACCAAAACGTCACACGTGCTGAACTAGCAGCACTCCTTGATCGCACAAGCAACCAACTGCCTGATCAGGATGTGAACACAGGTACTGTCGGCGCGGCGGTGTACAACAACGTACTGACGTTGACGCAAAACGGTACGAGCGTTTCGTACAACATGCACCCAGACGCTTTCATTCTGCGTAACGGTGTGAAAGTTGCCGCTTCTGCGCTTCTTGTTGGCGATACCGTCAAATTCCGTATGTACAACAACACGGTCGTTTACATTGAAGTGACAGGTCTTGGCTCTGCTACTCAACAGCCTTTTGATGTAACTGGAATTTTGAACAGCACAACTGTTGATTCTACTGGCAAAATCACTTCCATTACGATCACGAACACAACCACTGGTCAAACGGTACCTTATAACGTAGCTGCAACTGTTGCCTTGACAGGCAACCTCGGTTCCTTCACGCAAGGGCACGTGGTTCAGTTAAAAGGAACAGGCCAAATCGTTTCTTCGATCGATGTTAAATAAGGTAGTTAACGATTAGACGATTATAAATAGAAAAAGGTTAGATTTGCACGCAGGCCCTTGCACATGTAAGGGCCTGTTGTGCGTTGCCTTCGCATAGTTTGGAAAGCGGAGAGGGATGCTAGGGGTATCTTTTATTAGGGAGTGTTAGCGTATGGAAATGAATGATTCCTTATTATCCACGTTTAAAAAGTATTATGAAGATTACCGCGAAGGAGCGGGTGTCGATCAAAGCTTTACGGATGCGTATCAAGCGACGGCTTTCCATGTCATTCATCAAACGGAGCAGTATGCGCAGGAAGGGAAGCTGACCGAGATTCAGAACGTTATCCGTGAGTTCCATGAACTTGGTCTGCAAGTGGGGACAAGCAACGACGCGCTGAAAGAACAGTTTGAGTTGGATCTGATTGGGCGGATTTTGGATCACCCTGGGCATTCTTAATTTTGTATGGGCAAAAGGTTGCATTCTTTCGGCCGCCATGATATATTACGGTTCCGGCCAAAACGGGCTGAAAATATTAGCGAAAAACGTAAAATTAAAGCTTGCAATTGGTTAGGCGATTATGCTATATTGTAATTCCGGCCGCGAAGGCGGAGCGAAAACGAAAGACATTGATCTTTGAAAACTGAACAACGAGTGAGTAAGCAAGAACGAGCAATCGTTCAAAAATGAGATTAACAATCTCGCTAGCAAGTCAATGAGCTATTCAGCTTTAAATAAATGGGCGAGTAATCGTTCACTTTTATGGAGAGTTTGATCCTGGCTCAGGACGAACGCTGGCGGCGTGCCTAATACATGCAAGTCGAGCGGAGCACTTCGGTGCATAGCGGCGGACGGGTGAGTAACACGTAGGCAACCTGCCTT
>NZ_RXHU01000122.1 GCF_003955665.1 Paenibacillus whitsoniae
TTGCCCCCAAAGCTCGAAGCCCTCAATCCGCTGCCCCGCACCTTGGATAAATTCCTGCAGCATGACCCGGTCGAACTCGACAGGTTCGCCAAGATCCACCACCAGCTCCGCCTGCTCCACACCCGCAGGCGGAGACCAGTACGTGTCGCGGCGCCCATCCGTCACGTGCACCGCCACCGCGTCCCGCTCCGCATGGGACGCCCACACCGCCGCGCCTGCGGCGAGGTCGCGCCCGTACGTGCGGCGCAGCCGCACCCCCAGCTCGCGCAGCGCCGCCGCGTCGCGCTCATGAATCTTCCCGCGCGTGTCCGGCGGGACGTTCAAGAGCAAGGCGCTGTTCCCGCCGACACTCCGCTCGAACAGCTCCACCAGCGCCTCGGCCGACTTCACCTGATCGTCGTCGGCCGGATCATAAAACCACTGCGGCCGAATCGACACGTCGACCTCGGCCGGATACCAGATCGCGCGCTCCGCCTGCGCGAGTACGGCCCGGCTCCCGAGGTCTTCGTCCTCCGCCGTGAGCCGCCGGGCCCAGGCCGGATCGTCCGCCTGCTGCGAGTCGGCCTGCACCTTCTCCGTATCCCGCATCGCCGCGGGCACGACGCTCCACTCCGACCGGCGCGTATGCCCCGCCTCGTTGCCGCACCAGCGCACGTCCGGTCCGCACACCGCGATGACCGCGCCCGGCTGCAGCTCGCGGACGAGCCGGTACGTGCCATCCCAATCGTACACCTGCTTTTTGCCGTTCCGGCCCTCGCCGCAGGCGCCGTCCAGCCAGACGCAGAAGATCTCCCCATACTGCGTCAACAATTCCGTCAGCTGCAGCTGAAAATACCGGTTATACGCCGGGGAATCCCCGTACGTCGGCGCATTCCGATCCCACGGCGACAGGTACACGCCGAACTTCAAGCCCTGCGCGCGGCACGCTTCCGCCACCTCGCGCACCACATCCCCTTGCCCGCCACGCCATGGCGCGGATCGAACCGAATGCGTCGTATACGCGCTCGGCCACAAGCAAAACCCGTCATGATGCTTGCACGTCAGAATGACGCCGGTCATTCCCGCCTCTTTGCACACGGCCACCCACTGGGCGGCATCCAGTTCCTTCGGCTGGAACAGCTGCGGATCTTCCTCGCCGGTTCCCCACTGCCTGCCCGTAAACGTATTCATCCCAAAATGAATAAACCCATAAAATTCCATCTCCTGCCAAGCCATCTGGCGCGGGGACGGCACGATCTGAATCGCTTCTTCTATGGAAACACCCACTGCTGCCCACTCTCCTCTCTTATGAGAAAAACCCGACCACGCGAGCGGTCGGGCCTCTTCTTTACTTCGATTTTTCCTTATAAAAATCGTTCGTTTCCTTAATATGCTGCTGGAAGCTTGCATCGTCTTTAAACTGCTTCACGAGTTTGTCCCAGTCGTCGAGTGTGTTTTTGCCGATGATGACGTTGACGATCATGTCGTTCAGCTTTTTATCCCAATCCGCACCTTTCTCCTTGAACGGCGCCGATTTCATGAGGCCATACGTTGGATCCGGGATGGAAGAGATCGCGTCGATCACTTTTTTGTTCGCTTCATACACATCGTTCGGAATACCGGACACTTTGGCACGCAAGTACTTGTCAAAATAGCCCGTTACCCATTGGCCCGTCGTATCGCCAGAGTAGCCTTTTTTCTTGCCTTCTTCGGTCTGCTCGACGCTGCCGTCCGGCTTCACGGTGTAGTCCACGTCTTTAATACCGTAAGTCGCCAGGTTGTAGCCTTCTACGGATGCCGTGTAATCGTACAGCTCCAGAATCTTCTTCAACTTCGCTTCGTTTACAGTCTTTTTGTTGATCAGGAATTGCCCGTAGTAGCCGCTTGCCTGCTCATAGTACGCCTTGCCGTCCGCCGTTTTCGGCAGCTCGATCGCAATCAGATTCGCTTGTGGATTCACTTTTTGAAGTTCCACATTGTACTTGTAGGCATCGACGACGTTTGCGATCGCTGCGCCCGCTTTGCTCTGCACGAGCATATCTTTGATCTGCGCTGTTTTCAAAATCGGCATATCCGGCAGGATACCGCCGGCTTTATACGTTTTGCTCCAGAACGCGAGCGCCTCTTTCGCCTGTGGCGTCCACCAGTACGGCGTCAGCGTGCCGTTCTCGTCCTTCCATTTCGTGCCTGCGCCGAACATGGAGAGGAGATAGCTCGCAGGGCCCGGCGAGCCCGGCATGACAGCGCCATACGTATCAGCCTTGCCGTTGCCGTCCGGATCTTTTTGCGCGAACGCTTCCAGCACGGTAGCCAGCTCATCCATCGTTTTCGGCTGTTGAAGGCCGAGCTTGTCTAACCAGTCCTTGCGGATCAGCAGCGCTTCATGGCCGTCGAGCGGTCTGACACGCGGCAGGGAATACAGCTTGCCTTTGAGCGAAGCATTTTTATACACGTTATCCGGGTATTTCGCCAGGTTTGGATAGTTCTTGATATAAGAGCTGAGTTCCCAGAAAGCGCCTTGATCGATGGCATTCAGAAAAGCAGGCGTTGTGTTAAAATCCTCCACGAACAGCACATCCGGCAGATCGTTAGACGCAAGCAGTGCGTTCAGTTTCTCGGAAATTTGTGCGGACGGAATCCAGTTCAGTTTGAGATTGATATTCAGCTTTTCGTTCAGTTTTTTGACAGCTTCGAGCTCGCCTGTCGGCGCCGCTGCAAAAGCCAGCGTTGTAACGGAAATGTCTGTCGGCTTCGCGCTCGCCGTGCTCGCTGCCATGCCTGTCGGAGCCGCTCCTTCGGTTTCTTTCTCTTTGCCGCAAGCCGCGAGCGATGCGACCAATCCTGCTGCCGTAAGGAGCACGGCCAATTTTTTCACCATCGGTTTCATGTACAAAGACCTCCCAGTCTATGATTATTATACACCTACATGAATCGTCTTGCTTCATCTTGCCGTGGGCGCGCAGGCCCGCATTCCCCCTCTCGCTGTAGTCAGAAGTCCGCTTAACCTTTCACAGAGCCGACCATCATGCCTTTGACAAAATATTTCTGCAAGAACGGGTACACCATCACGATCGGCAGCGAGGACAGCACGACCGCTGCCATTTTGATCACCTGCGGAGGCACGGTCCGTTCGCTTTCCAGCGCAGCGGCGAGAGACGGGTCCGCCATTTGCGAGGCGGAGATGAGCAGCATTTGCAGCAGCACCTGCAAGGGCCGCAGCGAGTCGCTGTTAATGTACAGCACGCCGGCAAAGTAGGTGTTCCAGTACGCGACAGCGTAGAACAAGCCGAAAGCAGCGAGCGCCGAGACCGATACCGGCAGCATGATGCGGAAGAAAACGCCGACGTCGGAGCAGCCGTCCATTTTAGCCGCTTCCTCCAGCTCATCCGGGATTTCTTGATAGAAGTTGCGCATCAGAAAGACGTACCAGGCACTCGTCAGCGCCGGTAAAATGAGCGCCCAGATCGTATCCATCAGCCCGAGGCTGTCCACAAGCAGGTAGTTCGGGATCATGCCCGGATTGAACAACATCGTCATCAGAATCGCCACGAGGAAAAACTTTTTGCCCTTGAGGCGCTTCCTCGACAGCACGTAGGCCAGGGCGCTGGTCACGATCAAGCTTAGCACCGTGCCGAAAACAGCGAGAATCCCGCTAATCCCCATCGCATGCACAAACGCATTTGTCGAGAAGATGTAATCATAAGCAGCAAGGCTCCAATGTTCCGGAATCAGCACCAACGGCTTCGTCAAATACTCCGTCGGATCTGTAAAAGAGATGATCACTACATAGATGAACGGCAGCAATGTCATCAACCCGAACAGCATGAGCAATGTATAGTTAATGGCATTAAACATGCGCGACCCTAAACTTTTACCCATCTTAATACAAGCCCTCCTCTCCGAACTTCTTCGCGACGCGGTTCGCGGACACAACCAGGATCAACCCGACCACCGATTTGAAAAGCCCCGCCACCGTCGCATAACTGAAGCGGCCTTGCTGAATGCCGACACGGTATACGTACGTATCAAATACATCCGCCACCTGCGCAACCGGCCCGCTCATCATCAGGTAAATTTGCTCGAAGCCGACGTCCATCACTTGGCCCAAGCGCAGGATCAGCAGCACGATAATCGTGCTTCGAATCCCCGGCAGGGTGACGTTCGTCATCTGCTGCCATCTTGTCGCGCCGTCAATCTGCGCAGCCTCATACAGCTCTGAATTAATGCCCGCCAGCGCAGCGAGGAAAATGATCGTGCCCCAGCCCGCTTCCTTCCACACGCTTTGCGCGGTGAGCATCGCCCAGAACAGGTTCGGCGACGTCATGAACTCGATTTTGTGCCCGCCGAATTCCACGAGCAGTTGGTTGATTACGCCGGTGCCCTGTCCGAAGATCAGGAAGCAAATCCCGACGATGATCACCCAGGATAGAAAGTGCGGCAGGTAGATGACCGTTTGCACAAATTTTTTGAACGCCAGCTTCCGCACCTCATTCAGCATAAGCGCCACGATAATCGGAACCGGGAAGAAGAAAACAATGTTCAGCAGCGAAATCGCCATCGTATTGCGGAACAGGAGCATAAAGTCGGGATTCGTGAAAAACTCGTGAAAATACTTGAAGCCCACCCATTCGCTGTGCCAGAAGCCCATATAAGGGGAGTAATTTTGGAAAGCCAGCAGCAAGCCCCAGAGCGGCACGTATTTAAAAATAAGGAAAAATAACAATCCCGGCGCAGCCATGAGATATAAATATTTGTCGCGTCTGAGCGCGATCCGCCATGCCTCGATCCACGATTGCTTCGTGCGAGTCTCCTGCTTGCTTACGCCGGGAAGCGTGTTTGAAAGTTGTTCCACTTGGCCTTGCGACATCGTCTTCACCTCTCGTTGTTTAGCATGGGTCGATCGTACATGACGGCGGGACCCAGCGACAATGACCAATTCTTAACCGCGTTAAGGGCAGAGGACAAAAAAAGAGAAACCCCGTCGTGACGGGGTTTCTCGGGTGTGTATTCACTTTTTTTGCCTGGTGTGAAGGGGTGGCGAATAATGCGCATCTCAGCTTTCGTCGTCTGCTCCGCCTCGGTATTGCCCTGGCGTTACGCCGATGTGCTTTTTGAAAACGCGGATGAAGTTCTTCGTCTGGTACCCAACGCGCTCCGCGATTTCGGACACCGACAGGTCGGTCGTGCGGAGCAGTTCCACAGACTTGTCGATGCGGATCTTCGTCAGGTACTCGATGAAGGAGACGTCCTTTTTCTTTTTGAACAGCTTGCTCAAATAGTGCGGACTGAGACCGCAGATCTGCGCGCATTGATCCAGCGACAGATCGAAGTGATAATTTTCCTCCATGTAGCGGACAACTTTATCGATCAGTTGATCGTGCTCCTGCGTCTGTTTTCCTTGCACATAGGCCACGATTGGCTCGACAAGCTGCTCCTCGAACCATTGATTCAGCTCCAGCGTCGTGCTGAGCTGGCGAATGTGCAGGTACGGATCGGCGCTTGCGGTACCGAACAATTGGGCCGTATCCAGCCCGAGCATGTAGGCCGTGCGAATCGCCGCTGTAAGCAGCCTATAATACGACATCTGGATGAGCTCCGGCTTTTGGATCGCCGCCTCCATCCCTTTGGCGAACTCGTTCATCATCCGCACGGCTTCATCCCGGTCGCCCAGCTGCAGCGAGTTCTCAAAATGCGTCTCGATCTCCAGCGGATACCGATAATGCAGATCCGCGTGGCTGCCGCCGGCTGCATTCGCGATCACCTGATTGCCGCCGACGATCATGCGCGAGCGGACGGCCAGGTTCGCTTCCTCGTACAGCTCAGGCAGCTCGTCGATGCGCTCGCTCTGCCCGCTCAGCCCGATCGTGACCGGCAGGCGCAAATAATCGGACACCTGCGTCCGCAGCTTTTCTGCGAACGCTTTAACGTCGGCCGTCTCATCTTGCACGGCGTCCTGAAACAGCCAGATCGCCACCTGATCGTTCAGCAGGTTGATCACGATGCCCTCCATCGCTTGGGCTTCCAGCAGCTCGCTGCCGATATTTTTGACCGCAAAGACGATAAGGTCGCGGTCATTCTCCTGAAACCGCTTCCTGCCCCCCTCTTCATCCGGCGGCAAATCGAACGCGATCACGAGCACGCTGCTCTCCATGTCCGTCGGTACGCTGTACCGGCGCAGCACGTCCGTTAGCTGATCGGCGGAGTAGTGAAGGAAGCGCCCCTGCAGCAGCTGCAAGGCGAAAATCTCGCGAATCATCGGCAGCTGATCGCTCAGCTGCTGCTGCATCTCGCTCGCGGTGCTCGTCAGCTCGGCCCACCTGCGGTGCATGAAGCCGACTTCGTCCGTATCCGCATCCTGCGCCTGCTCGCCCCGCACCAGCGTGACAAGATTCTGGATCGGTCGGTACACGCGCCGTGTGCCCCACAGCGTGACCACTGCGCCGATGGCCAGGCACACCAGCACGATGACGAGCGTAATGAGCTTAATGCCGTTGGACTTCGCGTTGAGCTGATGGATCGGCACCATATTGATGTACTGCCAGTTGTTATACGAGGACGTAATCGGCGTCACCATAAAGTCCGTGCCCTTGGACGTGAATTGAAAGCGCGGCTCGGCGCCTTTTTGCGCAACTTGCTGAAGGAGCCCTTCCGGTACCGTATCGCCGCCGACCGAGGTGACGAGATTGCCTTTCGCGTCTAAAATAAACATTTCCTCGCCCGCGTAGGAGATGAAGCGATTCATGATGTTCTGGAACAGCGTCTCCTCGATCCGGATAAAAAGAAGCCCGATCGGCTGCTTGGCCAGAATCGGCGCCTTCGCGATAAGCGTCACGCCTTTGGTATTGTAACCCGGCACATTCGGGTACGGGCCGATCGCCCAGCGGAACTGATCGGGCGTGGAGAACTCTTTCAGTAGCGCTTCTCGTTCGCCACTGCCTTCAATCCGCCTCCCGCCGAATACCGGCGAGACGAGGTAGCCCTCATCCGGCACGTACATCGCGATGTCGGCCGCTTCTTTGTTGCCGCCGAGCATCGAGGACAGCTCGCGGGAGATGCCGGAGTACAGGCCGGCGTAGTTGGTGCTTTTCAGCTCGGCGAGATTGGAAGAGAAGAACGTGCCCAGCAGCATTTGAATCGCGTTGTTCTGGATCCGGTCCAACGTCGAATCAATCGTCGAGGATACGTTGTTCAGAATGCGCACGTTCGACTGATTCACTTCGCTTTGGACCGCCGACGCGGAATATAAGTAACTCCCGATGCCCACAAGGGCCACCGGCAGGATCGCAGCGAACAGGGACAAGGTCACCATGTTGCGAAAAATCGTTTTGCGCTGAAAAAAACGCTTCCAAAACTTCGTTAACACGTTCCGCACAACACCATCACCTCGAAAACAGATTACTGAGCATTTTAATCGGTTCGCGGGGGAAAAGCAATCGTTTGGGGGCAAAACGCTTGCTCGTCAGCTATTCAAGACACGATCACTCGCCAACTTTCCATCGTCCACCCCAGCCACGCCCAAAAACGAAAAAAATGTGCGGTTTCCTGCAAAAACTACATCAAATTTCCGCATACCCAGCCCACTTCGCCCTTTTTCAAGGTCGGCTGGCGGATTTAGCTGTACGATTTGCAGGTTGAACTGCCGAATTCACCGCAAACTCGCAAATTACATGTATGAAATGCAGGTAACCGTATGACCCAAGCCTGCTACCTGGCCTGAGATCAAATAACGACTACCGCCTGACTCGAATTACCTGCCACTCGAGTGCACAGCCCTATCCCCTCGTTCCAAGAGGAATACGCCACTGAGCCAAGAATACTAATAAGTAAAATAGCCCACAAGGAGGTCAGAACCCGCCTATGAAATTCTCCCTGCCCGGTATGCTCGCCTCGCTCATCAGCCTTTCACTATCCATCACCTTTCTGTTCTGGAATCCATATACAAACGCCGCAGTCGGCGAGGACACCATACTTATCGTGACGGTGATGCTCATTTTACCGGCCTGCTTAGGCGTCCTCGCTGCATGTAGGAAATCACGTCCTCTCATGGCCATCGCGTTGATCTGGTCATTGCCTTACAGCCTCTATCTATCACTCGCTGCAATCCCGAGCATCTTCAACGGCTTCGCCCTCGTACTGCTTTTGTATCTCGCAGCCCTTCTCCTTACCATCAAAAAAAGATCGTCACCCCGCAAACAAGGTTAAACGATCTCTCATCCTCTACACCATACCCCAAATCTGCTTGCCCACAAGCAGCAGACATACGACGATAAACAGCGGCCGCACGTACGTCGCCCCCCGCCGAATCGCCATGCGCGAACCGACCAGCGCGCCGCACACCATGGCCAGTCCCATCGGAATGCCGACCTCGTATTGAATTGACCCAAGGGCAATAAATGTCGCAAGACTAGCGATGTTGCTGCCGAAGTTCAGCATTTTGGAATTGCCCGCCGCCTTCACGAAATCAAATCCAACCATCAAAAAGGCAAAAATCAGAAATGACCCCGTCCCCGGCCCGAAGAAACCGTCATAAAATCCGAGCCCAAAAGCCGCAAGCCCCATCAGCATCGCCGTCTTCGGCGTATAACGCTCGAACGTGGAGCTAGCCCCCCAATTTTTGCGAAAAATCGTATAAATCGTAATCAGAATCAGCATCACGATGACGAGCGGCTTCAGAAAGTCCGACGGAATCTGCTGGAGCGTCAACGTTCCGCACACCGCGCCAAGCAGCGCCAACACGAAAAGTCCCCGAACCGCCTTCACGTCCACCTGCCCCGAACGCATGAATGAGATCGTGCTCGTCATCGACGACATGGTGCCCGCCAGCTTGTTCGTCCCGAGCGCAAGCGCCGGATGCATGCCCGTTGCCAAGAGTACCGGTACCGAAATCAATCCCCCGCCACCTACGACAGAATCTACAAATGCGGCCGCGAAGCCGCCGATGATGATGAACATCATCATTTCCCAAGAGATGTGAATCATGTTGTCCAAGTTCCTTCTTTCGCGCTAACCTGTCTTATTTGTCCATCCGTTATTGTCGCACGACTACGGCTCAGGAGCAAGCAGGATAACGTTGGAAAGTGGACCTCTGCGGGGTAAGGGGGAGTGTCTTCAAGAAATGGCCTGTTCACCGGCAAAAAGCCCCTTCGGCCGCGCAGGTGCGCCGCCCGCCAGCACCACATGCACCGCCCCGTGCAGCTACAGGAACAAGCCCTCAGGCAGCTTCGCCTCCCAGTCGGCGGGCAGCGGCAGCCCCAGCGCATGCAGCGCAACGGCTGCGGTGTCCATGATGCTGACGCCGACCAGTTCGTTGACCGCGACAACGCCCGGTCCGCGGCAGCCCCAGAAGATCGTCATATCCTTCGGATGATCGCTGCCGTGGTCGTGCGTGCGCGCACCTCCGCCGCCATGGTCAGTCGTGACGACGATCAGGCTGTCGTCCAGCAGATCGGCCTCGGCCAGCGCCCGGACGATCTCGCCGATCTGCGCGTCGGCACGCGTGATCGCCTGCAGCTGCCCGGCGGTGCCGAAGCCATGCTTGTGGCCTGCGGCATCCACATCGTCCAGCTGCACGAACAGCAGCCTGAAATCCGGCTGCTCCTTGATAAATGCGCCGATCGCAGGAACCAGATCGGCATCCGGCGCGGCGTGCTTCACCACGCCGTCCAGCGGTTCGATCGCCCCGGTCAGAATCGGCGCCCAGCACACGAACGCCCCTGCGGGGCTGTTCGGGTACGCCGCCTTGACGCGGCGAAAGAGCGAGGCTGCGACCGGGCCAGCCGGCATTTGTGCGTTATTTTTAATGTACATTTGCGCCTCGTGCTTCTCCGGCCCTACCCCATGCAGCAGCGAACCCCAGCACTCGCCGCTGTTGGAAGGATATACGGTCTGTGCGCCATATGTAGCGGAACCGCTTTGCAGCAAGCCGTCGATATGCGGCGTATCCGCCTCTTTGATATAAGCTCCGGCACCATCAATGCCCAGAATAATTACACGTTCACAGCTTTTGCCTGTCATCATCCGTTTCCCCTCTCCCCTGGTTGGCTTCATTTACTCGCTAATGCGCACTTCGATCCCAAGCCCCTCGAACGTCTCGATCCATTCCTTCGAACAGCCCGGATCCGTGACGAGCATGGAAATATCCTTCAATCTCGCCACCCGCGCAAACGTCGACATCCCGAACTTCGAGTGATCGACAACCAGAATCGTCTCTTCGGCACGCTGCATCATTTTGCGGGCAACCATCGCCTCTTCCATATGAAAGTCCGTAATGCCGTCCGTCACCGAGACGCCGCCTCCGGAAATGAACGCCTTATTCACTTTGAACTGATCCAGCATTTGATCGGCCAGCGGCCCCATGGCAGCCCGACATTCGCGGTTAACCTCCCCGCCCGTAAACAGAATGCGGCCTTGGAACGTCTCCATCGCCAGCATCAGCATCGGAACCGAATTAATAATGAGGGTAACGTTAGGTTTATCACTTAAAAAAGGAATGATCTCAATCGTCGTCGTCCCGTTGTCCAGCATGATCGTCTCGCCGTCTTCCACCAGCGAAGCCGCCAGCTTGCCGATCGCCCGCTTCTCCGGCCTCATCATCTCCACGCGCTTTTGAAAAGGGGGCTCGACCCGGTCCATGCGCATTTTGACCGCACCGCCGTATACTTTGCGCAGCTTGCCTTCCTTCTCCAGGCGATCCAGATCGCGCCGCACCGTTTCGGTGGAAACGGACAGCAGCTCTGCCATGTGCGGCACCTGGACTTTGCCTTCCAGCTCCAAATGATTCAGAATTGTTAACCTGCGCTCCTCAAAGGTAAGTGACATAGCGCCCCTCCTAATCCTGCATTATGTTATTGACAGTGTAGCAAGATGGGTCTACAATTGTCAACAAACAACAACAAAACAACAAAAACAACACAGGAGGCTTACATATGCCACAACCCCTGATCTTTCGAGAAAATGGAACGTTCACGATCGTCCAGTTCACCGATATTCACTGGAAAGATAGCGGTGAGCGCGATCAAAGCTCACGTCAGTTGATGGAAGACGTGCTGGACCATGAGCAGCCCGATCTGGTTGTCTTCACGGGCGACGTGATTTACACCGGTCCCGTCTCCGAAGGCACTCCTGCCTGCACGGACGCGATAGCCGCGTTCCAGGCCGCTACCCAAGCCGTTGCGGCGCGCGGCATCCCTTGGGCCGCCGTTTTTGGCAACCATGACACGGAGTCTCTCGTCACCCGTGAGGAGCTGCTTGAAGCGGTGCTTCGCCTTCCGCACACCGTCACGCAGCGCGGACCGGTCGGCGTCCACGGCGCCGGCAACTACAGCCTCACCGTTCAAGATCCAGCGGGGCAGGCGGGGTATCGGTTATTCTTCTTCGATTCCGGCGCTTACTCCCCGCTGCCGCAGGTGAACGGCTACGACTGGCTGCGGCACGATCAAATCGCGTGGTACCGCGAAGAGTCGCGCCGCTTGCAAGAAGAGGGCGGCGCACTGCCTGCGCTGGCATTCTTTCATATTCCGCTGCCGGAGTATCAGGAAGTGTGGGAGACACGCACGTGCTATGGGCATATGTACGAGACGAAATGTTTTGCGCCGGAAGTAAACTCGGGGATGTTCACCGCGATGCTTGAGATGGGCGATGTCGTCGGCACGTTCGTCGGGCATGACCATGTCAACGATTTCTGGGGCGACCTGCACGGCATTCGGCTGTGTTACGGGCGGGCTACGGGGTATAACACGTATGGCAAAGAAGGCTTTCCGCGGGGCGCGCGGGTCATTCGCCTCCGGGCAGGCGAGCGTGAGTTTGAGACGTGGCTGCGGCTAGCTGACGGCACGTCGGTGCACCAGCAGCCAGAACATCTTCCCGGCGCCGCTGGTTAAGGAGATGATGACTTGATATTCCTGGCCACTACCCTTGTCATCGCATCCGGGTTGACGCATGCGATTTGGAGCCTTTTTACCAAACGCAGTCAGGATAAAGGCGTCTTTCTCTGGTGCATTATGGCCGTTGCGACCGTGCTGCTGTTGCCCAAACTCATCATTGAGCTCTGGACTCATCCTTTATCCTTATCCGCTTATGGGTTGCTGCTGCTGTCCGCAGCCTTGCAGGCCGTTTATGCTTTGCTGCTTGCCAAAACGTACAGTATGGGCGACCTCTCCCAGGTGTACCCCATCATGCGGGGCACGAGCACGCTGCTTATTCCGGTTCTGGGCGTCCTGTTTTTGCATGAAACGCTGTCGCCCTGGGGTTGGTTCGGTCTGCTCTGTATGGTCAGCGGCTTTGCAGCGCTCAGCGGCCTCTTGACGAACATGCGAAAAGGAGCGGCTTCCGCCGCTCCTCTCAAGCCTTTTCTCATGGCGCTCTGCGTCGGGCTGTGCACCACGAGTTACGTGCTCGTCGACAAGCTCAACCTCGCGCATATTTCAGCGGTCTCGCTGCTCGAAGTCACCAATATCGGTTTCGTTGCAGGACTCACCCCGCACCTCCTTCGTTCAGGTCAGCTTCGCACGGAGTGGCGGTTGAACCGGAACATCATTATGCTCGGGTCAATTCTCAACCCCGGCTCATACCTGCTGTTCCTGTTCGCGCTGTCCTACGCGCCGCTCGCCCATATTTCGCCGCTGCGCGAAATCGGCACGTTTTTCGCCACGATCCTGGGCATCGTCGTGCTTAAAGAGAAGCAGGGCACCGTGCGCATCGTCTGCTCCATGCTGATCGTACTGGGCATTATCTCCATCGGCGTGCTGGGATAGTCTTTCGCACCAGCCTCGCAAAACCTGCGAAAACGCAGGCTTTTTCGGGCTCAACCGTCCGATCCAAGGCAAAGCCTGCGGTAAAGCAGGCTTTTTTTACATGATCGCCTTATTTTCAAGGAAATAAAAGAAAAAAGATGCCTTTCCGCAGGAATTCCACTTAAATCGGCAATTTTCCGGGAAATTCCTGCTTATTT
>NZ_RXHU01000123.1 GCF_003955665.1 Paenibacillus whitsoniae
TAAGATAACGGCGGTATCTTATTCTGAAGTTTAAAGCGATTTGTAAGCAAATAAGTTAGGTGAACGAACTTAATTGCTGCAAATGTACCCGAAACACGATGAAAACCCGCAATTAAGATAAGAGCGTTATCTTATTTCTGGAGATCAAGAGCAAACCGTGGAGATAAGTTATTGAAAGTAACCTATTTCGATGAGCAGGGCAAGCTCGCATGCAATCATAAGTAAACGAATCCCAAACGAACCTGATCGATAGCTGTAAATGCCTTTCAGTTTGGTGTAATAAGCACTCCTCGAGTGACTATTGTCCGAAATCCGGCGCTCAGTGGGGCTGTCCCAAAAGTGTTCGCATGACAAGGAACGTCCCATTTTACAAGCAAAAGAACCTCAAATTCCACTTCGAAGTGGAGGATGAGGTTCTTTTACTTGACGATATTTGGCTCAAAGTGGGGCTAAAAAAATCACAAATTGCCTTTTGGGACAGCCCCTTCGTTCAGCTTAACCCGGCCCCCCACGCCTGCAACCCCCACAAGTTGTAAAACATACAGGTAATCAGCCCAAACAGTACCGTTTTAACGGAAATCATGTAAAAACTGCATCAAAAACGCCGACAGATCAGCAAAATCCCCCCGTTTGGAGAAAAAGTAGCAGAATTACCTGCACATTTTACATGAGCATGCCCGACTTTCCGCTCTTTTCCAAAATTCACCTGTACAAATTGCAGGATAGCAACGAATGAGTCTCCCTCGGCAGGCAATAGGCTAGGAAGCGGGCATCTCTCCACCCTCACTCTGAAAATAGATACATAACCAATTTTCATTTCAGGGCTGTTCGTCCAATTGAAGTCTACCAGAGGCGCATATGCTAGTAGAAATGAATGTAGCTTTGTAGCATTCACCAGTTTTTGGAAGGGGGATTGGCGTGAAAGGCGTGGTACTTGCGGGAGGAACAGGCAGCCGTTTGCGTCCGTTGACGCATATTATCAATAAGCATTTATTGCCCGTTGGCGATATGCCGATGATTCAACATGCGCTGGAGAAGCTGGCTGAGGCGGGGATCGAAGATGTGCTCGTCATTACCGGCAAGCAATCCGCCGGCCTGTATCTCGATTATTTGGGCGGTGGCGATGCACTCGGCATCAAGCTGACTTATAAAATTCAGGAAAAAGCGGGCGGTATTGCCGAAGCGCTTGCGCTTGCTGAAGATTTTATTCGTCCAGGTGAGAAGTTTGTCGTGATTCTGGGAGATAATCTATTTAAAGATTCCTTGGTGCAGATGATAGACGCATTCCGTCAACAAGAGGAAGGCGCGATGGTGATATTGAAGGAGGTACCGGATCCTTCGCGATATGGCGTTGCTACGATAAAAGACGGCCGCATCGAGCAGATCGAGGAGAAGCCTGCGCAGCCTCAGACCCGGTATGCGGTGACGGGCATTTATTTGTATGATGCCACTGTGTTCGACATTATCAAAACCCAAGCGCCTTCAGCAAGAGGCGAAATGGAAATCACGGATGTAAACAATGTGTACGCCGCATCCGGCAAGCTGTCGCACCGCTTTTTCACCAACTGGTGGATTGATGCAGGGACGCATGAGTCGCTCTTCCAGGCCAATCTGCTCGTCAGAAGGGAGGATACGCCATGCAAACCTTGCTAGTCACCGGCGGCATGGGGTTTATTGGCAGCAATTTTATTCATTATTGGCGAAGCCGGCACCCTGAGGATCGCATTGTGAACGTGGATGTCCTGACGTATGCGGGCAACCCGGACAATGTCGAAACGCTGGAGGGACAGCCCGGCTATACGTTTGTACATGGCGATATCGGCGATGAAGCGCTGATGCTGAAGGAGATGGCGGGTGTCGACATTGTGGTTCATTTTGCCGCTGAATCGCATGTGGATCGCAGCATTCACAGCCCGCGCGGTTTTGTGACGACGAACGTGCTGGGTACGCAGAGCCTGCTGGAAGCAGCGAGACAGCGGCAGGTGAGCAAATTTATTCACGTCTCTACCGATGAAGTGTACGGTACGCTTGGCGTGACAGGCGCCTTTACAGAAGCAACGCCTCTTGCACCGAATTCCCCCTATTCCGCGAGCAAAGCCGGCTCTGATCTGCTGGCTCGCGCCTACTATGAAACCTACGGCTTACCGGTCGTCATTACCCGCTGTTCGAACAACTACGGACCCCGCCAATTTCCTGAAAAGCTCATCCCTCTCGTCATTACAAAAGCGCTGCGCGACCAGCCGATTCCGCTCTACGGCGACGGCCTCAATGTGCGCGACTGGCTGTTTGTCGAAGATCACTGCTCGGCGATCGAGCGGGTGATCGAAGCCGGCGTGCCCGGCGAAGTGTACAATATCGGCGGGAATAACGAGCAGACGAATGTGGACGTAATTAAACGCATTCTCTTTCTATTGAATAAACCGGAGTCGCTCATTCAGCACGTTCCCGATCGATTGGGACATGATCGTCGTTACGCGATCGACAGTTCGAAAATCCAGCGCGAGCTCGGCTGGCAGCCCGCCTACACGTGGGATACGGGGCTGAGTCAGACACTCGGCTGGTATAAGCTGGCGACCGACTGGTACGACCGCATCGTATCCGGCGAATACCGCAGCGGCCGGGAAGGGGATCCCCGATGAAGATCGTGATCACCGGTGCGGACGGCCAGCTCGGCTATGATTTGAAGCGCGTGCTTGGCCCTGTGCACAAGGTCATTGCGCTGAACCGTAAGCAGCTTGACGTCACGGATGAGGATGCGGTGAAATGGACGCTGATGCAGCATCAGCCGGATGCGGTCGTGCATGCGGCAGCCTACACGAATGTCGACCGGGCGGAAGCTGAGACGGAAGCCTCCTACCAGGTGAACGCACTTGGTGCGCTTCACGTGGCGTCGGCTTGCCATATGCTGAATGCCAAGCTCGTGCATGTCAGCACAGATTATGTGTTCGACGGCACCAAGCAGTGCGCCTACACGGAGCAGGATATGCCGAACCCGATCAATATTTACGGGCAGTCCAAGCTGCTGGGCGAAAAATTTGTACAACTGACGTGCAGCCAAGCGTTCATCGTGCGCACGTCCTGGCTGTATGGCGCAAAAGGCGCGAATTTTGTGACGAAGGTGTTAGAGAAGGCTCGCACCACAAGCGAGCTCACCATTGTCGATGACCAATTCGGCTCGCCGACGTATTGTCTCGATCTTGCGCTAATGATCCGGGAGCTGCTGGAAACGGAGCATTACGGGCTCTACCACGCCTCAAACAGCGGCGTATGCTCGCGCTTTGAGTTTGCTCGGCGCATCCTGCAGGAAGCCGGACTCCTCCAGAGCGTCCTTCTGCATCCTGTGCCAACGGAGCAGCTGCCGGCAGTCCCGGCCAAGCGGCCGATGTACAGCGCTTTTCGGCATGGGGCGATCGAACGGCACGGGCTCTCGCCGATGCGCGATTGGGAGGCGGCGCTCGCTTTTTTTATCCGGTATGACTATGACGATTCCGCTCTTCGCAAGCAAGAAAGAGGTGTGAGATGAAAAAGCCAAATCGTTCCACCGCAACCGCAGCGTCGGCGGCCGCAGGACGGCATCACGGATTCCATGACGGATTGGCGCAAGGCTACCGCATGGGGCGGTGCCAGCACGTGCTGGATACGAGCCAGCCGGCGCCATGGCCGATGCGCGAAGTCAGCGTGCTGTTCGTCGTGCAGGGCTTCGACGGCATCGATCAAGGCATCATCGACGGTCTGCGTCAGACGGCGCGTGTTGTGTATACGACGACGGCGGCCGATATGCTGCGTCTCGCGCAGGAGCTGCGCCCGAACCTCGTGCTCGTGATGAACGGGCTGCACGTATTTCCCGCCGAGCATCCGGCGCAGATCGAGGCCGTCAGGCAGCTTGGCATCCGCACCGCCATCTGGTTTGCGGATGATCCTTATTTCAGCGATCAGTCGGTGGCGCTTGCACCGCATTACGACTACGTATTTACGCACGAAACGTCGTGCTTGCCGCTTTACCAAAGCGCGGGCTGCAGCCGGGTGTACCATTTGCCGTTGGCGTCCAACCCCGCTGTGTTTAAGCCCGTGCCGGTCAACACTGCGTACATGAGCGACATCTGCTTCATCGGCACGGGGTTCCCGAACCGGCTGGCGATCATCAATGCCATGACGCCCTTTTTGATCGGCAAAAGGGTTGTGCTGGCCGGCGGGCTCTGGGACCGCCTGAACCATTATGCGCTGCTGCGGCAGGGCATCAAGCTGCACTGGGTGCCGATCGAAGAGACGGTCAAGTATTACAACGGTGCATCAATCGTGCTCAATATTCATCGTCATACCGAGAATGACACCTATAATAAAAATTCCCGCGGGCTGCCGGGCTATTCCATTAATCCGCGAACGTATGAGATTGCGGGGTGCGGCGCTTTTCAGATAACCGACTTCCGCCACGAGCTCGCGCAGTTTTATTCGCCGGGGCAGGACGTCGAGACATTCCAGCACCCGCAGGAGCTTGTGCAGAAGATGGCGCACTACTTGCAGCACGGCGAGGAACGGCAGCGCATTGCGATGAACGGGCTGCGCCGAACACTGCTTCATCATACGTATGCGGAACGGTTGACGCGGATATTGAATGTGGTTTTCAGTTGAGCCCAAAAGGATCATCGGGAGGAGAGGAACAGGTTGAGAGTTCAGAAAAGTCATCAGAGGGCCGGCATCATTCATGCAAAGCGGCAGGGGCAGCAAGACGGCTACCATGCCGGTTTGATGAACGGGATTCGCATGGGGCGATGCGAGGCGGTCCTGCAGCAGGCGGCACGCGACCGGGCACCAAATCCGTTCTGGAACGCTCGCGTCCTGTATGTTACATCGGGCAAAAGCTATCCTTACGAGCCGATTGACCTTGCAGTCATTAACAGCTTGCGTCCGCTTGTGCAAGAGCTGATCATCGGCAACACCGAGGGCGATCGTAGTCGTATCGGGCAGCCCAATGCAAGCGTCGAAGCGCTGGCCGCAAGGCATCGTCCTGATATGATGCTGGTGCTCGACGGCGTCAATCTGGGACTTGACGTCGTTCAGCGGCTTCGGCACATGGGGATTCGAACGGCGGTATGGCTGACTGACGATCCTTATTACACCGATATTACGGCTGCTTTCGGGCGGTATTACGATTTTATTTTTACGATGGAGATCAACTGTGTACAGTTTTACAGGGACATGGGCTGCCCGCAGGTTCATTATGTGCCGCTGGCGTTCCAGCCGGAGATGTTCCGGCCGAAACCGGTGTCGACCAGCGTGATGCGCGACATTTGTTTTATCGGTTCAGCCTATTGGAACCGGGTTGTCTGGTTCGACAAACTGGCGCCTTTTCTCGCCAGCAAGCGGGTGCTTATCTCCGGGATTTGGTGGGACCGGCTGCGTCAGTATCGACTGCTCGCCCCCCAAATTCAACTTGGCACGTGGATGCCCCCGGATCAGACGGCCGATTTCTATAACGGCGCCAAAATCGTGATCAACATGCACCGCGCTTCGGACGACGAGTCTTATAATAACAACAGCAGACGCATTGCGGGCGCTTCTCCGAATCCGCGAACGTTTGAAATTTCCGGCTGCGGCGTGCTGCAGTTGACGGATGTGCGCTCGGATTTGGCGAGCTTTTACACACCGGGATATGACATTGAGACGTATGCTTCGCCGGAAGAGTTGATGCATAAGCTCAATCACTATCTGCAGCACGAAGAGGAGCGAAACCGGATCGCACTCCGCGGCCTGTATCGCACGATGCGCGATCATACGTATGCGAACCGGCTGGTTTCGATTCTTTCTATTGTATTCGGGCCGAGATAGCTGCAAGTTATTCCAAAGTGAGGTGAGATCAGCATGACTGTGAAAAAAAAGCTGCGCAAAACAGCGATTCGCCGTAAACCGCTCAAACGGGCCGGGGCGAAGCTCGCGCGCTCCAAATACAAACGTCCAAAACGAGGCCTGCTCGTTCGCAGAAATAGCCGGGCTGCCGGCCGTTTGCGCCGGGTGTCGGGGGGCAGGCTGCGACCCGCTCTGCGCCGCAAGCGCCGCCCGGCGGTTAGCAGGAGCGCGCTCGCGTACAAAGCAGCGTACGATGCCGCATTTCATCAAGGCTACCATATCGGCTTTGCGCAAGGATATACGTTCCAGACTCAGCAGCCCGCCATTTCACAGTGACCCTGAGTTGCGGCCTTTCGCCTCGTTGCTGCGCCGTCAGCAAGAGGGGGGCCGTTTTTTCATTGACGGCTGCCTGTTTTTCTTCGCGGGCGGCATTTGCCCTTGCCGCGCAGGGCGAAGCTCATACACTGTTGATAGCGGCGGGACTTCATGGGGGGATGGGGTGATCGGGTGAAAGATCGAGGGAAGAAGCGAATCCGGCGGATGGGTGTGCAGGGGCGTCAGCTTCGCGTGAGGAAGCCGGCTTTACGGAAGCGCCGCAGGGCTATGCGGCGGATGCCCTCACGCACGAGCTTTCAGCGTTATTGGCGCCGCTTTGGGTATCTCGCGGGCTACCGGGATGCGCGATTGGTGCGCACCTACCGCAACGATTACAAGCGAGCGCTGAGCGAGCTGTGGGCGAAATGGGCCAAAGACCAACCCTCGCTTACGCATGCGGCGAAGTGCGAGGAGGCCGCCAAGGGATACATCAGCGGATTCTGTAAGGCGATGCACGCCCGCACACCCGATTGGGTACTGCCGCCGCCGAAGCTGTCGTCCGCCGCTATTGTGACCGTACCCAGTGGCGAACGCCTCAGCGTGAAGGCGTTGGAGCAGCTCAACCAGCTTCCGCTCAGTGAGCTGATTGTCATTGTTCACGGTTCTCAGGACCGTGCGCTCGAGAGAGCGCGCAAGACGACGGACGCGCTCGTCATCTATTCCCCTGACCCCGTCGGAGAGGAAGAGGGCCGTGACATCGGGGTGAGAATGGCGCAGTCGGATGTGCTGCTTTTTACGAACGGGAACGATGAGTCGGTGTCTGCGGAGAGGCTGGTTCCTTTTATCCAGGGAATGGAAGCGGGAGGGCCGGATATACCTCGGGTGATTTCCCGAAGGGATCCGCCGCATTTGGTGTCGCAGGATGTGTCGCTTCCACCTCGAACGCAGCTGACGAGCATCATTATTCCTACGTATAACGGGCTGCCGCTGCTCAAGGACTGTGTGGCTTCCATCCGCCGGCATACCGACGTGCCTTACGAGTTGATTGTCGTCGATAATGGTTCGAGTGACGGCACAGTTGCATATTGCCTGCAGGAAAAAATCAAGCTGATCGCTGCACCGGTAAATCTGGGTTTTCCGGCTGCGTGCAATTTGGGGCTGCGACTCGCGACAGGCTCGGAGCTGCTGCTGCTTAACAATGATACGATCGTTACTCGACGCTGGTTGACGAACCTGCAGCGCTGCCTGCATGAGCAGCCGAACGTCGGTATGGTCGGACCAGTTACGAATTATGCCAGCGGCCGGCAGCGCCTACGGGAGCGTTTTACGACTATCGACCGAATGACGGCTAAATATAATGAAGCGAATCCGAAGCGGTGGCTGGAGACGAAGCGTCTGATCGGCATGTGCCTTCTCTTTAAACGCGAACTGCTGGAGAAGATTGGCTACTTGGATGAGCGCTTTTCGCCGGGACATTTCGAAGATGACGACTACTGTTATCGGGCCAGGCTGCATGGCTACCGGCTGTCGATTGCCGGGGATTGCTTCATTTATCATAAAGGCTCGGTCAGCTTTCGGAAAAAGCCGCGCCCTCTCGTCCGCAAAGCGATTTGGCGCAACCGGCAAAAATTTATCCGCAAATGGGGCGTGGACCCGCGGAAGTTCATGTAAGCAGGTATCGTTTCACGGTGACGCGCATAACGTTAAGTGAAAAAAGGAGGCGTGAGCAGCATGGAGCAGCAAATTACAACGGTTATAGCGCACATTGCGGCTTCGCATCGGGAACTGGCCGCTTTACTGGCGTCACACCGGCATATTTCGTCGCGTATGGCGGCCATTGTTGGCGATTTGCCGGATTCGCATCCGGATTTTCAAGGTCTCGGTGTATTGCATAAGCGATCTTTGCAGCTTACGAAGAACGTGACTTCCTATGTGAGCAGCTTGGCGGAGCTTGCAGAAGAAGTGGCTAAGCGGACGGAACTGATTATGAAGGAAATGCAAGAAAGCCATGAGGAGTAAGGAGGAGCGTTGTGAGCAGGGAAGAGCTGTTTATGCAAATGCTGGAGGCCACAGCCCGCGTGCAGGAAGAAATCGCGCTGATGCTTGAAGCTCGTGTGGTCGAGGCGAGAAAAGCGCAGAACTGGGTGCTGCTCCATCTGACATCCGAAAATCTGGAAGGACATGAGCATAAAATGAAACAGACTGCCGACTACCATAGCGGGATCATTGATCTGATCGACAGCCTGACGAAAATGGAGGCGGCGCTGAATCATCAACTTACGGCGCTGCTCGGAAAAAATGAAGGCGGCTCGGGCTTTGGTTTTAGCAGCGGCTTGGAAGGCGGTATGCTCGGTGACAGCTTCCTCTCCTTGGGCGAGGATGACAAATCATGAGCGGGCGTCGTCGTGCCCAGATCGAGCTGCACCTGCTGATCTCGCTGGCGCGCAGCCAGCGGGCGCTGAGCCGCATGCTCGAAGCGGCGGCCGATCAGGTGGAAGCCTCCGGGGATTTGGCGCAGCATATCGGTGAAAATCTTGGCGCCATCGCGGCGCACCAGCGGGCTCTGCTACAGCGCGTGACCGGCTTGCCGGTTCGTGTGCGGTCGCACAGCGCGCCGGGCAAGCCGTGGGTGAACGCGCAGCTTCGGGCCGGGGCGAAGCGGCCGCCGGCGAAGCAGGAGCGGCGCACACGATAGGCTGCGAGGGAGGGAGAGCACGCTGTTGTGAGGTTAAGCACCGACAAGTATCCCCGTTGTCTTATGTGCCTCCCCCGGTGATTTTCTACTGCTTCCATCCCGGGTGGGATGGCCGTTGGCTGGAGGCGGTGTTCCCGCGGCCACCGGTCATCCGATGCTACTGCTCTCCATCACCCGCCAGCCGGTTCCTCCGATGCTCATGCACGCGCTCACCCGCCAGCCGGTTCCTCCGATGCTCATGCACGCGCTCACCCGCCACTTTCTTCCGCTTTTCCAATGAACTGGAATTTCTCCTGTATATTTTCGCATTTTTGCCCAAATTGCAGAGCTGAACTGGAATTTGTCCAGTACATTAGCCTATTTAGCAGCCTTTCTCCGAAAACTGCTGAAATGAACTGGAGGTTTTCCAGTTCAGCTGGCACGGGAGGTGTATCAAGGCAAAATGAACTGGAGGTTTTCCAGTTCATGGACAAGCGCCACTTATCTGGACAACTTTGGGGAAGCGCTGCGCCCCGGGGCCGACCACCCTCAGCCCCAGCGCACCAGCAGGCCGGCGTGCGTCAACCCGCCGCCGAAGCCGTACAAGAGCAGCAGATCGCCCGGTTTCACACGGCCGTCCTGGACGCCGAGATCCAGCGCAAGCGGGATGGAAGCGGCGGATGTGTTTCCGTAGTATTCCATCGAGGTGAGCGCTTTGCCCAGCGGCAGGGCGAGCTTCTCGCAGATGGAATCGATCATCCGCAGATTCGCGCTGTGCGGAATAAACCAGTCCACGTCGCCGATGGTTAGCTCGCTCTTCGCCAACAGCCGCTCCACGCCCTGCGGCACCGTGGACACCGCGAAGCGATACACTTCGCGGCCGTTTTGGACAAGCTTGCCGCCGCCGGCGAGCGGCAAGCCGTGCAGTTGCTGCGCCAGCCCCGTGCGGTACACATGGGCTGCGCCTCGACCGTCGGCGCCGATGTGGTGGGCGAGGAACGCGGGCTGCGCCTCATCGCGCTCCACGACCACGGCCCCGGCGCCGTCCCCGAACAGAATACACGTCGAGCGATCCGTGTAGTCGGTGATTTTGGACAGCGTGTCGCCGCTGACCACGAGGATTTTGCGATGCACGCCGGCGGCGGCGAGCGCGCTGGCTTGATGCAGCGCATAGGTAAAACCTGCGCAGGTGGCGTTGACGTCGTAGGCGCCGGCGGCCGACAGGCCGAAGTGCGCCTGGACGAGGCAGGCGACCGGCGTCGACGAAAGGTCCGGCGTATGCGTGCTGGCGATGACAAGCTCGACGCCGTCAAGAGCGCCGGGGTACCGTGCCAGCAGGTTGTCGACCGCGGCGATGCATAGATCGCTCGTATATTCGTGCTCTGTGGCAATGCGGCGCTCATGAATGCCCGTGCGCTGCACAATCCATTCATCGTTGGTATCCACAAGCTGAGAGAGTTGTTCGTTCGTTAAAATGCGGGACGGCACATAGGTGCCAATTCCGGTAATTCGTGCGTGAAGGGGAGCTGAAGCGGGCATGGTACACACTCCTTTTAGTATCAAGTATTAGTACTAGGTACTAAAATTAATGTAGCCGATTACGCGCATAATGTCAATGGAACATCTGTGCGTAAGGGATGCAGCTCCGCGTGGGCATCTCCCGCTCTACGTCACAAACCTCAATGCGCCATACGGTATTTCTGTGACACCCTCTCGAAAATCGCTCGGAGACATGCCGGCCATCTGCCGGAACACCTTACCGAAGTAGCTGCTGTTGTCGAAGCCGGTTTGCGCCGCGATTACAGTAATCGGAAGTGAAGTATGGCGCAGCAGCCGAGCCGCCTCCTCAATGCGTAGCTGGCGCACATACTGCATTGGCGTAATGCCGATGAATCTTAGAAACATTTTACAAAAATGATGCTTCGACATCCCCGCCGCCATTGCGACCTGATCCAGGCCAAGCGGCATGCGGTAGTGCTGCTCCAGCCATACTTTGGCATGTCGAAGCTTCTCCGGGATTTCACACTGCTCAGCCCCCTTGCCTTCCGTTTCTCTCAGCATCGCCAGCATCCATTCATACAGGCGTACGGATACCTCATAGCGATCGCGAAGCCGGTTGGAGGCGGCGTCTTCATAAAGCTTATAGAGCAGCCGAATTGGCTCCGAGTCCGGATGGAAGGTTCCCACAGGACCGTAGTGCCGGATAAACCGTGACCACATCTGCTCGGCATCATTGCCGGTAAATCGAAGCCAGATGTGTTCCCAAGGCTTGTCCTGGACAGGTTCATACCAATAACGGTGCTCAGACGGAATCTGCACAAAAAAGCCATGGTGCATCGGCACGGTGTACCTAGTCTCTCCCAAGGTAAGCTGCCCTTCGCCTGCAAGCGTATACTGAAAAAGCACGCCGCCTGCAGGCCGCTCCATGCCATCCCAACGATAATCCGCATCAGAGATTCGATGGAATCCGGTTGACATAATACGGTATAACGGAGCAGAGGCATCTTCTGGATAAAGAAAACCAAACGAGCCCTCGATTATCACAATATTTTACTATCCTTTCGCGATAAAATACGATTTCGTCTTAGCCCGAGGCGAGTTATCATCTTCCTATGAGGAAATAGTAGCACAATAAATTGTGAATGGGGAGTACGGAAATGCTTCGGTACAAGGATTGTTACGCGGCATTCGAGCAAGGGCGGCTCGTGACGGGGAATGAAAGAATCGAAAGAATATGGGAGATCCACGGAAATACGTTGGTAACGAAGTCACTGAAGGACAAGTCGACAGGAGAAGAATGGATTGCGCAGGGGACTGATTTGACGGCTTATCGCCTTCCGCTGCTCCCTTATGCAGAGGCGGCCCATGTTTCCATACGGGCCACAGAAGACGATGACCTTGGTGTCGGGGCGAAGCATTGGAAGGTTTCGGTCGAGCTAAAAACGAATACCCATGCATTACGGCTTGAAGTGCGACTCTACCCGAGCGCTTCCTTCCTTCGGCAGGAAATGTGGGTGAAGCGTATAGCCGCAAACAGCAGTGGGTCAGGGGTGCCAGTATTCGCAGGCAGCTCTGGTGAGCAATTGGAGGATTACACGGAAGAACAGGCGGAAGCTGGGCACGATTACATTGACGCGCTGGCGCTGAGACCCGTGCACTCCCGATGGCAGTGCATCCAGTTGAAAGATGTGACGGACCATCACAATAATCTGGTCAGCCGCGATACGGGCTTGTTGTATAAAAACGAGCGAACTGAGCTGACCGGCAGCATCTTGGCGTTCAGTCAACAGCTTGCGCCAAGAGGGCTGCTGGTACTGAAGGAAGGGCCGACCGCATTCGGACATCTCCATCGGTCAGGCGGTGATTTTCGTTTTGAAGGCCATCGGTTGTTTGTGGATGGTTCAGGCTTGGACGCTGAGGATAACGAGGATGGCGATGAGCTTCCAGCCTACGGCGTGACGATCGGCGTCTATGACGGAACGGAGTTCGGCTTGCGGAAGCTGCTGCATGCCTATCATCGGAGCATTCGTACCTATGTGGGGGAACGCGATGCCTATGTCATGAGCAATACGTGGGGAGATCGTTCCCGTGACGGACGAGTGAACGAGGCTTTTATCCTTGAGGAGCTGCCGGCAGCCGCTGAACTGGGCGTGACCGTTTATCAGATTGATGACGGATGGCAGCAAGGGACGACGGCGAATTCCGTTGTGCAAGGTGGGACTTGGAGCGATTATTACAGTCAATCCGACCAATTCTGGGTTGTGCATCCGGAGCGGTTTCCACGCGGGCTAGAGCCCGTCGCGGCGAAAGCGAAGGAACTGGGCATCGAGTTGGGGCTTTGGTTTTCACCCGATTCCAGTCACGATTTTATGTATTGGGAAAAGGATGCAGATACGCTAATCGGTTTTTATCAGCGGGAGGGAATCCGCCATTTCAAGCTAGATGGCATTCGCCTTGCTTCCAAGCTGGGGGAATTAAGATTGCGCCGGATGATGGAAAAGGTGACTGGGGCCACGCAGGGGCAAGTCGCTTTTAACCAGGACACGACGGCTCAGGTGAGGCTGGGTTATTTCGGAAAGACGCAGTACGGGAATCTTTTTCTCGAAAATCGGTATACAGATTGGAGCAATTATTATCCTCATTATACGCTGCGTAATCTCTGGCAGCTCTCACCCTATGTATCCGCGGCAAAGCTTCAGATTGAATTTCTGAACGTCGCCCGCAATCGGATGAATTATGCGGAGGATCCATTGGCACCGTCTGCCGTGGGTATTGAGTTTGCTTTTGCGCTGACGATGTTTGCAAGCCCGCTCGCCTGGATGGAAGTAACCGGGCTGGCACAGGCGGATGGCGAGAAGCTGAAAGGGCTCATTCATGCGTACAAGCCGCATCAGCAGGCCATTCAAGGCGGACATGTGCTCCCGATCGGCGAGGAGCCGAACGGTACGTCGTGGACGGGATTTCAATCCATTTCGGTCAAGGGAACAGGCTATTTGGTCGTGCTGCGCGAGTGGAATGATCGGGAGGAGGCACGATTTGCGCTTTGGGGGAACGACGGCGTGCAGCTGCCGGTTCGTTTGGAGCTTATTGCAGCTTCATCGAAGCTTGCCGATGTGCCGGAGGCTGAGCTGTCTTCCGGTGAATTGCGCGTGAAACTGACGGCACCGCATACGTTTGCGCTGTACCGCTATTTATTCTGACGAAAGGCCTTCGCTTCCCGGCCAAGAATAAGAGGACAGCGGCTTGGTAACCTTAGCTTAGGCTGATTTTTCATTCCTAGGATAAAAGTTAGAAATCAGGAAAATCTAAGCCTATCGTCCTTCCGGGACGAAGATGCTGATGACGGGAAGTGACATGACACACATGCAATTCGGCAGAAAAAAGATGATCTGGATCGCACTTTTTTGTGTGATTTTGTTTAGCAGCGCCGCTTCGACCGCATTTGCGTACGGCAAGGGAGCCAAAGGCCCCGATGTGTTTGCAGTGCAAGGGATGTTGAAGTCTCTCGGCTACTATTCAGGCCCGATCACCGGTTATTACGGCAATCAAACGGCCGCGGGGGTGAAAGCGTTCCAAAGCCGCTACGGGCTTCCGATCACAGGCAATGTCGATGATCAGACGCTGCAATCGATTTTGTGGGCGTACGGTAATTTGAAAATCCCGAAAAAGCCTGCGCCGACACCGACGCCAACTCCTGCACCATCCGAGCCGAGTCCGACCCCGACACCGTCGCCGCAGGCGCCTTCGACGTCAGGGCTTACGGTAGAAGAGCAGCAGATGCTCGATCTGGTCAACCAGGAGCGGGCGAAGGCGGGCTTACCGGCATTGGTCGCCGACATGGCTTTGACGAAAACGGCTAGAATCAAAAGCCAGGATATGGTCGACAACAACTATTTCTCCCATGATTCACCAACGTACGGTTCTCCGTTCGATATGATGGAGAAATTCGGCATTACGTACAATGCGGCTGGTGAAAATATTGCCTGCAACCAAACCGTTCAAGCGGCGCATGAGGCGCTGATGAACTCGCCGGGGCATAAGGCGAATATTCTAAGCAAGGACTATACGCACATTGGCATTGGCATCGTGAACGGTGGCCCGTGCGGCAAGATGTTTACGCAGCAGTTTATCGGCAAATAAGTGCAGAGTACGCGAAAAACCCCCAGCGAGCCGCATCAGGCGGACTGGGGGTTGTTTTGACTTCTATCTTACGTCGCGGACACCGGCTTGATCGCTTCCGACCACTGCGTGAATTTCTGCAGCGCCGTACCTTGCTCAATGGCGTGGCGCGCCATGTAGATGCCTTCCTCAATGGAGCCGGCGGCTCCCGCCACCCAGAGGCGCACGCCGCTGTTCAGCAGCACCATGTTGAGGAACGGCAGCTCGGCTTCGCCGCGCAGCACCGCTAGCGCCGTTTCGGCTTGCAGCTGTGCCGTCCACTCGACCTCAGGCACTTCGACCTGAAGTTCATAGATCTCAGGATCGATAATGAACAGCTCGCTGACGCCGTCCTTAATCAGATACGTGCGGGTACGCTTGTCGACGCCGAGATCTTCGGAGCCTTCCATTCCCTGCACGACGATGCCGTTCGTCACGCCAAGGTCGATGAGCAGATTCGTGATCTTCTCGAACACAGTCCCGTGGAACACACCGACGGCCATAAAAGGCGCTTCGGTAAAACGAAGCAGCTTCTCCGCCGTGTTGAACACGGTGCGCAGCCCGAGCTCTTGCCGCAGCTGCCGCAGCTCGCCAAGTGGCGCGCACCAGCTTTCCGTCGGCGTAAAGAGGAAGCCCGTCCGCGCAGCCGCGGACGTTAGCGCCTCGCGCGACGCTTGCAGCGCCTGGACGCCGAGCGCCTCCAGCACGTCAGGCAGCGTGATGCCCCATTTCGGGGGCATTGTGGCGCTGCCGTGCAGCGTCGTCGGCACGCCGCAGGCGGCCAGCACGAACGCGGTCGGCAGCGTCGCGATAAACGTGCGCGCGCGGCCGTCGTACGGCCCGGCGCAGTCTAGGCTGCCGGCGATCGGATGCGGCGTGATGCGCTTCCGTAGGGCGTGGATGAACGCTTTGAGCTCATCCGGCGATTCCATCTTGATCCGCTCCGCGACGAGAAAGGCGCCCATCTGCGCCTCTGTAGCGCCGCCGGTCAGGATCAGCTCAGCCGCTTGCGCAGCTTCGTCGTAAGTTAGGTCTCGGGCACCGCGTTTGCCGCGGCCCACTTCTTTTAATAAGGAAATCATCGTTTGCGTCCCCCTTGATTTTGATCTTGCAGCAGTTGATACACCTTCACAATGGAGGTTGCGACGTCTACCAGTCGTTTGCGTTCATTCATCGCCTGCTTGCGCAGGAAATCGTAAGCTTCCGCTTCGGAAATCTTTTTAATTTCGCATAAAATCCGCTTCGCTTGATCGACCCATTTGCGCTCCTCAAGCTTGGAAAGCAGCTGCTCACGTTCTTGATGCCACTCGGTTCGCTGAAAATAATGATTGACGCCCAGCAGCAATGCGCAGTGAATTTCCAGTGCGCTCATGGACGGGCCGAGCAGGCCGTCGATGCCGTGATCGATTTTACATTCATTAGAAGGAAACGTCTGCGAGTCGCACCACCAGAACAGCGGCAGACTGCGCAGCGTGTGCAGGCGGGTGCGCCAAGGCGCAACCTGATCAGGACTTACCACTAATAATACAGCATCGATCTTGGGCATGTTAAATGAAATTTCTCTCATGGACGTTCCGGCGTAGACGCGAAACCCCAAATCTTTTAAAGTTTCTTCAGGTAAGAACGGAGGGCCCTCCGCAACTTGCCACCCCCCGGAAGACGTTAGCTCAGAGGAGGTAGCTGAGCGTTTCTCTTTTAACTCATCGATAACGATAAAAGATTGTAACATAAAGACTCCCTCCTGTGATTAACAGGTTAAACGATGTTAAGTTAATGTTAGGTAATTGCTTTAAAATGGATGTGAATTACGAAATTACTATAGCATAGCCGTCTAAAAGTTGTCGATATGAAGTTTTCAGGATTTTTCAGAAAATTTATGTTAAGTTTATTGACACATTCGAAGTGCCATCGTATAATCAGGGTAATAAACGGCACAATGACGTGCCGCTGAAGATCACAATCGAAAATTAAATCTAACATGCTGATCACGAGGATGTGGCAGCAGTGGCAATGAGGCCGACGAACTTCCCGACTATACGGGGCTGTTTGTCGGCCTTTTCTGTCTAGAATCGCATCGGCATCATTCATCGGGTAGGAAAACATGAAGAGAAGGCGAAAAGCCTCGCAAAGGAGAGGGAATGCATGGTGGATCGGAAAAGTTTTTTGCAAGTCGGGCACAAAGGGTCATTGTTCAGCGCTTTCTTGTATTTTGACATGAGCTTCATGGTGTGGGTGCTTCTCGGTCCGCTGGCAGTTATTCTCGCGAATGACTTCCATTTAAATGCTGCGGAAAAAGCGAACCTGGTCGCCCTGCCGACGTTGGGGGGCGCCGTCCTCCGCCTCGTACTCGGGGTGCTGACCGACAAAATCGGTCCCAAGCGAACGGGTCAGATCGGACTCACCTTAACGCTGATTCCGCTTTTCTGGGGCTGGCAGTTCGCCGACACGATGGGCGACATGTACTTCGTTGCGTTGATGCTCGGCATCGCCGGAGCAAGCTTCGCCGCTGCACTGCCTCTTGCGTCTTCGTGGTATCCGCCGCAGTATCAAGGGCTGGCGATGGGCATCGCCGGCGCCGGCAACAGCGGCACGATCTTCGCGACGCTGTTCGCGAACCGGATTGCGCAGCATTTTGGCACCTGGCATGTCGTCTTCGGATTTGCCCTGATTCCGATCGCGATCACGCTGATCCTGTTCAGTATCCTCGCGAAGGACAGCCCGAACAAACCGGCGCCGAAGAAGCTTGCGGAATACGGGCGGGTACTCAAGCAGCGTGACGCCTGGCTGTTCTGTATTTTCTACAGTGTGACGTTCGGCGGTTTTGTCGGAATGTCTACGTATCTCACGATTTTCTTCAACACGCAATACGGGTTGTCTCCCGTTCGGGCGGCGGACTTTACCACCTTGTGCGTGATCGGCGGCAGTTTCTTCCGGCCGGTCGGCGGGTGGTTGGCGGATCGGCTTGGCGGTATCCGAATGCTGATGGTGCTCTACGGTGTCGTCGGCGTGATGATGGCAGGCATTTCAACCTTGCCTTCGCTGTCAGTGACAACCGTGCTGTTGTTCGTCGCCATGATGGCGCTCGGGATGGGTAACGGCTCGGTATTCCAACTCGTGCCGCAGCGCTTCCGGGGGGAGATCGGCGTCATGACCGGGATCGTCGGCGCAGCCGGGGGCCTCGGCGGCTACTTCCTGCCGAAGATACTTGGCAATCTGAAGCTGTCCACCGGATCTTTCACACCGGGGTTCCTGACGCTCAGTGTCATCGCCCTACTGTGTATCGTGATTATTGCAGCCGTTCAAGGCCAATGGAAGCGTACATGGATCGGGGAAGGCGGTAAAGTGTCCGCCGGTTCGACGGCTTCCATGGATACTACACTGCAAGCTTAGCCGACACGGAGCGTGCTGCCGGGGAGGATCCATTCGATCCGGCGGCGCGGCATCCGGTGTGCCGTAAAGATTTTGCTCATGCAGCTTGCCGCTAGCGCCCCAGGCTGTATGGGCAAAGGCGTTACGACCAGCGCCTTTGACTTGTGTAATGGAACTCTTGTATAGCTCCATATCCCGCATTGTCATTTGGGCGGCATTGCTGCCTCCCGAATGACCCTTTTTCCACATTCCAACAAGCGACCGTTAAAGAATGGAAGGATGATGACAATGACAGTGAACAAAGAGAAGCTGGTACTGGTTGGCAACGGCATGGCAGGGGTTAACGCTGTCGAGCATCTGCTCAAACTTGCTCCGGATAGATATGAAATTACCATTTTCGGCACGGAGCCGCATCCGAACTATAACCGGATTTTGTTGTCTTACGTTCTATCCGGCGATTCCAAAGTCGAAGACATCGTAATCCATCCTTATGAATGGTATAAATCGAACAACATTACACTGTATACGGGTCAAACAGTAACAAACATCGACACCGAAGCGCAAACCGTCACAAGCGACAAGGGCGTTACCGTTTCGTACGACAAACTGATTTTGGCGACAGGCTCGAATCCGTTTATCATTCCGATGCCGGGTGCGGACAAAGAGGGTGTCATGGCGTACCGGACGATCCGCGATTGCGAAATTATGATGGAGTCGGCGAAAAAGTATAAAAAAGCAATCGTCATCGGCGGCGGTCTGCTTGGCCTGGAGGCGGCGCGCGGCTTTCTGAATCTCGGGATGAAGGTGGACGTTGTTCATATCGTCGATACGATCATGGAGCGGCAGCTCGACCGCACCGCTTCGAAAATGCTGCAAGCGGCGCTGGAAGAGCAAGGCATCAACTTCCTTTTGGCCAAGCAATCAGAGGAAATTATCGGTGATAAACGCGTCACAGGGTTGAAGTTCAAGGACGGTACGATTGCAGAGGCGGATCTCATCGTCATGGCGGTCGGCATACGCCCGAATGTTCAACTGGCAAAATCGTCCGGCATTGAATGCAATCCGGGGATTCTCGTTAACGACTACTTGCAAACGAACATACCTAACGTGTATGCCGTTGGCGAGTGCGCGATGCATCGCGGTGTCGCTTACGGTTTGGTGGCGCCGCTGTACGAGCAAGGGGCGGTGCTGGCGAAGCATCTGGCCGGCGTGGAAACCGGTCCGTATGAGGGCTCAATTGTGTATACCAAGCTGAAAGTATCCGGTGTGGACGTCTTCTCCGGCGGTAAGTTTATGGATGCCGAAGGCACCAAAGCGATTCGCATTCATGACGAATTCACAGGTGTTTACAAGAAAGTTGTCATTCAAGACAACAAAATTATCGGTGCCGTGCTCTTCGGCGATACAGCGGATGGCACACGCCTCATGCAAATGATCCGGGAAGAAACAGACATCAGCGGCATGGCCAAGACGTCCATCCTCACGGATTCCAGCAGCGGCGGCGCGGCATCTGGCGTGGCCGACATGAAGGACGACGCGATTATCTGCGGTTGTAACGGCGTCACGAAAGGCACGATCTGCTCCGCGATCAAGGAGCAAAGCTTGACGACCGTTGAGGAAGTCAAAAACTGCACGACCGCTTCCCGTTCCTGTGGCGGCTGTAAACCGTTGGTAAGCGATTTGCTCGCTTTTACACTTGGGGCCTCCTACGATAAAAACGCAGCCAAAGAATCCATTTGCGGCTGCACGACGCTGTCTCGGGACGAAGTCGTCGATGGGATACGGGAAAAAGGCTTGACTCACCTCCGCGAAGTGATGCATGTACTCGGCTGGACGAATGAAGAGGGCTGCTCCAAATGCCGCCCTGCGCTGAACTATTACCTGGGCATGATCGCCCCGGAAACGTATAAAGACGACAGCACGTCACGTTTCGTGAATGAGCGGATGCACGCGAACATTCAAAAAGACGGCACCTACTCCGTTGTTCCACGGATTTACGGTGGTGTGACGAATCCTTCGGAGCTCAAACGGATCGCCGAAGTGGCGGAGAAGTTCAATGTACCGACTGTGAAATTTACCGGTGGACAACGGCTTGACTTGCTCGGTGTGAAAAAAGAAGACCTCACCGCGATGTGGGAAGCACTCGATATGCCGTCCGGCTACGCCTACGGCAAAGCGCTCCGTACGGTGAAAACGTGCGTCGGCGACACGTTCTGCCGCTTCGGCACCGGTGATGCGATGGGGGTTGGCATCGAGCTGGAGAAGCGCTTCGAGCGACTGAATACACCGGCAAAAGTGAAACTGGCCGTATCCGGCTGCCCGCGCAACTGCGCTGAGTCCGGGATTAAGGACCTTGGTGTCGTCTCCGTCGACGGGGGCTGGGAGCTGTACGCCGGCGGTAACGGCGGCGTGAAAGTGCGCGTCGGCGACCTGCTGGTCACTGTGAAAACCGAAGCGGAAATTATCGAGTACTCGGAAGCGTATCTGCAATACTACCGCGAAACCGGCAAATATGGCGAACGCACCAGCGAATGGCTGCACCGTCTCGGTATCGATCATATCCGTGAAGTCGTGAAGGATGATGAGAAGCGTCAAGCGCTGTGCGCACGGATGGAAACGGCGCTCTCCGTCCTGACCGACCCTTGGAAGCAAGCGATTGAGAGCAACAAAATTAGACGCGATCTTTACGAGGTTGTCGAGTTGAAGTAACGGGGAGGAGCCTACGGATGAATACACAAACCGAACAAAGCGTATGGGTGCAAGCTGTTTCTTATGAGGAATTGGCGCTGAACACAGGGAAAACGATCCGCTATCAGGATGTCGAGGTTGCGCTGTTCAAACTGCAAAGCGGCAAACTGCATGCGATTCAGAATCGCTGCCCGCACAAGCAAGGCGTGTTGGCCGAGGGCATCGTCTGCGACGAGCACGTCTTCTGCCCGATGCACGATCGCAAAATTCACTTGCCGTCCGGCGAGGTGCAGAAGCCCGATACCGGCTGCGTCCAAACGTATGAAACGAAGATCCAGGAAGGTTATGTATATATTGCTTTTCCAACGGCACGTGAAATCGCGAGCTGATTGGTTCTGGGTACAGGTAAGGTGATGAAGGAGGAGGCGAGGGCGATGAAAACAGAATATGCAACAATTGTGGAGCAGCCCTCCTCCCACTGCTGCTTTTGCAGTATGCAGTGCGGATTGGAACTTTTGCCAAATGAGAAGACAGGCGCGCTGACCATTAAACCAAGCAGTGTGTTTCCCGTAGCGACAGGTCGATTGTGTCAAAAAGGCTTGAATGCGCTGGAGCATGTGGTGCATCCTGAGCGGATTCTGGAGCCCCTTCTGAAGCAGAAGGGACTTCTCCCTTGGCGGCCATTGTCGTGGGCGGAGGCTTACAGTGGCATTGCCGAAAAGATCATTGAGCTGCAGGAACTGCATGGTCGCGATGCCGTCGGTGTCTACGGCGGGGGCTCTTTGACCAACGAGGTATGCTACTTGCTCGGCAAATTTACGCGTGTGGCGCTTCGCTCGCGGTACATTGACTATAACGGACGCTATTGCATGTCCTCGGCGGCTGCGGCGAGCAATCAAGCGTTCGGTATTGATCGCGGGATGACGATGCCTTTGAGTGAGATTCCGAATGCGAAGTACATCATTTTGGCCGGTACCAATATTGCGGAGTGCCAGCCGACGATGATGCCGTATTTGCTGGAAGCGAAAAAGAAGGGTGCCGTCATCGTTACCATCGATCCTCGGAACACGATGACCTCTAAGGTTGCCGATGTGCATGTGCGGCTGCAGCCGGGATTCGATTCCGTGTTCGTGAACGGGCTGCTGAACGTAATGATTACGGAAAAGCTGGTGGATGAACGCTTTGTTCGGGAACGGACAGTCGGCTTTGAGCAGGTGCAAGATGCGGTAAAGAGCTATACGCCTGAGCGAGTCGAGACGATGACCGGCATTCTCGAAGCGGTCGTGCGTACCGTGGCGCGCGGCTTTGCGAAAGCGGAGAGCGGCATCGTCTTGACAGCGCGTGGTTTAGAGCAGCAGAAGAACGGCGTGGAGAACACGCTCAACTACATTAATTTATGCCTGCTCACGGGCAAAATCGGTCGGCCCGGCTGCGGCTACGGCGCTGTGACCGGGCAAGCCAACGGTCAAGGCGGGCGCGAGCACGGGCAAAAAGCCGATCAACTGCCGGGTTACCGGCTGATCGAAGATCCGGCGGCCCGCGAGCATGTGGCGGGCGTGTGGGGCATCGACCCGGCCGAGCTGCCGGGGAAAGGCGTCTCCGCCTACGAGCTGCTGCAGAAAGTCGACGAAGGCGAAGTGAAGGGCTTGATCGTACTCGGCTCCAATCCGCTCGTGTCCAGCCCGAACAATCGAATGGTGGAGCGGGCTTTGCAGAAGCTGGAGCTGCTCGTCGTCATCGACATGTTCGAGACCGAGACCGCGCGTTATGCGCATTATTTGCTGCCCGGCTCGTCCTTCAGCGAAGCGGAAGGTACGCTGACGAACCTGGAGGGGCGCGTGTTCCACAGACGGCAAGCGACCGAGCTGCCTGGCCGGGCCAAGCTTGACTACCGCATCCTATGCGAGCTGGCGGAGGCACTGGGGAGAGGGAAGTATTTTCAATATGCGGGTATTGAAGATGTGTTTGACGAGCTTGCGGCCGCTTCGGCCGGCGGCAAGGCCGACTACAGCGGCATCACCTACCGGCGGCTGCAGGAGGCGAAAGGCCTTTTCTGGCCGTGTCCGTCGCCTGATCACCCAGGGACGCCTCACCTGTTCCAGGAGCGGTTCCACCACCCCGACGGCAAGGCGCGCCTCTTCGGCATCGAGCCCAAAATGCCGGGCGAGCCGATCGACGGGGAGTACCCGT
>NZ_RXHU01000124.1 GCF_003955665.1 Paenibacillus whitsoniae
CAACGTTTCGTATCTAGTTTTCAAGGTGCAAGCCTTGAGAAAAGCAAATCTGTTTGGTGATGATGGCGGAGGGGATCCACGCGTTCCCATCTCGAACACGACCGTTAAGCCCTCCAGCGTCGATGGTACTTGAACCGCAGGGTTCTGGGAGAGTAGAACGTTGCCAAGCATATATAGGGATCTTTTGATGAAAGTCAAAAGTCTCTCTGCTTTTCTATGACGCGGGGTGGAGCAGCTCGGTAGCTCGTCGGGCTCATAACCCGAAGGCCGCAGGTTCAAATCCTGCCCCCGCAACCAAATTATGAGTCATTAGCTCAGTTGGTAGAGCACCTGACTTTTAATCAGGGTGTCGTAGGTTCGAATCCTACATGACTCACCACTTTACCCCAAAAAGTGAAGTGATGGCTTCGAAGGGAATTCCGGTTGCTTTTCGGGGACCCTGAGATCAAACATGCGCGCGTATGGCGGAATTGGCAGACGCACTAGACTTAGGATCTAGCGGGCGACCGTGGGGGTTCAAGTCCCTCTACGCGCACCAACATTATGCGGAAGTGGCTCAGCGGTAGAGCATCGCCTTGCCAAGGCGAGGGTCGCGGGTTCGATCCCCGTCTTCCGCTCCATAAAATGCGCTCTTAGCTCAGCTGGATAGAGCATTTGACTACGAATCAAAAGGTCGGGAGTTCGAATCTCTCAGAGCGCGCCATTATTTATCCGTTTTTCCCGTATCGGGACGTAGCTCAGCTTGGTAGAGCACCTGCTTTGGGAGCAGGGGGTCGCATGTTCAAATCGTGTCGTCCCGATCAGCAAAGAAGCATAGTTCGGCAGCAATTCGCTGCTGGCCTATGCTTTTTTCGTTTTGACAGGACATGCGCTTTCGATGCATCGGTGTTATAGTAGACAATGGAAAGGAGGCGACTTTCATTTGGAGCTCAATTGGAAGCGGAACTTATTTATTTTATGGATTGGCGCATTTTTCTGTTCGATGGCGTATACGCTATCGGTTCCCTTTATCCCACTTTTCCTGCAAGAGGATTTAGGTATACACAGCGGTGTTGAAGTTTGGTCTGGCATTACATTTTCGGTCAGCTTTCTGGCAAGCGCCTTGATTGCCCCGTACTGGGGCTCGCTGGCGGACAAGTATGGCCGCAAACCGATGCTGATTCGATCAGGCTTCAGTCTCAGCGTCTGTTATTTTATAAATTATTTTGTACACGACCCGTATACGTTCATTCTGGTTCGTATTTTACAAGGCTTGATGGCGGGCTACATTCCTTCCTCGCTTGCACTAATCAGCACGAATACGCCGGAAAAACATGTAGGCTATGCGCTTGGCATCATGTCGACAGCGACAGCAGCCGGCGGTATCTTGGGTCCACTTGCAGGTGGGATGCTCAGCCACTGGGTAGGCATACGTGAATGCTTTCTTGTATCAGGCTTCGTCGTACTCGTGTCGGCGGCAATCGCGATGGTTAGCGTCCGGGAAGTGCACCGGAAAAAAGAGGGGGCGCGGCAAAGTGTCCGTTTGGACATTCAGCAGGCACTAACGAATCGAAGGCTCATGTCGGTGTTTGGACTCACACTGTTGGTGGCCACCTCGATCATGGTGCTGGAACCGCTGCTGACACTGTATGTGGTCGATATCGGCGGCTCGGCCAAAGGCGCTTCGCTGAGCTCGGGAATTATTTTCTCCGCGGTTGGAGTTGCGACCGTTATTATGGGGTCCCGTTGGGGGCTGATCGGACAAAAGATCGGCTACGACAAAACGCTGCTTATCGGCCTGATCGGCGGCGGCATCGGCAATCTGCTCCAACTGGCGACGCATAATCTGGTCGCGTTTGGCGTGCTGCGGTTCAGCTACGGCTTATTTTTCGCCGCTGTGTATCCTGCGCTTAATGCGCTGATCGTCAAAAGCTCCAGCACCGATTTTCGCGGCCGAGCGATGAGTTTGAATCAAACGTCCAATCAGCTCGGTATGATGATCGGTCCGATCATCGGCGGATTCTTAGGCGGCTGGATCGGCATTCATTTTGTCTTTTTGATTACCGGCATTTCATTGCTTCTGGCAGCCCTATGGCTGCAGGCGAACCGAAAAAAACAAAGGCCGCAGGTTGAGGCCGGCTAGCAGCAGCTTCTTTCAACTAACGACGTATTTCGATAAGAAATAGGTCGTTTTTCTCATTAATCGGGATGCCTATAAAAATAGTGGAATTTCGACAGGATATGATTTTAAATATAGTAAAAAACCGGTAATATTTTATCAATTTTTAGTAAATAAAGTATTAATTGACTGGTATTTTTCGTGTATAATAGAGGAGATTCTTCTTATGAAGCAGAAATAATACAGATTGAGATTTCGACAAGCCTTAACTGTGAAGAATAAGAGGGAGATTGATGCAAAATTCATTGTTTTTTAAGAATGTGATAAATGCGGATTCCATTTTTGAATCAATCGGACAATTAAGTGATTTCGCTAAAACCGCGATCGGGTGCGAATCTATTTCTCTTTTTCTTATAGAAGAGCCGGGTCAGATCACGCCAACCTCGTATTCGGTTAATATGAGTACGGCAGTGATGGAAGAACTGCAGGAAGTTGTCATTCGTACGGACTATTTTGCCGGAGAAATGGAAGGAACGCCGTTCACCCTGGCACAGGCAAATGGCATCGTCAAAGCATCTCTTCTGAAGAGCAAGCTTGCCTGTCTCTACGGTTTTCATATACAGCATGGCCATGCCTACGGCGCACTACTGTTCGCTTTTCAATCGCCAACGTTGTTGACGGAAGAGCAGCTTCAACTGTGCAAGCTCTCTGAGCTGCATATGGAGCAATCGATTCGAAAAATTCAATTTCGTAAGCAAGTGCTGAAACAGCAAGCCTACGAAACTTTATTTAATACACTACGCGTCAAAGATAGTTTTACGGTCGATCATTGTTATAATGTCGCCTTCTATTCGACGCTTCTGGGAGGCCGATTGGGCCTTAGCGAGACAGAGTTGGAGCGCTTGAAGCTCGGCGCTTTGCTGCATGATGTCGGTAAGATTGCGATACCTGATCATATATTAAGAAAGCCTGATAGACTCACGGAAGCGGAGTTCAACGTCATACGCCAACATCCCGATTACGGTTACGAATTATTAAAAGATTTGCCTGGTGTCGAGCATGTTCTCCCTATGGTGCGGTGGCATCATGAGCGGATCGATGGGCGAGGTTATCCGGACGGGCTAAGCGGGGATGAGATTCCTCTGCTTGTGCGTATTGTGAGTCTTGCGGATGCGTTTGATGCCATGACGTCTACGAGAGTATACAGAAACTCTTTGCATGTCCATGAGGTGCGGGAACAGCTGCAAACCCACGCCGGCAAGCAGTTTGACGATAAATTGGTGCCTATCTTCTTGAAGATACTGGATGAACAGATGTACATCAGGAAGGATGGGATGAGATCATGAATATGAAAATTGTAATGAAGGTTGGGATAATTTCATGAATGGACGCATTCTGATCATCGACGACGAACCGCATAATTTAAGTATTTTACGCATCTTTTTAAGTTCGCTGCACTATGAAGTCATCACGATTGAAGATGGACGCGAAGCGCTGAAGATCGTTAGAGAGACGATGCCGGATCTGATTTTGCTTGATGTGATGATGCCTGAAATTACGGGTTTTGAGATTTGCAAAACATTGCTGGCCAACCACGAATTCGACATCCCCATCATTTTCCTATCGGCCAATGCCCAGAAGGAGGATCTCTTGTATGGCTTGCGGTTGGGGGCCGTCGATTATTTGACGAAGCCGTTTGACCTGGACGTGCTGGAGCGGAAGGTGGAAATCGCGCTTCAGCAAAAGGCGAAGGTGCGGAATCTGGTCAAGGACAACAAGCAATTAGCCAAGCTGGTCTATGTCGATGCCCTGACGGGACTGTACAACCGGACTTATCTGGACATTATGAGCCGCCAAATGAAGGAAGGCGTAAGAGTTTTCAAGGCCGCGATGATGGTAGATATGGATTATTTTAAGGACATTAACGATAATTACGGCCATTTGGTTGGCGATCAGGTGCTTCGTGAGGTGGCGGCGATTATTTTGGCGAATATTTCCGCCGAACAGGATCTGGCTTTTCGTTATGGCGGCGATGAATATTTAGTGTTGTTACAAGACGGGGACAACTGCGCGGACATTGCAGATCGCATTATTCGTGCCGTTGATGTGATGAGGGTAAGCCTGGCACCGCAAAAAACAATGAACTTCTCAGTCAGCATTGGCGTGACGAATGACTTTGACCCTACCTCGATCATGCAAGTGATCGCTCATGCGGATTCTGCGCTGCTCGGGGCGAAAAACAACGGCAGGCATCAGATAAAAATACGATAACGCTTAAGAGTTAACATAAAAGGATGGGTGAAGCATGGTCATGGAGTTGAGAAGTTTTCAGAAGCTGTTTCAAATGACGAAAATCATAAATTCGCAATTTGAAATGTCGGAAATATTGCAGGTGTTCGTCGATGCCATCGCAGGCGAGATTACGCAGGCGGATTTGGTCGGTTTTTTCATTAAGCAGCCGGATGGGACGTTCCAAGGATACAAAGGCAACAAACTGCCGGTCGACATAACGGAGCTGTTAATCGATCCGAAGGAAGACGAATTTGTTCGGGATATTTTAAGAACCCGTTCCAGCGATTACATCTCGGATACGAGCTTGGATCTTCGACTTGACCAGTCCAAGCGTCAACTGCTCAAAATCAAATCCATTCTCGGCATTCCGGTCATCGTGGACGGGGATGTATTCGGTCTCGTATTCGTCCATGACTTCGGGAAACGGATGAATATTACCCAGGAACAGATGGAAGTGACGGAAGCGTTTGTCAATATGGCGAGCGTGGCGATTCGGAACATTCGGATGTTCGAACAGCGTCAGCTTTTGATGGAGAAGCAGCAGCTGCTGCTGGATGCGACCAAAGCTTTGTCGGAGTCGCTGAACGTGAAGGACGTGCTGAATACCTTTTTCCATTACATGCGCAAAGCGAGCGGATCCAAGGATATCGGCATTCATTTGTACAATGAGAAGGAGCATACGATCGAGCCGTACCAGCTCTCCTCCGTCAATGTGACGGTGGACGAATGGCGTTTCAAACACCGGGAAGCGAAGCTGACGATTGAAAATGACCGGCTGTTGTATGAAGTCATTACCCAGAAAAAGTCGGCGGCGATCGAAGATGTGTATGCGGATCCGCGCCCAAATCATAAAGCTTTTATCGCGTTCAATATTAAAAGTATTATGGTATTCCCGCTGGTGGCGAAAGGCTCCGTTTACGGTGTCATTGCGATCCCGTCGATCGGCAAGCCCCGCAAATATGAGTCTGATCTGCTGGAGTTCTGCCAGTCGATTGCGGATGCTACGGCGATTGCGCTTTCGAACGCGCAGCATACCGAGAAGCTGGACCATTCCATCATTGAGCGGTCGCTCGAATTGCAGCATGCGAACTTCAAGCTGGAAGGGCTCGTTCGTGAGCTGGAGCACTTGAACGATCTCAAGAGCGATTTTATCGCTACGCTGTCGCATGAGCTGCGGACGCCCATTACGGCGGTGAAGGGTTCTGTGGACATTTTGAACAAAGGCATTCTCGGGCAGCTCAACGATTCGCAGAAGGATCTGCTCGAAATCGCCAGTAAATCCATTGAGCGCCTGCTGAATCAGGTGAATGAGCTGCTCGATTTTGCCAAGATGGAGAACGGGAAGTTTGAGCTGCAGTACACCGAGGTCGATCTCAAAGAGATTATTACAGAGTCTGTGCAAATCGTGCAGTCGCTGATTAATAAGAAGAAGTTGAATCTCGTCATCGAGTCGAATGTTGCAGATGGCGCGAATCCCCTTGTCCGCGTGGACAAGCAGCGTATTATGCAGATCATGCTGAACTTGCTTTCCAATGCGATCAAATTCACCTCGCCGCTAGGGGTCATCACGATCCGAACGACGATTGAGATTGCCATCGTAACGGTTGAGGTGCAGGACAGCGGAATTGGTATTCCGGTTGAGAAGCAGAAGAATATTTTTACCAAGTTTTATCAAGCTAACAATCAGATCAATGGTACAGGACTGGGACTCGCCATCTCGAAGCAGCTTATCGAACTGCACGGCGGCCGGATCTGGTTTGAAAGCACGGAGGGCCAAGGCTCTATCTTTAAATTTTCGTTACCGAAAGGGAAGGAGTAACAAATGCGGGCGATAGAAGTAGGATTGAGGTTTCTTGTGGAGCAGGGAGTGCGGTACATCTTTGGGATACCGGCAGGCTCCATCAATGCTATTTACGACGCCCTCTTGGATATTCCCGAGCTAACACCCATTGTTGCGAAGCATGAGAACAGCTCCGGTTATATGGCGGGCGCGTATACGAGAATTACGGGGATTCCATCCATTTGTGTGGCGTCTAGCGGTCCAGGGGCGACGAATCTGGTAACGCCGGCAGCCAATGCATGGAAACAGAAGCTTCCGGTCATTTTTATCACGGGGTCCGTCCCTTCCAGCAAGCTGGGCATGGGGGGAGCTCAGGAGCTGTATGCGGAGCCGATTTTTGCTTCGATTACCAAAATGAGCCGGACAGTGCTGGATCCGCAGCAACTGCCGGAGATCTTGGCGGAGGCGTATCACACCGCCATTAGCGGGGTGCCGGGGCCCGTGCACCTCGCCATTCCGATCGATGTCCAGATGACGGACATCGGGGAGCGCGCGCTGCCGGCGCTGGCTGCAGTGACGGCGGTGTCGTTTGATGCGGCGGGCGCAGCAGCCGCAGCGGGGCGCATCCGCGCCGCCGGGGATCGCGGAGCGA
>NZ_RXHU01000125.1 GCF_003955665.1 Paenibacillus whitsoniae
ATCGGTCGAGGGCTTAACCAAATATATCCCAAGAAAGTGAAGCGAAGCTTTGTAGCTGATGCCAATTACTTTCTCGGGGCCCAAAACTACAACACAAACCTAATGTTTAAGCAACGTTTCGTATCTAGTTTTCAAGGTGCAAGCCTTGAGAAAAGCAAATCTGTTTGGTGATGATGGCGGAGGGGATCCACGCGTTCCCATCTCGAACACGACCGTTAAGCCCTCCAGCGTCGATGGTACTTGAACCGCAGGGTTCTGGGAGAGTAGAACGTTGCCAAGCATATATAAGGAACTTTTGATGAAAGTCAAAAGTCTCTCTGCTTTTCTGAATTGGGGCCATAGCTCAGCTGGGAGAGCGCCTGCCTTGCAAGCAGGAGGTCAGCGGTTCGATCCCGCTTGGCTCCACCAATGTTCCCTGATAGCTCAGTTGGTAGAGCACTCGACTGTTAATCGAGTTGTCACAGGTTCGAGTCCTGTTCGGGGAGTAACCGCTCTCATTTTGAGAGCATCTTTCAACTGAGAAGTCTAGTATGGCGGCGTAGCTCAGCTGGCTAGAGCGTACGGTTCATACCCGTAAGGTCGGGGGTTCGAGCCCCTCCGCCGCTACCAAGCCTATTGGAGAGATACCCAAGTGGCTCAAGGGGACCCTCTGCTAAGGGGTTAGACTGCGTAAGTGGTGCGAGGGTTCGAATCCCTCTCTCTCCGCCATTGCTTTACCCCGAAAAGTGAAGTGCAGCGTTGTAGAGTATTTCGATTATAAGGCCCGTTGGTCAAGTGGTTAAGACACCTCCCTTTCACGGAGGTAACAGGGGTTCGAGTCCCCTACGGGTCACTTCTTCTAGTAATCCCATGGAGGCTTAGCTCAGCTGGGAGAGCATCTGCCTTACAAGCAGAGGGTCGGCGGTTCGATCCCGTCAGCCTCCACCATTTTTGATTAATGCGGAGCCGTGGTGTAGAGGCCTAACATGCCTGCCTGTCACGCAGGAGACCGCGGGTTCGAATCCCGTCGGCTCCGCCATTCTTTTCATAATATTTGCCGTTGTAGCTCAACTGGTAGAGCAACTGACTTGTAATCAGTAGGTTGGGGGTTCAAGTCCTCTCGACGGCACCACATTACCCAAAAAAGTGAAGATAAGCTTTGTAGCAACACCGACTACTTTTTTTGGGCCCAGTAACACCTTATATCATGGAGGCTTAGTGAAGTGGCTAAACACGGCAGACTGTAAATCTGCTCTCTCCGAGTTCGGTGGTTCGAATCCATCAGCCTCCATCCTTTTTTGCATATTGGGGATTAGCCAAGCGGTAAGGCAACGGACTTTGACTCCGTCATGCCAAGGTTCGAATCCTTGATCCCCAGTATCACTCCTAGATCTTTATTATGAGTCATTAGCTCAGTTGGTAGAGCACCTGACTTTTAATCAGGGTGTCGTAGGTTCGAATCCTACATGACTCACCACTTTACGCCAAAAAGTGAAGTGATGGTTTCGAAGGGAATTCCGTACGCATCGAGTTGAAAACTCGATCGGCGTCTAATCTTACCGATTAACGCGATCATACTTCTATGTATTGCTTTGATAATAAGTTTAGACATTATTTTTCGGGGACCCCGAGATTAAACAAGCGCGCGTATGGCGGAATTGGCAGACGCACTAGACTTAGGATCTAGCGGGTGACCGTGGGGGTTCAAGTCCCTCTACGCGCATCAATATTATGCGGAAGTGGCTCAGCGGTAGAGCATCGCCTTGCCAAGGCGAGGGTCGCGGGTTCGATCCCCGTCTTCCGCTTTTTTTCGTTTATTGGCCGGAGTGGCGGAATCGGCAGACGCACAGGACTTAAAATCCTGCGGTGGGTGACCACCGTACCGGTTCAAGTCCGGTCTTCGGCATCAGAATTAATGTAACTACTAATATCGAGTTTAGATGAATGAGTCGCCCCTGAGGCGCCTTTTTTTATTTTCTTGTAATAAGGCCTACTCAAATGAGAGTAATAGCCGATCCTGCTGTTTCGTTGTATACTAAAAGCTACAAGCAAGCCGCAGGGGTAACGAACGTTGGTAACTGGGGTGTGACGATGAATCAGTTTATGGGACAATCCCAAAATGAAAATGCTTTCACAAACGAGAACGTTTGTGAGGTCTTTGATAAATCCGCAATTCCGATGATCATGATTAATGCTGCAGGGCGTATTTTAAAGGCAAATGATATTTTTGCAGATATGTTGGGGTACACCGTGCTGGAGTTAGAAGGTAGATACACGGTTGAATTTACGCATCCGGACGATGTTCAAATCACCCAGAGCGTTCTGCAAAGAATTGTCCACGCGACTGCACCGCTACAAATAGAGAAAAGATACATGCATAAGAATGGGAAAATAATATGGGGGATTGTGTTTGGTTTTTTGAATGGCATTTACGAGAATGAGCCTTATTATGTGGCCTGTGTACAAGACATGACACATTTCAAGCAGCAGGAAAAAGAGCTTCAAAGTAAAAAAAATCACAACAAGTATCTGGAAACCTCGTTTCATCAGCTTATTGAAAATTGGCCCGACGGATTCGTGATTATACAAGATTATAGGATTGTCTACAGTAATCAAGCCGCTTTAAAAATTATCAATGCTGCGTGTATGGAACAGATTATCGGGCGTCCTGTGTTTGATTTTATATCGGCAGACAGGCACAGTATAGCTAGGGAAAAAATATCTAAAGTCTATGAAGGAAATATAAGCAAGGGTGTGGTGGATCACTTAATTCGCCTAGATGGACGATCGATTGACGTTGAATTCACCGCAATTCCTGCACATGATAATTCAGAGTTGACCATGAATTTACTTTTTCGCGATGTGACGGAGCTTAAACGTACGGAAGAGCTTATGCGAGTCTCAGACAAGTTAAATGCGGTGGGCCAATTGGCTGCAGGTATTGCACACGAAATTAGGAACCCGCTCACAGCAATCAAGGGTTTTATTAAACTGGCACGGGAGAAGTATCCGGAATCCCCGCAATATTTTGATATTATCCGAACGGAACTTGAACGCATCGAACTAATAACAAATGAACTGCTCTTATTGGCAAAACCCGGACAGAGTACGATGCAAGTTTTGGATGTGCGGGACATTTTGGGCCAAGTAAGCGTATTGTTGGAAACGCAAGGAGCACTAAACAATGTACAAATCAGTCAGTCATATATGGATGAAGCTCCACTGCTGCTCCACGGTGATGGTAACCAGTTGAAACAGGTTTTTATTAATATATTGAAGAATGCGATCGAAGCTATGCCTAAAGGTGGAGAGATTCAGCTAGAGGCCAGGATGGAGCAAGAAGAAATACGGATCGATATTTTAGACGAAGGACCAGGATTGACAGAGGAGCAGCTTAAGCGGATTGGGCAGCCGTTTTATACAACTAAGGCAACAGGTACGGGGTTAGGTTTAGTGGTTAGCTATAAAATTATTCAAAGCCACGGCGGCAGAATCGCCGTCGAGAACCGTTCGGAGCTGGGGGCAAGGTTTACTATTCATCTACCGCCTGCACCTGCTTTCTTACAGTAAACCATAAGAAAAAGGGTATGAAAAAGATCGACTGCAAGTTGCGGGGAGATCTTTTTGTTCTATTGAGTTGCATTCTTATCAAGGCTGTGCTATATTATGTTTCTTGTCTCAGACGGACAAGCGTTGCAAGTGAACTGGTTATTATGTTAAGTTTCACAAATGAATAAAAAGTGCTTGCATTCGAAAAAACAATATGGTATATTACTACTCGCTGCTTCGGAAACGCGGCAGTGCACGAAAGACATTGATCTTTGAAAACTGAACAACGAGTGAGTAAGCAAGAACGAGCAATCGTTCAAAAATGAGATTAACAATCTCGCTAGCAAGTCAATGAGCAAGTCAGCTTAAAATAAATGGGCGAGCAATCGTTCAACTTTTATGG
>NZ_RXHU01000126.1 GCF_003955665.1 Paenibacillus whitsoniae
TGCCAAGCATATATAGGGAACTTTTGATGAAAGTCAAAGGTCTCTCTGCTTTTAAGGCCCGTTGGTCAAGTGGTTAAGACACCTCCCTTTCACGGAGGTAACAGGGGTTCGAGTCCCCTACGGGTCACTACCTTTCCCCACAAAGTGAAGTATTGCTATCGAAGCATATTCCGATTACTTTGCGTGGACCCCAACAGAATATTTTATCATGAACGATTAGCTCAGCTGGGAGAGCACTACCTTGACAGGGTAGGGGTCGGCGGTTCGATCCCGTCATCGTTCATTTTATGTGTGGAGCCGTGGTGTAGAGGCCTAACATGCCTGCCTGTCACGCAGGAGACCGCGGGTTCGAATCCCGTCGGCTCCGCCATTTCGCTTCAAAAAGTGAAGCTAAGCCTTGTAGTGAACTCCGATTACTTTTCGGGAACCCATGGACAGGGCAGCGACTAATAATATGGCTTTGTAGCTCAGTCGGTAGAGCAGAGGACTGAAAATCCTCGTGTCGGCGGTTCGATTCCGTCCAAAGCCACCATTTTTCAAAACTGGATGTGCCGTTGTAGCTCAACTGGTAGAGCAACTGACTTGTAATCAGTAGGTTGGGGGTTCAAGTCCTCTCGACGGCACCAGTATTACACCCAAAAAAGTGAAGATATGCTTTGTAGCAACACCGATTACTTTTTCGGGGCCTAACAATCATAGTTACATGGCGATCGTGGCGAAGGGGTTAACGCACCGGTTTGTGGATCCGGCATTCGTGGGTTCAAGTCCCATCGGTCGCCCTCTTTACAACTGAACAATGCGCGCGTATGGCGGAATTGGCAGACGCACTAGACTTAGGATCTAGCGGGCGACCGTGGGGGTTCAAGTCCCTCTACGCGCATCATAAGCAAAAAAACTCTTTAGACATTCTAAAGAGTTTTTTTATATTTTTTCGGCACATTCGTTCCTCGGAAGCTCAGGTTCCCAACTTACCTGCAAAATGTACAGGTAATTTCCCAAAAAAGGACTAAAATCTTTAAAATCATGTAAAACCTACAGCAAAATTGCGCCATCAAGCGCTTTTTCCTTGGAAATCGGGGAACAATCGGTGAATGACCTGTATGAAATACAGTATTCTTCACGAGATCCGGCTATTTTCCTAAATTTGATGTACAAAATACAACTTTACCCCAATATGAAGCCCTTCCATACACGCTGCAACTTTGTGCACGTACCCGGCTCAAACTGTGTGCCCACCGTTAAAGGGATGGAGCAGACAGTGGATCGAACCGAAACACTCACTTAGCTAGAAATGTCAATTCGGTCATGCGCGTGTCGGGTATTGAGAACATTGGCGTAGAATGCCAGGTATCGCTTGAAAAGGCAGTATCGATGTTGCCGGATCTCATTATCGTCGATGTGGCCGGCAAGAACGAGTACGAGCAGTACACCGAAATCGAGCCAACCGCCACAGTATGCGTAGAGGACACTTTCTGCCTGTACTGGGGCCTTGAAGGTACTTGCAATCCGGCCCAGAAAAAAAGTTTGCAATTGGCGAAAAAACCTGATATATTATCACTTGTCGCTAAAACAAGCCGGCGTGGCGGAATGGCAGACGCGCTCGACTCAAAATCGAGTGGGAAACCGTGGAGGTTCGAGTCCTCTCGCCGGTATCACAAACACAAAGTGGTCGAACAGAGAATTTTCTCTGTTCGACCACTTTTTTGTTACATGCTAACGTTGCTATATCTCCGCCCACCGCGAGCCCGCACGCGCGGCTCGCTGTCCCGGCCGGAGCTGGACCGTCGTCCAGCTCTCGCGTACCCCGAGCAAGCGCTGCCAGACGGCATCCGCTTGCGCCAGCGACACCGGCGGCGGCTCCGCTAGCCCCGCCGCCCAAGCCCGCAGCGCAGCAGCTTCGCGCTGCAGCGCGGCCAGGCAGGCGAGCATGATCCGCTCGCCAAGCTCCGGCGACGCCGCCTCGGCATCCGCCCCGGCGGCGAGCCGGCCGCCCGAGCCCGGCGCTGCTTCCAACGCGCGCCGGGACAAGTCCACCAGCTCCGGCCGGAGGTACAGGAGCTGGGAAATTTCATATTGACCGGCATGATCCCCGGTAAATTGGCCCTCAACCAGCTCGGGATCGCACACGACCCATACCCGAGCCGATGTGATCTGCATGAAAAGCGCAGCCGCTTTTCGCAGATCTTCCTGATTGCCGCCGCCATGACCGGTGACGACGACAATCGCCTTGAAGCCTGCGTTCACGAATGCCCGCAGTTGATACAGAAAGAACGGCAGCACCACATGCGGCGGCATGCTCGTCATGTGCGGGTTCTCTTCGCCGACGACCTCCTCCAGCCACGGGGCATGGTAGCCGGTTTCGTGGATGTGATAGCCGAGCGAAGGTGCGACGATCCCGCCGACTGTACGAGCGGCCTCCAGGCACAGCCACTCGGCTTTGATCGTATCCAGCCCGAAGGCACTGAACTGGCCGTGCGGCTCGCAGAGGCCGAGAGGCAGATAGACGATCGGGCAGTCGGCCAGCCTTCTTTTAAACTCCGCAGGAAACAGCTCCATCCACAGGACGGATTCGTTATATCCAGAATTTGGTATCATAGAAATTACGCACCCATCTGTGATATTTGCGAAGCTCATCGAAAATCTCATCCGGCAGCGGCGCTTTATCCAAAGCGGCGATGTTCTGATTGGCGTAGGCGGGTACGTGCATCGAGACAAGCGCCGTAGTAACGGCCGGGTGGTGAAGGACGAACTTGAGCGCGAGCTCAGCCAGATTGTCAGCGTAGGCAGGAATGAACTTCAGCAGTCGTTCCACGCGTTCGATATACATGCGGCGGGGGACGTAGTCGAAATAGGTTTTGCGGTAATCGCTGTCGGCGAACTGCGTATGCTCAGTCAGAAAGCCGGCCAGTCCGCCTTCATCCATCACACAGCGCGCCAGAAACGCGACGTTATGCTCTTCGCAGAACGGAATCAGGCAGTCGAGCGGCAGCGGGTCGAAAATGTTAAATACGGTCTGCACGGCATCGATTTTGCCGCTTTGTACGATTGAGAGCGCGATGTCATGGCGCTGGTCGGGAATCGAGATGCCGATGTAGCGAATCTTGCCTTCCTCTTTTAAACGCAGCAGCTCTTCCATCCAGTAATCCTTCTGGTCCCACTGAGGCCAGTATTGATGGAGTTGCATCAGATCGATGACGTCGACGCCCAGCGTTTCCAAAGACAGCTCTGTGCACTGACGCAGCCAGCCGGCAGGGTAGGCGGATTCAACGGGAATGTGCGTTCCCCACCCGATGGAACCGGGGCCTAGCGACTGCACCTTGGAGGCAATAAATGGCTTTTCACCCGTCCATTCCTTCAGCGCCTTGCCCAGAATTCGCTCGGAGTCGCCATAAGCTCTGGCGGTGTCAATAAAATTCACGCCCTGCTCCAGGCAGTTCAGCACGCTGTGAATGAGCTCCTTTTCATCGTGGGTGCCGAAGGAGCCGCCAAGCCCCATGGCCCCGAAGCCGAGTCGGGATACTTGATCCATTTCGGATCGAAACGCATTATACTGCATCCTCAGTTCTCCTTTGTATGGAAATATCGAAAAACCACTCATTGCGGCTATAGGGGGCAACACTTGCAGCTTTGTTCATCACCTTGGCCATATACACATCGTCCAGATAGCCGGTGGCAGGCTCGAGCGCGAAGGTGTAGTCCCCGTTAAAAGCGCCGTAATTCGCCCACACAGCCAAATAAGGCACCGCATTCGAATCAAACGTGTACCACAACGCTTCACCAGTCACCGGGTCAACGACGCCCGCCTTTCCTTCGGTGAGCGCCCTTTCGAACCAATACTTCTCGGCATGCCCGCAGGCGGCTTCTTCCATGACAGATAAATCTACCGCTGCAGATCCTCGTTGCACAATCGGATAAACGGAACGCCCGTAGGCGTCATCCGTCAACCGATCCCGATGCGAATACTGATATTGCACCGTATCTAAACCATGCGGAACGAGAACCTTCATCCCGGGCTCAATCGCCAACAAATTATGCGCACACCAGAGGTAAGAAAAAGCAAAAGGCGTCGGATTCCGCACCTCATATCGCGTACAAAGCCGACCCGGCTGCAAGGTGTAGGTTTTGCTCAGCACATAAGGAACTTTCACCCCATGCACCCACATGCGCAGCTGTTCGCCCTCTATCGCATACGACCAAGGGAGCGACCACACTTCGCCGTGATCCGGAAATTCGTTGCCTCGCCACGGTTCATCCGGGCAGGGACAGGCCAGAATCGTCGGGAACATTTCGTCCCAGCCTCCTCGGTCGCCGTCATCCCAGTTCATACCATAGCGGAGCGGTTCAAGGGGAACATCCGTCTGAAACACCCATTCTTTGCCCGTAACACGGCTGCTAAAAGAAACCACTTTGCCGCCCCTGCCGGGAACGAGCTCGACGCGAAGCCCGGCAGACTCTCCCACGACGCTCGGGACGCCACGGTATATCGATTCCCGCCATTGCATCGCTGTCACACCTCCAGCTTGATCCATACTTTGCCGTCGTCAACCTTAACAGGGTACGTCATCAAATGCTTGCAAGCGGGCCTTTTCTTCGGTTCCCCTGTCATATAGTTGAAACGTCCGTTATGCTTCGGGCATTCAATGATTTCACCCATGACGAGACCGTCGGACAGATGAATGTTCTCGTGGGTGCAGAACCCGTCCGTCGCAAAAAACTCTCCCTTCGCAGAACGATAAATCGCAAAGGTCCGGTTGCCAAAATCGAAGCGGATCACATCCTCCGCCTCAATATCCTCCGTTTCACAAGCTTCAATCCATTCTTGCGTTTGCATCACTGTGCCCTCCCTATTGGCCCTGCATCTTGTGTCGGCGCAGGCGGTGTCGGTTTGTATTTGTACGGCCCTGCGGTAGCCGGAAGCTGCCGTTCAATGGTGTAGCTCGGATCTGTTTTTTGGCGCAGCAGCGCATGCGTCGTTTCTTTGACCGCCTCCCAGACACTGCGATTGGCCGGCGGAAAGTCCGGCTTCAGCTCCTCGTGGAGCTTAGGCAGCGCATGGAACGGCACCATCGGAAACATGTGATGCTCAATATGGTAGTTCATATTCCAGTAGAGGAATCGGAGAACAGGGTTCATATAAATGGTACGTGAATTGAGCCGATGGTCCAGCACATCCTCATGCAGACCAAGGTGCTGCAGTAAACCGAACGTCAGCATCAGCGGCGAGCCATAGAAGGATGGAAGCACGACGAACATCGCCGGCAAAATGCTGCCGGAATACACGCAGAGCCCGATTACAGTCAGGAAAATAAGCAGATACACCCGCGATTCCCAAAACGTTTTGCGAAACTCCGATTCCGGCAAGTAAGTCCGCTGCTCGGCATCGACAACACCGAAGCAGTGGAAGAACATGCGCTTCATATCTTTCGGGCCGCCGTACAGATGGAAGAACTCCATCAGGATAATGCGCCACACGGGCGGGCGCGGTTGGGCAATTTCAGGGTCTAGGCCGACGATGTACGTGTCTGTGTGATGGCGGGTATGGCTCCAGCGCCAAGGCGTGGCGGGCCGGAGCACCAGGAAGGAAGCGAACTGGTAGATGACTTCGTTCATCCAGGGGGTCTTGAAAGCCGTGCCATGCCCGCACTCATGCCAACGTGAATCGCCGGGGGAGACGTAGAGGACGCCGTAGACGAAAAACGCAGGCAGCGCCCACCATGTCCCCCAGGAGAAGTAAGCGAGAATGCCGGTTCCAACCAACAGGAACAGCCATAGGATCGTATCGCGGATCGCGGGGCCGTTGCGCCGCTGCATCAGCTCCTTTAGCCGTTTTCTGGGAATCGGGCTGGTATACCATTCCGCAGAGGCAAGCCCTCGTTCCATCGCCCGTTCCCGTTCCGAGCCGACTAGCGAATAATCTCTGTTCTGGCGTGCTGCAGCGCCGCTCATGCACATCTCTCCTTTGACTTGACAACGTTTCCAATAAGTTGTTATATCCTCATTATAGGAGCATCGTCACACCCTGTATTTAGACCAAATCCGTAATGTAGTTGCCAAAATCGTGTTCATTTAAAACGGGCTGCTGTACAATGGTGGAAAGGAGCTGATGTTCGATGACGCAGAAACCGCTCTTCTCGTTAAGTCCCGGCGATACGCTCAGCGAGCTGCGCGATACGTATTTTCCGCCTTATATTACATTGGCGCATACCTTTAATGCCCCGGCAGGATGGGGGATCAGCCATCGCGTGCTCAAGCAGTTTCAACTGCAATACGTGCTGAGCGGCTGCGCGCAGTACACAATTGAAGGGAAGTCTTTTTTAACGCAAAAAGGGGATCTGCTTTTTCATCGACCGGGCGAACGTCACAGTGTGTCGACCATTCCTGGGGAGCCTTACGTCTGCTTGTCTCTCGTTTTCCATTTCGGCCAAAGCGCGTTTCCGATGGATGAGCTGCTGCCTGGGGCGAACGATTTAGGCAACTTTGCCTGCCATGAAGTCGAACGTAAGCTGACCTCGTTGGTCATTCACTACCGGCAGCCAGGGCTCGTGCATCAACTGCAGGCGCAGACCTTGCTGATGGAGCTGCTGCTGATGTTCAACCGGTTGGCGGGCGAGCGCAGCGTGCAGGAGGCTTCGGCGGCGCAGCGGAACAATTTTACCCGACTGGTGCTGGCGAAGAATCATATCATCGAGCATTTCGCCAAGGAAATGATGATCAAGGATCTGGAGGCGATCACTGGATTCAGCGGCGATTATCTCATTGTGCAGTTCAAGAAAACGTTCGGCATGACGCCGATCCAATATCAAATTCATCTCCGCGTGGAGAAAGCGAAGGAGCTGGCGGTGCACGAAGGGCTGACGCCGAGCGAGGTTGCGCAGCGCGTCGGGTATCGGGACATTCATACGTTCGGCAAAATGTTCAAGAAGAAGACCGGCACGAGCTTGAGCCAGTTTTGTGCGACGTTGTTTACGGAGGATTGGGACCCGGAAATCTAAGACGAAGGCGCGGTCGCTCCACGATCTGAAAATACGCTAACTTTCTCTGAGCATAAGAGAAGCTGCCGCAGCCCGTGTGTTATATAGTGAAATCAAGCTGTTAACACGCACTTGGGAGGGCTAATCTATGAGCAAGTTGACACTAGAGGAAGTTGCGCATTATAAGGAGAACGGGTATTTACTGTACGATCGGCAGCTGTTTGCGCCGGAGAAGTTGGCGGAATTGACGTCGATTTTCGAGGAGCAACTGGAGCAAAAGGGGAGCAAGCTGTCGGACGAACTGGACACGCCGCATTTTCGTGAAGAGCGGCTGCTCTCCTTTTTGCTGGCGGACGAGGTATTGGATATCGTGGAGCCGCTGATCGGGCCAAATATCGGCCTATGGTCCAGTCATTTTATTTGCAAGGATCCCTATGTGGGCAGACGAACGCCTTGGCATGAAGATTCGGCCTATTGGAAAGGGCGCGTCAGCTCTTTCGATCATATCGTGACGGTCTGGCTTGCGATCGACGACAGCACCCGGGAAAACGGCTGTATGCAAGTGATTCCAGGGACGCATCGCAACGGATTCTCGGAATATGAACGTGTAGACGGTTCCAAAAATCTGTTTGCCACACAAATTAAAAATATGGATACGTCCAAGGCTGTTCCTTTTGAGTTGAGACGCGGCACATGCTCTTTGCACGACTCGCGAATCATTCACGGCGCGGAGCCAAACACCAGCCCTTACCGCCGCTGCGGCTATACGATGCGTTATTTCTCTACAGATACGAAGGTGTACCCGGAGAAAAATCAGAACTTCAAAGTATGGCTTGCGCGGGGCAAGGACTTGGCGGGCAACAGCTACGCGAATCAATAGGGGAATGAATGCCTGGCCGGCGTCATGTGGTATAATGGAATTTATATAGAGTGAGAGGAGGCGCGCCCGATGAAACGACAGCCGGTAAGGCTTACCAACGCCCAGTTCATCGCGCCTGCCGCCTCCTACGGGTTATATCTTCAGCATATTGATGCGCATTACAGCCTGCATTGGCATGAATTTTACGAGCTTTGTTTCGTTCTTCGAGGCAGAGGCCGCAATATTGTCAATGGAACCGAGTATACGCTGGAGCAGGGAAGCATGTTCTTGCTGACGCCGGCTGATTTTCATGAGATTTTTTCTTTGCCGGGCGAGCCGATGGATTTGTACAATTTTGTGTTTTCAACCGAACTTTTGAAGGAAGATCTACGCAGCTTGATGTTTCGGCAAATGGCGCTCTATATGGCTGACATGAAGGAGAAATTTGCGGAAATTGAAGCCGAGTTCAAGTTCATGGCACAAGAGGAGAAACACGCGGAGCCAGGGTATCGCAGCATGATCCAAGGTGCGTTGGAGCGTATTCTGATGTACTTGCACCGGGCGTATAGAAAGCAGCATCAAACAGGGGATGCTTCCAAAGAAGCGGGGCCTCTCCATGAAGCCATTCAGCGGTCGCTAGTGTATATTCATCATCATTTTCGCGAAGCGCTTCGTTTGGAAGATGCGGCCCGTGAGGCAGGCTTGTCGCCGAATTACTTCAGCCAATCGTTCAGAGCGTTGACGGGAACGCCGTTTCAGACGTACCTGCAGCATTTGCGGCTCACCTTTGCCAAATCGCTGCTGGCGGCGGCCGATTTTCCGGTAACGGACATTTGCTATGCGTCGGGGTTTAACACACTGACACATTTTGAACGAGCGTTCAAAGCCAAATTCGGCCGTTCGCCGCGCCATTTCCGCAAGCCGTTGGAAGATGCGTAATGAGGCTTGGAACAGGAAGAGTCAAAGGAGGGGTAGAATTGTCTGTAATCGTGACAGGAGGGGCCGGGTTCATCGGCTCGCACCTTGTGGATGCGCTGGTTTCGCAAGGCCGTCAGGTGCATATCTTGGACAATCTGTCGACGGGTCACCTTCGCAATGTGAATCCGGGAGCCATATTCCATCATGGAGATTTGCTTGACGGCGGTTTGCACCAAGTATTTGCTGAAGCGAAGCCGGAATTTGTTTATCATCATGCGGCCCAGGTCGATGTGCAAGCTTCCCTCGCAGCTCCGCAGCAGGATGCGCAGACGAACATTGCCGGGACGCTTGCTGTGCTGGAGGCATGCCGACTGTTCGGCGTTCGGAAAATCATTTACGCATCTTCTGCGGCTGTCTACGGTTCGCCGCTTTATTTACCTGTGGACGAGGGGCATGCGATTCGCCCGTTGTCGTTTTATGGTATTTCGAAATATACGCCGGAACTGTATCTGGCGAGCTACGCCGCTCTATATGGTCTGGATTTTACAATCCTCCGCTATGCCAATGTGTATGGAGACCGCCAAAGCTCACAGGGAGAAGGTGGGGTCGTTTCCCAGTTTGTCGGCAAGCTGCTTCTCGGAGAGCGCCCCGTGATTTACGGCGACGGGGAGCAGACGCGTGATTTTATTTATGTCAAAGATATTGTAGGCGCCAATCTGGCCGCGATGACAAGGGGAAGCAGAGGCGTGTACAACATCGGCACGAATCGGCAGACTAGCGTGAACGAGCTGCTGATGGAGATGTGCGCGATCAGCGGCGAGCCGTTTGATCCGCGCTATGGACCGGCTCGGGAGGGTGATGTACTGCACAGCCGATTGAGCAATGCCGCAGCGATGAACGAGCTGAATTGGCAGCCGGCCTATTCGCTCCATAGCGGGCTTGAAGCGACGATCGCATACTATCGCGCTCAACGGGAGCAGCGGGTATTAAGATGATCGGGGTCAGGGAATCAGGTCGGACGCATTCAGCGATTCCGTTCAAGCTCGTCAACGAATGCGCTTGCGGCCATCGATAGCGGCATATTTTTGAGCGTGATAATGCCGATCTTGGTTGGGGGAATATGCGCGTCGAGATTGACTTCGTACAGGCTGCCTTCGGCCAATTCTTTGGCGACGAATTCTCTTGTGACAAACGAAACGCCAAAGCCGATTTTGGCAAATTCAATGAGCAAATCTACGCTGCCTAGCTCGATTTCCGGCTCCAGCAAGAGGTCGTTGTCGTGGAACAAGCGCGTGATGAAATTATGGGAAAAGCTGTTGCGTGAGAACAGGATGATGGGATACGTCTTCAACTTCGCGAGCGTGACTTTGTTCATCGACAGCTCACGGTATTTCGGGCCGGTGACAAAGATGTCCTGAATCGTAATGCCTTCCCGCACTTGGAGCTGTTCGTCTTCAATAGGCAGCCGGACGATGCCAATGTCGATTTTTCCCTCTTTTAACTGCTTCACGATTTCCGGGGTTGTGCCGTGCACGAGATGAATTTGGACGTGCGGATGCTGGACATGAAACGTTTCAAGAAAAGGCAGCAAATAATGCTTGCACAGCGAGTCGCTGCCGCCGATTTTGATTTCGCCGCTGGACAGCGTGCGCAGCTCCTGGAGCTTTTCTTCCGCCATGGAAATGAAGTTGTAGGCCTGTTCGATATAAGAGTAGAGGACGCTGCCTTCCTTCGTCAGCTCAACGCCCTTGGACGTGCGGCTGAAGAGGATCATGCCGAGCTGCTCTTCCAGTATTTTTATCGAATGCGAGACGCTGGGCTGTGTAAGATACAGCTCTTTTGCTGCTTTCGAAATACTGCCGGATTTGGCGGTCAGATAAAAAACTTTATACAATTCAAAATTGACCATATAGACACCCTCTATACCATGTATTGAAACTATCAATTATTTCAATGCTCTATCCCCTTATATAATAAGGAGTATAGACAGAAATAACAACCATAATGGATGGAGGTTCTTCACGTGAACGGTACGACGGTAGGAATTGAACAATTAAGCATCAATGCGATTAGAACGCTTACAATCGATGCGGTTGAAAAAGCGCAAATGGGGCACCCGGGGATGCCGATGGGGGCGGCGCCGATGGCGTATGCGCTGTGGACGCGTCATTTGAAGCACAATCCGGCGGATGCCCAGTGGGTGGATCGCGACCGCTTCGTGTTGTCGGCAGGGCACGGTTCGATGCTGCTGTACAGCTTGCTGCACCTGAGCGGCTACGGACTGACACTTGACGATATCAAAGAGTTTCGTCAATGGGGCAGCTTGACGCCAGGCCATCCGGAGTATGGCCACACAGTCGGCGTCGAAGCGACGACAGGCCCTCTTGGGCAAGGCTTTGCAATGGCGGTCGGCATGGCGATGGCGGAAGCGCATCAGGCGTCGGTGTATAACAAGCCGGGCTTTGATGTTGTGGATCACTACACATACGCAATTTGCGGCGACGGCGATCTGATGGAAGGCGTATCCGCGGAAGCGGCATCGCTCGCTGGCCACCTGCAGCTCGGCAAGTTGATCGTGCTATACGATTCCAACGACATTTCCCTCGATGGCGAATTGAACATGTCGTTCTCGGAGAGCGTCAAGCAACGCATCGAATCGTACGGCTGGCAGTACCTGCGCGTGGATGATCAGCATGACGTGAACGCGGTTGCTGATGCGATTACAGCGGCGAAAGCGGACGGGAAGCGTCCGACGCTGATCGAAGTGAAAACGACGATCGGCTACGGCTCCCCGAACAAAGCCGGCAAAGGCGGCCACGGCGGCACGCACGGTTCGCCGCTGGGCAAAGACGAGCTGCGCCTGACGAAGGAAGCGCTTGGCTGGCCATTGGAGCCGGACTTCTACGTGCCGGCTGAGGTGTACGAGCACTTCGCGCAGCACAAAGCGGCTGGCGCGCAGAAGCAAGCGAGCTGGGAGCAGCTGTGGCAAGGCTACCAGGCGGCTTATCCGGAGCTGGCGAAGCAGTTCGAGATCGCCAGCCGCGGCGAGCTGCCGGCGGACTGGAATGCCGACCTGCCTCGCTACACCCCGGAAAGCGGCGCCATCTCGACGCGCACCGCGTCCGGCAAAGCGATTAACGGCCTGGCGAAGCGCGTGCCGCATTTTGTCGGCGGTTCGGCGGACCTAGCCAGCTCGAACATGACGATGATTAGCGATGCGGGCGCATTCAGCGCATCGGATTACAGCGGCCGCAACTTCTGGTTCGGCGTGCGGGAATTTGCCATGGGCGCAGCGCTGAACGGCATGCTGCTCCACGGCGGCGTGCGCGCGTTCGGCGGCACGTTCCTCGTGTTCAGCGACTATCTGCGCGGCGCGATTCGTCTGTCGGCGCTGATGAAGCAGCCGGTGGCGTATGTCTTCACGCATGACAGCATCGCGGTCGGCGAAGACGGCCCGACGCATCAACCGATTGAGCAAATCCCATCCCTGCGGATGATTCCGGATTTGACGTTGTTCCGTCCGGCGGACGCGAACGAAACGATCGCAGCTTGGTCGTATGCGGTGCAGGCGAAAGAAGGCCCATTCGTCTTCGCCCTCTCCCGTCAGAACTTGCCGGTGCTGCCGGGGACGGATACGCTCGCTTTTGATCATATCCATCAAGGGGCTTACGTGCTATCGGATGTGGAAGGCGGGGCAGCGGCAGACGTGCAGTTGATCGCAACCGGCTCCGAAGTGAGCTTGGCCCTTGACGTGAAGAAGCAGCTCCTGCAAGATGGAATTAAGGCGCGCGTCATTTCCATGCCGAGCCGTGAACTGTTCGAGGCACAGCCGGAAGCGGTGCGGAACAGTATCGTATCGCCGGACGTACGTCGCAACGTCGTCATCGAGATGGCTTACCCGGCAGGTTGGGAAGACATTACAGGCGGCGAAGGCTTTGTCGTCGGCATCCGCAAGTTCGGGGCGTCGGCCAAGGCGGACCGCGTGATCCGTGAGTATGGTTTCAGCGCAGAAGCAATCGTAGGACAAATCAAGACGAAGTATTTCCAATAATACCCCAATAGGGAGAAAAGGCAGGGATACGTTCATGAAATTGTTTATCGACACAGCCAATGTAGAAGAAATTCGCAAAGCTCACGCACTAGGGGTGGTCGCAGGTGTGACGACAAACCCTTCCTTGATTGCCAAAGAAGGCAGAGACTTTTTTGAAACGATTAAGGAAATCATCTCCATCGTCGGCGACGTGCCGATCTCTGCGGAAGTCGTTTCCTTGAAAGCGGACGAAATGGTCGAGCAAGGCAAAAAGCTTGCAGCGCTCAGCCCGAACATCGTGATCAAGCTGCCTATGACGCTCGATGGCTTGCAAGCAACCAGCCAGTTCAGAGCGCTCGGTATTCCGACGAACGTGACGCTGATTTTCTCCTCGACGCAAGCGTTGTTGGCGGCTCGTGCGGGTGCAACGTTCGTATCCCCGTTCATCGGTCGTTTGGATGACATCAACCAAATCGGGATGAATTTGATTAAAGAAATCTCCCAAATGTTCCAAGTGCACGGTATTAAATCTGAAATCATCGCAGCGAGCGTGCGCCATTCCGCACACGTCATCGAAGCGGCACTGGCCGGTTCCCATATTGCGACAGTTCCATATAAAGTGATAGAATCGATGAGTAAGCATCCTCTGACAGATGCCGGAATTGAAAAATTCCTCGCAGACTGGGAAGGCGCTAATCAGAAATCATTCTAATGATAGTTTGAAAAGACTCGCTCTCGTGGCGGGTCTTTTTGCAAAAAGGAGCTGCTAGGCGATGATTATTAGCGATTTAACTCATTTTGAGCGGGAGCGGGTTCTGTGGCCGGCTGCCGTCGTACGAGGGATCGAGTATATCCTGGAGCGCCGTCTTGGCGAATGTGAGCCGGGGCGCTACGATCTGGAGGGCGACAACGGCCATCTCATGTACGCCAATGTGCAGGAAGCGCAAACGCGTCCGAAAGCGGAGCAGCTGCCGGAATCGCATCAAGTGTACACGGACATCCAGTTCCTCGTGAGCGGTGAGGAGCGACTGTGCTTCTACAAGCTGCACGAAGGCGCCAAAGTGATCGATGATAAGTTCGAGACGCATGATGTCGCATTTTATGAAAATGAAGGGATGCCGGAGACGGACATCTATCTGGGGCCAGGCATGTTCGCGGTGTGCTTCCCGTCGGACATTCACCGTCCGAACTGTATGGTCACGGAGAGCCGTGTGAACAAGAAGATTGTGGTGAAAATCCATCGGGACCTGCTGG
>NZ_RXHU01000127.1 GCF_003955665.1 Paenibacillus whitsoniae
TAAGTATTTTCCAAAATGAATGTCTGCCCTGAACACTCACCTGGACTGCTTACAGGTCCATTCTAGCGGCCGTTTGTAAAGGAAATTAGAAGTGAAGCTTAATAGAAACTAAATGTTAACTGAAGGATTACTGAAGAATAAAATCAACAAAAAGCCCAGCTACCATAATCGGTAAGCTGGGCTTCTTCAAAAATTAAGGAACCATCTTCTGTTGCTTCATCACGCGATAGCCGATAATCGATGCTTGGGCGCGTGTCATGAGCTCGGTTGGGTCAAAGCGGACAGTAGCTTTCTTTTGTCCGGCTACGAGTGTGTTCTCAATGCCTTCGATGAGGCCTGCCTTCACAACGGCTTCGACAGCTGGTCTCGAGTAGGACTCGATGTTGTCGGCGTCCGTAAACGTCTTCTGAAGCGATGTAAGCGACTTAGCCAGGTCGGTGCTCATTTTCATTTCTGCCGCCCGTGCGATCATCACAGCGGCGTCCTGACGCGTAATGGAGCCGCTAGGGTTGAAACGGTTGCTCGCTTGTCCACGAATGATGCCGGCGCGCGCCGCGGTCTCGATATACTTGTAGTCGTACAGCATGCCGACAGCATTATCGATTTTGAGTACGTCCGAGAATGTCGAGTTGCCCGCATAGTTAAGTGGAAGCTTAAAGATCTTCACGAGAATTTGCGCAAACTCGCCGCGGGTAATGTAATCGTTCGGACCGAAGGAGAAGGTTGTTTTCGCCTTCATTAAGCCTTTAGAGTACAACGTCTCCAACTCGTTACGAGCAAAGGAGTGGCCCGTCATATCGTCAAAGCTGCGGTCCATGTACATAACTTGATAGTAACCGAATTTCCGGAACGGTACGGTGATGGTGTTGTTTTTCGTATCAACGACACCACCAAGGTTTTTCCAACCGTAGTCGGTCGTATTGGCGTAGTTCGCATAAATATCATAGAAGAATACTGTGATATACTTGCCTGCATCTTGACGGATCGCAGGGTCGAACTGCAGGGTCAATTCGCCCTCTTGTGTTGGAACAACGATTTCATCGTTCAAACGATTGAAATAAGCGCGGCCATTCACGGAAGAGTCATAAGGATCTTGGCCGGTACCGTTGAGACCTTTAGTCAAATCATCGGCTGTTGTTGTTGTTGAGTTTGGCGCCGGGATAAAGCCAGCATCCATGTAGTACAAGTTACTTGCTGGGTGGAACGTATCTTCCGGCACTTTAACACTGATTTTGGATTTGAAATAGCCGTTGGCTACCGGATATAGCGTCTTATCCACACGACCGTCATCTGTATCGGCGATACCGAACAGGATTTTACGGCTGGTTGAAATATACTGGTTATTGTTGCTGTCCGGTACGTTTCTCATTAATTTGGTGTCTCTAGGGAACGTTAATTGTAACCCGTTGTTAAAGAGCTTGAACTTGGAGTTCATTAATTGCAGCGTTTCTGCACCTTGAACATTTGTATTCGTATTAAAAAGGATAAAGCTTCCGTTGACCTTTGCGCCATTGCGATTGATGGTGAATTTAACCTCGTTCGCGCCGGCTTTCAGGTTGGTTACCTGGTATAAGTACTGATCAACTGAATTCACCGTACGTTTCGTTGCTTGATCTTTGCCGAAAAGAACGCTGTCCGCATTTTCCGCTTCAATAATAACGTTGTAGAAGTCGCTGTTGATGTTGGACTGCAGTTGGCCTTTTTCGTTTTTGATCAACATAGGTTGAACAACGGTGTACGGTACGTTCTGTCTGGAAATGGTAATCGACTTCGTAGCTGTAATACCAGAGTTGTTCGTGATTCGGAATTCGAAAATAACATCGGAATTATCAAGCAATTTAAATGCATTGGTTGTAAAAGACTGGTCCCCCGCAACATTAATAGCTGAGAAAAAGGTCGTTCCACTAGCTAGCGCATTTTCCGAGTTGATCGACTTATCCACAGGAACAACATTATCGATGATGGTCTGCTGGTAAACCAGGGCATCTCCCTTGGAGTCCTTCGTATGAACGACGAGCTGCAAGGCTTTAATTAGCGCAGCGTTGCCGGCCGCGTCAAGACTGCTGAATTTCCCGCTGAATGACACGGTACGCTGTGTCGTGGAATACGTATCCGGAGTACTGCCTGGCGTGTATTGAATACCGACACTCGTCCCGCTCTCGATCGGTTTGATAGCCGTGAATTGCGGCGCATCCGTCGAGAACAAGTAAATGTCATAGGACTGCTCGGTAATGAAGACATTGTTTACGTAGATTTTAAATCTCAATGTATTTTTACCTTCACGCAAGACACCCGCCAGCGTCGGAGTCGCCGGAGGCGTCGGTCTGGAGAATTTGATCAACGGCAAGGTAAAGACATTGTTCGCATCAAAAACTGCCGGATCTGTCGTAGAATCAAGCTGCTCTACAGCATCATTCAAGTATACTTCAACTTTATTCGTTGCGCCCGGATCTTTGTAGAAGTTCACAAGGCGTCCTGAAATACAAGCATCCGTTGTGGTCCCATCATTCGCCACACATTTGAGGTTCGAAATGTTTTTGATCGACATGCTGTTGGAAACATTATTAATAATCACATAAGGTGCATTACTGATTGTAATTTTGTAGGTCGTTGTGCTAAATGGCAGCAGATCCCCAGCATTCTTGTACAATTCGACGTTCAAATTCTTGTTCCCGTCGCTAATCCCTTGTAAATTCAAATCAAATCTGTTGAATGAACCGTCCAGTACAGGACCGGTAACCGTAAAATTCGTGCCATCCACGTTGACTTTAACTGCTGCTGTCATCTGATTGGCATAGATGTGAATAGCAGCAGGCAGCTCACCGATACTGTTCGTATCCGCCAGGTTTAATGTGTTCTCCACGCCGCCGTTGCTCAATGTAGCGTGATCAATATATGGCTCGTTTGGATTTACAAATTTGAATCTGTATTCGGTAGTAACTGGAACCAGCGCATTCGCGCCATCTCGGTACTTAAAAGTCAAGCGCTGTTCATTAGCAACATACGATGGAATTGAAGGAATGGTAATTGTCGAATTTTTTACCATATATTCTGAGGCACGCGACAAAGTTGACGAGCTTACGGCTGCGTAAGTTGCGCCTGATACCGTCGTACTAGCAGCAGGCATGGCAACCGGAATATCGGGACCACCCAAGTCAATCGTACCAATGAGGTTGTCATTCACTGCCACATCCACATAACGATAACGCAAGGATGTGCCCGTTGAGTCGGTATAATCACTTTTCAATCCCGCCGTGAACGTCAAAGCGTCCGTTTGGAAGGTTGGAATCGTAATCAGATCCTTAGTTATGGTAACACCATTTTCCACACCAGAAATGATCCCGTTAAACGCAAACGGCTGTCCATTATCATACCAAAGCTTTTTCACAGCTTGATATTTATTCGTGTCGTTGCTCGCAGTAAAGCTGATAATATTATCCCCTGGCGTCAAACAGAAGCTTGTTATTGAGGCGCAAGTGGATGAGGATTTGTTTTTGTCATCACCGGTAAAGTAAAAATAACCGTCATTACTCTTAAATCCTTGCTTAGGCAGACTATCCCCTGTCAGGGTTGCTTGAACAGCGCTTGCGTTGGCTGCCTTGGTTTTAATTTGAATACCCGTCGTGCCGGCTTTGAGCGGACCACGATCGATTGGATAGATCTTACCATCTTGGAGTGGTGCGTCATTCACCGAAATATCCGACAAATTGGTTGTCGGCGCATAGTAAAGCCAGCCAGGTGCGGATACAATCGCATTGGAATCACCCAAATAAACAACAATCTTGTTCAACCCTTCGGTTAACTGGATGTTATCGAAGCGCACACGATTGCTGTTGACGATTTGCGCTTTGTTATTCTTTTCCGTCACTACCGAACCGGAATTCATGTTCGTCACTTCAAAGTAAATGGAAGGGATCTGAGAGTCTGTAACACCCGTCGTCTCCACATACAAAGTGAACGGCAGCTGTGTAATCCGCGTTACCGCGTTGATATCGTGTGGTTTTGCCGATGATTGTCCCGCGTTATCCGTGTCCGTATAAATCTCCTTAATCTCCAGCGTCGCCGCGCTTGCCGACAACGCGGGCAACAAGCTGATCATAATGCTCATGATCAACACGATGCTCGCTAGTTTCCTATGAAGTCGTTTCAAAGCAAGTTCCTCCTTAATGTTTTATCTAAATGTGGTTAGCATTTGAGCATTTGTATGTACCCGCAAAGCCTCGACTCGTTCATTGTCTACCGTTCGACAATCCCTCCATTTTCCTTCCAGCTTTCTACAGTATTAGACGCGGTATTTCGCCAAAAGTTGTTGTAATTTACTTATCGGTCAAAGCTGAGGAAATGTTTAGAGGAAGTGAACTTTTCACAAAATTGCAAAAAAACCCAACCACCAGGGTTGGGTTCGAAAAAATCAGCTATAAAGTGCTATTTCCCATCACTTTGAACTTGCTTGCCGACCAGACGCTGCAGGAAATTCAGCACCGGCTTGCGGCTTTTGCTAATAATACCGATCGCTTCCGCCCCGACGAGCATGCCCAGGAACAGCGCGACTATAATCAGAACCAGACCCCACGTGGAGTTCTGAGAAATAAAGACGGAGCAGATAACCGCGCTGCCGCCGAACATCGCCGCAATGCCATAAATAATCAGCACGCTAGCGCGGTGGCTGAAACCAAGCTGCAGCAGGCAGTGATGCAGATGGCTTTTATCCGGTGCGGAAATCGGAAGCTTGTTCACATAACGGCGCAGCATCGCGAAGAATGTATCCGACAGCGGAACGCCGAGAATCATAATCGGAACCAACAGCGACACAACCGCCGCCTGCTTAAAGCCGAGGATCGACAGCGTCGCCAGGGCAAAGCCCAGGAATAGGGCACCCGAATCGCCCATAAAAATTTTCGCAGGATGAAAGTTAAAGAACATAAAGCCGGAGATACTGCCGAGCAGGATCACGCAAAGCAGAACAACCGTCACATTGCCCATCATCAAGGCAAGTATAAGAATTGTTGTCGTGGCAATCCCCGATACCCCAGCAGACAGACCGTCGAGGCCGTCGATGAGGTTGATCGCATTGGAAACGCCAACGATCCAGAATATCGTAATCGGAATACTGAGCCAGCCAATCGGCAGGTTGGTCGTTCCGAACGGAATGTTGACCAGGTCGATTTTGAGGCCAAACGCAACAACGATGCACGCAGCAATCAGTTGGCCGAGCATTTTCCATTTGGGTGAAAGTTGAAACCGATCATCCAGCGCCCCTGTCACCACAATCACCAGACCGCCGAGCAGCAACCCGTAGGCCGCATTCGAGTTCAGCGCATCGAGTGCCGGAGAGACGATAAAGTATGCAGCGACAAAAGCGAGAAAAATAGCTAGCCCGCCAAGACGCGGCATAATTCGCGTATGTACCTTGCGTTGGTTAGGGGCATCAACCGCGCCTACCCAAAAGGCAAATTTTTTGACCAGGGGTGTAAGCAATAGCGCAATAATCAGCGATGCAACAAACCCTATCACATATAATCCATACATGTCTTCTTCACAGCTCCTCTTGTCATGGGTGGCAGATGACCGCCGAAATGAATTATACTCCCATTTGTCCACAAATACTACTGCTAAATTCAACTGAAATGACCGTTTTCAGGCAGTTTTCAGAAAAATTTTCATCATTTTGTGACGTTATCTTTATCGCGCATCACTTTCACTGCGAATTTCGGGAGCTCAAGCATCCGCTTATAGCGCCAAGGCTCTTGCAGAAGGCGGTAAAACCATTCCAGACGCAGCTTTTGAAAAATGATAGGCGCTCTCTTTAGCTTGCCCGAAAGCACATCAAAACTTCCACCGACGCCCATCATCACCGGTACGCCGAGCTTTTCCTTGTATTTGGCAATCCAAGGCTCCTGATTCGACGCAGCGCGTCCGACGAGCAAAATATCCGGCCCAGCGGCCCGAATTTGCGCGATCACCTCTTCGTCCTGCGCATCTTTGAAATATCCGTCGCGTACGCCGACGAGCTGTACGTCCGGATACAACGTACGAATTCGGTCCGCAGCCGCTTCAATCACCTCAGGCGAAGCGCCGAGCAGGAACACCTTCCAGCCTTTCGGCCCTCCGGTTTTCATCAACTCATGGATCAAATCATAGCCAGGCACCCGCTCCGCGACCGGCTGGCCCACATAATTGGCCGCCCAAACGACGCCGGTGCCGTCGGGCACAATCAGGTCTGCACCTTGCATCATGCGAAGGTACGCCGGATCGTCGAGCGCAGCCATGACCATGATGGGATTGGCCGTCACCACTTGATGGGGCTCGCGGCTCTCAATCGCGCGGGTCAAATAGTCGACGGTTTGCCGCATGCTCATTTTGGAGAAAGGCACGCCGTAGATGCGCACCTTTGGAAAGGGTTGCTCTGCAGTCTGGGCAGACCCGGACATAAAAGATGTCGTACTCATGCTATCTCTTCCTTATTATTGACGTTGTAGGGTTCAAAATGGTTGCTTTTTGTAAAAAGCGACGATTCGCTGCGCGGGCCATTGAGCCTGCGCTTTCAAAGCTTCGATGGCGGCGCGTGAAGCAGCCGCCCACTGATCGCGCCCGTCGAGGAGACGCAGCGTCTCTTCGACGAACTTGTCGGCATCGAACTGCGAGGTCGATGCCGCGGCTTTCATCCCGAGCCGATGGAGAAACTGGTCGATCTTTGGATCGTACGAGATGCCGACCATCGGCACAAACTGCGAGGCTGCATAGATCAAGGAATGCAGCCTCATCCCGATCAGCAGGTCGCACCCCGCGACCTGCGCGAGCATGTCCTGCGGGTGCTCGATCCCTCGCACCAGCTCCGCCCTTGCCCCGTGATCGCCCAGCCGGTCGATCACGAACTGCGACGCCACCTCATCCGAAGGGAGGTGGAAGGGCAAGAACCGCAGCCGCACCTCCGGGCGTGCGGCGAGCAAAAGCGCCAAGGACCGCGCGAGAGCTTCCAGCTCGGAGCGGTCGGCGTTCCAGAAGCGGACGGACACGCCGACCGTCCGCTTTACCGGCGCGCGCTCCGCAGGCGCGCCGCCATCCGCTCCGGACGCCGGCGCAGCCGCGTCCGCGAAACCGCCCGCCGGTGAACCGGCCTCCCCGCCGCGTGCATCCGCACGCAGCGGCAGGCCCATCACCGGGTCGGGCACGACCGTGATGCGCTCCTGCGGGAGCCGCATCCGCCCGAGCAAGTCCGCGGACTCCTGGTCGCGGACCGTCACCACGGCGCAGCGCTTAAACACGCTGCGGATCCACCCAAAGAACATCGGCCGGTTCACCGGCCCGATGCCCTGCGAATACACAAATGTCGGCTTGCCGAACAGTTGGGCCAGCTTCAACACCGCCAAGTAATACGGAATCGTCTTGGCGCTGGTGGCATCCTGCAGCAGGCTGCCGCCGCCGCTGATGAGACCGTCCGCTTCGCGCAGCGTGCGAAGCAGGTCCCCTGGCCGCATGCGGTGCGCAGCGCGGACGCCGTACATCGCGGATGTCTTCGCCGGGTTCGCGGACAGCACGATCGGCTCGATCTGTACGCCTTGCGCTTGACCCTGCTCCTGCAGGGCGAGAAGAATCGACTGCAGCACCGCCTCGTCGCCGCTATTATCGAAGCCGTAATAGCCGGACAGCGCTATTTTAACAACTGGGGCTTGGCCCATCGTTTCCAACTCCTTGCGACAATTTCCCATGCAGCGCAAAGGATGAGACCGAGAATCGCACCGATCACTAAACCATAAAAAATACGAAGCAGCGAAATATGCAGCGGTGTATGCAAGTGCGCAAACGTGTCAACGAGCGACAGTTGGCCGACAACGCCGATAAAGAGCAGGTACACCGCATGACGATAACGGACAGCCAAGTAGCCTCCAAGCACGAAAATCGGATGCGCCACGAGGAATTCCTTCGTCCGCGGTCTGACCCCCATCGTGTTCTCGAGGTAAGAACGGAACAGCTTCTCTACGGTAGATGCCTGGCCTTCGTTGCCGGTACGGGACAAGTAGTAATACACAGCCGCCAAGCCAACGCCGGCAATGACGATCCAAAGCACACTAATATAGGAAGAGAGTATACGGCGAATGTTCGCCAGTTTCTCGCTATACGTATTATTCTCACTAAAGAACAGGAGATACAGCCCCGCAATCGCAATCGGAAGCAAGTGCAGCAGGCCGACACCGCGGAATTGCTGCAGCACGAGCGAGTACGTGATGTGATTCAGCAGCGCAACCTCATACACGATGCCGATCAGCGAAATAAGCGACGTACGCAGCAGCAGCCAGAGGCCGAAGCCGATGCCGGATTTCCACTTGGCCGAAGCACCGGAACGCACGGTGCGAATCGCCAGCATGACCGCTACGCTCGGTGCCGAGATCGCCGTCATCAGGGCAAGGCCCTGTGCGTACAAATTCGCGGAGAGCACGTGTACCCCCACAAGTCCGATCAAGCCCAGTACGAAGAAGATAAGCGTCCCTTCCGGGATGAAGAATGACAGCATCAGCACCACGAGGCTAAGGCCGCCGATCAAAAGGAAGACGCGAGCCACCTTTTGCCAGGACGTCGTATGCACTTCAAATGGTTGCGCCGGCCCCAGGTCGAAGCCGAACTTCTCAATGCGCGGAATCGCGCCGTCTGTCCCGGTCAAGCTCTCATAGTAAGCCGACAACGGGTCGACCACTTTGGCGCGGTCCAAGCTTTTCACCGCATGTCCATTGATGAACACCATGCGGATATTACGATCTTTAACCGCCAGGACAAAACGATCGGCAACGCCTTGAATCCGGCCTTCCAGCTCGGATTTTTTCAGCGGCTCGGTCAGCTTGTCGCCGTCTTTCTCCGTAAACGAGTGCAGACGCACCACGTTGTAATTGGTTTGCTTCGCGAGCGTGCTGAACCCTTTCTGCGGCTCCTTCAGGAGTTCGATCGCGGCAAGCCCCATGCCGTATTTGTTCAGCAAATCGGCCATTTTATTGAGGTTCTCCTCGGTATTCTCTTCGGTATACCCCGGCACCTCATTGCCATCGACGATAATGCGTTTAACCCCCAGATCATGCAGCTGCTTGAGGAGACGGTCCATATCGTTCGATTTGAACTCGCGGTGGTTCGATAGACGAACGACGAGCTGGAAGCCTTGATCCTTCAGCATTTGCATGGCAATCGGGTCCGGGTCCATCGCTTTGATGGCCGCATCATCCGGGCTCATTTGAATGACGAGACCGCTCCGGTTCTTAAAGCTCCAAGGCTTAACGCCAACGCCGAGGTCAGCAAATGTTTTCTGAATAAGCGGCTCCAGCTTCTGCTGCGCCTCGTTGTTCGTAAACAGAAGATACGTGAAATTTTCGCTCGGATCGCCGAACGTTTGCGTCAGCGCTGCCGCGTCGCGCGAGTTATAGAGATCAATGCGGCGGCTTTCTTTGAACTCCGCCAATGTACTTTCGTAGACCGCCATCGATCCGATGCCGGCAGCCTTCATTTTACCCAACTGATCCTGCACAAACTTCTGTGGATTCGTCTGCAAATCCGCAATGTCCAAGAGATCGCGGTAGTCAAAAACAAACTCCACGTTCTTCGTCGATGTCTCCGTCTCATGACGCATATACGCCAGAGGCAAAGACCCGAGCATGCCGATGATGACGAGCCACCACAGCAGATTTTTGAGAGGGTTATTCCAGGTTTGATACCAATTCACGCGTTGTCCACTCCTTAGAGCATTTACTTTTCCTTTACCGGGGAACGCCCGTATACATTCGAAAACCTCTCCGACCCTGCAAGCAGGAGACAGACGCCCGCAAAGCTGACAGATCCTATGATCTGCTACTCATTTAGACGACCTATCCCCCGCTCCGGTTCTGAAGAGGTTCTCCATACCTATTGTGCTATCCGTCTACACGCTTAAGAACATATTGAATAATTCCGTTTAACTGCTGTGTAGCCGCGGCTTCTGTCTTGCCTTGAACGGCGAAGTAAAATTTGATTTTCGGCTCCGTGCCCGATGGACGCAGACAGAACCAGGACCCGTCTTCCAGCTTGAACTTCAGCACATTCTCCTTTGGCAAGCCATACAAACCTTGGGCAAAATCTTCCATCGATGTAACGCGCGTACCGCCAATTTCCACCGGTGGATTCGTTCTCCACGCTTCCACCATACGGCCGATTTGCTCTACGCCGTCCTTGCCTTTGAGCGTTCTTGATTCCAGTTTTTCCAAAAAATAACCAAAAGAACCATACAGCTCTTGGAGCACTTCATATAAGGTTTTGCCTTGCTTCTTATAGTAAGCGGCCGCTTCCGCAATCAGCATCGAAGCGATCACCGCATCTTTGTCGCGTGCATAATCGCCAGCCAAGTAGCCGTAGCTCTCTTCATAGCCGATCAGGTATGTATGCTCACCGGACTTTTCGAATTGCGACATTTTTTCCCCGATATATTTAAATCCGGTCAACGTATTCAGCGTCGGAATGCCGTAGTGGTTCGCGATCACCGCGCCCATCTCGCTTGTCACGATCGTCTTGATGACGACGCCGTTTGCCGGCAGCGTGCCCCGCTCTTTCATGGAGGACAGCAAATAGTGCACCATCAGCGCGCCGGACTGGTTGCCGGTCAGCACGACGTACTCGCCGTTCGTATCCTTTACGACAGCGCCCATGCGGTCCGCATCCGGATCCGTCCCGATAATAATGTCGGCGTCCCAGGCTTTCGCCTGCGCGATCGCCAGCGTGAACGCTTCGCGTTCTTCCGGGTTCGGCGACTTCACGGTCGAGAACTGCGCATCCGGCAGCTCCTGCTCAGCGACGACTTGCACTTGGCTGAAGCCTACGGCTTTCAACACTTCACGCACCGGAACGTTGCCGGCCCCGTGCAGCGGAGTGAACACAATACGGAAATCGCCGCTGATTTCACGAATCACGTCCGGATTTTGGCTCACAGCCGTAACGGCCTTAATGTACGCTTGGTCGACGTCTTCCCCCAGCCACACGAGCAACCCTTGCGCTTCCGCTTCTTGCTGGGACAGCTTTTTCACTTTATCAAAAGAATCGATACTTTGTACCTGCGCAATGACCTGCTCCGCATACTCTGGTACAAGCTGGCCGCCGTCGGCGCCATACACTTTGTACCCGTTGTATTCGGGCGGATTATGGCTCGCCGTTACGACGACACCGGCTGTCGCTTTCAAATAGCGCACGGCAAACGATAACTGCGGCGTCGCGTGCAAGGTTGGGAACAAGTACGCTTTAATCCCGTTGCCAGCAAAGACAAGCGCAGCTTCGAGCGCAAACTCCGGCGACATATGGCGGGAATCGTAAGCAAGCACAATCGCCGGCTCCGCAGCGCCCGTCCCTTTCACGTATTGTGCAAGACCCTGACTTGCCCGGCCAACGGTATACACATTGATCCGGTTCGTTCCAGCGCCAATGACCCCGCGAAGTCCGCCTGTCCCAAATTCAAGATCTTTATAGAAGCGATCTTCAATTTCCTTGGCGTCTGACCCAATAGCCAGCAATTCTTGTTTCGTTTGCTCATCCACAGCAGGATCTTGAAGCCATAATTGATACTCCGTTTGTACACGCGTCATCGTCGCAGGTTCATCTCCTTTAGGTTCTCTCTTATTTATTAGCTAGGGCGAACATCAATTCGCCTTCGACTACGACTTTGTCGCCAACTTTGGCTACGGCGTTGCCTTTCACAATCGTGCCTTTCGCGCGCGTAATCGTCATTTCCAACGTAAGTGTATCTCCCGGCACGACCTGCTGGCGCCAACGCACACCGTCAACCCCGGCGAAAAGGCCGATTTTGCCCCGATATTCCGGCATCGACAGGACAGCTACAGCGCCAACCTGCGCGAGAGCTTCCAGAATCAGCACCCCCGGCATGACCGGATAACCCGGAAAATGTCCTTTAAAAAACTCCTCATTCATCGTAACATTCTTAATCCCTACCGCTCTGACGCCTTCTTCCACCTCGAGAATGCGGTCAACGAGCAAGAATGGCGGGCGATGTGGAATGATCTCTTGGATTTGATTAATATCTAGCATGGTACAGGTGATCTCCTTTCAATTACTTGCATAAAATGGCGGGCAATGACCCATAATAGGGTTGTCCCTTCATGCCCTGCAGACATGAGGGGTTGATATAAGGGGAGCTTATGTAAAAGCCTGCCAGGCAGGCCCTTACATAGGCTCTTTTTAACGTTCACATACCGGTGTTCCGATTCGCCCCCCGATTGAGCAGCAGGAACTGGCCGATATAAATAAAAGACGTGAGGAAGGATACGCCAATGACGAACCACAGGTAGACCAGCGCAAATGAGGCTTCAAACACGATGAACAAAATCGCGAAGTAATAGAGAACGGTCGTCAGCTTTCCCATAACATTCGCCGGCACCGTTAATTTTCCTCTAAAATGAAAGAACGCCGAGCCAACAATCATGCCCGCGTCACGAATGAACATGGCGGCTGCCGCCTGCCACGGAATCATCTGCGAGATCAGCAGTGAGAGAATCACGGCGATCATCATACATTTGTCGGCCAGCGGATCGAGCATTACGCCCATAGGCGTAATGAGCTTACGCGTTCTCGCAATATAACCGTCGAGAATGTCCGTTAACCCGGCTAGAAGCAGGATAACAAAGGAGGTCCGGATATGGCCGTTGAAAAACAGCACCAGGTAAACGGGAATCAGAACAAACCTGCTAAGGGTAAGCATATTCGGTAAATTCAAGGTACGCCTCCTGTGCCTTCGTTATCCGATATTTGACAGTTCCCAGCCTTCCATCATTATACCGTTACCAGGATAAAAATAAAACTCCCGTACGGGAGTTCGAATTAGAGGTAGTTCAAAAAGTCGTCTTTTGATCACGAAGTATGGCTAGGAAGCGGACTCGACGTCGAATATTGCGTTCAGCTTCGAACTGCGGTGCTCGTGTAGGTTTTGCCTACACTCCGCTCCTCCTTCTTCAGCTTCTCGCAATCTTCTCGGTGCTGAAAACCCTACTTTTTGAACTCTTATGATTAATTCGCAAAAACGAGATCGTATAAATGCCGCCACGTACTGATATGAAGAATTTCTCCCGACGGTTGATGGCCGAGCTTTGTATATCCAATATACAGGCCGATGTAGACGGCCAGCACGCAAAGTACGGGAATCCGTACGATTTTGAAAATAATCCAAAGGATGTGCTGCCATCTCGGCCTCGGCTTTTTCTTCTTTCGTTCCGCTTGAGCCGGCTTATCTGCCATTGCGCCCATCCCTTCCTTCTTTTCTTTCGATCAGACGCGCAAGTTATTCGCTATGTTCATCATCTGATCTGAAGATGTAATCGCTCGGGAATTGAGCTGAAGCCCTCTTTGGACGATAACCAGGTCCGTCATTTCATCGGAGAGCGTGACGTTCGATTGCTCCAGATACCCCTGCATCAGGCTGACCCGAGCCCCTGGTTTCGCTGCAAGACCGTTCACGTCCTGCAAAATGTTCGCCTTCTCCGCAGCCGTCAGTGCAGCTGGAAGCGTATAAAGATTATCTCCCACGTCTTGCAGGAGCTGCGGCCGCACGACGCGGACCAGCTTAATCTGACCGACCGGAATCGGCTCGGCCGCCGGATCCTGTTCATTGTAGCCCAGAATCGTACCGTCTTGGCCCACAACCGCTCGATAGCCGACCGGAACCCGAATCGGATTGCCGTCAATCCCGTTGATGAAATGCCCCTCTTTGGTCGTAAGCACCTTGCCGCCCTGCCCATCCGGACTCAGGCTGAATGCACCGTTGCGCGTCCAGGCCGGTTGGAACACCTGATTGCCGTTCTCGTCCACCTTGCTGACGGACACTTCGAACAGCCCATCCCCCTGGATGGCAAAATCGGTCGGATTGTTCGTCGGCTGAATCGGCCCCTGGGCCAGATCCGTCTGGATCTGCACCAGCTTCGAACCCCAGCCTTGGTTGAACCCCAGCGGGGAGAATCGCCCTTGCTGGCGGAATCCTTCCGGCTGCGCCTTCACATTCGTCAAGACGTCCTCAAAGGACGCTTCCTTCTTTTTAAAACCATTAGTATTAACGTTCGCAATGTTGTTGGAGAGAATATCCAGCTTTTGCTGTAAGCTGTGCATGGATACCGATGAGTTAATCATGGAATTGTTCATGGTGAGCTCCTTCGCCAGCTAGATTAGACGCGTCCGACATCGTTCGCTGCTTTGTCCATACTTTTATCATACGACTGAATGACCTTCTGATTCGCTTCATACGCGCGGAGCGCCGACATCATATCGACCATCGACTGTGCCGAATCCACGTTGGAACGTTCGATGAAGCCTTGGCGCACTTCCACTTGATCGCCTGCCGCCACTTGCGTAACCGTCGCTTCATCGCCTGGATTAATGCGCAGCAGCCCATTCCCTTCGCGCAGCATCAGATTCGGATTCTCTGCCCGCGAGAGCATCAGACCGATGGGCTGACCGTTCGCGCCAAGAATCGGGCGACCGTCGCTGTCGAGGAATTCCCCTTTGTCCGTCACTTTAAAATTCGAGATCGGCTCGCCGTTGGCATCCATCAGCACCAGCGGCTGACCGTCGCGGCCGAGCACCTGGTTGCCGTTGGCGTTCACAAGCTGACCGATGTTGTCTACGGTAAACTTCCCGTTCAGGGAATATCGCGGCTCGCCGTTCGCATTCAGCACCGTGAACAGTGCCTGCGGCTGGAACGTGCGATTGCCGTTCTCGTCAACGTATTTGCCCGTTGCGTCAAATGTCATACCTGGCACTTGAATGTTGGATACCAAGGCAAAGTCGAACGGATTTTTCGTTTCTTGCAAATCGCCCTGCGTATGTATCGCGATGTTCTCCTCGGAGAACACCCCTAAACTCATTTTCCCCAGCGGTGCCGTTGAGGCACCTTGTCCACCGCGAATCGTAGAAATGAGCATTTCCGGGAACGAGCGGGAAAGCGAGTTGCCCTGCTTGAAGCCCGGCGAATTCAGGTTGGCGATATTGTTCGTAATTGTATCGTGTCTGCGCTGCTCGGAGATCATTCCTGCGGCCGCGGTGTACAGTCCTCTTAACATGGTTTCACCTCTAGGGTAGTCTGATAATCGATTAGCCCATCTTGCGCTTGGACACTTTATCGAGGTTGTCCAGCATAATGCCTGTCCCTTTGACGACACACGACATCGGATCTTCGGCGATCAGCACCGGCACTTTCAGTTCATCCGCCAGCAACTGATCCAGGCCGTGAAGCAGTGCGCCCCCGCCTGTCAAAATAACGCCGCGATCAATAATATCCGCCGAAAGCTCAGGCGGCGTCCGCTCCAGTACGCTCTTGGCAGCCGTTACGATGGAGGAAACTGGATCCCATAGCGCTTCCTGCACTTCGCTCGAATGAATCGTAATCGTCAGCGGCAGACCGGATACCATGTCTCTTCCGCGAATATCCATCTCCTGGTCTCTGCCATGTGGATATACCGTCCCGATCTTAAGTTTAATGTCTTCGCTTGTCCGCTCGCCGATCAACAACTTGTACTTATTCTTGATAAACTTCATGATCGCCATATCGAACTTGTCGCCGGCGATCTTGATGGAAGAGGAGGTGACGATGTCGCCCATGGACAACACGGCTACATCCGTCGTCCCTCCTCCAATATCTACAACCATGTTGCCGCTTGGCTGGAAGATGTCCATGCCGGCGCCAATCGCCGCCGCCTTCGGCTCTTCTTCCATGAATACTTCCCGGGCGCCGCTGCGCTCTGCCGCTTCACGGATCGCCTTCTGCTCAACCGACGTAATGTTGGTTGGGGCGCAAATCAGGATTCTCGGATGAGAATACCAGTTCTTGCCCCCAATTTTTGCAATAAAATGCTTCAACATCATTTCCGTAATGTCGAAGTCCGCAATAACGCCGTCCTTCAGCGGACGGATTGCGATAATGTTGCCGGGTGTACGACCGACCATGCGGAACGCTTCTTCACCGACAGCCAGCACGCGTTTCGTATCGCTTTCAATGGCAACTACGGAAGGCTCGTCGAGCACAACGCCGCGACCTTTCACATGAATCAGCACATTCGCCGTGCCGAGATCTATCCCAATATCCTTGCTGAACATTTTCCAATAATCCTCCTAAACCTTATCGTCCATCCCGTGAAGAATCGGCGCTCTGATAGTCAGTTCTAATTATAAGCTAAATTCGCGATAAATGCATTAATTCCTCTTTTTCCGTTAAATTTCGACAGCGCCAGATCCAGGAAGTCAACGGGATGAAGGATGAGCGTTTAGGACTTCACCGTGACCAGATTCTCTGATTGCTTTGGGCTTCGGGTTTTTCGATACTTGATCTTCGTCGCTTCCCCTCCCCTAAGGTGCCGGATGGACTTGTGATATTCCAGAATATGCTTCACCTGATTCGCCAGGTCCGGGTTGATTTCCGGCAATCTTTCCGTCAAATCCTTGTGCACCGTGCTTTTGGAAACGCCGAATTCCTTCGCAATCGTACGAACCGTGTTCTTGGTCTCGACGATACAGGTCCCAATTTTAATGGTCCGCTCTTTGATGTAATCGTGCACTCCCCTCGCCTCCCTACTCGAGATAGTTTGGTAAAGTATATGAGGGGCATGACTAGATATTCTACGTAGCCAAGCCTGACAAGCCGAATTCCCATATTTATTTTCAAAATAAACCCAGAAATCCCGCTTTTGGCGTCATTTTCGCGGCGGACAAGCGTACCGATACGAGCAAAAAAGCAGCAGGAAGAGTTCTCCCGCTGCCCTGCTATATGTAGGCCGTTACGGCCTCATTTTGTGAAACTGATCCAAGCTTATTGCTTCGCGTTCAGCAGTGTTTCCGGATTGACGGCTGCGTTGTCGCTCACTTGACGAACTTCGAAGTGCAAGTGAACGCCGTCCTCTTTCTCAAAATCGTTGCGGCCCGCTTTCGCAATCACATCGCCTTTTTTCACCTCAGCGCCCTTCGTCACTTTCACGTCGGCCAAGCTTTGGTATACGGAGATAAGCCCGTTGCTGTGGGTGATTTCGACAAGATTGCCGACGACCGGATTGTTTTCCACCGCTGTTACCTTGCCGCTAAGTGCTGCCAGCACGTCGAACGCTGCGCCGTCTTTGGCTTTCAAGTCAATTGCAGTATGCGGCGTCAGTTGATCGCCATATTGAATCATCGCCGCTTGCTTCACTTCATTTGTTGCATTGGTGTCATAGAACGGAATTCCCACTTCAACCAGCGATCTGTCTTTCACTGGCCATTGCATTGTCTCGGCTTGCGCATTCACAGCAACTGCTCCGTCTTTCGGTGCGTTTGGATTGTCTGTACCTACATCCTCGCTGCTAACCTTAATGCCCAGATCCTCTTGGCTGACTGTTTTGGTCCCTGCATCCTGGTACACCCACATTAAGGTTAAGATAATTGCTGCCGCAGCCACGTATGTCGCTGGAAATACCCATTTCTTTGCAAGCAGCCTCTTCCATGCAGATGTTGAACCTTGTGCTCCTTGAACAGTTTTAGGAGCTTCTTCTTTTTGAAAACCTTTGTTTTGATCATTCATGGTTATCACCTCATCAACCATTCTTGACACAATTCAAGGTTTTATACTTTTCCAGAAAGATATTTTTATAGAAACGTGACCCCGTCAGGATTTGCGGATAAACGGCGTCGCATTTTCAATAGAAATGCCTGTGTAATAGTAGGTTACGATCTGCTCTGCCGTCTTCCCTTCCTTGGCCATCCCGTCCGCGCCCCATTGGCTGAGGCCGACGCCATGCCCGTAACCGTACGTCGTAATCGCAATCTGCGAGCCCGACCATTTCCAAGAAAATTGCGAGGAAGCGAGTCCGAGCTTCTCACGCACCTCGCGGCCGGAGAACACTTTGCCGCCGATGGTCATCGATTTGATCCGGTGGCCGTCCGACCAAGCGAGCACCTTCATGCCTTTGGCGCTGCCGTCGATCGTAGAGATGCTCGGAACGCCTAGCTTTTGCAGCATCGTCTTATAGCTCAGCGTCACCGTCTCCTTGTAACGAGAGGAGAGCTTCTCGTCCCACGGGCTGGCGACGCTGCGCAGGTAGGGACTTTTGAACGGCCAGTAGTCTTCCGAATTCTCGGTGTATCCGTTGCTCGTAGAAAAAAACGTGGCATTAATAGGCTCATGGTTATACGTCAGAATCTTGTCCTTCGTCTCGGTGACTGCTCTATTAATCTTGGCCATATTTGTCTCGTAGTCGCTTTTGCCCCATTTGTCCCGCAGCTCCTCGTCAGTCAAATACGCCTGATGCGCCGTCGTATCCGTCACCAGCGCATCGTCCACCGGCATATTGCTGTAGTCCTTCTCGATCACCCGGCGCACCACATACGTGCGCGCAGCCATCGCCTGCGCCTTCAAAGCCTCCAGCTCAAAGCTGACCGGCATTTCCGCGGCAAGCACACCTTTGACGTAGTCCTCCAGCGGCACGGTCTGCACCTTGGCCTGTTTCGTCAGATAGACAGGGATCATCAGTCCCTTCTCGCTGACCGCTTCCTGCAGCTGCGCACCTTCGATCGGGACCGGGTAGGCGCTGCCGCTGGGAATCTTCTTGACTAGCAAACTGGGGACGATGATAGTAACAGCCAGCATGGAAGATAGGCAAACAGCCATCCAGAGGATGACTTCTTTTCGGATGACGCGTCTTTTTTTGAACATAAGTCTAGGCAGCCTCCAATAGCGCGTTTACTAGGGTGAATAGGGTATGCCTTAGCTTATGAGGCGCGTTGCTAGAATAGAA
>NZ_RXHU01000128.1 GCF_003955665.1 Paenibacillus whitsoniae
GATAATCAGCAGCCGCGACCCCCTACTAGCCTACAAAAAACGTCCCTACATCCATTTACCATGGATGTAGAGACGTTGATCACGCTGACACTTATCCCGATCCCTCACTTCGGCATCCGCGCATACAGTACGTACGAATACAACACTGGAACCAAAAACATAGCGATCATCGCAGCGATCAGCACAATGACTGCCGTTCCGTTCGTTACGAACGCGGCGATGAAGGCGAAAACACCGCCTAGCATCATGAGCGGGCCGCCCATGCGATGCGTCTTTCGCCAAATCTCGTCATTGGCGAGTGTCCATGGCGTGCGGATGCCGAACGTATAGTTCGGTTTCACCTGCGTCATGAAATTGCCCATCACGGCAAAAAGAACGCCGATGGCCACCAGTACGATTTTGGACATCTGCACATGGTAGCCGAGATTATACAGCAGCATCCCCCAGCCCGCAGCGGCAAGCAGAATGCTGACCCCGATTCGCGTCACTTCAAAAGCCACGGGAAACTTGCTGAAATTGCCGCGTTTTGGATCGATGGCTCGAACCGCCTTCAGGAACAAGGGCATAAAGCCTAACAGCACGAGCACGATGATCATGCCATTTTTACTCATCCAGCCGTTCGGTTCGTTATTTGCGCCAAAATGGCTGGCCACTGTATCCGGCAGTTGGTTATACACAATGAGCGCCCAGATCGCGGGAGAGAAGCTGATGATCAGCAGCAAAATTTCCTTTATTTTTTTCATGGCTGTTCCTCCTCGGTATCATTCTTCTTCATCATCTTGAACATCCAGCCGATCACATCTTCGACCACCGTCGTATGCAGCGAATACACAATGTGCTGGCCCTGTCGTTCATCAAGCACAAGTCCCGCCTGCTTCAAAAGGTTCAGATGGTGCGAGATGCTTGGCTTGCTGATATTAAAATGCTCGGCAATTTCGCCGGCATTCCGGCTCTTATCCCGAAGCAATTGCAAAATCTCGCGTCGGGTCGGGTCAGCAAGGGCTTTGAAAGCCTCGTTCATTGCCACCCCTCCGTTCTTCCTATTTTAATATTTAGATAATTATCTAATAATTAAATTATGCCTGCTAAAGCCGCCGTTGTCAATGGGCCATACTTGTAATTTGGCTATTTCGGGGCATCTTTACTATAATTAAAAGGGACTGATTTCTCGGCAGACATCCTATGAACAGACTGGACGGTATCTTTATGAATGACAAAATTGTGATGCCCGTATGGACGATCGGGCTTTTTATCGTGGTGATGAACACGACGATGTTTAACGTGTCCATTCCAAGCATTATCCAAGATTTGCACATTACCGCGGATCTCGGTTCCTGGGTTATTTCCAGCTACTCGATCGGTTACGCGCTGTCTACGGTCATTTACAGCCGGCTCTCTGACGCCGTTACGATCCGCAAATTGCTCATGGTCGGACTGTGCGTGCTGGGCTTCTCCTCGGTGTTCGGCTTGTTCGCCCACAGCTTCGGCACCCTGCTCGCGGCTCGCATTCTCCAATCCGCCGGCGCAGGGGTCATGGCCGGGCTCGGACTCGTGCTCGCCAGCCGCTACATCCCGCCGGAGCGCCGCGGCTCCGCCATTGCCATGATCTCCGCGGGAAGCGCCATGGCGTTCGGGCTCGGTCCGATCGTCGGGGGCATCATCAGCGAATACTTCGGCTGGAATGGATTGTTCGCAGTGACCTGCCTCGTGCTCGTGATTTTGCCTGTGCTGCTGCGCCTGCTGCCGCGCGAAGAAGCCCCGCCGTTTCGTTTCGATCTGGCCGGCGCTTGCTATACTGTGGTCAATGCGGCCACGCTGCTGCTGGCGGTCACTCAGCTGTCGTGGCTATGGTTGGCGGTCAGCCTCCTTTCATTCGCCGTGCATGCCTGGCATTTGCGGCGCGGGCAGGAAACTTTCATCAACCCGACGCTGCTCCGGGACAGCACGTACCGTAAGCTCGTGGTGATCGGCTTTTGCCTGCTGATCCTGAATCTCGGCAATCTGTTCCTCATGCCGCTCGTGCTGGCCAAAGCGTTCGGCCTCAGTGCCATGCGCATCGGCCTGACGATTGCGCCGGGCGCCATATTGTCCGCTTTCCTCACGCGCTTCGTCGGCCGCTGGATCGACCGCTTCGGCAATATGCGCTTCCTGCTGCTCGGCCATGGCCTGCTCGCGCTCGTCCTGCTCGGCTTCTTCGCCTGCGTCGGCGCGTCGCCGTTCGTCATTCTGGCCGGCTACATCGTGTTCTCGCCCGCATTCTCAGCGACGCTTGCCTCGCTTAACAACGAGACGTCGCAGAGGCTGCCGAAGCCGCTGATCGGCTCCGGTATGGGGCTCATGCAGCTGATCCAGTTTTTCGGCGGCTCCATCTCCGTCGCCGTGTGCGGGCTGCTGCTTGAGCTGCAAACACACACGGCGCTTGTTCCGTCGTACAAGCATGTGTACGGCGTGCTGCTGGCCGTCGGCGTGGTCTCGCTGGGCATGCTGCTGTGGTACAAGCAGAGCGCTCGGCAGGAGGCTGCCGTGCAGTAGAGGTGAGGCGGCGCCAATTCCGCCAGAAGGCGCCGCCCCTTCACTTTGCTTCAGCCCAAACGCCTGCGAACAAGCAGGCATTTTTCTTTTTCCAGCTCGTCCAGGCGAAATGCCTGCGATAGAGCATCTTTTTCGCGCGATTTTCCTCATCACAGGCCGATCTGCCCAAGATTCCTGCTTTATCGCAGGCTTTCCCGGGAATCCGGCCGAAATGCAAAAAATTCCTGCTGATTTGCAGGAATCTCCCAATTGCAGAACTGGTATTGGGGCGGCGAGCGGGATGCGGTTGGTCCCCCTACCCCCGATATTCTACCGGCGTCACGCCGACATACGCTTTAAACGTTTTAATAAAATAGCTCTGATTATCATACCCGAGCATCTCGCAGATCTTGCTGCTGGGATGATTCGTCTGGTTCAGCAGCTCTTTGGCGCGCTCCATTTTTTTCCGCGTGACGTATTCAATGAAGCTTTCGCCGACTTCCTTCTTGAAAAAACGGCTGAAGTAACTCGGATTCAAGAAGCAATGCTCCGCGACTTCCTCCAGCGATATTTTCCGGTCAAGGTGCTGGGAGACGTATTGGCACGCCTTCATGATCTCCGGACGCAGGCTCGGTCCCGTGCTGCCTCCGGCCAGATTAGCAATGCCCTGCAGGTGCCCGGACAGCCAGCGCTTCATTTCATGAAGCGTGCTCAGGTCCACGATTTCTTTATGCAGCGTATCCGTCGAATAGCTCGGGCGTATCATTTGCAGCGACTGCCATTTCAGCTTCTGGTCGAGCAGCAGCTTGAGCATCCAGTCCTTGACCGTCTCCGGTGCGTAGGCCTCCGCCCGCATGAAGGCGGTCCAGCGTTCCACGACGTCGCCGATCTCGTCGGGCTGCTTCCCTAGCAGCACCTCGCGCAGCTCCGAATTGGCTTCATCATAATGCGCGAAAATATCCTTCTGCTCCACCGCCTCATGCGTTAACCGGGCAATGCCGCCTTCCTCCATATAAAAGCGCTGCGATTCCGCGGTCAGCAGGCTTTTCAAATTCCCTTTGAGCTGCTCCGGCGTCTGGCAGGCGTCTCCGATAAGGAACGACATCTCCAGCTTCAGCACGCGAAACAGCGTCGTCTGAATCGCCTGCACACACGCCGCCGTATCCTCGAACATGTTGCGTTTGATCCCCCGCCGAAACGTGAAAAGAAACAAGGACTCTTTCACCCCGTATGCGGCATGCATGACGCGGATGTCCATCGTTTGCAGCACCTCCTCCATCACATTCGTGATGGCAAAGCGCAGCGTTTGGTCTGAGGAAAACCGCTTCTGAGCCAGCTTAACATCTACCAAAAACCCCGCGGCGGCAAGACACACACTGTCCTCAACCAAGACGCCGTAGCCTTCGGCTTCCTTCATCCACTCTTGCGGGTTCAAAAGCGGCTGCTGAATGAAATTTTTGAGCCACTGTTCCTTGCGCAGCTCCTTCGTCTCGTCCACCAAATGGGACAGCTTGCTATGCTGCCAATGCGACTGCCTTTCGTCGTCCAGGCTCATCTTGCACTGCTGCAGCAGCTTTTCCAAATCTTTTGGATCCAGCGTATCCTTGATCAAGTAATCCTGCACGTTCAGCCGCATCGCCTGCTGTGCGAATTGGAACTCGCTGTGGCAAGACAAAATGATGCAGCGCATATTCCCCTTCCTCTCCTTGAGCCGGGCGATCAGCTCCAACCCATTCATGCGCGGCATGCCGATATCCGTAATCAGGATGTCCGGCAGTTCCCGCTGGCTGTCTTCCCAAGCACGGAGTCCGTTCTCATAGGTTCCCATGAGCGATAACCCCAGCTGCTGCCACGGAATGACCTCGGAAAGCAGCTCCAACACCGGGTAGTCGTCATCGACGAGCATGACTTTATACATATGGAGACTCCTCCCTCTTCGGAATGATCATTCGGATGGACGTACCTTGCCCCAGCTCGCTTTGCACATCCATCTGAAATTGGTCGCCGAACGTCATCTTCATCCGTTCCACGACATTCAGTAACCCAATCCCCGAGAACCCGCCGCCGACACGATCAACTGATGCCTTCACCGTCTCGCCTCGCGCAATCTTGCGGCGGAGCGTTCCCAGCTTATCGGCATCCATCCCTGCGCCGTTATCCTCGACGGTGAGCACCAGGTGATCTTTCTCCATCTGCGCGCGGATCGTAATCAGCCCCGCTCCGCGATTCAAACCGTGAATCAGCGCGTTCTCCACCAGCGGCTGCAGGAAGAAACGCGGCACCTGAATCAGGAACGCCTCTGATGGAATATCGATGACATAGGCGGTCTCTTCCTTTTGCCGCATATTCATCAGATCGACGTAATGCGAAACAAGGTCGGTTTCCTCGTGCAGCGAAATCTCATCCTGTTCATGGGAAATGCTCATGCGCAGCAGCTTCGACAGCGAGCCGATCATCGTCGCGCTCTCCGGATCGCCGCGCCGCATCACCTTCATGCGGATGGAGTTCAGCACATTGAACAGAAAATGCGGTGAAATCTGCGCCTGCAGCATCGCCAGCTCCGCTTTTCGCTTGCGGGCCTGCGTATCGGAGACTTCCGCGATCATATCTTTCACCTTATCCAGCATCTGGTCAAAGGAGTATCCCAAGCGGCCGATTTCATCCTGCCCCCGAATGCCGGAGCGGACGGACAGATTGCCGAGCTGAACCATTTTGGCTGTCTTGCCAAGCTGCATAAGCGGCTGCGTAAAGGTGCGGAGCAAGAGCAGCAGCAGGATGAGGAACACGAAGAACGACCCGATTTGCAGGAGAAACACGTTATTGAAAATCGTTGAAATATCTAGGATCGCCTGCTGGTAGGGCTGCAAAGAGACAAGCTTCCAGCCCGTCGGCCCCAGATTCACATCCTGCTTGGTGATCAGGAAATTCTCGCCGTTAATCGGCATAATCGCCGAAGTCGCCCCTTCCTTAAATTGCTGCAGGTAAGGCAGCTTCGTGCCGATTTTTTTCGGATTCACATCCGAAATAATCTGATCTTCGCTGTTCACAATCATATATTCGACTTGCTCGTTCAGACGATCAAACAGTTGATTTAATTGCTTTTCCAGCATCGTCACGACAACGTAGCCGTACAATTCTTTATTGTCCAACCGCAGCGTGCGCACGACGGAAACCTGGTAAGGGCTATCCATCTTCAACGTTCGGAACACGGTCGGCGTCGTGTCGGTCCAGAACGAATTGTAACCGTTGAGGCCTTTCAAACTTTCAAACCACTTCTCGCTTTTCAGCTCGAGCGGGTTATATTCGGAGATGGAATAATTCATGAAATAAGAGCCGTCCGTCAACAGTACCGTGACAAAATAATGCTCGCCAAGCGCCATCAGGCTCAGGCTGTCTAATTGTTCGATGACTCTGTTTTTATCGGTAAATTGGCGGTAAAAATCGTTCTGTCCCTCAGGAGCATTGCCTGAAGCAAGCATTTTAAAATAAGCGTTCATTTCCGGATTTAACTGCACATAGTTCGCGACGCTCAGCATTCTTTTCAACAAATTCGTAATGTTTCCGTTTAAAAGCAGGAGCGAATCCGAGGCGTTTGAAATCGCTTGCTTTTTCACCGCTGCCTGGGTGAGGCTGTTATAGATGAGCATGGTGCAGGCCGCAGGCACCAGAATACAGGCAATGGAAGCCACCATCAGCTTGTAGCGCACCGAGCGGATTGTCAGCATTTCTTTGAGCCGGGTAAACATCCCCACCAAGTCCCCCTCTTAGATGAAAAAAAGGGAGGGCCTAGCAGCCCGCCCCCTTGATACCGTTAGTATATCAGAGATTACTTTTTATTCGAAGCGATAATTTTGTCCACTTGCTCTTGGGAATTCTTGATCATCGTGTCGATATCTTCTTTGCCCAGAATCAGCTTCTCATACTCGGTGTTCAGCACTTTGTACACTTCCGCTTGATACGAAGCCGGCGGTACGACTTGCGAAGCTTTGGAGATGGTCAGCGTGTTCACCAGTGAAGCTTTGTCGACTTTCTCAGGGTTTTTCGTGCCGGCCAAAATCGTGTCGATGATTTTACCTACGTCATCGTTGCTGACTTTGCTCCAGGACGGGATGTTTTTGCCTTGCGCGATTTGACCTTCGGATGTATACCAGCGAACGAATTTGTACGCTTCGTCTTTATGCTTGGAGTTCGCGCCTACTGCCACATAGTCGGTTGTAACCGGCGTCAGGCCGTTCGGATCGCCAGGGTTGTTTTTCGGGAACGGTGCAACAGCGACGTTAAATGTGAGCGGCACTTTGTCGGTTCCGCCGATTTCCGTGTTCATCCAGGAACCGATCGCGATCATGCTCGCGGATTGGTTAAAGAACTGCGTACGGTAAGCCAGCTTCTGGGAGATCATGTCTGCATAAGGAACGGAGGATTTGTCTTCCTTCTCCATTTTCACGCGCAGCTCGAGCGTTTTCTTGAAGTTCGGGTCGGCCAGGTTGGAAGAGCCATCGGCTTTCAGCAAGTCCGCGTTGGTCGGCTGGTTCTCCATCATCAGCTTCAGATACTCCATCCAGCCGCCGCCTTGCGGACCGTGGAAGTACGTTCCGAAGCGCTTGGAGGCGCCTTCGCCTTTGGTCAGCTTTTTCGCATAATCGGCAAAATCGTTCCACGTCCAGTCCGTCGGCACTTTAAGGCCGGCTTCAGCCAGGTGGTCTTTATTCAGCAGGACGTACCATGGGTTGAATTTGCCCGGAAGCGCATACACCTTGCCGTTCAGATGCGTGTCGACTTTGTATTCGACCTCTTCTTTGTAGCCTTCTTTGGCAATGAAGTCGTCCAGCGGAGCCGCCATGCCAAGGCCTACGCGCTGTGCGTAAGAAGCCGGATCGGAGAACATGAGCACGTCGATCGTTTCGCCGGAAGCTGCGGCAAGGTCAAGTTTCTTTGTCGCTTCCTGTGTATCGCCTTTGTCGCTGAGCTGTACGAGCTCAACCTTGATGTTCGGGTTTTTCGCTGTGAATGCATCAAGTGTTTTCTTCCAGTTGTATTGTTCCTCTGTGCCGTACGTGTACAAGCGAAGTGTGACCGGGTCGGCTTTCGGCGCCGCCGTTGCTGCCGCTCCTGTCGATGCCGCTGCAGACGGCTGCGTTGTTGCTGTTGTACCTCCATTGCTGCTGCAAGCTGCGAGCATACCAACGACCATGCTGCCTGCAAGGACCCCTGACCAAATGTTCTTTCTCATAGTGAACCTCCCTATTTAGTTGATGTATCTTCTGCGTAATCACATTATATAAGCCTGCAAGGCGCAGCTGATGAAACAAAATTTACTCATTTCGCAAATATTTTTACTTTTATGGCTAAAATTGCTTTCCACTACCCTTTGACGCCGCCCACGGCGATGCCGTTCAGCACGTTCTTTTGCCCGATGATAAAAATGAGGACCAGCGGCAAAATCGCCGACACCGCAGCCGCCATAATCAGGGAGTAGAACTCGCCGCTGACGGAAGTGAATTTCTGCATGGCCAGTTGAATCGTAAACAATTTATCCGTGCGAAGAAATATGAGCGGGTTAAAATAATCGTTCCACGTCCAGCCGAACCTGAGGATCGCATACGTGGCAACCGCCGGCCGCACAATCGGCAGCCCGATCGCGTAGTAGATGCGGAAGTGGCCCGCTCCGTCAATTTTCGCCGATTCAATGAAATCCTGATGCAGCCCCATGAAAAACTGCCTTAGCATAAATGTGCCCAGCACGCTGAAGCTGCCGATCAGAATCAACCCGATATGATTGTTGAACAAGCCGATATACCGGTACAAAATGAACTGCGGAATGATCACCGCATACCCTGGAATCATGTATGTGGCAAGGACGATCATGAACAAGTATTTGCTTGCTTTAAACTGGATTTTGGAAAATCCGTAGGCGGCAAGGCTCGAAACGATACAGGAAATCAATGTAGTCAACACACTGATTTTAATCGAGTTCCAATAATACAGGTAGAACGGATAGCTGCCGAACCATACTTCCTTATAATTCTCAACTGCATGCCACTGCTTCGGCAGCCACTGGATCGGATAGACGAACACTTCGCTCTCCACTTTCAAAGATGTCACCAGCATCCAGAAAAAGGGCAGCATGAACAAAATCGCTCCGGCCAGCATCACCAGCGTGATGATCGTTTTGCGTAGGTTAAAGCCTGCGCGCTCTTCCATTTGCGTTTCGCTCCTTTCCTAATAATTCACCCATTTTTTCTGTGCAATCCATTGCCCCAGCGTAATCAGCATGACGAAAATGAACATGATCACCGCCATCGAGGAGGAATAACCGACTTTCAGGTTAACGAAGGCCGTTTCATACAAGTACCACAGCATCATCGTCGTGGAGTTGATCGGGCCGCCCTGCGTAAGCACGGCAATGATGTCGAACACTTTGAACGTCGAGATAATGCCCGTAATCAGCAGGAAGAAGGATGTTGACGACAGCAGCGGAAAAGTAATGCGCCGGAATTTGACCCAGGCATTCGCGCCATCGATTTCAGCCGCTTCGTACAAGTCGCTTGGAATCGCCTGCAGGCCTGCAATGTACACGATCATATTGAAGCCGATGGACACCCATACGGTAATCATCATGACCGAGAACAACGCAAAGTTCGGGTCAGCGATCCATTTTGGCGGATTCTCGACGCCCAGCGCGCTGAGGAAGGAGTTAATCGGTCCATAGGACGGCTGAAACAGTACCTGGAACACAATCGCCACCGCAACGATACTTGAAATATACGGCATGTAGTACGCGACTTTGAAAAAACTCTTCATATACACATGCCGGTCGATCAAGATCGCCAGCACCATGGAGATAAGCATATACACCGGTACGACGAGCAGAAAAATCAAGTTGTTGACGACGGATTTAATGAATTTCTCGTCCTGCCACAGCTTTTCAAAGTTATCCATGCCTACCCAGTGGATCCCTTTCATCCCGGCCACAAAGTTCCAATCGGCCAGGCTCAGAATAAACGTTGCGAGAATCGGAAGCAGCACGAGAATGAACACCCCGAGCAGCATCGGACTGACGAACAGGAACCCGGTAAGCGTCTCACTTCGTTGAAGTGAGCCTTTTTTTCTTTTTCTCACGGAAGCCAAGGCCTCCGGATTTGTTACTACGGAATCAACTGCGTTGCGCATAGCCGTTCACCTCAAATCCAGTAAGATTGAGATCATTATAGGGGAAAAAAGCAGCCCGGATATAACGCTATTTTGTGCATCTTCACCGTTATTTTTACCTAAATGCGGACAAGTACGCGTGCCGCTTATGCTGGCAGGAGATCCCCCCGCATGCGTTTGGCGGTCTTCCAAAGCAGGTCTCGAATGCGTGGCAAGAGGGGAGTGTCAGGTTCAGACAGCCGACAGTGCGCTTGACATGTACAGCGCCGGGAGCCAGACGGTATCAAACAAGTTGAGCGTCTTGATGTGCCCATGAACTGGAAAACCTCCAGTTCATTTCGCGTGAATACAACTCCAGTGCCAACTGGACTGGAAAACCTACAGTTCATTTTGTCGTTTTCGGAAGGAGGCTGCCAAATCGAGCGAATGTACTGGAGAAATTCCTGTTCAGCTCTCCGATTTGGGCAAAAATGCAAAAATGAACGGGAGAAATTCCAGTTCATGAGGGAGGGGAGCAGGCGAACGCGGCGAGCCCACTTATTCGTCGGCTTTTGCTGCGTTGCAAGCACATTTCTAGCTCACCAATTGCCTTACGGACACAAATGTCCATTAGCGGCGCTTCTTCAGCTAATCCGTGCTCTAACAGATAAAAACGTCCGTTAGACGTGTGAAACCGTGTCAACTTGCTTGGTTTCAAGTTTTATGGTCATTTCTGACCGTACGCTGGTAAAAATCGCCGATTATAGGCTCTGACGGCCATAAACATCCTCTCACCTCCTCAGGCATCGACTTTCCGCCGGCCACTTCAAGCGCATAAAAAGCGAGCCAACGCCGCTAACGGCATTGACTCGCTTTGTTGGTTCTGCTGCTCTCCAGCTTACGGGAGCAGATTCGCAATAGCTTGCGAAGTCTGCCCGGTCTATTGGAGCAGATTCGCAATCACTTGCGCGCTCTCCGCACGGTTCATTTGCGCCTGCGGCGCAAACACGTTGCCGCTGCGGCCGCTGATGAGGCCCCAGGCTTGTGCAGCGCCTACGGCACTCTGCGCCCAGTCGCCGACCTGGCCTTGATCGCCAAAGGCGCTTTGGCCCAGAGGAGGGGTCGTCGTCTTGCCATGTAAGTATTCGTACGCCCGCACGATCATAACGGCCATTTCTTCGCGCGTCACGTCCGCGTCCGGCGCAAAGGTGTCGGATGTGCGTCCGGTCACAAGGCCGGCTGCGCTCGCCTTAGCCACGACATCCGCATACCATGCGTTAGAGGCAACATCTTTGAAGCTTGCAGCATGGCCGTCCGTCAAGCCAAGTGCGCGTACGAGCAACGCTGCAAACTGCGCACGCGTCACGTTGCCCTGCGGATTGAAGTGCGTATCGTCTACGCCATCAATGATGTGCTTCGCCGCCATTTTCTTGATGACGCCGTTGGCCCAGAAGCTTGTGCTCACATCGGCAAACGATTTGTTGTATTCCAGCACGGCATACTTGGAGAAGTGGCTGACCTGTGCAACCATCATGCCATCTACCAGCTTCCCGCCGATAAATTCAAGCTTGCCGTCTTCCGCGATATAGTAGATACCCAGAAGATCAGGGTTCGCATTTGGATCTACTTTTAGCTTAAGCACCAACGGTTCCTTGAATGCAGTAACCGGAATCTTCGTACCGTCCGCCGAGACAACGCTCAGGCTGAAATTGTAGATTTCACTGGCTGCTCCCAGCTGAACGCCGGAAGGGCCGCTAAGCTTGCCAACTGTATCCTTCGGAGCAGCAACAGCTGTAATTTGAATTTGCGCACCTTCCGAACGGCCTCCGGCTGAACCTTGGATGCTGTCCAGCGCTGCCTTGGAGAACTCAATCGAAAGCTTCGGCATATCCAAGCGCAGCGCGTTGTCGCCCATTTTCTCTGCAGTATTCGCAGGAAGCACCACCGTCTCGATGCCTTCTGAAACTTTTACAGCTACAGCGCCGTTGGTCGCATTGCTCACATCCGCGTTACCCACTACCAACGTATGCGCAGGCGTTTCAGGGACTGCCGGCACTGTTGGCGCTGGGGCTGGGTCCGGAGTTGGGTCCGCCGGGTCTGGAGTCGGATCATGTGGAGTCACAATGACCGTTCGCGTAATCTCAACCGCCGCATTGCCCGCCAAGTCGCTGACGTTATAGTGGTACACATAAGTGCCCGCCACGGCTGTATTTACACCTTCAACCAGATTTCCGTCCTTCGTCACGGTCGTCATGATCCGGCCAGTGATGTCTCCGTCACGGTCATCCGCTGCCGTCGCACCAGCATCCGTATATCCGTCCCCCACAGTCAGGTTAACCACGGACTGCCCTGTCAGCGTAAGCACAGGAATGGCCGTATCCAGATCTTCAGCGATGTTGACCATACGTGTCACTTCAAGCGCGGCATTACCGGCCAGATCGCTGACATTGTAGTGTACGACGTAAGTTGCCGAAGTCACGGTGCTAATCACCGGAACCAGATTGCCGTTGTACGTGATCGTCGTCACGGTATTGGCTGTAATATCGCCATCACGATCATCCGTTGCCGTTACCCCCGCATCCGTGTAGCTGTCGCCTGGATGCAGATTCACAATCGGGGAACCGAGAAGTGTGATCACCGGCTTAACGGTATCCGGAATCTGAACAAGACCTGCGATCGCCGCATTTAACGCCTGCAGCGCCTGATCCACGTCAGCCTGAGCCGCCGCCCCATTGTTCAGCGTGCTAAGCGCGTTTGCCAGCGCCGTTTGAAAATCGTGCCAACTTTGTTCTGTATAGTTGTCATTTGCCTTTTCTTTGTTATCCGCATAAAGCGCCTGCAAAGCCGTTTTATCTATGACCTCCGACAAGCCCACAAAGGATAGAAGCGGCGACTGGTTGTTCGTTTTGGCAACCAGCTTCAATTTGAGTGTGCCGGCCTGCTCTTTGGTCACGGTGTAACTTTTCACCGCGTCGATCGTCGTGCCGGTCAGTGTAAAAGTATCCATCAGCACACTTTTACCGTCATATTCCAGATACACATCGGCCGTTCGCGTGACCGACCACCAGTCATGGGTCCCAAACGTCAATGCATACTTCCCGGCAGGCAAATTGTCGAACGCATACGTAAGGTAGGCGCCGTTCGCATTCGCCGTATAGATCCCTGTCGTCGTTTGCTTGCTGTAAGGACCGCTGACGATGCCTTTAAAGCTGACGGATGCCGCTCCGCTGGCATTGAATCCTGCGTAGCCCCAGCCCGTAGAAGCGTTATACGCTTGATCCGGTGTAGGGTTAAGCAGCGCTTTGCCAGAAGCTGTCGCAAGTGCCGCAACCGCTGTATAGGCCGGCGAGTTATAGCCTAATGCGCTGGCTGCCGTCGCGTTTAGATCGGCAAAATACAGCATATTCTCAGGCACAACTTCCACATAGCACACCGTCGTCAAATTGCCGTAAGTGCCGGTTACAGCCACTGTTGCGTAAGGGGTATCGAAGTTCAGACCCGTTAAATTCCAATTCACTGTAACTAACTGCTTTGATCCGTCCAGCAGCGTCGCTTCGACCTTCTGAGGAAGGTTCGGCTGATGACCGACATAGTTCGCTGCATAGAGTGGTGTAGCGAGTGATTGAATATTCCCTGTAAGCAGCCGGTTCTGAGCGGCGGTCAAGCGTGCGGCAAGCTGGCTGACGCCTTCCTGATCAAGACGGGAGGAAACCGGGTTGGTGAGCGCCGCTTGTGCTGCTGATAGTGCCGTCTCAAAGAGCGTCCAGTTGTTCTCAGTATACTCATCCTGACGGCTGACCGCTTGAGCAGCATTAACCGCATTCTGTAGCGTCGTCACATCCGGCGCAGCCTGCACGCCGCCTGACACGACAGCGACCGCATCCACGGCAAGGGTGCCGCTCACGACAGTCACCTGCACGGTATGTTGACCATAGCTCAGGCCGCGAAGCGCATAGGTCTGATATAACTCCTTCGAGGCAACCGTTGCTGCCGAAACCGCCACAACTTGCCCGTCAATGGTCACATTCAGCTTGGCGGATCCGTCATTCAGCCCGAGAATGTCCAGCCCAGTTCCTGTAAATGTGTACGACAGCGCTGCGCCTGCCGATTGGCTCGTCGAGATGGAACGCTGGTACACATACATGCCTTGCCCGTTCTGATGGCTCCATGAACCGCTGTAAACCAGCTTGGTTGCCGGCGGGGAAGCCAGATCGTTCATCTCCAGATTGTCGAGAAGCTCCGTGTAGTATGGCGCGTAACCGTCTACTGTCTCCACGCGCAGGTTATCAAAACGTACATTATAGTATCCGCTGGCGAGATCGACCCTGCCGGACAATTTCGGTGCCGCGTCCGTGTACTCTGCAAGCTTCACATTGTCCAGATAAGCGCTGATTGTAGCGCCGGCAACCTGGACTGCCATGTTATGCACAGCATCATAAGCCGTGTTGAATCCTTCAATCTTCACGCCGCCGGTTCCGGTGGCTGCATTGCCGCTCGCAACGGCGCTATTGTTGACCAATAGCTGCCAACCACCGTCGAACCAGAACTTGAGCACATAGGGCGTCCCCGTAATGGCGTGTGAGCTGCCGCCCCCTTGCGAACGCGCGCCGATCGCCGCATAGTTCGCACCGCTTTGTGTGCTGTTGTTTTCAAAAGAAACATCAATACTGGCCTTGTAGTTCATCCACCGATTGTCCCCAATGCCGGTGACGGGATCGCCGCTATTCCAGCTGCCGCCAAGCCCCATGCTGACCTTATCGACTTGCTGACGCAGCACGTAGTTCGTCGATCCGTCCGGCAAATACGCTTCGAACGCGCCGTTGCGGTCGGAGGTGTAGCGCGGAATAACGCTCTTACTGCCGCCACGGGAGTCAATATAGTCTTCGCTGCCGGCAATGTGGCCGTCAGCGCCGAGAACCGGTACCGTTTTGCCGGTATAATCGAAATTGTCGGCATACAGGATTTTATCCGTCGTATTCTGCACTGCTCCGGTCGCATCCGTATCAAGTACGGTACGCTCACCCTCTACAGGCAGCGACTTCGCGAAGCTCGCATCGCCATGCTTCTGCAGCGTGGTCACCGTCACGATCGAATAAGGCTTGACGTGAACCGTGTAGACGCCTCCGTTGTCTGCACTTACATTGCCCAAATATTTTAAATAGTTGCTGTTAAAAGCCGCACCTTGATTCGCTGCACGCGTCTCCCATACTTCCATCGCCGGGTTGCCTGTGTAGCTCATGTTCAGTGCCTGGAGCTTGTAGGTTTTCTCATATTCGCTGTCATTCACGATCACCGTCGAGAAGTTGCTCTTGTCGGGAGCGGCCAGCGTCATGTAGCTTGGCGTCCCATTGCGTCCGCTGACAGGGTTCGTCCCCGATGCGCCTGTGTAGCTCGCTTGCGGAACGGCCCGCCAAATGCCTGCCGTATTGGTATCATTCTCCCAGCCTGTATTGGCAAAGTCGCTGAAATGCTTCAAAATGATAAGCCCCGCATCATAGTGCATCCAGCCTGACCAAGGATCGCGTGCGCTAAGCAATTCTTTAAAAGAATACTGACCGCCTTCATAGAAAGATCCGATCGCCGGTTGGTAAACAAAATGGGTCCGACGGGAGTTTACGAAGCCTTTGATAATCGTATTGCCCATTTCCAGCGGGCCGCCGGTTCCGCCAATGCCTGTGCCGGCTACGGAAGGGTCCTTCATATTGTTGTTCGGGCGGAAAGCCGAGTTGCTGAAAGTCGCCTGCGCCTCGCTGTTCCATACCTCTTTGTCGAACTGCTCAGCGAGCTTTTTGAAATTGCCTGCGCTGTCGTCATCGGTGTTGTAGTGATAACCTGCGACTGCAACAGCATCCCGCAGGGTCACGTCGCTCACCATGGTGCCGCCGAACGAGCCGACGCCTACTTCGTCGGAAATGACGACTTTGATGCTGTTGTAGAGCGATTTTTCCGTATCGTTATTGAACCCTGTACTGTCTGACTTCACCTGACTGGCGTATTGCTTGGTCCATGTCAGATCTGGCGAGCTCTCGTTCACGCCCGGGTTCACATAATCGACCATGTAGCCGTATTGGCGATAGGCCGCTAGAATCGTATTTTTGTACCAGGTATAGATTTTATCGTTCGAATTTGCCCACCCCGGCGCGTTCCAGCGCAGGATGCTCACTTTCAAGTTCGGATTGACTTTCTTCGCATCCGCCGCAAGCTGGAAGCCGGGATGTCTGGCGACATTGGCTGATTCATCGGCTGTACGCATCGTCGCTGGATCCGGACCTGTTGAGTTGTTGCGGTCGTTGCCCATCTCAATTTTCACATGATCCATCAACGGATGATCCCCGCCGAACAAAATGCGAATCATTTCCGCGTAAGCCTCGGGATTCTCGGATTTGTAATCCATTAGAAGCGCGCTGGAGCTGTTGCCGCTGAGCACGCCAAAACCTTTGAACGTGAGACCGTTGAGATTGTCGGCCTTCACATCATTACCATCCAGCGTTACTTTCACAAGGGAGGCTGCCGCTTGCTTCGCATCCGCAATCATTTGCTTGATGCCCCCCTGGGCAATGGCAAACCAGCTCAGGATCGGCTTCTCATTCGCGACGTAAGCATACGTCAACGTCATCGCGACACTAGTATCAATATCTGCGGGAATCGTAAATTCACTGGAGATAAACTTCGTCGTATTCGTATTGAATTGGTCAAAAAGAAGCGTCTTCTTAGCACCGCTTTGATCGGTATATTCCAGTTGAGGCCTCATATCGCGAGAGCGTGTCCCATACCAGTCGTAGAAGCCGCTGCTTAGCGTATATGTTCCGGCTTCAAGCGCTTTTAATTTATAAATAATATGCTGAGTAGCCGGATCGGCCCTAAGTCCCACCACCCAAATAGACGGATCCGTTGCTGGATTGGTCAAATTCCCGTTTTGGGCATTTTTCACTTTCTGCACCGAATCATCAAAGCCCCAGTCCGTTGTGCCGCTGACATACCTCTGATCCGGCGCTAGGTTAAGCAAATTAGAGCCGGTTAATTGCTTTACAGCTTCAAAGACCGGCGATGTCGTAGCGGGATTGCCATAGGAATCGCCGCCCCGGCCGCTGTCCACAAAATAAACCAACGGATTGCTTGCCGGCGGAATCACTTCTACGCTGGCCGAAACCGACTGGCCCCCGGCGGTACCGGTAACCGTTACCGTGTCGTAAGGCACGGCAAACGCGTCGTCGCTGATGCTCCAGGTGACAGGCGTACTCTGTCCGTCAATCTGAACCGTCGCCGGCAGCGTAGTACCTGTCGCGGAGTTTGACCCCATATAGGCGGCAGCAAAGACGGGTGTCACCGTGGCCGCTGAAACCGTCGGCAAGCTGAATGCTGGGATTAATTCAAGCACGAGCAATGTACTCATAGCAATTGCGCTGATCTTGTTCCTGACCAAATGCTTCATGCTCATTCACATATCCTCCTTGTACGACTTTACTTGCATATTGCCTATTGTAGCGGGATATGGAATCGCTATGATGCAAATATCTTTACTGATCGTGTGGTTATTTTTACTGAATGTGCAAGATTAAGTGAGGTATGGTCCTTCGCCCAGACAATAAAAAAGGCTGTTCGATCGTAGAGTTCTCTACAAATCGAACAGCCCAATTATTTAAGTACCGAAAACCCTCCACGACTCAATGCCTGTTGAGAACGTAGATTTAGCTGTCACATTGACGCGAATCTTGGTCGTCGATACCGGCGTGAAGGTCGTTGTATTATACTGATTCGGCAGCAAACCTAAGCCGGATGGACTGGCGACATTGACCCAAGCGGTACCGTTCCAATATTGAATGGTGTAGGAAGCAGGAAGATCGATACCTTGGTCATCATCAAACCAATAAATCGCTGTACTGGAAAGCGTCTTCGCAGAGGCAAAATCATATTGCACCCACTGCGTCGTCCCTGGATTATCCCAGTTGCCATACACCGCGTGTCCTCTGTCATTTGAACTCGTTGGCGTATACCCGTCATTCAACCCAGCCAGACTTTCCCATGCCGATACGAAGGATGTCGTGGCTGTGCCTTGAGGAGCCACATCGATAGGTCCTGATGGTGTGCCGGCTTGCAGCTTAACATCATAGGTAGCATTAGTTCCAATATTAAGACTCACAACCGTTTTGACGCCATTGGCCACATTAACAGTCCCCGTTACGGCATTGTTCACCAGCACATTGTACGTACCCGCAGCAAGCCCGGTAAACGTCACTTTGGTCACATGAGCGGAGGATGGCGTTGCATTTTTCAATGTAAAATTCACATCGTTTTTCGCTGCAGCCACAATGGCTGAAGTATACTGATCTCTCTCAAGCTCCATCGAGAGCTTTTCAGTAATAAGGTTCAGACGTTTACTTAAACCGTCTTTAGGGGTAATCGTGTATTTTCCGCTATTCAGCGTCACATCTGCCCCGTAGCCATACAAGCCAAAAATCGGATCCACGGAGACGTCGGCACTTAATACTTTTAACGCACCGAACAAGCCTAAGTCGGCTTCCCCGCTCATTCCGCGCCAGCCATTGAATAAAGGTCCTCCGTCGAGTCCAAGCGCGCCATAGTTGCCTTTGTTCGCCTGGTACGTCCAGGACACCGCGCCGATATTCGCCGGGTCGCTGCTGATCTGACCGGAATTGATCGCGCTAACGTTGGCGATTTTCGCCGCATAGGACAACCGCTGCTCGACTTCCGGCTTCGTGGAACTCGTTCTGATCCAATCATCCATCGCATAGCCGGCCAAGGATGTGCTGTACTGGAAGTTCCACCAGTTATCGCCGGTAATGGTCACAGGATCCGCATAGTAGTACCAGACTGGCATATGCCCGCGCGAGGCGCGTGTTTTGGCATTGATTTTTCCTCTGATTGTGTTGTTATTGTTCATCGTCGCCAGCATATACACCGACTCTTCGCCGGTATTGTCGTAGCTGTACTCCGAGCCGTATGGATAGGCGTTTGCGGAGAAGTTGGCGTATTTCGTCGCCATTTTGCTGATGACATCGTTGGCCTGTGTCGTGTAGCCCTCCGCTTGCAGCGCCTTTATGATATCAGGCGTCGTCAGTTCGCCCATAAGCCCCGTCGACCAATTATAGGCCACAGGACCGTCATAGAGAGCTTTCAAAATATTATAAGCCCGCAGTAAATAGGTCGTCGCCGGGTTTTTATAAGTGATTAGATTCGGGTACAGCTTCGCGATTTTATACATGCTGAAATAGGTGTTATAAATATGCGGGTAGGCATAGCCCCGATAAGTCGGCGTCGTATTCGGCTGCGGCATCAGGAAGTCCGGCACCAGATAATCGGTGTGATGGCCTGCCATCAGGTTCGTCCACACCGCAGTCTCCAAATAATTATCGACCGCCGTGACCTCGGAAGCGACCGGATTCAGCGCATTCTTTTCCGCCAGAAATTGACCGTGCGTCAAGCCCCAATCGTCGCCCCAGCCCCAATAACCGGCAAAGCTGTTGCGTTTGGCTTTATTTTGCATCATCCAGTCGTCAAACACTTTATCCCGAAGGTCGCCGGGAAGATTCCACTGCTGATTGTTCACCATAAAGGTCGCATGACGCTGCAGCGCCGTATCGATCGGTTCGATCGCGTAGAACTGGAGCACGGTTTGTTCGCCGGAACCGTACTGGACTGTAATGTTGTTCTGTCCGAGATGAGACATGGTAAGTTGATACAGCTTATGATTCGTGCCTGTTGTGCCGAGTGAGGTAATCGTGGTCTCGGAAGGGTATTGCGGCGTGATCGCTGTAATCGTTTTGGAGGTATGCAAATCGAATTTGGCCGTTTGGTTCGTCGGTACGATCATGCCCGGCACCACATTAAAATCAATCATACCCTCGCTATAAAGCCGATCCTGAACCGCGTACTCGTCAGCCACTTTGAAAAACTTAAACGCATACGTTTTACTTGCGCCCGGTGCAAGCGTTAAGCTTGTGTTCGGCAGGTAGCCCCGGTTGTTGCTTTTGATGACATTCGAGTGGATATAATAAACGTTAAGCCCCTTGGAATAACCGCCTTGATCTGCTGCCCACTTGCTGCCCGGGTGCTCCTCCACCCGCCAGTTATCTTGATATTCAAGTCCTGCACCCGTTGTCGTATCAGGTACCATCATCAGAAAAGGTCCGATGCCGCTAGGACGCTGAGCAATCAAATACGAGCTGTTATTGCCAATGAATGCATGCGAAATCGTGCGCGTTTCGTAAATTTCATCATTATTGCCGGCCGTAAAAAACTCGTTAAAAGGGAGCGGAAGCCCAAAATCGCCGATTTCCAGCGTCTGCGTGCTCGTGTTCGTCACCGTGATTTGCCATTTTAAATAATCGCTAACGAGCGAGTAGCTTTCATCCACTTTGAAGTTCTTGATGCCGGAGGCATTTGCGGAGTTCTGGTAGCTGACCGTAATGGTTGAGCCGCTTTGCGTGACGGTGCGGGCATCGCCCGATTTGCTCGTGAGCGCTTCCGTCCAAGCGCCTGTGCCAAGGCGGTACTTGAACATGAGTTCACCGGCCCATTGGTGATCCGCCGTATTTTGATTCGGCGCGTTCGTTGCATTCATCACATAATTCGTTGGGTACGTGTCGCCCGTAAGCTTTAACGACGTAATTTCACCGTTCGTTCCCGTCTCGACGTTGAAGTAGCTGTTCGAGATCGTGTTCGCCGACACTAACTGCGGAATCAAAATGAGAGCGCTTGCAGTAATGGCCGAGGCGAAGAGCGTTTGTACGGATTTGGATGCTGCAAGGTGTTTCCACCACATGCTCCTGGGTTGTCTCAAGCTTAAACCTCCTCATAAGAAATGTTAGATTTCTTCCGTCACATCATGCTGTTGCGATGCACTTCAGATTGGCTGTGCGATCCCCTCCTCCTGATAGATTCACGCTTAGATACCCGGGATCTATCACTGAAGTGTTGCCCGATCCCGATAGATTCATCATACTGATTCGATCGAGGTGCGGCATTAATTTTCCCAACACGTTTTTTCGAAAT
>NZ_RXHU01000129.1 GCF_003955665.1 Paenibacillus whitsoniae
ATATGAACGAGGCGGTCAATACCTCTTTTAATGATCTTGTATTTTTATGGTTTTAAAAGCCCACTCTTAATAAATGTACTAAAGTTTAAAAAAGGTTTTAAAACCTTGGCACGAAGGCAAAGACGTTGACGGTGGTTAACAGTCTGATATGCGCGGGTTGGGTACCGCATTTCAATCCATTCGTCGTGGAGCTGCCTCTGACTAACGGCGCACGTTCGGCTATCAATCATTGCCTAGTGCATAGTTCAACATGAGGGTTCTCCTTACCGGGTTTTGCCTCCGAGCCAAAATTTTAAATTCTCCTTTTCAGGACTAATAATTTCTTTTGAATAACATTAACTACTATGCAACCAAAGCTTCAGATTGTTTCTTTTCGATCTCACAGCCAATAGCCCAAATGAACCCAATGAGTTCTCTGGCAACAGCTACGGCAGCCTTTTTTCCAGCATTCCCTCGAGATGTAATTAATTGATATTTCTGATGCAAACGATGTTGAGCTTTCCAGGCAATACGTTTAGCTTCAGGATCTTGTCCTTCTTGACGAACACGGATTTGTCCTTTTAAAGAAGGGGAGTGACGATAGGCCCAAGCAGATTCTACGATGACATGACGTATGTGAGAATTCCCAACTTTGGTGATAGATCCTTGCCAACGACTTGCTCCACTTGAATATTCTTTAGGAACAAGTCCGGCATACGACATTAACTGCCTGGGACTTGAAAATCGAGAGAATTGTCCAATTTCCGCTACTAACGTGGTCGCAGTCACTTCTGCTACTCCGCGCATTGTTTGAAGAGCTTGGATAACAGGCGCGTGAACACTACTCGTTGCCTGTTCATGAATTTCAAATTCGATGCGCTTCATTCGATCCTGCACTTCATCAATGGCATGAAGATACTCTTGAAATACGATTCGTAACGATGATTTTTCAAAACGAAGACTGTCCAGCCACTCTCTATGCTTTACAGACCAATTCCGTGTTCCTTTTTCTGGGCGAAGATCATGGCGAAGCAAAAATTGGACAAGGCGAAGTCGAGCTCGGTGTAAGTCTTCTTTAGCGTCATGACGAGCGCGAACCAAGTCTCTCAATGCTTCATGGTCTTCGTCGGGAGTCCAAACAGGCGTAAGTTCGCCAGCGCGAAGAAGCTGTGCAAGCCTTAATGCATCTCTACGGTCCGTTTTAATGCGATCTCCCGCGCGCTTTGGAATGAGTGTCGGTGCAACAACGACACAGTCAATTCCGAGAGAAAGTAGAAATCTAAAAAGGCCATATCCAGTTGGTCCTGCTTCATAACAAACATGCAATTGTTCATTAGGACCGATTTTTTTCATGAGTTTGCGGATTGCTTCAGGTGTATGTGGAATGTTTCCAAGAAAACGAGGTTCACCCCGTCCAGAATCTGCAACAGCAACAGAGATTAAATCTTTTGATACGTCTAAACCAACATATTTTGTGTAATCCTTCATAATAGCGGCTCCTTTCGAATGTAGCTCTGCATTTGGTTTTAAGTAGAATCCACTACACATTCTAACCAAAAGCAACCTACGTTAGGCGAATTAGGGCCGCCTCGTTCATTATGACTAACCGGAAATGTTAGTTCAATAAATTGGACGATGAAATGGAGGGCCAGGTGAATTCGACCTGGCTTTTTTCAACGTTTTCGCTTGTGTTTACAATTGTTAAATCAACTAACTTTTTTTCTTTTCCACTTTTTATAAAATAAGGTTCAGACTAATGAACTTTATTTTCTTTCACCAATAAAAAAACAAACAAAAGAATGACAAGCCGAGGGAAATTACGCCATCCATGGTACCCGTCATTGTAATCATGCTAATATTGGCTTCCGGTTCCATGATTAACGACGATTTCGAGCAAATTTACAGTCTCATTAATGTAAAAGTTATGGCTGTGGGCGATGTATTGTCTACCTACACGTAGGCATTCAGTATACTTGTTTACTCTTGCTTGATTGCGCTTTCAGTCTCCGTCATTTTACTCGTTCTGCAGGTTATCACGATTTCGTAACACGACGTACGCTGTTAAGTTGGTTATGAATATGGCGAGCAAACTGTAATTTGTTGATCGTAGCTCAATAAATTTACAAAGTGTTTAGAGTTCAGCCTTGAAACAAGTCATTGTTCATGAAACTGCAAATATCGGATATTAAAGACTAAGGGGGGACCTTAGTCTTTTTTTATTAAAAAATTTGACATCCCTATCAAACCTTCTGCTTTCTAAACTGTAGTGGCGTCATGCCTACTTCCTTTTTAAAGACCTGGATAAAATAGGAGGAATTCGGATATCCAATGTTCTCGCCAATCTGTTCAACGGATAAGGTCGTCGTATCTAATAAACGACAAGCTTGCTTGATCCTTCGTGCCGTAACATAATCAGTGATACTGCTTCCTGTTTCCTGTATAAATAGTTTTGATATGTAGGAACTAGACAAATGCATGTGACCCGCAAGGATATCCAGATTTATTTCCTCATGAAAATGTTCTTCGATCCATTGCATCATAAATTCAGAATATCGCTGCGTTCTAGTATCCAGAGGCTCCATAGGATGCAGGTCTGTTTCGCCTCTTCCCTTTGAAAGCAGACAGCTCATTAATTGAAAAAACAAGAAAGTTAGTTCCTCGTCATCTTCGCCAATCCCGGATTGGAAAGTTTGATTGTAAGTCGTAAATATCCATTCCATGATATCCGCCTGATGCAATAAATCATAAACTTGAGCAAAATCTTTCCCCTGCCATAGCGATGTAAAAAGTGTATGACGGTTGGGAAAGGGGCGAAGTAGTTTGTCCATGATTAGCGGATCTACATAAAAGATGGTGCGACAGTAGGGAGTAGCTGGACTGACATCCGCATAAACTTGATGTAATTGAAAAGGTTGGAAGAAAAATAACATTCCTCTGCGAATGTCGTAGGTTTGACGGTTTACGACAACTCGGCCGCGCCCCTCATGTACAAATAAAATCTCGCAACATTGATGCCAATGATAGTACCCCTTGAAATTGTTCTCGATCCGGATAAGATAATCCCAAAATATCACTCGTCGATCAAAATTGACGGATTCAAATAATCGCTTCATAGTCCCTCCTGAAATGACGAAAAACAAACATTTTTTGATATCGTATCACAACTTTTGCAGAAATCGAAATGTTATACTGATGAAAATATTGCAAATGAGGTTAGATATGATGGAGAAAATAGCAAACGGAATTTGGAAAATGAGCGTCGGAATTCCTGAGATGCATACCCCAGTTAGCATGCGTGAATCTTCAATTCACAAAGCAGCTTTAGACAAACTTGATTGCAGCGGACGGGCTCCGTTTTCCGATCATGATATCCTTATGAAAACGACGCCTCGAGGGGTATACATCGAACTACCTTTAAAAGCGACTGAACATATTTACGGTTTTGGCTTGCAGCTTCATCGTACAGATCATACGGGAAGAAAAAAGGTTATCCGCGTCAATAGTGACCCTGTTGCAGATACGGGAGACAGTCACGCGCCGGTACCATTTTATGTCTCAACGGCAGGCTACGGAGTGTTTGTTGATACGGCGCGATATGCGACATTTTACTGCGGAACGAATTTGCGAAAAGGGGATTCGGAAGATAAAAAGCACGAAAACAAAGCTATAGGCACCTCTGAAATTGAATTATATGGTTATCAAGAAACGGAGGGTGACCGATCAGTCGTTGTAGATGTACCAACAGCTCAGGGAATTGACGTGTATCTCTTCGAAGGGCCGACTTTGGTGGAAGCCGTTCAACGATATAATCTGTTTTCGGGTGGTGGCTGCCTGCCGCCGATGTGGGGCCTCGGTATGTGGTATCGTGCGTATAGCGCAGCTAAAAGAGAGGATGTTATGCGTTTAGCAGAAGGATTTCGGAAAGACAACATGCCTGTCGACGTATTCGGCTTTGAGCCGGGGTGGCAAACAAAGGCTTACTCGTGTTCTTTTGTTTGGGATGAGGGCAGGTTTCCACAACATGAAGACATGCTGAATAAGCTGTATCAAATGGATTATCGCGTCAACTTATGGGAGCATGTATTTGTGCATCCATCATCACCGATGTACAAAAGGCTGATTCCACATTCCGGGGATTATGAAGTTTGGGAGGGATTGGTCCCTGATCTGTCGATTCCAGATGCAAAGAAGATTTTTGCTGAGCATCATTTAAAAGAGTTCGTGGAAAAAGGAATCGCGGGCTTTAAATTGGACGAATGCGATAGCTCCGATTATGTCCATTCGAATTGGTCCTTTCCGGATACAACTATGTTTCCATCAGGTATGGATGGTGAACAAATGCATAATCAAATTGGAACTCTCTATCAGTCGGCCATCCAAGCGCCGTTTGAAGAGGTGGGGCGAAGAACGTTATCGCAAGTGCGTGCCTCAGGCGCGTTGGCCGCACCTTTTCCTTTCGTTCTATACAGTGATTTATACGATCATAAGGTATTTATCCGTGGGGTAGTGAACGCAGGTTTCTCCGGCCTTCTATGGTCTCCGGAAGTGCGTCAGGCGACATCACCAGAGGATTTAATCCGTCGCATTCAAACAGCGGTCTTCTCACCGATGGCACTTCTTAACTGCTGGCGTATCCCTAATCCACCCTGGATGCAGGTTGATCGTGAACTTAATATTCGTGGTGTATTTCATGAAAACGTTGAGGAAATCAGGGGGATTTGCCGCAATCTTTTTGAAATTCGAATGTCACTGATTCCATATCTATATGCAAGCTATGCGAAGTACAATCAAGACGGGCTGCCGCCTTTCCGAGCGCTTGTGATGGATTATCCAGACGATCCAAACACATATAGCATCGACGATGCGTATATGATGGGAAATGACATCCTTGTTGCTCCGATCATTACTGGAACGACCGAAAGAAATGTATATCTCCCCGTTGGGGAATGGCGCTGCTTCTGGACGGGCAAGGCTTACACCGGTGGACAAACCTATCCATTCGCACCGGGACTTGAGAAAATCCCTGTATTCGTAAAAGAGGGAACACTGCTTCCGCTTGCAAAGCCACTTCAAAATATTTCAGATGATGCTGTCTTTGATGTAACGGTTATTCGTTTCGGGGAAACCCCTAAAGAGACCTACCTATATGAAGATGACGGTAAGTCTTTTGAATATAGGGACGGAAGTTATAATTGGATCAAGCTTAGTTGGAATGGAAGCTTGCAGATTGAGCGAAACGGTAATTATCAGGGGATCACATATCGGATTACCGGTTGTGAAATCAGGTAGTTGCAAGCTGCTTGACAAGAGTCGTGAGGTGATTGGGAAAGAGTGCTTATGCTCCTACTCGATGGTTCTCATGCGTAGTTACAATCGCCCCATAAGAAGCTCGCTGAAATGATCTTGTTGATCGTTTAGCGGGCTTTTTTTGCGATAAGACGCTTAGACGACAAACTTAATGTCAAATTAAATTAAACTTAGTGAATCCATCGGATTTAACTGAATTGAATATGAGCAAAAAACCAAATTTACCCAGGTGATTTTCATCATTTCAAAAATGTTTATTCCATTTTGGAATAAAGAGAGGTATAATAGATCTAACAAGAACGGACTAGGGAGGGATCCATTTTGCGTAATCGTAAACTTCATCTTTGCTTGGATATTTTCTGGACGTTTTTCAAGATCGGTCCATCGACGTTCGGCGGTGGGTATGCCATGATTCCTGTGATTGAGCGCGAAATTGTCGGTAAGAAGGCGTGGATGGAAGAAGCTGAAATGACAGACATTATCTCCATTGCAGGATCGGCGCCAGGCGGCATCGGCGTCAATGCTTCGGCTTTTATCGGGTATCGGCTTGCCGGTATTTGGGGCGCGATCGCCGCAGTTGTCGGAATTGCGCTGCCAACGTTCCTTATTGCGCTTGTCCTGAGCCTATTCCTGGTGTTCATGCAGTCGGAGCCTAAAATTGAAGCAGCGTTCAAAGGCATTCACGGCGCCATTATCGGCCTCATTGCCCTTGCCGCATACAACATGGGGCGCTCTGCGATTTATGACAAAACGACACTGGGGACAGCGATCGTATCGCTGGCCGTACTGCTGATTCTGCCGATCAATCCGATTTTGATCATTCTCATCGGGCTTTTCGTCGGGGTTGTGCTGGTCAAGGTCAAAGAAGCGATGGGCTACCGCGTTACGCTTGAAAAAGGCAAGGAACCGGTTCACACCTCGCATAACGGCTACACCCATTATGACTATTTTATCGCAGACGGCATTTAGAAAGAGAGAGGGGGGAGCCGAATGCTGTTATGGCAGCTTTTTATATCGTTTTTGAAAATCGGGTTCATGTCGTTTGGCGGCGGATACGCGATGATTCCGATTATTCAGCATGAAGTGGAGCAGCATGGCTGGATGCCGCTTGAAGCTTTTAACCAGAGCGTCGCGCTTGCGGGTATGGCGCCCGGACCGATTGCAACGAACAGCGCAACGCTAGTCGGGTACAAAGCAGCGGGATTACTGGGAGCAACCGTTGCCACCGTCGGGATGGTGCTGCCTTCGCTGATCATCGTCATCATTATTTCATCGTTCTTCTATAAGATTTACAAGAGCAAGGCGGTTCATACAACTTTTTACGGACTGCGGCCTGTCGTCACAGGGCTGATCGCTTACGCGGCCATCCATTTCGGTTTCGCAAGTCAAATGCATGATCTGTTCAACTGGCAGGTGCTCGTTACCGTATTGATTGCTGCAGGCGTGTTTATTGCCGTTTATAAATACAAATGGCACCCGCTCGCGACTATCGTCTTGTCGGCCCTGGTCGGAATTGCTATATTTAGTTGAGAGGTACGCATCACTTAAGTCGGTTACGAGAGGAAGTTCCAGATGGAAACGAATAAACCATCCTGTTGTTCAGTAAGCCGAGGTTCGTCCGAGGAAGCTTCTTCGAGCGCCAATATTCAGCTTGAACGCTTTGGCGCCAAGCACGAGGAGTCGCCGAATCGTGAGGCCAAGTCGGGGATGATTTACTTGTCGGGCGGCAAATTCCTGATGGGGACAGACGACAGGGAAGGCTTCCCGGCTGACGGAGAAGGTCCTGTGCGGGAAGTCAGCATAGCACCCTTCTATATAGATCCATGCACGGTGACGAATGCTGAGTTCAAGCAGTTTATCGACGCAACCGGTTACAAGACGGAGGCGGAGCAATTCGGCTGGTCCTTTGTGTTTCATCTCTTTGTCTCTGAAGCGACCGGAGCCAATGTGAACAATGCCGCGCAGCAAACCCCGTGGTGGTGGGCCGTGGAAGGCGCTGATTGGGCTCATCCGGAGGGGCCTGATTCGAACGTTGAAGAGCGCTTGGACCATCCCGTCATCCATATTTCTTGGAATGATGCGATGGCGTATTGCAAGTGGGCGGGCAAACGGCTCCCGACGGAAGCCGAGTGGGAATTTGCGGCACGTGGCGGTCTCGTGCAGAAGCGTTACCCTTGGGGGGACGAGCTGAAGCCGGACGGCAAACATATGTGTAACATTTGGCAGGGGAAATTCCCTGTGAAAAATAATAAAAGCGACGGCTACGCCGGCACGGCGCCGGTTCGCTCTTTTGAACCCAATGGCTATGGCTTGTACAACGTATCCGGCAATGTGTGGGAATGGTGCGCGGATTGGTTCAGCCCGAACTATCATCTGAAGGAGAACCGGGAGAACCCGGTCGGCCCTCCTGCAGGTGATAGCCGGGTGCTGCGCGGCGGCTCGTATTTGTGCCATCGGTCTTACTGCAACCGGTATCGCGTTGCGGCCCGCAGCAAAAACACGCCGGACAGCTCCACCGGTAACATCGGTTTCCGCTGCGCGGCGGATGCCTAAATTAGCCGGTACAGGACGCCTCAAACTTTGACGAGTTTGGGCGTCTTTTTTGCATCATGAGAGCTGTCTACTGGGTAACACATCCCTCTAATCGGCAATATGCTGAGTCTAGAACAACTTTATGAGGTGATGGAATGGCAGTTATCAAAGCCAGAAGCAGCGATATTGATATGCTGGCAAGACTCCTGAGAGCAGAAGCCGAGGGTGAGGGAGAAATGGGCATGCTTCTCGTCGGGAATGTCGGCGTTAACCGAATCCGAGCGAATTGCTCCGATTTTAAAGGACTCAGAACGATTCCCCAGATGATTAATCAGCCTCATGCGTTCGAAGCGCTGCAGCACGGGCAGTATTACCAGAAAGCGAGAGATCGCGAACGCCGACTGGCGCAGCGGGCCGTAGACGGCGAGCGGCATTGGCCGGGCAAATTTTCGCTGTGGTATTTCCGCCCGGGAACGGCGGCCAATCCGAAACCGTGCCCCGAAACCTGGTATAACCAGCCGCATGCAGGGCGCTGGAAGCTCCACTGCTTCTACGAGCCGACTGCGCAAGAATGCCAAAATGTGTACAATACGTTCTAGCCACGACAAAGAGACAGTTTCATTGAACTGTCTCTTTGTGTGTGGGTTCGGTTCGCTTAGTCGTGCCTCGAAGGACGGCTTGCCAGCAGCATGAAGCCGAACGAGATCACGATGATTGTACCCGCCCACCACCAGGCGAGCGGTTGATTACCGGATTCCACCGCGATATAGATCGCGGTCGGGAGTGTTTGCGTGCGATGCGGGATATTACCCGCAATCATGAGCGTAGCGCCGAATTCGCCGAGCCCGCGGGCAAAGCCAAGAATGTACGCAGAGCGAACGGAACGCCAGGCCAGCGGCAATGTGATGTACCAGAGCACCTGCCACTCCTTGGCGCCTGCGGATCGGGCGGCGTGCTCGAGATCGGCATTCACGCCGGCGAAGCCGGTTTTCATCGTCTGGTAGACGAGCGGAAACGCGACGACGACGGACGCGATCACAGCTGCGCCCCACGTAAAGATGATCGATTGATCGAAGAGCGCCTCAATGGCTGAGCCGATCCAGCCTTTTTTGCCCAGCAGCACGAGCAGGATGAACCCGACGACGGTCGGGGGCAGAACCATCGGCAGCAGGAAGGCCGTTTCGATGAGCAGCTTGCCCCGAAAGCGGCGTCTCGCCATCAGCCACGCAGCCCAACAGCCGAGCGCCAGCACGATAAAACTGGCAACGCCGGCTACTTTCAATGAGAGAAGGATGGGGGAAACGAATTCTTGCCAGGAGATGCCGGCCATGCTACTTGGCCGCTACGGAGAAGCCGAATTTTACGAACACATCGAGCGCTTCCGTGCTTTGCAGATACGTATAAAAATCGCCGGTTTCCTTGCCATGCTTGGTCGCTTTCACGATGCCGGCCGGGTATTCGACGGCTTTGTAGGTTTTCGGGTCGATCGTGCCGGCGATTTTCACCTGTTTGGAGGTCAGCGCATCCGTTTTATAGACAAACCCTGCTTCTGCGTTGCCGGACTCAACATACGTGAGCACTTGGCGTACGTCTTTGCCTTGTACGATTTTGTTTTGCAGCGCATCCCACAGCTTGGCGTTTGTCAGCGCTTCTTTCGCGTATGTGCCCGCAGGCACGGTTAGAGGTTCGCCAACGGCGACATGCTTGATGCTGTCCGCTGTCAAATCTTCCACCTTGGACGCGGCAACCTTGCCGCCCTCGGGGACGATGAGCACGAGTTCGTTCAAGAGCAGGCTCTTCTGTTGGGCTGTATCGATGAGTCCTTTGTCGACGAGGTCTTTCATATTTTTGGCGGCTGCCGAGAAGAACAGGTCGGCCGGAGCGCCTTGCTCAATTTGCTGCTGAAGCGCGCCAGAGGCGCCGAAGTTGAAGTTCAGCTTGATGGTTGCGTGCTGCTTTTCATAAGTAGCGGCGATTTCCTTCAATGCATCCGTCAAACTTGCTGCAGCGGAAATCGTAAGCTCCACTTGCGTTTTCGGCTGCGCGGAAGCCGTCGCTCCGGCTTGCGGGCTGGCAGCGGCGCTGGGCTGCGCCGGCGCAGAGCCTGACGAGCAGCCTGCGGCAAACAGCATAAGCGCAAGTCCGAATAACGAAACAGTACGAAATATGGTTTTCTTCATTTTTTCACCCACCGGTTTGTTCTGATCTATCTATTTAGTTATAATTAGCATGATTTAATTATAAATGATTATAAATCAAACCGTTTCGTGCGTAAATATGAAATTGAAATCCATGTCCAGTCGGCATATGATGGAAAGAAACGAGCTATCCGGAGGTCGCGTATGACAGCGAATATTTCTTATACTACCGAGGACATCTCCAAGCTTTTGAAAATATCGAAATTAACCGTATACGACCTAATTAAAAAAGGAGAGCTGCCGGCCTATCGCGTCGGCAAGCAAATGCGGGTGGACGCTTCCGATCTGGAGGCGTACAAAGCGAGAGCCAAGAGCGGCACAGCGGCCGCCGCGCTCAAGGTTGAGGCGGACGAGCCCAGCTACGCCCCCCAAGCACGGTTCCGGCCGGCGGTATCAGGTGACCGTAGTTCGCTCGTCATCACCGGTCAGGACATGAGTCTTGATATTCTGGCGAAGCACCTGGAACGCAGGGCGCCTTCGCGTCGCCCTCTGCGCGCCTACGTCGGAAGCATGGACAGTTTGATCGCGATGTACCGAGGAGAATCGGACATTGTCAGTACGCATTTGCTGGACGGCGATACGGGAGCATACAATGTGCCGTATATCAGGAAGCTGCTGATCGGCCACGCTTATGTGGTCGTGACGCTGGTGCAGCGGACGGCCGGGTTATATGTGCAGCGCGGGAACCCGAAAGGGCTTCAGGGCTGGCAAGATTTGGCGCAGGAGGGTCTGCGCCTCGCCAATCGGGAGAAGGGCTCGGGCGCCCGCGTACTCCTCGAAGAGCAGCTGCGCCTTCACGGCATTCCGGCGCGGCAGCTGCTCGGGTACGAGCAGGAAGAGACGAACCACCTTGGCGTTGCAGGGAAAGTGGCGATCGGCGCCGCCGATGTCGGTGTCGGCATCGAGAAAGCGGTATCGATGGTCGGAGGCGTTGATTTTATTCCACTTATTCAGGAGCGGGTGGATCTCGTCATGATGAAGAAACCGGAGAACTTAGGTTGGATCCAAGGCGTCATCGACGTGCTGCAATCCGAGTCGTTCCTCGGCGAGCTTCGCCCGATTCACGGGTATGACCTGTCACAAACAGGTCAAATTGTGTTTGAAGTATGATCTGCGTGCGGAGCCTTAGGCCTTGGCAAGATAAGGTTCTGCGCGTATAATTGTTAACGTGTGCAATGGTTGAAGCGCTTAAACTAGACGAGAAGAGGTCGATAACTATGAACCGCAAAAGTGTAGGACGTGCAGGATTTGAGATTTCGACGGTAACGTTTGGCTGCTGGGAGCTTGGCGGCGGGCCATGGGAGTTCACGGGCGACGAGAACAATAAGCAACTGCTTCGCAAAGCCTATGAGCTCGGCGTGACGACGTTTGACACGGCGGAAGGCTATGGCAACGGCCACTCGGAGGATATTGTAGGGGCTGCGCTGAAGGATATTCGCCAAAACTGCATCATTTCCACAAAAGTCAGTCGTGCGAATTTGCATCCGGATCAAGTCCGCCGGTCGGCAGAAACGAGCTTGCGGCGACTGCAAACCGACTATATCGACATTTATTATATCCACTGGCCGAGCTTTGACATTCCCGTGGCGGAGACGCTAGGCGCGTTCAATAGGCTGAAAGAGGAAGGTCTCATCCGGGCGATCGGGGTTTCCAATTTTTCGCTGTCGCAGCTGCAAGAGGCGGTCCAGTATGCGCAAATCGACGTGATTCAGCCGGAGTACAGCTTGCTTCACAGAGCGATAGAAGACGACATCGCACCGTTCTGCCAAGAGCAGCAAATCGGCATCATGAGCTACAGTTCGATTGCGAAGGGAATTCTGACCGGCTCGTTCCATCTAGCGGGGAAAAAGCTGGCCGAAGACGATTTCCGCGCACAGCGGCGGCTGTTTTCGCCGGAGCATCTGCAGGCTTCACAGCAGCTGCTCGACACGATGAAAGCGATTGCGGATGAACATAGGGCGAGCGTATCGCAAATTGCGATTGCGTGGCTGCTGCATCAAGCGCCGCTGACGTCGGCGATAATCGGCACACAGGATGAGCATCATTTGGCGGACAATCTGAAGGCGGCGGACGTCCAGCTTAGCTCGGAGGAATTGAAGGTATTAAGTGAAACGAGCCGGGAAGCGTTGGAGAAGATTGGATACTAGACTTAAAATTGCATAAAAAGTGTTGACATGAGAGCCTGCGCTATGCAGGCTTTTTGGCGTTTGGCCGGCGAAGCCTTTTAACCCTGCATTTCGCAAAATCTCTTAAATAACAACATATGAAACTTAAAAAACATGATTTATCTCGCATGAAAGCGTTGTTAAGCTTACAACATAGGAAAACATATTCCTGACTTTAGAAAGGAGATTGAGCATGAAACGGCTTTTCATGCAAGCGATATCTTTGCTTTTATGTGTGTGCGTGGCTTTTACATCCCTCTTGCTGGGATCAGCTGCGAACGTTGCGAACGCTGCGGGAACGACGGTTTCGTTTCAGCCGACCCAAGACGGGTTTGTATCCAATTTTAGCGGACAAGGCAACACCACCAATCCAACGGCAACAAAATTAATCTATGGGAAGTCCCGTCATACTTATTTTAAGTTTGATCTATCTTCCATCGATACAACCCGGTATGCGATTGGCGATATGAGTATGACGCTCAGCTTTCGGAAGTCGCATGCGGCGAATGAGCTGATTTTCACGGAAAGCGAATCGGTTCTGCGCGGTACGAACACGGCATGGACGGTCACGAATGTCACGTACAATAACCGTCCTTACGAGATTGCCGGAACGCCAAGTGTCAGCAAGAATGTCACATCGATAGGCGAAGAGAATCTCTCGATCGACTTGTCCACGATCTTCCAGAATGCTTTGAACCAGGGCAGAAAGGTCGTCACGATTCATTTGACAACTGCGAAAGTGGACGACGGCACGGTGAGCGCCAGCGAGCTGTATTCCTCGAGAAACACGACGTATCCGGGCCCGTCCTTGAGTGTTGCGCTGGGGACTCCGATTGTGAACGACGGCGTCGATAGAACGGCTTTGAATGCGATCATCGGACAAGCAGAGCAATTGATTGAAACCGCATACACGCCTAGTAGTTGGGCGATCGTATTGACTGCGCTCAATACGGCGAAAGATTTGCGCCTTACCAACACGACGCAGGCTGAAGTTAATCAAGCCGTTGCTTCACTGCAAGCGGCGATAAACAACCTTGTGGATGCGGAGCGCCCATCCAAGATTGCGGGGCCTATGATGGGGAATTACTATAACAATGGCACAACAGCGGCCATGATCATGACGATGAGAAACGGGGATGGCAAGTATGTGAAGGTAGACCCTGTCACAGAAAAGCTGTCGCTTACGGCAAACGCTGCCGAGGCGTCGCCGTTTGCTCTGTATGTGTTGGATTATTTTGCGACTGTGGATCATACGGAGCCTGAGGTTGGGGCTACCCGAACGGCGTATTCCATCAAATCCTTGGTAAATAACAAATATTTGACCATTCAAAACTATTTTACGGCGGAAGAGTTTCTGAGCAATACCCATCGTTATTTTAATATCGTGACGGGGGCTCAAAGCGGCGGCAGTACGGACCGGACGTTCGAAATCAAGGCATCGGCCGCTGTGCCGGGCTGGAATGAGCGGTTCTATATCGATCAGTACGCGACTTCAGGTTTTTACCGCATCTGGTCGCATTTGTCGACGATTAGGGACGATGTCAGTTTTAACCGTTACAATGTAAAAATGTCAGAAACCGCTATGTTGAGCAGCACAACGGCATCCGAGAATACCGAGTACAAATTTTATTTTGACCTCGTGACGGACAAAGATCAATTAGACATCAGCCAGAATGTCTCTGGGAACAGCGCTAACCTGTTCTGGAAGCCGATTAATGGCGATACGAACCCAGCCAACTACAGTGTCAATACTGGAACGGTCACGGGAATCGTGTACGCCGGCGGTTTGATGCATCTTGCGCTCTCCAATCTGAGTGTCGGCGTTCATTCGTATGCGGTTGCTTATAACAGAGGCGGCTATCAAACGTCGGCGGATGTGAATGTCCGCATATTCAATCATCCCGGCATCCTGCTTACGATGAATGATTTGGACAGCATGAAGGCACATGTGTTGGCCAAAGAGGAGCCTTGGTACTCCGATTATCAAAGAATGCTGAACAGTGTGTCGTATGGTGTGGCGAGCTCCGATTACCAAACCACGGTGTTTGCAAATGTCGGACGTGGGGGAGCGCCGTCGGATTCCGGCAATATCGGATATTTTGAAAAAGGCGGAAACGCTGCTTATTTCAATGCCCTCCAGTGGGTTATCACGGGGGATCGGCAGTACGCCGACAAGGCTGTGGACATTGTTACGCAATGGGCGAATACGCTGAAAGTCATTGACGGCCGGGACAGAATTCTGGGAGCCGGCATCAATGCGTATAAGCTGGCAAGTGCAGCGGAAATTATGAAGCATTATAACGGCGGCTATAGCGGCTACAGCGATGCCGATTTCAAGGCGTTGCAGGATATGATGATCAATGTGGTCTATCCCGTGATTCAGGATGCGGCAGTCCCGATGTTGGCCAACGGCAACTGGGATTTGGCGGCGCTCGTCAGCATGATGGCGATCGGCGTGCTGTGTGAGAATACCGAAATTTTTGACCGTGCGATGTTCTTCTATCAAGACATTCACACGAATGGTTCGATCTTCGCCTATGTGAACGATGCCGGCCAGACGATGGAAACCGGTCGCGACCAAGCTCACGCCATGCTGGCGCTTGGCTACATGTCCGAAATCGCGCTGATTGCGAAAAGTCAGCAGGAAGATCTGTATTCGCTGTACAATAACAGGCTTGCGAAAGCGTTTGAATACTTGGCCAAATACAACCTCTATTCAAAGGAATTGTACGGGGTAGATGTTCCTTTCATGGCGATGCCGAACGTGTTTGCAGATACCAGCAGAGGGTATTACGGCGTCGGTTTTGACAGGGACAGCAACGGGCTGAACCGGGGCGAGATCAGACCTGTTTTTGAACAAGGGCTTGCTTTGTACAGAAACGTGCCTGGCGTCGATCTGACCTGGACCGAAAGAGCGGCGGCAGCGTCTCGCCCGCAAGGCATGGTGCATTTTGACAATCTGAACTTTGGCACCTTGACGTACTATAACGGTGAACCGCTTGGCACAATGAGCGGACCGTATTTTCAATTGCGAACCCGTTGGGAGCCGCTGTATCAACGGAATTGGAGTACAGTGAACGGAGAGAAAGTAGCCGAGACACTGAACTCGTACTATGATGTGAATGATAACGGCGAGCTTACGACAAGCGTGTTGAAGGGGATGGCTCCGTTCTACCGGACGGTTGCGAACGATGACGGCACTTATTCGATCCAGGTGATCAAAACCGGCAAGTTCTTATCGGTCAAGGATGAGATGGTCGGTGCCTACAACGTTATCAAAGCTGACGCCGCCCAGATTGGCGATCATGAGAAGTTCAAGATGCTTGCCAGCGGCGTAGGTCCATTCTATCTGGCTTCGCCGAAATATGAGAACAGGATTGTGTATCAGGATGTTGCCGGTTCAGGCAACAACGCCGTATTAACGCTTCGTCTTGGTGCGAAGAAACTGTCGCAAATTAAAGACACACCGGATGTTACAACGAATGAAAGATTGCTCTTTATGTACAATACGAAGGAAATTGCCTTGACTGGCCTTGAAACGCCGCCGACCATTCCAGGCAGGCCGCAAAGCTTTGCAGCTGTGGCCCGTGACGGACAGGTAACGTTGAGCTGGCGTACACCGTCCGATAATGGGGGCTCCGACATTACGAAGTATGAAGTATCGAAGGATAACGGCACTTTGTGGATGGATGCAGACACCCAGGCTGGACACACCTTCACGGGCTTAACGAATGGCACGGTGTACTCGTTCAAGGTGCGGGCTGTCAACAGCGTCGGCAGCGGACTGTCGGCGGATGTGAAGGCTTCGCCGGCAACGGCAGAAAGCTCGCCCTCAGATCCAGAATCAGGAACGAGTCCAGCACCGGTTACAACCGGGCCGGTGGTGAAGGAAGAAGAGAAACAGCACGTATCACTCAATGGCAATAGCGGCACGATGACCCGGGCGGATGACGGCAGCTACAGCCTGGTCAGCACTGCGGAGCAAATTAAAGCAGCGCTTGGCGGCAGCAGCGAATTGATCATTCAGGCGCAAGACATTACGAATCTGACTGTGAAGCTCCCTGTTGCGGCGATGGGCACTGCGGCATTGACCGTGAAGTCTGATTTTGGAACGGTCACACTGTCAAATGGAGCGCTGCAGGAAATGGCGAAGCAGTACGGAGACACTCTCGTTCTTCGCATCCGCAAAGGAAGTTACGTCGTTGAATTGCTCAAGGACGGTAAGTCGGCGGCGTACAACGACCCTGCTCATCCGTTGACGATTACGCTGCCTGTCCAGGTCGCAGAGGGACGCGATGCTTCGGAGTATGTTGTAGTGAAGAAGGAGAACGATCACAATGTGATTCTGCCGTTCGTTGTTGTCGGAAATGGCGATAGCGTGACCTTCGACGTGGCAGGGACGGGCACCTACGATGTGTTGGCCAATGGTCTCGCTTTCCAAGACGCGCCCTCAGCGAATTGGGCATCGAAGGATATCGCCTTTGTAACGGCGCGAAGACTGTTTGAAGGAACGGCTGACCATGTATTCACCCCCGATGCTTCCATGACGCGGGCTATGTTCGCTCAGGTACTCGCCAATCTGGAGGGCGTTGACAGCAGTAGTGCAGGAGCGTCTGCATTCTCCGATGTGGCGGACGGCACGTGGTATGCGGCGGCCGTGAACTGGGCGGCGAAGAACGGCATTGTGAGCGGGACCGCTGAAGGCCGGTTCAGCCCGGATGCCAGCATTACGCGCGAGCAGATGGCGGTCATGCTGGACAAGTACTCTGTAAGCAAAGGATATAAGCTGAGCGCAACGACTAAGGCAGCGTTTACCGATGGCGATAGCGTAAGTGCATGGGCGCAAGAAGCCGTTGACAGCCTTGCAGCGGCAGGCATTCTGAACGGCAAGGAAGGCGGTAACTTGGATCCGCAAGCGGGCGCCAGTCGTGCAGAGGTGGCTGCGGTGTTTGCGAAATGGATTCGGGCGTTAAATTAAACGGTATGAAAAAAGAGCTAAGCGATGGATGTCGCTTAGCTCTTTGCCTTGTGAATCACTTGAAACGGAAGCTCGTTGTTTACTGAGTAACATTGGAACCGTCAATTTTCTTGAATCCGCTTGCATTTCCGCCATCGTCGATATTGTTCTTCACTTCACCGTTCGAGCTGCTGCTATTGACCAAGATGCCGTACCCGCCATTATTTTTGACGGTATTCGAGTTGATTTTGAAGTTCGTCACCCCTGTGGATTCACTGTTATAAATGATGCCGTCGCCTGATTTATTATCGTGGACGTTGTTATTCACGGTATCAATGTAACTGCTGTCAGCGACGCGAATTCCGCGGAAATAGTTGTTGTATACACTGTTGGAATCAATCGTAACATTATCCGAATACGAAATGTTGAGCCCATTTCCGGACGAGGAATAGCTCATTACGTTGTTTTTAACTAATACTTTGGATACTCTTCTTAAATACATGTTGTGCCAGTACAGATAGGAGCCGCCATTGTTGTTGAAGTCGCTGTTTTGGATCGTTACGTTAGTGCTGCCTTTAATGTGGAGACCCATCGTGGAATTTTTAACTTTAAAGTTATCAAACAAAATTTTATCGTTGGAAGTATCTGGCCCTTGGATCAATGCGCCGTAATTGGTAATGCTGTCATGATCAGGGTCGGTATCGGGGTCGATAAAGCTGTTTCCGTCGATCCCCAGATTTGTAACAATGACGTTAACCACACCGCCTGACGTAGAAGTTGTTAATACGCCGTTGGCTCCGAGATTCGTACCGGCATTACGTTTAAGCACGGTCGAATTTTTTCCGGCACCGTTCAACGTGACATTGCTTTTTAAAACAAGGGGTGCGGTAATCGTATACTCGCCGGAAGCCAGCGTAACGGTTCCGCCTCCTGCACTGGAAGCGCTGTTAATGGCGCTTTGGATGGTACTTGTAGAAGCCCCGACCGGAACGGATACATCGTGATTATGCTTTTGTGTGGGAAGTATGGGTTGGGTCGCTGTCGCACCTGCAGCATTAGGAAGAATGCCGACGCCGCATGAAATCGCTAAAGAAAGTGCAAATGCCGAAAGCTTACGATTTACTTTGCTCATAATTAATTGCCTCCTCATTTTGAATATTAGATTCTAAAATCTGTTACTACTTAGGTACTCGTCGAAGGAGGAAGAGGACAGGGGATGAGGAAGAGGAAGGAAGCCGACAAGGAAAATTCCTGCGTAAAGGCAGGCATTTTTCACAAAATTAGTTTTTTTTGCAAACTGCCTGCGATAAAGCAGTTTTTAGGCCAAACGTTGTCAACAAGTGGGCGCTCGCCCCAGATGCCTGCTTTTTTGCAGGCATTTGGTCGAAATCAGGAAGCGAAGAGGAAAATTACTGCCTTTTTGCAGGCTTGATGCTCAATCCGAAGGCCATCTCGGTTCCTCATTCCCATGCTCAGTGCAGAAAACCAGCCTCTAGGCTGCTCTTATCCAATTCGCATTTCTCGAATAGAGTCAAGTCGCTTCATGTCTCCCGGTGCCTAAGTAGTTACCCATTTCACCTCCTGACATGATCATAAGGCTGGCAACGTATCCGCAGCATCATTGATATTTAACGAAATCCACGTTTTCTGACGAAGACGGGCAGGTTCTTAAAAAAAGCGCGCTTCCTTGTTAAAAAACCGCACAATACCAAGGTTCTATATCCGATTTTTCTTTTTTCGGAGAATTCAGGTATACTAACAGGTGCACAAGAAAAAGGGGTGGCGTGATGTTCACAATTACAAGTTACACCGTGGAAGCGGTCAGGGATCCGTTCGGTATTTTAGCCGGCCAGCGCTATGAGTTCAAAATCGAGATCGACGTCGAGGAGGACGACGAGCTGTATACGGAAAGCGGCTTGTATGTCAGAGTCATTTACAATGTGACCGAGGAGTCGGCCGGCATTTTGAAATATGAGCTGTACGAGAAAACGACTGAGCTTTACTTGGATTTTGACCTGGAGGACGACGAAGTGGCTGAATTGGAGGCGTTCTGCAAGGCGCACTACCTGGAAGGGCACGAAAGCGAATAAGAAAACTGGACGACAGAAAGGACCTTGCTCCCCGCGAATCGGCGGTGGAGACGAGGTCCTTTTGCGTGTTCAAGAATATTTCACGACTTTATTTTTACCGGTCGTCTTGGCTTTGTACATCGCTTCATCCGCCTGCTTGATCAACTCATCGGCGGTCAGCCCGTTCTTGTACTTGCTGTACCCGATGCTGGCGGTGACGATCGTTTCTTTCTCGATGCGGCTGCGGATGCGTTCGGCGAAGCTTTCCATTTTCACGCCGGGATCGGACACCATAACGACCATTTCCTCACCGCCGTAGCGGCCGGCAATGCCGCATTCTTCCGCTTCTTCTTTCATAATCTGAGCCACCTGCTTCAGCACCTGGTCCCCCATTTGGTGGCCTTGCGTGTCGTTCAGCTTTTTAAAGTTGTCAATATCGCTAAACAGCACGGCTATCGGAATATGCCGCTGAATATGCTGGGAGACCCGGGTATAGAAAAACTTGCGGTTATAAAGCCGGGTAAGACCGTCGGTAATGGAGGAATTATAAATCGCCTGCATCAGCTCGACCACCCGCTCAAACAGCAGCAGGAAGAGCAGGAAATAGTACACAATCGGCAGCACGTTGCCCGCCAGCGTCAGCGCTGGTTGAGCGCTTCCATACATGTAGGTATTCATTAGATGCACCAATTGTTGGGCAAAAAAGATCGTGAGCGCAAGCTGATATTTCATCTGCTGCCCGATGTACGGCGGAATCATATAGAAGCATAGGAAAATGATGACAAATATATACAGCTCAAACCCGATGTCCTGCAAAAGACGCACCTGCTGCTCGGTCCCGCTGTACAGCTGAGGTATGCTGAAATGCAGCACAGACACGACGAAGCCCATGACGATCAGGCCGTAGAAAAAGATGTACTGTCTGCGGCTCGTACGATTATATAACTGGTAAATTCCCATATTAATAAGTACAAACGAAATAATGCCAAGCATGTGCAGCGTATAACTGGTAAGGGAAGGGTTGTAACTCCGTAGTGCCAGTGCCATCTGGAGCAGATGATGGATGCCGACAATGACGAGGGAAATCGTCATGGACATGTAGCCTTTCTTCCTTCTGTCCAGAAATAATCGGAGCGATATGACAAACATCAGTGTAACAATCACAGCAACAATTGCGTTGGAAATCCAAGCGGCCAATTCACCATAGAGCAGATCGTGAACGTTCATGCGGCCCTCCAGCTTATCTGATTTTTCGACAAAGATAGACTCTATTATATAGGAAAATCGACGGTCGGCATAGAACAGATTCAGGGGAATACGCGGTGTTCTCTTTTCTAATTGATGGACACAAGTTACAATAAGAAGGAAAGCTGAAGGATTTTGGAGAGGGGCTCATGCAATGAACATCTTGCAAGCTTTATTTTTCCCGCCGGAACAGCCGGGTGGGGTGTCATCCATGGTTCCCTATATTTTGGAACGATTTAATAGAAAAGGCTGGGAAATGGAACTGTTCTCGCTGCCCAAGCGGATTCGCGGCAAAGGCACGGAGGATGTGAATTTCACGACGTTCGACTGGCGCAAATATGCAGGCAACCCGATTGTCGATAAATATATACAAACCTACAAGGATTACGTCTGGTGGACCAAGCTGCGCATCAAGAAAAAGTATGACATCATTCACGCGCATCATCCGATCGCGGGGCTGGCCATGAAGCAGATATTCCCGGATACCCCGGTTATTCTAACGATTCACTCCTCATTCGAACGAGAATTGATGCTCAATGGCCGCATTCAGGAAAATGGGGTTGAACATCAATTTCTGACGCAAATTTACGGCGAGCTGGAAGCGAAAGTAGATCAGATCATTACGGTGTCCAATTCGTTCAAGATGTACATGTCGGATTACGTGCAGGACAGCGAGCGGATCGGGGTGATTCCGAACGGCTTTGACGAGAAGCGGTTTCGTCCGATTTCGCACGAAAATCATATCACGCAGTTTATTACGGTATGCCGGCTCGTGCCTGCGAAAGGGCTTGATACGCTAATCATCGCATGCGGCGAGCTGAAAAAGAGGGGCCACCCCTTCGTGCTGCACATTATCGGAGACGGCCCAAGCCGTGAGGAACTGGAAAAATTAGCAATCGAACACAATGTGTACGAGGATACGATTTTTTATGGGTATATGCTGCATCCGGAAGAGTTCATGCCGTTCTTTGACGTGTTCGTGCTGCCTTCCCGGGCGGAGGCGTTCGGCTCGGTGTTCGCTGAGGCGGCCTTATGCTGGCTGGCGCTGATCGGCACGAATGTCGGCGGGATTGCCGAGCAGATCGAGCACGGCTACAACGGACTGCTTGTGCCTGTCGGGGATGCGCTGGCGCTTAGCCATGCGATGGAGAAAGTGATCATCGATCCCAGCTACCGGTACAATCTGGCCCGCGCTGCTTGGGAAAAGTCGAAAAAGTCGTATTCTCTCAACCGGGTGCTTCGGCAGCTCAAGAGTGTGTATGAGCGCTATCAGCACCCAGTAGCGGATTCGGAGCTGACGGGCGCAGCCCAGCAGCCGAAATCGGAGGAATAAGGGAGCTTTCCGAAAGTCGCAGAAAGGAAGGAAGGCGAAGAAGCATGAAGCGATTGCGGTTTCTGCATGCGGCCGACTTGCATCTGGATAGTCCGTTCAAAGGCATGTCGGCGCTGCCGGAACGCATCCGGGAGCGGGTGCGCGAGTCGACGTTCGATGCGCTGGGGGAGCTGGTGAGGCTTGCGATTCGGGAGCGGGTGGATTTTGTCCTGATCGCCGGCGATGTGTACGATGTGGCGGATCGGTCGCTTAGGGCGCAAATCCGATTTCAGCAAGCCGTGGAACAATTGTCTTTGCAAAGCATACCGACCTATCTCATACATGGAAATCACGATCCGCAGGATGGACGCGCTGCACAGCTGGATTGGCCGGCAGACGTTCATTTTTTTGCGTGCGATAAGGTGGAAACGGTACAGGTGGTAAAAGAAGGACGCGGGGTCATTGCCGAAGTGCACGGTATTTCATATGGGACGGCGGCGGTGACGGACAATTTGGCGCTGCGGTTTACAAAAGGGAGCAAGCCCGTCTATCAGATTGGGCTGCTGCATACGAATGTCGATGGCGATGCGAATCACGATAACTATGCGCCTTGCACCAAACAGGATTTGCAGAGGGCGGGTATGGATTATTGGGCGCTTGGGCACGTGCATACGCGGCAAATTATCCAGACGCAAGGGCCTGTCATTGTGTATCCCGGCAACCTGCAAGGGCGCAGCATTCGCGAGCAGGGGCCGCGCGGTGCGTACGTGGTGGACGTCAGTGAAGATGGACGAGCTGAGTTGGCATTTACGGCGCTTGATGCCGTGCGTTGGTATGAAGAAACCGTAGACACGGCGGCAATCGCGACGGAACAGAGTCTCAAGGATGCGCTTGGCGATGTGTTAGACCGCGTGCGCGGCATGGCCGATGGCCGGGCCGCAATCGTACGCATCGTACTCGCAGGGCGAAGCGCGCTGCACCGCCTGCTGCGGCAAGGACAGGGGCGGGCGCTCCAGGAGCTGGTCGATGCGCTGCGGGAAGAGGAAGCGGACCAAGACCGCTTTGTATGGATCGAATCCGTCGTCGATCGGACGGCGAGTGAGCTGGATTTGGCGGCACTGTCCGGGGAGCACAGTTTTCTCGGCGATTTGCTGCGGTATGCGAACGGACTCCAGCTGGATGAGGCGGCGCTGCAGGCGTTCGCGGATGAAGCGCTGTCTGCGCTTCAAGGACTGCCGCAGAGTGTAAGGGGTGGCGCGGACGCTGAACAACTGCGGGCGTGGCTGCGCGCGGCGCAGCAGCTTGCCGCGGATTTGCTGACGGAGGAAGGAGGGCGGCGCGAATGAGAATTGTCGCGATCGAGGTCGACGGCTTCGGCAGCCTGCGTGAGCGGCGGCTTGCGACCGACGGCGAGCTCGTTGTGTTCTACGGCGCGAATGAAGCGGGCAAAAGCACGCTAATGGGCTTTGTCCGCGCCGTTCTGTTTGGCTTTCCGACGCGCCAGCAACGCGCGGAGCGGTATGAGCCGCTGGGCGGCGGCGCCTACGGCGGAGCGTTGACCCTGGAGGACGACCAGGGTCAACGCATACGCGTCGAGCGCTACGATGCGCCCGCCGCAGGCGGCCGACGTGCCGCAGCCGGGCACGTCAACGTGGTGTTCGCCGACGGGCGGATCGGCGGCGAGGCGGAGCTGGGCAGGCTGCTTGGCGGCCTCTCGGCCGACCTGTACCGCAGCCTGTTTGCCTTTGGACTCAGCGAGCTGCAGGAGCTGCGCACGCTGCAAACCGACGAGCTCAGCGGCTATCTGTACAGCGCTGGGCTCGGGGTGAGCGGCTCGGCCATTATGGAGGCCGAACGCAAGCTGACGGCGCAGGCCGACGGCCTGTACCGCCCCCGCGGGCGCAATCAGGAGATGAATATTCTCCTGAAGGAGCTGGAGGGGCTGGAGCAGTCGCTGCGCCGCAGGCGGGACGAAGCCGCCGGCTACGGCCGGCTGCGCGAAGAGCGCCGCTCCGCGGCGGCGCGCATTGCTGCTCTTGAGGAGCAGCAGGAGGCGCTTCGCGCGGAGCAGCAACAGCTCGCGCTGGCCGGCAAGGCGCGCAGCGGATGGCTCCGCTTGCGGCAGCTCGGCCGCGAGCTGGAAAAGCTCCCCGCGCGGCCGGGCTTTCCGGCGCAGGCGACGGCCCGCCTCGAGGCGCTCGAGGCGGAGCTGGAGCGCCTGCAAGGTGAGCGCGCGAAGCTGGAGCTGCGGCGCAAGGGGCTGCGCAGCGAGCTGCAGGGAGTTCAGCGGAAGCCGGAGGTGCTGGCGCACCAGACTGAGCTGAATCACCTGCTGGAGCAGGCGCCGACGTACGAAGCGTATACGCGGCAGCGCGAACAGCTGCATGTGGAAGCGGCGCAGCTTACGGCGCACATTCGCCGGCAGCTCGCGAGCGTGGATCTGGACTGGGAAGAGCCTGCGATTCTGAACTTCCCGATTACGATTGCGCTGCGGGAGAAGGCGCGCAGCGATCGCGAGCGGCTTCGCAAGCAAGCGGACGCCGAGCTGCGCATGGAAGCAGAGCTCGATCAGCTCTACGAACAGGAGCGGCGGCTGCAAGAGCAGGCCGCTCGGCTAGCGGCGGAGCTGGAACGGAACGGCATGGGCAGCGTGGGCAGCGGGGCTGGTGCGGCTGTGCAGCCCGTCGATCCGGCCAGTGAACTGGCGGCGCTGACGAGCGACTACGCACGCTGGCAGATGGCTTCCCGCGAGCTGCGCTATCAGCAGGTGCAGCGCAGTTTGGAAGACGCTGCGAAAGCGAGCAAAGCGGCGGCGCGGCGGCACATGCGGCGCTTGATGATGCTGGCCGGCGCCTTGACGCTGGTGCTGCCGGCGGTGCTGCTGTGGCAGGGGGCGCTGCCGGCAGCGATTGCGGCCTTTGTTGTCCTCGCTGCCGCAACCGGGTACATCGGGTTCGGCACCCGCGATCAGGGGCAGCGGGCATCGCGCGCCATGCCGTATGCAGCGGGAGCTGCCGAGGCGGGAGCCACCGCAACGGAAGCGGATCTCCAGGCCCTGGAACTGCGTATCGCGAAAGGGATCGAACGAATGATGCAGCAGGGGGCCGGCTATACGGAAGCGGCGGCAGGGCGCGATGGGCGAAGCAGCGGCAACGGCGGGATTCCGCTGGACAGCTTGCAGCCATACTTGGACGCTTGGCAGCGGGAAGCGGAAGGGCGCAAAGCCCACTACCGCGAGCAATTGCGCAAGTGGGACGGTCATCGAGATGCGGAAGAACGATTGCACGCACTGCGTGCGCAGATTGAGCAGCGCAGTCAGTTGGCGGAACGGTTACATAAGGAAAAAGCCGATGCAGAGAAAGCATGGTCAGTGTGGCTGCGCGGCATGAACATACCGGCGGCGCTGTCGCCGGACAGCTTTCTGGAAACGCTCCAGACCTTGGAGCAAGTGCAGGAAACGCTTCGGCAGCGGGAGCAGTTGGAAGCGAAGCTCGAGACCATGGAGCGCTATCTCGCGCAATTCGAAGCGCAAGCGGCGAGGCTGCTGGATCGGCCGCTGGGCGGGGCAGACGCGTTATTTGCGCTGAAGCGCTGGAAAGAGCAAGAAGCGGAGGAGCTTGCCGGCGAAGCCGCTATACGGCAGCTGGAGCAGGCCCTTGGCGAAGCGGAGGAAGCGCTGGCGCTAACGGAACAGACGAGGGAGCGAACGCAGTCGCGCCTCCACATGCTGCTGCAAGAGGGCGGCGCGGAGGATGGGGAACAGCTTCGGCAATTGGAGGGCGAGCAGTTGCTCCGCGCACAGCTTATTGCCGAGGGGCGCCTGCTTGAAAGCTCATTGGAATCGCTGCTTGGCAGCTTGTCGGCGGCGGATCGTCTCTTTGCGGAACTTGGCGACGTGACGGAAGAGGGACTGGCTGCCCGCAGCGAGAACGTCCAGCAGCGGCTGACAGAGCTGACGGCGGAGACGAACGAGCTCCGCGAGCGGGTCGGCAAGTTCGATGGGCAGCTCGAACGGCTGGAGCAGGGCGCCGAGCAAGCGAATGAACGCTTGCAGGCGGAGGCGCTGCGGACGCGGCTGTCACAGCTCCGCGACGACTACGCAGTCGCGTCGTTCGCCTCGCTCCTTCTCAAAAAAGCGCGCGATGTCTACGAGCAGCAGCGCCAACCCGGCGTGCTACTAAGGGCGTCCAGCTACTTCGCGGAGATGACGAACGGCGCCTTCCAGGCGGTGAAGGCGCCGTTTGGGGAACAGCGGCTCCTGGCGATTCGCGCAGGCGGCCAGGCGGTGGACACCGCAATGCTCAGCAGGGGAACGGCTGAGCAGCTGTATCTCGCCATGCGCTTCGCGCTGGCTGAGGAATATGCCGGGCGGGCGGTGCTGCCGCTCGTGATGGACGATATTTTGGTCAATTTCGATGAGGCCAGAATGGCCGGATGTTTGCGCGTCCTGGCCGATCTGAGCAAGCGGCATCAGGTGCTGCTTTTTACGTGCCATGCGCATGTGCGGGAAGCGGCGGCAAGCCTGATCCCGAACCATCTATCCATCTCATTATAAGGAGGGCATGTCCGGATGGAAATAGAGCCCGACAAGAAGAAAGAACATCGAGAAATCTCGTATCAGGTCGGCTGGAAAAAAGGCAAGATCGCGTGGAAGGAAAACGAGACGGGCAGCGTGCAGGCACAGCCTGAGTCAGGCGTTGACGTGTATTTCCCTTCCGTGGACAATAAGCGGCTCAAGTTGCTGTGGCGGCCTGCGATGAGACTGCCGAGCGGGGCATTGCTTCCGTTACTTTATGCGCTGCCGATCATTTGCTTTGCCGTTACCCTTATACTAATTACAGGCCTGCGTTAACTCGGTCAGGACGCAGGAAGAGGAGGCTCACCTATGAATATGCTGCTTACGGTGATCGGCGCTTTCATCGGATTGTTTGTTACCGGCGCCGCTTTGTATACAGCGTGGACCGTCCATCATTTGTGGCGGCAGCAAGCGGCGTCTCCGCGCGCGGTCTCCCAGGTGGAAATTGCGGTTACTTATTTTTCCAAATGGACGATCTTGGATTTCTCGGCGATCGGTTTATTTCTCATCGGCTTTGTCCTGCTGCTTGCTGAACTTGTTTCGGTTCACCGGGGGCAGACGGAGGCCACTTTGCATTTTATGTACTTGCTCTCCGGCATGATCTACTGCTCACTGGGCATGCTGCTGCTCATCGTGCGGCTGACCGTGGTGCTTGCCTTCCTGCCGACGAGCACGTTACAGCGCGCTGCGGCGGTTGCGCCAGATCATCAGCACGAGCCACACAACGCTAATTAAGCCGAATATCGGATAAAGCGCCGACAGCAGCACTTTAAACCCGATATGGCTGATGAGATAACTGAGCGATAAAATCAGCAATAAGAGCACTTTCGGCGGCAGTTTGGTTCGCTGTTGAAGCTGCATGGACAGCCCGTAAGCGTCGCCTATGAATGTGGTAAATATTTCCCCATAGATGACAAGCAAGTACGCAAGCTGAGGGAGCGGGCCGAGCTTGGTCATGATCGAGCCCATCGGGATTTCGAACTGGGCGATGCCCGGCATTTGCGCCGATAAGGCATAGTGGGCGGACAGAAGCAGCAGGCCGATGCCTGCTCCGCCAAGAAGGCCGCCCCATACGAGGGTGGAGCGATTCGTCATCGCAGCGCCCATCGGCACCAGGACGGCTTGCGCCATGGCCAGGTTGAACGCGGTATACAGAAACGGGGCAAACCAGATTTGCCCGAGCGTGTCGTCGCTTGTAATGCGCAGCCAATTGCCCGAAGAAGGGGAATGCCATGTGTAGACGACAATGACGACGCTGAACAGCAGCATAATCGGGACGACGATGGAATTGACCGTCATAATGGCTTTGATGCCTCGGGTTAGAATGAGATAAGATAAAACCAACGTTACAAGGAGCCCGCTTGTATAAGACAGGTGCAGTTGTTCCTCGAAGACTGTCCCCGCACCTGCGAGCATCACTGTCGTGATGCCGAAGAGGACGACCATCATGAACAAGGAAATCCACTTGCCAATACGTTCTCCGAAAATGACTTTATTCAAATCTTCATAGGAAGCGGCTTTCAGATCGTATGCCATCAGCATCAACTGAATACCGATCCAGATGAAGAGGAGAGTGGCCAGGGCAATCGTAAGTGAAGCGAGAGATCCGTATCTTGTAAAAAATTGCAAAATCTCCTGTCCGGACGCAAAACCGGCCCCTACGACGGTGCCGATGTACGTAAAGGCCACACGGACCACCTGTGCACCAGTTCGCATAGATTGCCTCGCTTTCTATCGTTTGATATAGTACAAGGTATGTTTGTTCTAACCTTCGCATGACTGGAACTTTGGGCAAGCTCTTGGCGCAGTCTTAAGGTGAGAAGCCGACAATTCGAAGAAATGTACGGGGAGTGTCTCTTGTGAAAGAAACTCTTTTTGATTTAATTGACCAGTACGGCTATGTGGCGTTATATTTGCTGCTTGCGACGGGCATTATCGGGCTGCCGGTGCCGGATGAAACCATAATGGCCTTTGTGGGCTCGTTAATTGCGTTTGGAGGGCCTTTTGAATTTGGGCCGACGCTGCTTGTCGTGTACGCGGGTACGATGACAGGCATGATCGTCAGCTATCTGGTCGGGCATCGCTTGGGCAAGCCCTTTTTGAACCGCTACGGCCGCTGGATCAAGCTGACGCCGAGCCGCATTGAGCGCGCGGAAGGTTGGTTCAAGAAGTATGGCCTCTGGACCGTATTTTTCGGATATTTCGTTCCTGGCGTCCGGCATTTCACCTGTTATTTGTCTGGAGTAAGCGGCGTCAAGTTCTATAAATATATGCTTTACGCGGGAAGCGGCGCACTGCTGTGGTGTACAACCTTTCTTCTGCTAGGCCGGTTTATCGGCCATAACCTGGAAGGGCTGTTTCACCTGATTCATCGCTATGTCGGCTTCTCCTTGATCGCGATCGCGATTCTCATCATTATCGCGCTCATTATTATCGTACAGGTCAGGAAGCGCAAGACGGCGTCGTAAGATGCTCTGAGAGCAAGCAGCAACAAGGATTGGATAACGGAACGGCAGTTCAGGACGCGAAGCGCGTTCCGGACTGCCGTTTTGTCGTTTCTCTAAAAAAACCGGATATTGAACTAAAAAAAGCGCATTCAGCCTGGCGTCAGAATCTGCTATGCTCGGTATTATCGCATAAAACTGTTTCAAAAGGGGGATTGCGATGAAACGCATACAGGCCTTCCTGACCAACAAAAATATGCTGCTCCGCATGATTCTGTCCTACTTGATGGTAGGGCTTTTAGTTATTGTCATGTTGACTTTTGTGATCGCTTCCAAAGTGTCGGGGGATTTGACAGAAGAGATTAACCGCTCGGCGGATACCGCGATTGAGCAATCGTACAATACGGCGAGCATTGTGCTGAGCTCAACCTTCGACAATTTTGGCTCGGTGTTCGGGAGCGCGGATATTCAGGTCGGCTTTTATGACGAGGATTTTGATACGAGCACATTAGGGCGAATCGGCAATAAATTGTATGCGCTCAGCGCGAGCAATCCGCTCGTCCATTCGATTTATTTGCTGAACAGTCAGCGGAAACTGGCGTTCTCGTCGTTGTCGACGGTCAGAGACTTCGATGAGTTCTATGATCGCGGCGCGCTGGCCTTGCTCGAGAACCTGCAGCCGAACCGCTCCGGCATTTTTACCCCGCGGCATATTCATTACGCAATTGACGGCAAAAGTGACGACCGCAACCTCATCTCCGTTGTGCTTCCAAATGCCATCGGCCAGGCGACGAACGGCGCGCTGGTGCTCAATCTCGATCAACGCACCTTGCAGAGAATGGTGATGAACGGCTCAGAGAGCCGGCTTTTTCAATCGATGATTCTGAATAAGCAGGGGATCGTCATTACCCATACGAACGCCGAGAAAATCAACACGAATGTGGCGGAGCAGCCTTTTGTCCGGACGATCAGTGCATCCGCTTCTCCGAAAGGAACGTTTCAATTCAAGGAGGAGGGGCGGACCTACCGGGTTACGTACATGAAATCCGACAGCTTGGGCTGGACGTTCATCGGGATGATCGATTACGAGCAGCTCTTGGGCAAGGTGCAGGAAATGAAACGTTTTATCCTTGGTGTGACCGGCGGAATGCTGGTGGCCGTCTTCCTCATCGGCGGTTTTTTTACTCGCTGGATCTACGCGCCGATTCATCGGCTCATGACTTATGTGCATCATTCTCCCTTGGGGGCCAAGGAACGGCAAGGGGGAAGCGAACTTGATCTGCTCGGCAACACATTCCATTATTTAGAAAATAAAATTCGCGATTTACAATGGCACGTAACGGAGTACCAGTCAGCCAAACGATCGGAAGTGATCCGGCTGCTCCTCACCGGCGCATGCTCCCAAGAGAAGGAAATGCGGAAGAAGCTTGCTGGCGTCCGGATTGAATTCACGGATTCGTGCTTCGCCGTCGCTGTCTTGAAGCTGGATCATTTCCGTACCTTGCAGGAAACGTACACACAGGCCGACATTGATCTGTTCAAATACGCTGTAGCGAATATTGCTGACGAGCTCGCCTCTTCCCGCGTCTACTGCGTCTGTTTCGATAGCGGAGCCGACGAGGTTTCCCTGATCGCAAACTTTCCTGAAGATGCCTGGAAGGACCAAGACTTCGCAGCGATGTCTTCCGACATCCAAGCCAAGATCAGCGAGTTTTTGCGATTGTCCGTCACCGTTGCGGTCGGACCGAACGTATCGCAGCTGGCGGAGGTCAAGCGATCGTGGGCGGCTGCACGGAATGCGCTGCGGTATCGGCTTGTGCATGGGACCGGCTCTTACCTGAGGCCGGATGTGGAGGAGAATCGGGAGAGCCGCTCGGATCATCTGATGGCTTCGGCAGAAAAGCTCATTATGGATCAGTTGAAGCTTGGCGATCTGAACAAAGTAAGGGAAGCGCTGGAGCAATACATGGGCTTGATTCGCAGCGTACCGTTCGATGAGCTGATGCTGGCGTTGACGCAATTGTTGCTATCTACCGCAAAAGCCGCCAAAACGATGGTCGGCTCGGAGCAGCTTTCCTCGCGCATGGACATCGGGACGCTCATGGAGCAGCTCGGCACCTGGGAAACCTTGGAGGAGATTGAACGCTGGTATATGGGGATGTGCGAGCAGGCTGTTCACCTGCGTGACCGGCAAGCGCAGCACAAAAACAAATGGATTGTGGACAATATCCTGACCTACATTCATGCGCATTATGCCGAGCCCGGGCTCACGATCGATCAGCTGGTAGAGGCTGGCGGGCTTTCGCTCAATTATACGCGCAAATTGTTCAAGGACATGACGGGGCAAACGATCACGGCTTATCTAAGCGGCTACCGATTTGCCAAGGCTCAGAAGCTTCTCGTCGAAACCGATCTCCCGGCAAACCGGGTCGGGGAACTGGTTGGTTTTGATAATGCCAATTACTTCTATGTATCGTTTAAAAAACATACCGGAAAGTCGCCGGATCATTACCGAAAGCAGCATAAATTCAGCGCAAACGAGCAAGCGGCAAGCGACGTTTAAGCGCAAAGACGGGCGGAAACCTTGGAATGACGAGGGAGGAACGCCCGTTTTTTTCGTTGAAACCGCAGAAATCGATGTAAGTGGTGCAAATTCAAACAGGCTGATCGGCGGAAAACAGTGGGTTTTACCTGATTTTAAACTTTTGCCTCAAGGGACTGCAGCGTATAGTGGGGAGGGTCAACAGTCAACTTACCTGAAGGAGGACGGTACCATGAGCAGTACGCTTGCCTCGGCGCGAACAGAAGCGAAGAACGGGTTGGCGAAGCGAAAGCGCGGAGCCATCTCTACATTTATCCGGGAATTAATCGTCAATAAATTTCTGTACATGCTGGCGTTGCCGGGCATCATCTGGTTTTTCATTTTCGCATATTTGCCCATGGGGGGCATTGTGGTCGCATTTCAAGATTTTAAAGCGGTCAAAGGCATTACAGGCAGCAAGTTCGTCGGACTCAAAAACTTCCAGTTCTTCTTCCATTCCAGCGATTGGGTGAAGGTCGTGACGAATACGGTTTTCCTCAACGTTCTCTTCATCTTCTTCGGCACACTGGCGGCGGTCGCGATTGCCATTATGGTGACGGAGCTTGGGGGCAGATGGTTTAAAAAGATTTCGCAGTCGGTCATGATTTTCCCGCACTTCCTGTCCTGGACCGTCGTTGCGATGTTCATGACGGCATTCGTCGCGACAGACGGAGGCTTCTTCAATAAAATGCTGGGGCTATTTGGCATAGCGCCTGTGCAATTCTTGTCGTCGCCAGGCTACTGGCCGGTCATTCTGGTGCTGCTCAAAATCTGGCATGGCGCCGGATTCGGCTCCATCGTCTATATGGCGACGATTTCCGGGATTAATCCGGAGATTTACGAATCCGCTGCCATGGATGGCGCCAGCCGCTGGCAAAAGATCCGCTTCATCACGCTGCCGCTGCTGAAGTCCACGATCATACTGCTGACCATCCTTGCCGTCGGCGGCATCTTCAATGGCGATTTCGGCCTCATCTATGCGATTATCGGCAGAAATCCGCTGCTGTATCC
>NZ_RXHU01000013.1 GCF_003955665.1 Paenibacillus whitsoniae
CGGCGAGTATCGATACGGACACAGAGCTGAAAATCCAGGAAGCGCTCAAAACGCTGCTTGCGGGACGCACGTCCTTCATCGTCGCGCACCGTCTCTCGACGATCCGCGGAGCCGACAAAATCGTCGTGCTGGACCACGGCCGGATGATGGAAATCGGCAATCACGAAGAGCTGATGCGCGAAAAAGGCATCTATTACGGCCTGATTCAGGCGCAATATAAATTTTTGCAGGATGCGGTGTAAGCCGCAGATTGCCCAGGGAAGCTGCCCGGCCGCTGTTGCGGTTGGGCAGCTTTTTTATGTATACTCGCCGCCATCATTCGCACGGTTTGCAAATTCCGACAAGAAGCTATACTCTTAAAATGAAAAGTTTGACAACGAACGCAGGAGGGATCGGCTTGAAATCATCTCGCTTCATCTGGGGAGCTGTCGGGATTACGGCTTCTCTATCGACATTGCTGTTTGCGGCGGGCTTCGTATATGCGGCCAATCAGATCTGGTTCCCGAAAGCGTCCGGCGACTTTCAGCTTGCTACGCCGGCCCCGAAGAAGGAATCGATGATTGAGAGCGCGAGCAAGCTGCAAATCGTGGCGCTAGGCGACTCGCTGACGGCCGGCACCGGCGATAACACAGGGCAAGGGTACGTTGGCCGCGTGCGCGAGAAGCTGGAGAAGGACACGGGCAAGCCCGTCTTCGTACTGAACAATCTGGCTGTTCCCGGCTACAAAACGGATCAGCTCCTCACGCTGCTTACGCAGCAGAAAACGAAAGACGCACTGTCACAGGCGAATTTAATCTTGCTGACGATCGGCGGTAACGATATTTTTCAACGGGGCGAAGGGCTGTTCTCCGATGAGAATCAGACCGAATTTAACCCGGCTGCAGCCGCGTCGCGCGTAGCGCCGGCACTCAAGAAAGTGGAGCAAATTTTGGCGGCCATCGGGCAAGCGAATCCGAAGGCAACCGTGCTGTACCTCGGGCTGTATCATCCGTTTCTGGATCTGGACCCGTCCCGTGAGGGATCGGTGATTGTCCAACGCTGGAACGACGGTATTTTCCAACTGGTCAATAAGTATCCGAACATGCTGGTCGTCCCGACTTATGATTTATTCGAGCAAAATTTGATCAAATATTTGTCTTCCGCGGACCATTTCCACCCCAACGGTGATGGATATGAGCGCATTGCCGACCGCATCGAGCAAATTTTACAATAGGAGGGCTTGCGCCCATGACTGTTACCTCTCCGCCTCAGGTCGTCTTATCCGTGCATAATTTGAAAAAACGTATCAAAAATAAGGAAATTATCAAAGGCATTTCTTTCGAGGTGTATGCCGGCGAAATTTTCGGGTTTCTGGGACCGAACGGGTCGGGTAAAACGACGACCATTCGCATGCTGGTCGACCTGATCAGGCCGACGGAAGGCACGATTCACATTTGCGGCCACGATGTCCAGAAGGAGCATAACGAGGCGATGCGACATGTAGGCTGCATCGTCGAAAATCCCGAACTCTACGGCTATTTGACCGGCTGGGAAAATCTTGAGCACTTTGCCCGCATGCTGCCGGATGTCGGCGACGATCGCATCGAGGAAGTGGTGCGCATCGTTGGCATGGATCAACGCATTCACGATAAAGTGCGGACGTATTCGCTCGGCATGCGACAGCGACTCGGCATCGCGCAAGCGCTGCTCGGCCGCCCGTCTCTCTTGATCTTGGACGAGCCGACGAACGGGCTGGATCCGCAAGGGATCAAGGAAATGCGCGATTTTATCAAGCGCTTGGCGGCAGAAGGACTGAGCTTGTTCGTCTCCAGCCATCTGCTGAGTGAATTGCAGCAAATGTGCGACCGCGTCGCGATTATCGCGCACGGGCAGGTGATTCAGGTCGGAGCGGTCGATGAACTGGTCGCACAGGGCGGCAGCGTCGTATGGACCGTGTCTCCGGCAGGACGTGCCGAGGAGGTGCTTCGCACTGCCAAACTGGTCGACAGTCTGCTCCCAACGCTTTTGGAACCGGCGCCTAATGTGCCCGCCGAAGCCAAAGTTATCGCGACGCAGATGGACGCAGCACATATCCCGGACGTTAGTCAACTTTTGATCGAAGCAGGAATTCGCCTTTGGGCTGTAGAAATCAAAAATCCGACGCTGGAGGATCTGTTCTTGCGCCTGACGGAAGGCGAGAGAATCCAGTAGAAAAGGTGAACGATATGGCAGGCTTGTACGCACTGGTTAAAAACGAATGTATCAAAATGATCAAGAAGAAGCGGTTTTACGTCATTCTGCTCATTCTGCTCGCCTTGATTCCCATGTTCACATACGCGCAAATGCGCGTGGCGCAGCATACGCAGAAGCAATTCGGCACCTCGGACTGGCGGGCGGACCAAAGGCAGAAGGTCACCGATTGGGAGAAGCGTCTGAGCTCGGCTAGAACGCCGGACGAGTGGAAGCAGCAGCTTCGCGTGCAGATTCAAATTGCGAACTATTATTTGGACAAAAACGTCGATCCGAGCTCGCCAAATGCGGTGACCTTTACCCGTGAATTTGTGAAAAATGCCGTCGGACTTTTTATCCCTCTTATCGTGATGGTCATTTCTGCCGATATCGTATCATCGGAGCATTCTACGGGGACTATTAAATTATTGTTGACAAGACCCGTGAAGCGGTGGAAAATCCTATTGAGCAAATTAATTACCGTTATTTTCTTCACTTCCCTGACGGTTTTGTCGACAGGCGCGCTCTGTTACTTGATTTCAGGTGCCGTTTTTGGTTATAACGGATGGGAGATGCCGGTGTTTGTAGGGATCCAATTAAGCGGTTCCGATGTGGACTTTTCGTTGGTCCGCGCTGTGGATCAATGGTTTTACCTGTTGATGGAATTCGGCTTGGTGTGGTTCGCAGCCGTCGTTGTGGCCATCATGTCGTTGATGCTTTCCGTGCTGATTCGTTCCACCGCAGCAGGGATGGGCGTGATGCTTGCCGTATTAATATCAGGTACCATTTTATCGAATATGGTTTCTTCTTGGGAGACGGCAAAATATTTATTCATGGTCAACCTCGATTTGACAAAATATTTGACCGGAGGCATGCCGCCGATCCAAGGCATGGATCTAACGTTTTCCTTGAGCGTTCTAAGTGTTTGGGCGCTGGGTGCGTTATTCGTATCATTCGCGGCTTTCTCGCGTAAAGATATTTTAAATTAAGATTTGCAAGTATGTTAAGCGCATGCTTCCGAAGTCAGTTTTTTAGCAAAAACTTGAAGGAGGGCTCCAATGGCTGAGCAACTAGAATTTGCTAGTGGGAGTGCCGCAAACCCTGTTTCCAATTACGAAGCGGACGACATTCAAGTCCTTGAAGGGCTGGTGGCTGTTCGCAAAAGACCTGGGATGTACATCGGCAGCACGTCGTCAGCAGGTCTGCATCATTTGATTTGGGAAATTGTCGACAACGCTGTCGATGAGCACTTGGCGAAGCACTGTTCCAAAATTAGTGTCACCATACATAAAGATCAATCGATCACTGTTCAAGACAACGGCCGCGGCATCCCGACGGGGATGCACAAAACCGGAGTACCGACGCCGCAAGTCGTGTATACGATTCTTCATGCGGGCGGGAAGTTTGGCGGATCCGGCTACAAAAAATCAGGCGGTCTGCACGGCGTAGGCGCGTCTGTGACGAATGCGCTCTCCGAGTGGCTGGAGGTTGAGATTTACCGCGAAGGCAAAATCCATCGGATGCGCTTCGAATACTGGATGGACGATGCGGGCGTCGAGCACGTAGGGGAGCCGGTCACAGGGCTTGAAGTGCTTGGCAACACGAACCGCACGGGCACGAAGGTTACGTTCAAGCCGGATAAGCGCGTGTTCCAGGGGGGCACGACGATCAATTATGATACGCTGGCTGAGCGCCTGCAGGAGATTGCATTTTTGAACTCAGGTCTTCAAGTTCTCTTGAAAGACGAGCGCACGGATAAGCAGGACGAATTCCTATATGAGGGCGGCGCGAGCCAGTTTGTCGAGTTTTTGAACGAGGAAAAAACGGTGCTTCATCCTGTCATTCACTTCGCGGCGGAGCGGGACGAGATTGAAGTTGAGGTCGCTCTGCAATATAATGACGGATACACCGAGACGATCGCCTCGTTCGTGAACTCGATTCCGACACGTGGCGGCGGTACGCATGAGACCGGTTTTAAAACCGCATATACGCGCGTCATGAATGAATATGCCCGCAAAGGGGGCATTCTCAAGGAAAAGGATAAAAACCTTGACGGCACTGACCTGCGTGAAGGCATGATGGCGGTTATTAACGTGAAAATGGGCGAAGTGGAATTCGTCGGCCAAACGAAGGATCAGCTCGGCAGCGCGATTGCGCGAAGTGCCGTTGATGCGGTGGTGTCCGACAAAATGACCGTCTTCCTCGAGGAAAATCCGCAAATCGCGCAGATGATGCTGAAAAAAGCGGTGCAAGCGGCGCGAGCGCGCGAAGCGGCCCGGAAGGCGCGGGAAGAAATCCGCACCGGGAAGAAAGGGAAGAGCGAAAGCTCGAACCTGAACGGGAAGCTGACGCCTGCCCAGTCCAAGGACTTGCAGCGCAACGAGCTGTTCATCGTGGAAGGCGATTCCGCCGGAGGCTCTGCGAAGCAGGGACGCGACTCCAAGCATCAGGCGATTTTGCCGCTGAAGGGCAAGCCGATGAACCCGGAGAAAGCGAAGCTGCTCGACATCATGAAAAATGACGAGTACAAGGCGATTATTTCCGCTATCGGCGCCGGTGTCGGCTCAGAGTTTGAGCCGGATGAAATGAATTACGGTAAAATAATTATCATGACCGACGCGGATACGGACGGCGCGCACATTCAAGTGCTGCTCCTGACGTTCTTTTACCGGTACATGAAGCCCCTGATTGACAGCGGAAAGGTGTATATCGCGCAGCCGCCGCTTTACAAAGTGACGCGGAAGGGGAAGAACGCGACGTATAAATACGCGTGGACGGACGATCAACTCCAAGCCGTCGTTAAAGAGCTTGGTAAAAATTCCGAGCTGCAGCGTTACAAAGGACTAGGCGAGATGAATCCGGAACAGCTGTGGGAGACAACAATGAATCCGGAATCTCGTACACTGCTGCAAGTGCAGATCGAGGATGCAGCGAAAGCCGAACGGCGTGTCACGACCTTGATGGGCGATAAAGTGGATCCACGCAAAAGGTGGATTATCGAGAACGTGGATTTTACGGAATATGTAGAGTAGACCAAAAAAAGTGGTGATGTAAGGTTGAGTATTCTAGAAGAATTTTTGCCTGCCTATCTGGAGGAGATCGTTGGCGATCGCTTCGGGCGTTATTCCAAATATATTATTCAGGATCGCGCGATCCCCGATGTGAGGGATGGGCTTAAGCCGGTGCAGCGCCGCGTCCTGTACGCGATGTATGACTCAGGCAATACCCCAGATAAACCATATCGGAAATCGGCGAAAACGGTCGGAGACGTTATGGGGAACTACCATCCGCATGGCGACTCTTCGATTTATGACGGCATGGTGCGGATGGCGCAGCCGTGGAAAATGGGACATACCCTCATCGACGGACACGGGAACTGGGGTTCCTTGGACGACGATCCGCCGGCGGCGATGCGGTATACCGAGGCAAGGCTCTCGGAAATCGCGATGGAGCTGCTTCGGGATATTGAGAAGCGGACCGTGCTTTTTAAAGATAACTTTGATAACTCCACGAAGGAACCGGTCGTGCTGCCTGCCCGTTACCCGAATTTGCTGGTGAACGGGGTCAGCGGGATCTCGGCGGGCTTTGCAACGGAGATTCCGCCGCATAATCTGCGCGAAATCATTGACGCCTGCACGGCGATGATCGATAAACCGGATATAACGATTGAAGAGTTAATGACGATTGTGAAAGGACCGGATTTTCCGACCTCTGGCATCATTATGGGCGAAGAGGGCATACGCGATGCGTATCGCACAGGGAAAGGGCGCATCTATATCCGCTCCAAAACAGCGATTGAAGATTTGCGCGGCGGCCGCCAGCAAATCGTAATTACGGAAATTCCGTATCAAGTGGTCAAATCGCGCTTGGTGACCTCCATCGAGAACATTCGTCTGGAGAAAAAAGTTGAAGGCATTGCCGAAGTTCGCGACGAGAGCGGACGGAACGGCCTTCGCATCGTGATTGAGCTGAAGAAGGAAGCGGATGCGCAGGGGATTTTGGCGTATTTGCTCAAGAAAACCGATCTGCAAGTAACCTACAACTTCAATATGGTTGCCATCGTCAATAAAGCGCCGCGCCAGCTCGGCATTCGCGAGATTCTGGAAGCGTATATCGAGCACCAGAAGGAAGTTGTTACGTTCCGCTCGCAGTATGAATTGGAGAAGGCAGAGGACCGCGCGCACGTGCTCGAAGGGCTTGTCAAAGCGCTAAACATTCTGGATGAGGTCATCGCGACGATCAAAGCGTCCAAGAACCGCCAGGATGCGCAGAACAATCTCGTGGAGAAATTCCATTTTTCCGACCGTCAAGCCGATGCGATTCTCGTGCTCCAGTTGTACCGTCTCACGAATCTTGAAATTACAACTCTCGAAAAAGAGCTCAAAGATGTCGAGAAAACGATCGCCTACTTGCGCGGCATTCTCGGCAGCTTGAAAAAGTTGCTTGGCGTCATCAAAGACGAGATGGGCGAAATTCGCAAAAAATACGGCATTGACCGCCGTTCATCCATCCAAGGCGAAGTCGAGGAGCTAAAAGTCAATCTTGAGGTACTTGTCACGCCGGAGGATGTGCTGGTGACGCTGTCGAACGAAGGCTATTTGAAGCGGACGAGCAAGCTCAGCTTTACCCGATCGGGCGGCGAGCTGGAAAACACCGGGTTGAAAGAAGGCGACTACCTCCGCTATTTGCTGGACGTCAATACGATTGAAAGTCTGCTGATCTTTACGAAGAGAGGCCAGTACTATTTGCTGCCTGTCCATCAAATTCCCGAGTACAAGTGGAAAGAAAACGGCACGGCGATCGTCAACGTTATTCCGATTGCGAAGGAAGACCGCATCGTGAGCGTCATACCGCTCAAGAGCTTCGACGATCCTGGCAAGTCGCTCGTGTTCGTGACGCGCAAAGGGCAAGTGAAACGGACGGAGCTTAAGGAGTACATGACGAACCGCTCGAACGGGATTGTCGCTTGCAAAGTCGGAGAGAATGACGATGTCATTCACGTCCAGCTCAGCGATAATACGAAGGAAATCCTGCTGGTCACAAAGCTCGGTATGAGCATTCGCTTCCGGGAGGAGGAAGTGAACCCGATGGGACGTGCGGCCGCAGGCGTTCGCGGCATCCAGCTGCGAGAAGACGATGAAGTCGTCTCCGCCGAGTGGATTTATGGGGATGAAGGGGAAGTACTCGTTGTCACGGACCTCGGGTATGCGAAGCGATCTCTCGTCGTCGATTATCCGATTCAAGGTCGCGGCGGCAAGGGGATTATCACCTTCGAATTCAAGGAAGGCAAACGTGTCAAACCGAACGGCTCCGCGCTCATTCGTTCGTTCATCGTGAAGATGGACTATGTGATTACGGCTGTCATGAGTCATGGCGAGAAGGCGAAATTCTCAACAGAGACAGCGCCCCTTGAAGACCGCAAATCGCAGGGCAAGCCGCTGATTCCTGTAACCAAAACCGATACGATTCTGGAGCTCCTCCGTTTCCCTCAGTCGTAACTGACGGTCGGCGGGTCCAGCTTTTCCATCAAATTCAAAGCAAGCTCAAGCAAGACCCACAACGGCATCGGTTCATCCAACCGATCCAGCCATTGTGGGTCTTTTAGCATGCCGGCGTCCAGTGCCCTTTGACCAAGCTCGAGTTTCCATGATTCCACGTGGATCACTCCCTTCTGATTCAGGTGTCACCCCAACAGTATATGTAAGAGGTGGGCGGGATGTTCGAAGAAGTCGAACGGCTTGGCTGTTTCCGGCACGGACTGACAGCGGTGCGAAGGAATCGACAGCATGCCGCAGCATGCGGCAGGGAAACGGGCGGCATCGCGTTTTTTGTAGGAAAATATTAATGGCGTTAACCTTTAAATGGGCGATTGTCCATGCTATACTGACACTATCTAGGAGAAAATGGAAGCGAGTTGATGAGGATTGTATTCCGACGAATTTGGCAAGCTGTGGCTGAAATTAACCAAGGAATTGAAGAGTCAGATGGAGGAACGCTTGGCCCCGACGATTACGGAAGGACAGCTCAATGTTCTGGAACTGCTGCTCGGTCATGACCGAATGAAGCCGTCCGATTTGATCGAATATTTGTCCACGACGCCTGCTGCTGTGACGACCTTGCTTGACCGGATGGAGAAAGCGGAGCTGATTGTCAGGGAACGCGACGAGAAAGACCGCCGCATTGTCTGGATTCATGTGACGGACAAAGGAAAAGCGGAATGCGACCGAGGCAGAGGTATCCGGGAGCATGTCCTGAATACATACCTGAGCCGCGTATCCGCTCATAATCAGAAGCTTTTTATTTACTTGCTCGGCAAGGTGACGAACGAAGCAAGCCCGTCTGGGGCTGCCGTCATGGCTACAGCGACGGGATCGTAAATGCGTTCCACGGCCGCTCCACGGGCGGCAGTGAACGGAAATGCATCGGCTCTTTGAGCGTCGGATGCTCAAAGGCCAAGGCCGTCGCCCAGAGCGCGAGCTGCTGGCCGGGCTTGTTGACCGCGCTGCCGTAGCGCTGGTCGCCGTAGAGCGGGCAGCCGATGGTCGCCAGCTGCACGCGAATCTGGTGAGGCCGCCCGGTGTGCAGCTTGATCTGGATCAAGCTGAAGCCGCCTTGGCTGCCGAGCAGCTTATAGTCCAGCACCGCCTCCTTGGCGTCCTGCTGGCCGGGTTTCACCACGCTGACGGTATTCGTCCGCGTGTCTTTCCAGAGCCAGTGGCGCAGCGTGCCTTGCGGCTGCGCAGGCTGGCCATGCACGACAGCGACGTACGTCTTGTCGAGCTGGCGGGTCCGTACGGCGTCCGACAGCCGGGACGCGGCTTTTGACGTTTTGGCGAATACCATAACGCCGCCAACGGGCCGGTCAAGCCGGTGTACGAGCCCAAGGTAGACGTTTCCCGGCTTGTTATGCCGAACCTTGAGATCTGCCTTCAAGGCGTTCAGCAGATCGGGATCGCGGGAGTCATCCTCCTGCGTCGGCATGTTGACCGGCTTCTCGACCACCAGGATGTGGTTGTCTTCAAACAAAACCGGGATTTGCGAAGCTGCGCCATCCTTCATCGAGGTTACGCCTCCCAGCGGCCGAGAATGCCGCACGGGAGCATGAGCCCGGAATGCGTGATCGGCAGGCCGATTTCACCGCTGGAGATCGTGCCGCCATGCTTCTTCTTGAGCGTCATGGCCAGGATATTGCTGAGCACCGTTGACGAGATACCGGTCGTGTAGGAATTGATCAAAAGAAACAGCGGGTTGTCCGTCAGAATTGTCTGGCACGTCTGGATAAACGGAAAGAGGTCATCTTCCAGCTTCCACGTCTCGCCGTTCGGTCCGCGCCCGTAGGACGGCGGATCCATAATGATCGCATCGTACTTGCTGCCGCGTCGCTGTTCGCGCTGTACGAACTTGAACACGTCGTCCGTAATGAAACGGACAGGGCGGGAGCCGAGGCCGCTCAGGTGCAGATTTTCTTTCGCCCATTGCACAACGCCTTTGGAAGCGTCCACGTGGCACACTTCGGCGCCAGCGTATGCGCAAGCAACGGAAGCGCCGCCGGTGTAGGCGAACAAATTCAACACTTTGATCGGGCGGCCGGCATTCTGGATTTTCTCGATCATCCATTTCCAGTTCACCGCTTGTTCAGGGAACAGGCCCGTATGCTTGAAGCCTGTCGGCTTAATGTAAAACGACAGCTTCTCATCATAAGTGATGGTCCAGCGTTCCGGAATCTCGGAGTGATTTTGCCACTTGCCGCCGCCGCTGGAGCTGCGGTGATAGTGGGCGTCTGCCTGGCGCCAAGCTTGCGTTTCACGTTCTAATGGCCAAATGATTTGCGGGTCGGGTCTGCGAAGGACAATCGTCCCCCAGCGCTCCAACTTCTCGCCGGCGCCTGTATCGAGCAGTTCATAATCGACCCAATCTGTTGCATAAAACATGGTTCATTCCATCCTTCAACTGATTACTTTTCTAAACATCCATTGTACACCATGTAGGCGCAATCAAACAAATGGGTCTATGATTGCGGGTGGTGCACACGCCTTATTCGCCTAAATCGATCTTTTCAATCAAACTAGGCAGTTCTTTGTCCATAAACTGCTGGAGCTGCGCTTGCTCTAAGCTTCCGCGCAGCTGCTCTTTGACATCGGCGAGCGGCTTCACCGTGCGGGATTCGACTTTGATCACGTGGTAGCCGAACTGCGTTTCAACCGGATCGCCGATCGCACCAACCGTTTGCTTGACAGCAGCGTCTTTGAATTCTTCGACCCACTGACCCACTTCCGCGTTCTCGTACAGGCCGCCGTTCTCTTTGGAGCCCGGATCGTCCGAATACTGCTTCGCCAGCGCTGTCCAATCGCCGCCGCTAGCCAGTTTTGCCTTCACATCCTTGGCGAGCGTCAGCGCTTCGTCCTTCGTGCGAATGGTTTTGCCCTGCTCATCGGTCAGGCCGATCAAAATGTGACGCACGGATGCCGTTACAAATGCGCTCGCATCTGCTTTGCGCAATTCGTCATACTTGGCGGCAAGCTGCGCATCGGTGATGCTGGAAGCGATGGCATTTTGCGCGGCGAACGTACCGACGAGATAATATTGAATCGCGCTTTCGGTGGAATTCACACCTTTCAGATCGCTCTGAAATTTGGCATCGCCCATCGTCTGTTTCCATTGAGACACCTGCTGTGCTGCGCCTTGTTTGGCAGCCTCAATATCCGCTTCAGACGCGCGTCCGTAGAGAATGCGATTCTGGATCAACTGCTTCAGCACCTTTTCCTGATAGCTGGCATCGTCTTTAGAGGCCGCGTGGTTGCTGCCGTTAAACAGACCTTGCAGATTAAAAAACGCATCGAATTCGCCGCGGGTTACCGTGCCGCCTTGGTAAGTCGCCACGACCTGGTTCGGATTGCCGCCGATAAAGACCGTGCTCGTTGCGTCGTCCCAGCTTACTTTTTTCCCGAGCGCATCGCCGACGAAACGAAGCGGCACATACGTCGTGCCTTCGTAGATGAAACCTTTGCCTTGCTCCGGCGCAGGCGCTTTTTCGACACCGTCGAACATATACGTCAAATTGCGAAAAGTGACTTCAATTTGCGTGCTGTTCGCGGCAAATGCGACAGTTCCGCTCAATACGGAACCGATGGTTAAACCTACGATTAGACCTTTTACTTTATCTTTCATCTTCAATATCCACCTTTCATGGTTGGGTCCTATGAGTAATTCACCAAAGGTTCAGTATTTTCCTTTTTTTATTCAACTGGAAAGGAAGGAATTCATTGCCTGTTTGTTGTATTTGTAGAGGTAGAAAGCGATTTTGCACATCCGACACCGGATGACAACATGTCGAAATAAGGGGGGATAGCGTGAGAGCAAATGCCCAAATGCCGAGACCGGAAGATCTGTATCTTTTTCATGAAGGATCCTTGTTCCACAGTTATCACATCTTAGGGGCGCATGTTACCAGCAACGATGAAGGGCAGGAAGGTGTCCGCTTTGCGGTATGGGCGCCGAATGCCACACGCGTCGATGTGCTCGGCGATTTCAACGATTGGCAGTCCGGCAAGCACCGGATGGAGCGAATCAGTACGCTTGGCATTTGGCTGGTTAACGTGCCGGAAGCCGCAGAAGGCGACTACTACAAGTATGAAATTCACAGCCAGAACGGACAAATATTACTTAAATCGGATCCTTATGCGTTCTATTCCGAAGTTCGGCCCGGGACAGCCTCGCGCGTCGTGAATCTGCACGGCTACACCTGGCAGGATCAGGCATGGCAGATGCGCAAGAAGGAAGCGCCGATCTACAACAAGCCGATGTCTATTTATGAAGTCCATTTGGGAACCTGGCGCAAGGCGGACAAGAACAGCGAGGAGCTGTACACGTACGACCAGCTGTCAGACGAATTAATTGACTACGCCGTCGGCATGGGCTATACCCATATCGAAGTGATGCCGCTGGCGGAGCACCCGTTCGACCGTTCCTGGGGCTATCAGGCGACAGGCTATTTTTCCGTTACCAGCCGTTATGGCACGCCGAAGCAGTTCATGCGCTTTGTGGACCGCTGCCATCAGATGGGCATCGGCGTCATCATGGACTGGGTGCCGGGCCATTTCTGCAAAGACAGCCACGGCCTGCGGCAATTTGACGGGAAGCCGCTTTACGAATACCAGGATCCTCGCAAAGCGGAAAAGCTCGAGTGGGGCACACTGACGTTCGATTTCGGTCGACCGGAGGTGCAGAGCTTCCTGATCTCCAACGCGATCTTTTGGATGGAGATGTACCATATTGACGGTATCCGCGTCGATGCGGTAGCTTCCATGCTGCAGCTGAATTTCGGCCGCTGGAACGAAGCACCGGTAAAAAATCAGTACGGCGGGGAGGATAATCCGGAAGCCGTTGCCTTTTTGCGCAAGCTGAACAAGACGGTGTTCGCGTATTACCCCGAAGCGCTGATGATGGCGGAGGATTCGACGGATTGGCCGAAAGTGACCGCACCGATCCATGAAGGCGGGCTTGGCTTCAACTATAAGTGGAACATGGGCTGGATGAACGATATGCTGAAGTACATGAAGCTGGATCCTGTACATCGGAAATATCATCATAAGCTAATTACCTTTTCGTTTATGTACGCTTTTAGCGAGAATTACGTGCTGCCGCTCTCCCATGACGAAGTGGTGCATGGCAAGCGCTCGCTGCTGAATAAAATGCCGGGCGACTACTGGCAGAAGTTTGCGAATCTCCGTGTTTTCTACGGTTACATGACCGGGCATCCCGGGAAGAAACTGCTGTTCATGGGCAGTGAATTTGGTCAGTTCGATGAATGGAAGGATCTTGAAGAATTGGATTGGTTTCTTCTTGAGGGGTACGAGAAACACGAGCAGATGCACGCTTATGTTCAAGCGCTCAACCACTTCTACCTCAGGGAGCCTGCCTTGTGGCAGCTCGATCATCATCCCGAAGGCTTCGAGTGGATCAACCCGCATGACGAAAGCCAGAGCGTAGTTACGTTTATGCGCAAAGGCAATCTGCCTGAAGACGACCTTATCCTGGTGTGCAATTTTACGCCGGTGGTGCATCCCGATTATCGGATCGGCGTCCCGAAGGCAGGCGTGTACGAGCTCGTCTTCAACAGCGATGACAAGGCGTTCGGCGGTTCGGGCCAAGGAAACAAGCTGCCGATCACAACGACCAAACAACCGATGCACGGCCATCCGAATACGCTAGCTCTTTGTATTCCGCCGCTTGCGGCTGTATATATCAAATGTGTGAGTGAAAGCAAGACAGATGACGCTATTGAAGGGGGAAATCAAACATGCGCAGCAAAGAATGTGTCGCTATGCTCCTCGCAGGAGGAGAAGGCCGAAGACTAGGCGTTCTTACGAAAAACTTGGCCAAGCCAGCCGTTCATTTCGGCGGCAAATACCGCATCATTGATTTTACCCTCAGCAACTGCACAAATTCCGGCATCGATACCGTAGGGGTGTTGACGCAGTACCAACCGCTTGTCCTGAATTCGTATATCGGCATTGGCAGCTCCTGGGATCTCGACCGCAAATACGGCGGTGTGACCGTCCTGCCGCCATTTATGGAGCAAAAAGGCGGGGATTGGTATAAAGGCACGGCCAATGCCATATATCGCAATATCGGTTTTATCGAGCAATATGATCCCGAATATGTGCTGGTCATCTCGGGTGACCATATTTATAAAATGGACTACGATCTCATGCTTAATTATCATAAGGAGAAAAAAGCAGACGCCACGATCGCGGTTATCGAGGTTAAATGGGAAGAGACGAGCCGTTTCGGCATCATGAGCGTCGGCGGCAATCAGGAAATTACCGAGTTCGCTGAAAAGCCGAAGCAAGCCAACAGTAACCTGGCTTCGATGGGCATTTATATATTTAACTGGAGCGTGTTGAAATCTTATTTGCTGGAAGATGAAGCGAATCCGGAGTCTTCCAAGGATTTCGGCAAAGACATCATTCCGATGATGCTGAATGACAAGGCCCGCATGTTTGCGTATCCGTTCCAAGGCTATTGGAAGGACGTCGGCACGATCGACAGCCTGTGGGAAGCGAATATGGATTTGCTTGACGATGAGAATGAGCTGAATTTGAACGATAAGGACTGGCGTGTATATTCCCAAAATCCGTATCAACCCGCGCAATATGTCGCCCCGACGGCAAATGTTAAACGATCGCTGGTGAATGAAGGCTGTGCGATCTTCGGAGATGTGGACCATTCCGTGCTGTTCTTCGGTGTGCAGGTCGGTGAAGGTTCGCTGATCAAAGATTCAGTCATTATGCCGAATGCCAAAATCGGCAATAACGTGAAGATTACGAAGGCGATTATTGGAGAAAATACCGTCGTCGAGGACGGCGCAGTGATAGATGGCAACGGCGAGATTATATTGATCGGCGGCAATGAGCACGTGGCAGGTTATGCTAATCAGAAGGGATGATTCAGATGAAACATGTGATGGGTGTCATTAATTTAGTCAATGAACCGGACGATCTCGAGGAGCTCACGTATTTCCGCTGTCCGGCCTCCGTGCCGTTCGGCGGCCGCTATCGCCTCATCGATTTCACGCTGTCGAACATGGTAAATTCGGGCATCGACAACGTCGCCGTTTTTACCCAACATAAATATCGTTCCCTGATGGACCATCTCGGTTCCGGCAAGGAATGGGATCTCGACCGTAAGCGCGGCGGCTTGTTCGTACTTCCGTCCGTGCTGGATGAGCCGACAGGCATTTCTCGCGGCGATCTGTTCCAATTCTACTCCCATCGCGACTATTTCTATCGGGGCAAAGAGGAATTAGTCATTATTTCCCGCAGCCATATGGTCTGCAATCTGGATCTGAACGATGCTGTTCGCTATCATGAGGACACGCAGGCTGATATTACGGTGATTTACAAGCAGACGGATGAAGATGTTCATGGCAAGTTCCGCCGCCTGGCAGTCAAGGAGAATGGCCAAGTGACGCTGATGGAAGACCATACCGGACGGCTTCGCACGAACAACATCTCCATGGAGATGTACATTATGAGCAAGGCGCTGCTCCTTGATATGGTGGAATCTTGCCTGGCGCAAGGCTACGACCATTTGGTGCGGGACGGAATTATGAAAAACATCGACAAGCTCAGCGTCTTCGGCTATAAATTTGAAGGCCACCTGGGTATTGTCAATTCAATCCAAGGCTATTATAAGCACAGTATGCAGCTGCTGAATCCGGCGATTTGGCGGGAGCTGTTCTTCCAGAAGAACAACCTGATCTACACCAAAGTCAAGGATGAGCCGCCTGCGAAATATTACGAGTCCGCCTCGGCCAAAAACTCATTGATCGCCAACGGCTGCCAAATCGAAGGCAAGGTCGAGAACAGCATTTTGTTCCGCGGTGTCAAAATTCGCAAAGGCGCTTATGTGAAGAACAGCATCATTTTGCAAAACTGTGAAATTGAAGAGAATGTTATCATCGAGAACGCAATTTTGGATAAAGATGTCTTCATCTCCCGCGGGCGTGTGCTGACAGGCGATAATAAGGCTCCGTTCATCGCGGCGAAAACGAAAGTCATCTAAGAGAAGCAGAGGGGCACACGAGGTAGCAGCGGAGCTGGAGGCGTACAGAAATGAACATACTGTTTGCGGCGTCAGAAGCCGTACCTTTTATTAAAACAGGCGGGTTGGCTGATGTCATCGGCTCGCTGCCGAAGGAGTTAACGCGTCAAGAGGTAAACGTCAGTGTCATTTTGCCGAAATATGGCGATATCCCCGCGAAATTTCAAGATGAGATGACGCATGTCACGCATTTCGACCTTTATCTCGGGTGGCGGAAACTTTACATCGGGATCGACCAATTGGAGCTTGACGGCGTTACTTTCTATTTCGTCGATAATGAATCGTATTTCAAACGGCCAGGCTTATACGGCTATGACGACGATGCGGAGCGCTTCGGCTTTTTCTGCAAAGGCGTCATTGAAGCCTTGCCTCACCTGAATCTGCAGCCGGATGTCATTCATTGCCACGACTGGCAAGCGGGAATGATTCCGGTGCTGCTCAAGGCGCATTATCAGCATCTGCCGTTTTTTAGCGGGATCAAGACGATGATGACCATCCATAACCTGCGGTACCAGGGCGTGTTCAGCCAAGATCTGTTTAGGGATTACTTCGGCTTGTCGGACGATCATTTCTATGGTACGGCCTTGGAACTGCACGGTGGCGCCAGCTTTCTCAAGGGCGGCCTGCTCTATTCCGATTGGATTACGACGGTTAGCCAGTCCTATGCGGAAGAAATTCAAATGCCGTACTATGGCGAAAATCTGGACAGTCTGCTGCGGCACCGCCAACATCAGTTGACGGGTATTGTCAACGGCATTGACTATGACGTGTTTGATCCGAATACGGACCCGCATTTAACGGTTAATTATCGCGATTCCTTAGCGAAAAAGCAGCAAAACAAGCTCGCGCTGCAGGAGCGCCTCGGGCTGCCGGTGAATGGCGATGTCCCAATGATCGCCTTGGTTACGCGCCTTGTGCAGCAGAAAGGGCTGGATCTGATCCAGCATGTGCTGCGGGAAATGTTGCTGCTCGATATTCAGCTCGTCGTCCTCGGGACCGGCGATCATGTGTACGAGCAGATGTTCCGCGATGCCGCCGAGCAGTATCCGGCTAAGGTGTCGGCGCAGATTTATTTTAACGAAGCGTTGGCGCATCAGTTCTATGCCGCTTCGGATCTGTTCCTGATGCCGTCGCAGTTCGAGCCGTGCGGCATCGGGCAATTGATCGCGCTTCGGTACCGCTCGGCGCCGATCGTCCGCGAGACAGGCGGGCTGCGGGATACCGTGCAGCCGTACAATGAATTTACCGGTGAGGGGACGGGGTTCTCCTTCACGAACTATAACGCGCACGATATGCTGCACAGCATTCGGCGGGCGGTTTTCTTTTACAAGAACGATCGGGACAGCTGGCAGCAAATTCAAAGCAATATGACAAAGTGCGATTTCTCCTGGCGTAAGTCTGCGCAGCAGTATATCGGCTTGTACAAGGAAATAAGCTCGTAACCGAGCGCGAAATCCCTGCTATCCACTGCGATAGCGGGGATTTTTTTGTTTGAAACGATGTTATCGATTTCGGAAACGTGGGAAAATCAGGTATAATAAAAGGCGCAAGTTTGGAGAGACAGGGGTGTCATATATGGATTATTTCTCGCATTTTTTGACTGTACTTTTCGTCGTGAATATTGCGCTTGCGCTGACGGTTGTATTCCTGGAACGACGGAATGTCGCGGCAACGTGGTCATGGCTGATGGTGCTGCTGTTTATCCCGATTCTGGGCTTTGTGCTCTACGTGATGCTTGGGCAAAATTTAAGCCGGCGAAAGCTGTACAAATGGAACAAACGGGTGCTCCAACGGGTGGAGAACGCCACCATGGAGCAGCGCGCGCAGCTCTTGAACGATACGTTTGCGTACGCCGACCCGATGCTCAGGAATTATCGGTATTTGATCGCGCTCAACGCGGCAACGAACAATGCCTATTTGACGCAGGATAACGATGTGCAAATTTTCACAGATGGCAGGGAATTGTTTGACGATTTGCTGGCGAGCATCGAACAAGCGAGAATGCACATTCATGTGCAATATTATATTGTGAAAAATGACGAGCTCGGTCGGCGTGTGCTGGACGTGCTCACCCGGAAGGCCCGGGAGGGCGTGGAGGTCCGATTCTTGTACGACGATATAGGGTCAAGAACGTTACGGGATTCGTTTTTTCGCGAGTTCGTGCAAGCGGGAGGGAAGAAGGCCGCTTTCTTTCCGTCGCGCATTCCTTTCCTGAACTACCGCGTCAATTATCGGAATCACCGCAAGCTGGTCGTCATCGACGGACAGATCGGTTATTTGGGCGGCTTCAATATCGGCAATGAATATCTGGGTCTCAATCCGCGGTTCGGCTATTGGCGGGACACCCATCTGCGGATTACAGGAAGCGCTGTATGGGCACTGCAGTCCCGGTTCATGCTCGATTGGAATCTGGCGTCGCCGCAGCAGCTTGAGGTGGAATCGATGTTCTTCCAGCGCCCGATCCCGCCGGAGCCGAAGGAACGCGTGCCGATGCAGATCATCGCGAGCGGGCCGAATGAAACGTGGCCGCACTTTGTGTTTACCTTCCTGAAGCTGATTCAAATGGCGGAGAGCCGGATATTGCTGCAAACGCCATATTTCATCCCGGAGGAGAGCATTTTGAATGCACTGCGGATTGCCGCGCTGTCCGGCATCGATGTGCGGATTATGATTCCGCAGAAGGCGGATCATCTTTTTGTCCATTGGGCCTCGTTGTACTATGTCGGTGAGCTGCTGCACGCGGGGGTCAAGTGTTACTTCTACGATGCGGGCTTCCTGCACGCCAAGACGATGATTGTGGATGGCAAAGTGGCGTCGGTCGGTACGGCGAATTTCGATATTCGCTCGCTGCGGCTCAATTTTGAGACGAATGCGCTGATGTTCCATGAAGGGACGGCCAAGAAGCTGGAGATCACGTTCTGGCGCGACATGGAAGGCTGTTTGGAGCTGACGCTCGAAGAGTACGAGAAGCGTTCGCTGCGGATCAGATTCCTGGAATCGATCTCCAAGCTCGTTTCTCCGATTTTATGAGAAAAACTTCTATCGAAGTTCTTCGAGGAAGAGCGACCGCGTTTTATAGGTGGTTTTTATCGCCAATAAGAATTTAATTTCCCGGGCCACGGAAACTTATAAATTCTTATGTGGAAAGAAAAGGATTTCGATGTACCGACTGGAAGCCAGACGGAGTCGAAATCCTTTTTTTGTATGGATTACATGTTGAATTCCCCGTTATCGTAACTGAACTGCCAGGTAATGCCGAATTTATCCTCGACAATGCCATAGCATTTGCTCCAGAACGTTTCCTGAAGCTCCATCTGCACTTTGCCGCCTTCTTTCAGCTTGTGGAACGCATTCTGTACCTCATCCAGGTCTTTGCTGACCAGCGCCAGGGAGATGTTGTTCCCCAGCGTGAACGGCATGCCCGGGAACACGTCCGAGAACATGACGTTGCTGCCGCTAATGTTCAATCGCGCGTGCATCACCCAATCCTTCGCTTCCTCCGGGAGCGGGTACTCCGGATTCTGGGGGCCTTCGCCGAATGTCATGATATGCGGAGTAGGGAGACCAAAAACTTCTGCGTAAAAGTTGACGACTTCGCGTGTGTTGCCTTGGAAATTGAAATACACATCAATAGACATTACGATTCTCCTCATTGTTTGGATTTGGATGTTGCTGTCGAGCTACCCCCTATATCTTACCATTTGTGGAGGGGGAAAAGCCAATGTGACAGCGAAGAACTCTGCCGCCGCACATGATCCTGTAAAATGTACAGGCAATTTCGTCATGAAGGCCAGATTGTAGAGGAATCCTGTAAATCATACATTAAATTTCCGGCAAAGCACGTGTGAAAGCGATTACATCGAGGTTTAGCAGATTATTTACTGTAGGAAATGCAGGATTTAACGGAATTCTGACGATTTCATGCCAATTTGCTGTATTTTTTGCAGCTGGTGGACGAAGGTTCGTGTGCATGAGTGGGTGCTAGGCACAACCCAACCCAACTAGCCCGGACACAATGAGCGCGAGCCTAACCCAGCCCGATCGCGCCACCGACCAATCCGTCCCCATCCCCAAGTCACCCAGCCAACGTTTTTTTGTCTTGACACGCAAAGCGGGTCTCCTTTAGAATAACATCCAGTTACTAATTTAGTAAATTAGTAAAATACTAAATAAAAAGGAGCTCTTATGTTTACCAATCCGTACGTTCGCACGATTTTCGTGTCGCGGGTCTTTTTGCAATTGGGCATCTGGATTCGCAATTTGGCGGTGCTGCTGTATGTCACCGATTTAACGCATAACGATTCGTTTTACGTCTCTCTAATCTCGGTGCTCGAGTATGCGCCTATTTTCATTTTTGCACTGCTTGGCGGAACACTGGCCGACCGCTGGCGGCCGAAGCGGACGATGGTGTGGAGCGACGCCATTTCTGCAGCCTCGGTGCTGGCGGTATGGGCCGCACTTGCTCTTGGCAGTTGGTATGCGCTGCTGTTTGGCACCTTTCTCTCTGCAAGCTTATCGCAGTTCTCTCAGCCATCCGCACTCAAGCTGTACAAAAAGCATGTGCCCGCCGAGCACTTCCAAAGCGTTATGGCGTTGTCGCAGTCGCTGGTGGCGGTGTTTATGGTCGTCGGGCCGCTAGTCGGCACATTTATTTTTATTCAGGCCGGGATTCACCTTTCCCTGGCACTGACGTTCGTGTTCTTCCTCTTGTCCGCGCTCACACTGGCGACGCTGCCGCGGGACGTGCAGGAATCCCAAACGGCAGCAAGGGGGACCCTGTTTGCCGAGATGAAAGCCGGTGTCCGTTACATCGCGGCGACACGCGCGCTGCGCGTACTGAGCGCGGCGTTTGCGGCGGCAGGGCTGGCGGCGGGTCTGATCCAGCCCTTGCTTATTTTTATTGTGATGGAGAAATTGGGCATGGAGAAGTCGTTCATCCAGTGGACGCTTATGATCAACGGCGCGGCGATGCTTATTGGCGGCATGGCGATTATGGGCGTTGCCAAGAAGATCAAACCGCAGGTGCTGCTGACGATCGGATTGCTGGTGAGCGCGGTCTGTACGGTGATTGTCGGCGCCTCAACCAGCGTCGTGTTGAGCCTCGCCATGCAAGTGATCAGCGGGCTGTTCTATCCGTGCATTCAGATCGGCATTCAAAGCATGATTATGCGGAACACAGAGGCCGCGTTTATCGGGCGGGTCGGCGGGGCGATTACGCCGATTTTTATGGGGATGATGGTGATTGGCATGCTGCTCGGGAGCTATGTGAAGGAGGCGACTTCGCTCTTCACGGTGTATGCCATTAGCGGAGGGCTGCTTGCGGTTGGCGCGATGCTGCTTCTGCCGCTTCTTACCGGAAGCGGGAAGCGGGTGCTGGAGCAAGGCGATCCTCCGGCGGCGTCAAGCCGTTAAGGCTTGGAATAAAAGGGAGAGTCTCTTCCCATCCTAAAGCCATAGCTTTTATTATTCGTGTTCGTAACGCGACAGGTAGGGGGAACTTCCTTGAAATTGACGTCGGAGCAGCGGGTGACGCTGCATGGCTTTAACAATTTGACCAAATCGCTCAGCTTCAACATGTACGATATTTGTTTCACGAAGTCCAAGGAAGAGCGGGAAGCGTACATCGCGTATATCGATCAACAGTACAATGCGGATCGGCTAACAGCGATTTTGAGAACTGTTGCAGACATCATCGGTGCTTATGTGCTCAACATCGCGAAGCAGGATTACGACCCGCAAGGGGCTAGCGTGACGATGCTGGTGTCGGAAGGGCCGATTGATAAGGCTCCGAACGAGTCGTTCGAGGAGTCGCCGGGGCCGCTGCCTGAAGCGGTGGTGATGCATCTAAATACGAGTCACATCACTGTGCACACGTACCCGGAATATCATCCGGATGAAGGCATCAGCACGTTCCGGGCGGATATCGATGTTTCGACGTGCGGTGAAATTTCTCCCCTAAAAGCCCTGCACTATTTGATACGCTCGTTTGATTCAGACATCATGACGATGGACTACCGCGTCCGCGGTTTTACACGTGACATCAGCGGGTATAAGCTTTTTATCGACCATGAAATCAGCTCCATCCAGAATTACATTCCCGACGAAATCAAGGATATGTATCAGATGATTGACGTGAATGTGTATCAGGAAAACATTTTTCACACCAAATGCAAGCTAAGAGAGTTCGATCTGAACAACTATTTGTTTGGCTACACGAAGGACACGCTGAGTCCGGAGGAGCAGCTCGAAATTGAGAAAAGCGTGAAATGGGAAATGGATGAAATTTTCTATGGTAAAAATATGGTATTCGCGTGAGCGACGCGTCCAAAGAAGCCATTGTTGCCGCCGTTACCAAAGCGGCAGGTCGAAAGACGCTGTATCATTTCACCCGCGTCAGCAATTTGCCGGCTATTGTACGGCTTGATACGCTTTATGCGAGCCATCAAGCAGCTCCGGGGTTAAATGGGGAGCGGCGGGAAACGCCGAGAACAATCAGGCTGGCAGAGGAATGGGTGACGATTAACGCACATCTGCGGATCGCGCCGTCGATGTTTGCACCCGGCGTTACGCCGGAACAGTTTAGGGCATACCTTGATCGGCATGTCTTTTTTTGGCCGACGAAGCGGGACTGCCTCAAGATGCTGGAAACCTACAGCCGCAGGGAGCTGGGAGAACGTTTTGCCGTCCTTGCGTGCGAGGCGGCGGCGTTGATCCTGGCCCATTTTGACCGCGTGAAATTGTCCAAATACGACTCCGGCAGTTCGCCGCGATATCCAAATAGCTGCTCTTATCGGAAAACGCCGGAGATGCTGCTGCCGATCGGGCAATTCGGCAAGGTGTCTGCAAACCTGGTGCCTACCGCTCCTTCGCAAATTAAAGAAGTGCTCGTCGAGGGGCAAGTCACAGGAATGGCTTCATGGGTCCGAACGGTATACGTCGATGAAGGGGATATCCCATTGCCGGAAGAATGGCAGGCAAAGCGGACGTTGCTGCGGGCTTGGACGGCCGAACCTTAGTAACTCGGGAAAGACAGAGAATGTTGTTAGCGGAGATGCTGGAGCATTCGCTATCGCAATGGATGCAACGGTAAACGGCTCCTGTCAAGGATGGGCGCGTTTACAGATGGCATTTAGCCGCTTCGAGGATGCACTTTCTGATATGCTGAAAAAACGGATTCCTGATTTATCCATTTCCGTGTATACTGGTACTTGTTGTAAATTCCAAGTAAGGAGATGGATATTCACATGTCGGAAAACATAAATAAACGTCTCGGCGGCCGACCGGTTCTTTTCTCCATCGGGCTAGGCTTGGCGTTGACCTTATTAGTTTCCATTGCAGCGGCAGCGGCGACGATTGCCGATCTTGGAGATTCGGGCATTATGGCTGCGCAAGGAGCGGCCTTTCTGGTGATGGCGATTATCATCACTGGGCTGATGCGCAAGAATGACCGAACGATGGCTGCTTACGGCTTTAAGCCTTTCGCGATCAGCGATCATCGCTCAGCGCTTTATTACATCCCGCTGCTCGTCATTGCACTGGTACAGCCGATGATGGGGGGGGTTGACACGGGGCTTACGATAGGCAAAGTGATGTTGATCTTTGCATTTTCGCTCGTTGTCGGTTATACAGAAGAGTCGATTTTCCGCGGAGTGATACGGGAGAGATTGAAAGCGCGGGGCGCTGTATTTTACATCTGCTTCTCATCGCTCCTATTCGGTATTCTGCATATCGCCAATGCTCTAGCTGGCAAGGACTGGCTGGCGGTTACGCTGCAAGTTGTCAATGCGTTCCTGATCGGCCTCATTCTCGCGCTGCTCATCGAATTAACCGGCCATATTGTGCCGCTGATCTTGTTTCATTTTGTGTACGACGCGCTGGCTCAGGTCACCAACCCTGCGCTGCAAGACCATGAAGTGCTTGTTGTATCGATCTTAAATGTGTTCTATTTGCTTTATGGGCTTTATTTAGTCGTCATACTGACCCGTAGAAAAAAAGCGAGCTTTCCCGTCACGGTTTAACGTGACTCCGAAACAGCAAAAAAAGCAGTCCCTTAGCGGACTGCTTTTTGCTGTTCCCATAGCGCCTCCGCGAGCACCGGCGCGATATGACGGCGAAAGACGTGCAGCGGAATTTTGCTCTTCTTCCGCTCATCGTGCGTCAGGACGACGACGGTGTCCAGCGCCGGGACGACGTAAATCGCCTGCCCGCCGAAGCCGTAGGCGTTGAAATAATCGAAGGCGGCGCCTCCGCCTTCCTCAGGGGCATAGGTGTCTGTCCACCAATGCCACCCATAAAAGCCGCGGCGCGGCGGCTGCGGCGCCGCCGGAATGGCCGCGCGCGTCGCTTCGCTCACGCGCGCCGGCGAAATCAGCGGCGTGCCGTGCCACGCGCCGCCTTGCAAGAACAGCCGGCCGAACGCCAGCATATCGGCCGGCCGCAGCCAAAGGCCGAACCCGCCGGTATGCACGCCCTGCGGGTCGGTTTCCCAGCGGTAGTCCCGGGTGCCCAGCGGGCCGAACAGCTTCTTCTCGGCATAGGCCGCGACCGGCATGCCGACCGCTTCCGCCAATAGCGCAGCAAGCAGCTGCGAATTGCCGGAATTGTACGACATGCTGGCGCCGGGCTCGTCCGCCAGCGGCTGCTCCAACACGTAGCCGACCCAGTTCGGCGTCCGGGTCATGGCTGGAAAGGAGTTCAGCCCGCCGAACTCCGTCCAGCGAAGGCCCGACGTCATCGTGAGGAGATGGCGGAGGGTGATGGCTGCTTTGCGCGCGTCAGGATCGCGAAGCAGCTGCGGGTAGAATGCCGCTATCGGCGTATCCGGATGCGGCAGCAAGCCTTCGTCCATCGCGATGCAGAGCAGGGCGGAGAGAAAGCTTTTCGTGCACGAGTTCGTGCGTGCAAGTTGGCCCGCAAAGTCGTCGGTGCGATATCGTTCGACGATCATTTCGCCGCGCCGGCTGATCAAGCAGCTGGTGAGATTCAGCGGCGCGAGCGCGTCGGTAATGGAAGCTGTGTGCATAAACGGCGTCCCTTCAATTCCCTTTTTGTCGTATATACTCCATGTGTTACACTATGGCTATATTATGGTATGCTACGAGTATATCATTCGCGAAATGTGTCTTGATATAACAGATAAGGAGTTTTCTTGTCGATGAGAGTGAAAATAACGATGGTCGTTCTCGCGCTTACGGTGCTGATGAGTACGTCAGCTTGCGAAGCTTTTCCCGTATTGGCGAAAGCCAATTACGAGCGCAAGCCAATCCGTGGATATGGCGCTCAGCTTCAGCTAAGCGAACAACGCAGCGCCTTGCAGCAATTTATTACAGGAAAGCTCACGGGGCCGTTCGGCACCTATACGAATTTGCAGGATACAGCGCAAAACGACGCCGCGGCGACGGGGCATGAAGTGCTGAGCGAATCAGCGGGGCTTCTGATGCGCTATTACGCGCTGACCGGGCAGCGGGAGCAGTTTGACAGACAGTTTCAACTGGCCAAGCGCATCTTCGACATCCGATCGGGGTTCAGCTACCGATACAGCCCGATACTGGACAAGAAGTACACGATGAATGCGACGGTGGACGATTTTCGCATTTTACGGGCGCTCGATGAAGCCGGCCAAGCATTTCAGACCGATGCATATCGTGAAGAACTGACACAGTACGGCCAGAAGGTGTACAACTATAACGTTGCGAACGGAAGCCTGCGGGATTTCTACGACGAAACGTATGCGATGACGAATTCTTCTATCACACTCTGCTACATAGATATCGCCTCTATGGAGCTTCTTCCGGTTGCTGCGCGCAAGAAGCGCGAGCTCGAATCCGAGATGCTGCACATCGCCGCCGGGGGCTATCTGTCGGATGCGTTTCCTTTGTATCAGACGAGATACGATTATAAGACGAAAGCTTACGAATCCGAGCGGATTAATACGGTGGAATCGCTGCTGACGATTCTGAACCTCGCCGAAATTGGTGAAGCGAAGCGAACCAGTCTGGATTTTATCAAATCGCAGGTGCAAGCAGGAACGCTCGTCGGCGCTTATTCCTTGGACGGCAAACCGTTGAATGATGTGCGCTCTACCGCCGTTTATGCGATTGCCGCAATGATCGGCTCCGTGACGGAAGATCAGGAATTGTATCAGCTTAGCATCTCCAAAATGAATGCCTTTCAGATTCATAACACCGGCAGCGTGCTGAACGGCGGTTTTGGTGACGTGATGAGCGGGCAAGCCTATTCTTTCGATAATTTAATGGCTAATCTTGCCTATGTCTACTAAGTAATAAAGGAGGTGAGCTGCCGTGACAAAACGCATCATGGAAAACCTGCTTCGCGTCATGACACCGGCGACCGCAGCCGCCGCGGGCGTGCTGATCATAACCGTGATCGCACTGCTGATGCCTCCCTATATTGGTATGGCGGATAACGGCGACTTTTTCCGGATATTGTACAGCAATGGGATGTATTTCAATGACCCTGCCTATGACAGTCAATATCTCGGATATTTCGTCAAAACGTACGGAATTTTTCAATATTACAATGAAAACGGCGCAACCTTATTCTCCACACAATCGTCTTTTATTCAAATCGCCGTTTTTTTGTATAAGCTGCTTCATCCAGGAACAACGACGTTCGATATCCGTTTTCAGGCGATACTCTACACCTTGTTGTACACACTCGCGATTTATTTGCTGGTCGAGGCGTTGACCTGGAAGCAGCCGAGGCTGCGCGGCTACATCATTGCGGGTATCGTTATTTTTGTATTTGGGGATACGGGTTATACGGCGTATTTTAACTCCTTTTACGGGGAAAGCGTCATGCTGATCATGACCATATTCATGGTGGCCAGCGGGTTGCTGCTGTACAGGGGGCGTTTCAACGATTATGTCATGCTGGGGCTGTTTGCGGCGAGCGCTATGATCCTGACAGCCAGCAAGCAGCAAAATGCGCCAGTTGGCATTGTGATGGCCTTATTCGGCGTCTCGCTGATCTTTATTCGGAAAAAGCGCTCCTACCGAGCAATTACCGCGTTCCTGCTTGTAGCTTTCATCGGCGTCGGGATTAGCACCTACGTCCTGATTCCCAAGGAGTTCGTCAATATCAATAAATTTCATGCAATGACGCGCGGCGTGCTGATGGGCTCGACCAACCCGGAACAAACGCTGGCAAGCTTCGGCATTGACAAGCAATATGCGATATTGAACGGGCAAGAATACTTCGAACCTTACAAATCAATGGATGTCGAATCCAAGGAATTTGAGGAGCAGTTTTTCAGCAAATACGGATTCGGCTCCATCTTGACGTACTATGCGACACATCCGGGACAAGCGGTGCAAATGCTGAATATTGCGGCCCGTGACGGTTTCAGCATTCGGCCGAATGCGATGGGGAATTACGAGCAGTCGGTGGGCAAACCGTTCGGGGCGCACACGACGTTTTTCTCAGGATACAGCTTGCTGAAAGAAGCTCTTGCGCCGAAAACGTTCGGTTTTATTGCGCTCTGGATTATGCTCGTCGTCGGTTTGTACATTCCTTCTTTCGTGACGGCGATTCGTACCCGCCAATTCCGCTATGCGATTAAACTTCCGCTTATGCTGGCTTTAATTCTCATTGGCCTGTCAGGCATTGTTGTATCGATTATCGGCGCCGGCGACGCAGACTTGGCCAAACATGAATTTTTATTCACGCTTGCTTTCGATCTGGTGACGCTGGTGACGGTGAGAGATCTGATTGTCAAGCAGCTGTGGACTGTGAGAGAGTCACCACCTGTACAAGCGGCAATGTAGCGGATGAAAGGGGGAGTTCCTGTTGAAATCGAAAATCATGGCGCTGCTATTGGTATTGAGCTGTCTGCTAAGCATCCCGCTCCAGGCTGCGGCCGACACGGCGGCAACCGCTTCGCAACCCAAGTCGGTGCTGATGCTATACGACAGTTTAGCGATTGGCACCCCACAGGAGGGCAATATCGAAGCGATGCAGAGGCTGTTTGCCGGATTCAGCGTTTCCGTGACGGCGATGAGCTTGGAAGCTTACAAGCAAGGCGACATCAACGGCTTCGACCAGGCGGTGCTTGTCCGCAATAAAGCGGATGAGATCCCGGATTTGCCGGCGGACTTGGCGAGAGATTGGAACGGCTTCACTGGTAGCTTGCTGCAGATTGGGGGAGGGCTTACGGATCGGGTGCGCCAAGCGCTGCATATTCAGGACAAGCGACTTGATCAGGATTATGCGAGCATTCGAATCGACGAGCTCCAGCAGGTTCTGATACCGGTTAACGACATTTCCTATCTGACCTCCTACGAAGGGCAAGCATACGGATCATTGACGTCGGAAAAGCTGAATCTGAAGGCGCCCTTCGGGGTTCGGAGCGGGCTGTTCGCTTATATCCCGTATATGACCAAGGGCAATTTGACGGAATGGTCGGCCGCTTATCTGCTCCGAGATTGGCTTGGCGTTCAAACCGCCTCGCAGGCCTATGTGATGATAGAAGGGATCTATCCGTTCTCCAATCTTGCACTTGTCAATCAGATGGCTGATCGCTTGTACGATGCGGGCATTCCGTTTATCGCGGGCGTGCAGCCCACGTTCGGCAACTGGGATTATCCCGCTATGCAGCGGTATATGGAAACCCTCAAGCATATTCAGGCGCGCAACGGCAGCATCGTTGTCCAGACGCCGATCGTGGATTCGACGAGCCCGCCGGCCGCGCTCAAGCTTCCGAATGAAATGAGCAGCTTTCTGAATCAATTGGGCTCATCCGGTATTGCGCCTTTAGGCATCGCGACAGAAATGTATTGGAGCTATGACAAGCAATATACCGCAGATGCCCTTTCGTTTTTTGACTCCGGCATTGTGTATCCCAATAAAAAGGCTTGGTATCGCGAAAAGACCAATACGTCTTCGACATTCGCCTCCGCGGCCTATACGATAAGCGAGGCGGAGCTTGCAGCCTATGGAGGCAGCCGTACGGCAACGAATCTATTGCCGCTCAACACAACGCTTGTCTACACATTTACCGATGATACGGATGAACTAAACAAAAGGCTCGATGCGATCACGTCCAATTGGACGACCTTTGCTGATTATAAAAACGAGGTGCATACGGTTCATACGCCAACTAACGTCTTCTCTTCAGTAAGCGGTCATCTAGCCATAAATGGAACGGGGGTTCATCTTAACGATCAGGTTCAGGACGTAGACAGCGCACATGTGTATGTGCAGGAAGGCCCGCAAAGTTTAACAACGCTTTTTTCCGTACAGAATAATATTTTGATTGTGCTGATCGTAGTGACGCTGCTCCTCTTTGGCATTTTTATCATTATCGGACATCGGCTTTACAAACGAAAATACGAACAACCCTGGAGATCCTGATGACACTTGCAGACATTTTAATGCTCATCGCGGTTATTTGTATCTGGTCACTCTTGCTGATTAATATTATCCTGATTGTGGCAGGCTATCTGTATTACATGCAAATTGAGAACAAACCGGTTCCTCCGATCGTAGGGGAACCTCCTTTCGTTTCGATCATGGTACCTGCCCATAATGAAGGCAAAGTTATCGTTCAGACGGTGGAAGCGCTGCTCGCGCTGGACTATCCGCATGACCGGTATGAAATCATCGTCATTAACGATAATTCCTCCGACAACAGCAGCGAGCTGTTGGCGAAGCTGAAATTGAAGCATGTCGGACGCAATCTGATTGTCCTCAACACCGATGCCGTTACCGGCGGCAAAGGCAAATCCAATGCGCTAAATCTGGGTTTTGGGCTAAGCAAGGGCGAGTTGATCGCGATTTATGACGCAGACAATACGCCGGAGAAGACAGCGCTTCGCTATCTTGTCGCGGAGATTACGCAGGATTCAAGTCTTGGCGCGGTCATCGGCAAATTCCGTACGCGGAACCGCGACGCGAGTCTGCTGACGCGTTTTATCAATATTGAGACGTTGTCCTTTCAATGGATGGCGCAGGCCGGGCGCTGGAAGCTGTTTAAGCTGTGCACGATCCCGGGCACAAACTTCATTATGCGCCGCCACATTATCGAACATATCGGAGGGTGGGATATTAAAGCGATCGCGGAGGATACGGAGATTTCGTTCCGCATTTATTTGATGGGATATCGCATTAAATTTCAACCGAAATCCGTCACTTGGGAGCAAGAGCCTCAGACCGTGAAGGTGTGGTTCAAGCAAAGAACGAGGTGGGCGAAGGGGAACATTTACGTCATTGTCAAAAACATTCCGCTGTTGTTCCATCCCGCTGCCAAGCGTATACGTTTTGATATTTGCTATTTTTTATCTATTTATTTTCTGCTCTTAACGTCTCTGGTGATGTCGGACAGTCTGTTGATTCTTCACGCATTAGGCTATGTGACAACGACCCTTGCCAGCTTCAGTTCGTTTCTTTGGATTCTCGCCATCACGCTGTTTATTGTCGGCACTTTCATTACATTAGTTACGGAAAAAGGGGAAATGCGACTTTCCAACCTATGGATTATTGTGCTGATGTATGTGTCGTATTGTCAGATGTGGATGGTTGTGGCCGCTTACGGCATGTACGCCTACATCAAAGACGTCATTTTTAAACGAGAAGCAAAATGGTATAAAACTGAGCGTTTCTAGGGCATGATCGATCGGAGTTGAACATGATGTTGCATCGAAGCATACTGAGAACGACCCTTTGTTTGTTATTATTGACGCCATTATGGATACCTGCAGCATGGGCAGAGGCAGATGCCAACGACCTCAAGCAGATGCAGACACACCTGTCGGATACTTCGCTGACAGGCGGTTATACATATGCTCAACAATTTTTTCGCGTTGAGAGCTATTGGAACGTGGCTAGTGCCGACCTTCATCTGGATTACAAGTTTTCTCCTCTTATGCAAAATGAACGTTCTTCCATTACGTTATATGTGAACGATACCCCGGTGTATTCTTTCCGGCCCAAGCTTGCCGACAAGCCGGAGCAGCAGCTCGATGTGTCGGTTCCTGCTTCTCTCCTCGTGAATGGCGTGAACTCGCTGAGTGTGCAGGGGCACTTGGAGACAGCGGCTCCCGCTGCGCAAAATGCATGCTTGCCGACGGATTATCGGGACAGCTGGCTGCAAATTGCTAAATCGTCGCGGATTGCCGTCAATTATACGATCAAACCGGTTTCGGACAGCATACGGGACTTTCAGCTTCATTTTATCGGGCAGGATACCGTCACGAACGGTCTCAATGCCATTGCCGTGATGCCGGACAGCACCCCAACCGAGTTGGAAGCTGCGACGTATGTGCTCTCTGGCTTTGCGAAATCGAATCAGGTCACGGACAAGCCGATTCCGCTTGTAACGTATACGTCGGATTTGGCGAAAACGAAAGACGCCCTCATACTGCTCAGCAGCTATGACCATCTTCCGGCAGAGGTCAAGGCGGCGATTCCGGCAGAGGACTTGACGAAGAAAGCCATCTTGCAATTGGTTGTACTGAACGGGCACAAAATACTTGTCATCACGTCCGCAAACGAAGCGCTGCTGATTAAAGCGGGGCGACTCGGTGCAAATCAGGAGCTGCTGAGCCAAATCGACAATCCCCGCAAAGAAGTTGTGGACAGCACGGAAGTGGATACGCCCGCGGTTACGATCAGCCGCAATGTGCCATTGACGGAAACCGGCGACAAGCTTACCGGAGACCGCCATCGGGAGAAAGCGTATTTTATTACCTTACCCGGGAATCGCTCCATCGCGGACGCTAGTAAAATGCGGATCAATTTCCGTTACGCGCGCAATCTGGATTTTGACCGCTCGCTCATCACGATTCTGGTCAACGATACGCCTATCGGCAGTAAAAAGCTGACCAGCGAACTGGCCGACGGCGATCACATGGATTTGACGATTCCGAAGTCGCTCAATATCAGCGGCAATTTTACCGTGAAAGCGGCGTTTGATCTCGAAATGAAAAATGCAGGCTGTATCACGAACGAAGATCAAATGCCTTGGGCATTTATCGAGAAAGATTCGATGCTGCAGCTCAACACGAAGGACCGGACGGAACTGCTCTTCAACAACTATCCGTATCCGCTTCTGCGCGATGGCAGCTACAATCAGGTGACGGTAGTTCTGCCGAATTCCCGCGACACGTACTTATATGAGACGCTGACCAATGTGTTTAACTTGCTGGGCCGCTACGCGCAAACGAATACAGGCTCGATCCGCTATGTCGAGGGCGGTGCTACTGCCGATCAACTGAAAGGGCGCCAAATTATTGCTATTGGCAGCTACAAAGACAACGAAGTGATCGCCGCGAACAACGATAAGCTGTATTTTAAATATGATGGGTCCGGGCAGGGCATTGTCTCTAATGAGAAAATGAGCATTGAATCCGGTTACGGTCAGCGGATCGGGACGCTGCAGCTGATCGATTCGCCTTACGAGCAGGGGCTTGGCTTTCTCGCGATAACTGGAAGCAAGCCGGAATATGTATATATGGCTTCCAAGCTCATCGGCTCGGAAGGATCGCTGTGGAAAGTGTACGGAGATGGGGCGGTGACGGATGTCGACGGCAATATTCAAGCGTTTCGCTTCAAAAAAGAGGCTTCAGCCGCGCCATCCTCAGCGCTGAACAATGTGCTCGCGCGAAGGGACGTCCTCGGCTTTATGATCGCAGCAGGTCTTGTTGCCTTGCTCGTTATTCTCTCTCTCATTCTCATGATTCGCAAATACGCGAACAGGAAGCGGAGGGATCAACGATGAGCCGTTTTCGAAGCAGTATCGTCTCGGACGCTGCATTTTTGCTGTTTATTTTAGCTGCCTTGATCAGTATCATGTTTACGTCAAGTAATCCAAACCTTTACTTGGCCAATATTATTTTCTTGAATATCGCGTTTCTCATTGCGGTCATTACGTATTTCACCACCATGACGACCGGGTTGATCCTGAACATCCTGTTCATTTTTGGTTATGGTACGTACACGTTATACCAGACTGTTGTGGTCGGCGGCGTAATTGGCACGCAAAATTACTTTTGGCTCATCATGACGCCCATATTCACCGTTTCGACCTGGCTGCTCACGTTAGGCAACCGTCAACTGCAAGCGGAAAACGAGCAATTGCAAAAGGAAAACGATTCGCTCGCGACTGTCGATCCCAAGACAAGCCTGAAAAATACACTTTCTTTCCAAACGGATGCGACCATTTTCATGGCGCTTTCCGTACGCTACCAGATCCCGCTGACCCTCATGGTCATCAGCGTGAAGTATTGGGATGAAATCCGGCGTATGATCGGCGTCGATCAACTGATGGAAGCGATTCATGACCTGTCGAAAATCAGCCAGACCAGCATTCGGACGAACGACTCGCTTTATTTATTGAACAAAGACAACCCGATGTGGGGCATGCTGCTGTTCACGGATCGAGCGGGTGCTTCCATTGTAATCGAACGTCTCCGTAAAACCGTCGACGAGTGGAACCGCGGCGAATATGCGGAGAAATACCGTGTCGGACTCATCTTGAAAATGGGTGCTGTCGAATACGATCCTGAGGTAATCACGAACCCCCTCGAATTTATCGTCCAAGCGAAAAAGCAGCTCGAATACGATGTGTAAAAGAGAAAGAAGCCTCAGCGTAGCTGGGGCTTTTATTTTTGGAGGCATGTGCTGCACTCGACATCTCATTTTACTCAATTAAGAAAGCGACTGCTGCTGTAGAAGGTGATGGTACATCCCTTGTTGGCGAACAAGCTGCTCATGCGTGCCGCTTTCCACAATGGAGCCTTGGTCCAAAACAACAATCAAGTCCGCTTGGCGGATCGTGCTGAGCCGATGCGCAATGATGAGTGTCGTGCGGCCCAGCAGCATCTCGCTCATGTTCGTCTGGATGATCCGCTCCGACTCCGTATCGAGGGCGCTTGTGGCCTCATCGAAGATGAGGATACGCGGATTGTGAACGAGCGCTCGCGCAATGACGATGCGTTGGCGCTGGCCGCCGGAGAGGCGGAGGCCTCCTTCGCCGATCATCGTATCGTAGCCGAGCGGCAGCGATTCAATGAACGCATGCGCGCCTGCCAATTGCGCTGCCCGCCGGACTTCCTCCAGACTGATTTCCTCGCCGTTCATCGCAATATTGTCCCTGACAGACCCTTTGAATAAGACGGTCTCCTGCTGAACAACACCGACCTGCTTGCGGATGGAAGCCGCATGAACCGAGCGCAGTGGGTAGCCGTCTACGTAGATTTCGCCGCTCGATGGCTCAAGCAGCTTGAGCAGCAGGTTTGCAAGCGTTGATTTGCCGGAACCGCTTCGGCCAATCAGGGCAACCGTCTGTCCCGGCTTCAGCTCAAGATCAAGGTTTTGCAGGATCATGCTGCTGCCGCGGTGATAGCGGAAGGACACTTTGTCAAATCGAATATGACCCTGGATCGATGGCAGCATGCGCATTTGCTCAGGGTGCGGATGTTCGGGCGTCGATTCAAATACATCGTTTAGCCGTTCCATGGAAATACGAGCTTCGGCGAGCTCGCCGCCGCGTTGGGAAATCAGTTCCAGCGCGAATTGGTAGGACGTAAACAGCACGGTATAAGCGACTAACTCCCCGATGGAGAGTTGACCTGTCAGCACGTAACGTGAACCTAAATAGAGCAGGGTGACATTGCTAATCGAACGCAACCCCGAAGAGCAAGCTCTGGTAACAGCTTCCAGTCGGCTGCCCTCCAGGCGGAGCGTGAACAGGCGGTTGAGCTTGGCCATCAGCTTGCTGCGGATAAACGATTCCAGGGAGAGCCCTTTCACTGTTGCAATCGCGTTCACGGCTTCCACAATTTGCGTCTGAGACTCGCCTTCCGCAATCATCTGCTTGCGAAAATTGCGGCGCATTTGTGGCAGCATCACAGCATAGAGGGTGAAATATAACGGCATGAGCGCAAAGGAAACAAGGGCAAGAATCGGATGATAATAAACCATGAGCCCACCATACACGAGCAGGGTCAGCCCATCAAGCACCATTTCAATCGCATGCTCCGTCATCATTCTGCGAATTTTTTCATTCTCGTAGACTCTCGTGAGAATATCTCCTGAGGTTCTTTTGAAGAAATAGGAGAAGGGGAGACGGAACAGCTGACGATAGAAGCTCTCCAGCATGGAGTGATCGACCGCGTAGGCCAGCTTTCCGATTAGCTTCTGCCGCAGGAAGATAAAGCCGGCGTTGAATAGGACGAGCGTGAGCATCCCCAGCAGCATGACATGAAACAGTGACCAATTTGCGGTGTCCAGCACGCGATCGAAGATTTGCTGCGACATGACAGGAAACACCAGCAGCAAACATTCGGTCAAGATGGATAAGCCGAGTGTAGACAGCAGCAATTTGCGGGAAGGATTCAGATGTGCGAGATACCGTTTCCACAGCACTTCTGTATCGTCCAGATTAGCCAGTGGCTCGTTCGGTTCCAAGGTAATGACGAGTCCTGTCCAATGGTTGTTGAACGTGTCCAGCGGCACCGTGTCGAGGTAGCCCATTGCCGGATTGGCGACAAGCAGGTGATTCTTTCCGACTTCATAAACAACGGTATAATGGTTGCCGTTCCAATGGGCGATAAACGGTATTTTTAGCTCATGCAGGACGCTGCTTGTCGTTTTTAGCCCTTTGGCTGAGAAACCAATCGATTCGAGTGTTTCGATCAATCCCAGCATGGAAGTGCCTTCCGCACCGACGTTGCAGCGCTCTCGCATCCGGTTCACGCTGGCATTCAGTCCGTAATAACGGGCGATCATCGTCAAGCAAGTCGGACCGCAGTCCATTTCGCTTTGCTGAAGCAGCGCAGGGTATTTTTGTCGGCGCTTCCAGGAGAACCACGTGCTGAGGCTCATTCTTGGCGACGGCTCGGAATGGTCCGGTAGCGGCATAACGTTTGCCGACTGGACGTTCTGCTCGGCCTGCTCGGGCGCATGGATCACCGTCATCGCTTGGGTCGAGTAGTGAGAGGCGATCGGGCGGATCGCTTCCAAAATTCGCGGAAATTGTGTAACCAGCGCGCCAAAGTCGTCACGGCCCAGCCGAAAGGCAGTGACGGGTTCAGCAGCGCGGATTGTCGCTTTCCGCGGTTCTCCGGTCAACAAAGCCAGCTCGCCAAAAAAGTCTCCAGGATACAGCTGATTGACAATAGCGGCCTCCGCTCCGCGCTCAACAAGCGCTGTTCCGGTTTTTAGAATATAGAAAGCGTCCCCGGGGTCGCCTTCCCGTACCAGACAAGCATCGGGTTCATACGTGCAAATGTCCAGACGATCGAGCAGCGAGCGCAATGCAGCTTGGTCGACGTGCGTAAACAGCGTATTGTTTTTCAGAAACGTACGAATGACGTCTGAATCGATATATTTTCGGAAATACGCGCCAAGTTCGTGATGTCTTTCAACAAGCTCTTTAAACTGGTCTCGGTTCAGGCGAAGCACTTCGAGCGGGGTTGAAGCACGGATCGTGATGGCAGTAGGCGTCTCACTGCCGAAGAGGCTGTTTTCTCCGAAGTGGTCCCCGGGCTGCAGCAAGCCGAGATTCGTTTCTTTTCCTGCCTGATTGAGACCGATCTTCCTGGCCCTGCCTTCGACAATGATGTATAAAGCGTCAGGCGGCTCTGATCTATCTATGATCGTCTGCCCCATTGCATAAGAAGCAGGCTTCAACTGCCGGGAAAGCAGTTTCAATTCCTCATTGGTTAACATATCGAACAATGGAATATGGTGTAAATCAGAAGCATTAGTTTCGGTCACATGCGTCATTCCTTATCTTAATCTTATACAAATTCCTGAATGTCCAGTGAAGCCTGGTAGGTGGTAAACTGCTCCTGAAAGAGCTCTTCACGAATCCTGGCTTCAACGTCCGCGTTCAATTCAGCTGGAGATAGGGCTTCGACATAAATGAGAGTAAATTCGCGTTTCCGTTCAAAAGGACCCAGTATGTCTCCCGGTGCAGCGCTGAATACGGCAGCCGCCACTTCAGACTCCAGATCAGCCCGACTTACAACTCCCGCGTAGCCTCCGGATTTGGCTGTGGCCAAATCAGTTGAATACTTGCGCGCAAGGACATGAAAGTCAGCGCCGTCTTCAACTTGAAAAAGCAGCTCCTGGGCGATCCCGAAATCATTCGTCGCGATGCGGGAGATTTCAGCGGTGTCGTAGAGGGGCGCTGTTTCTATGAATCGCCGTCGAATACGATCTTCCGAGATAACATGACGGGCCAAATCCGCGTGCAGAACTTGAGGCTTCAAGATGTCGATGAGATCCTCCAAACGCATACCGTGAGTTTCCAGCCATGCACTTGCTTGTGCTGTGGTATATAGCTTGTTCACTCGACGAAACTGTGTGATCGCCGCTTGCAGATCGGGGTTCGCCGCTGTGAGCCCTTCCGATTCGGCCCAGCAAATAAGAACAAGATCGCGCTTGCAGCGATCAGGGTCCGCCCAAGCGGGATTGATGCGCAATCGTTGAAGCAACTGCTGCAAGCTCATCGTTTTATTTTGAACTTGAATGGCTGTATAAGTTGTCGTATCCAAGCATCCATCCCTCGCAATTTTCGCTTTTGTAGTGTCATTCTAGCATGTGGGCTGGTGAATGGCGATTCATTTATTTTTGAGGAATTAAACAAAACTTAAACTTCTTGAAGTATAATCTGGCCATTATGAGAGGGGGGTTAGACATGGCTGAAAATACGGAAAAGAAACTGGATCAGGTGGAATCTGTCGAATTGACTGACTTGTCAGAAGAGTTGTCCGAGCAGCAGCTTAAAGATGTGCAAGGTGGAGATTTGCACACAGGCACAAAACCTATCATCAAGAAAGTAACAATTCGTCCGTAATCTGGCCAAAGTAAAGCCCCGCGCCTTTTTAGAAAAGAGGCCGGGGCTTTTTCAGCATGTCAATACGTTTATCCTTGCAGTCCGCCGAACTTGTATCCAAAGCCGCGGATCGTCTTGATGTAAACGGGATGTGCGGGGTCTTTTTCGATCTTCTTGCGAAGATTGTGAATGTGAACCATCACTGTGCGCTCATCGCTGATGCCGTCAAGGCCCCAAATCCGCTCGTAAATTTGGTTAACGCTGAACACTTGCGAAGGTCGCTCCAGCAGCATGAGCAGCAGTTGAAGCTCTTTGGCCGGAAGCGCAATCGGCTTGTTATCCACAAGGACCTCCAGCTGATTTTTGTGGACAGCCAGCCAGCTGTCCTTCCATACGTCGCCGCCGCTGTGTTCGGAGGCGGTCGCCGTACGGTAACGACGAAGTCCGGCTTGCACCCTGGCCACAAGCACTTCCGGTTCGAACGGTTTTGTCACATAATCGTCGCCGCCGATCTGAAGCCCTGCGATAATATCCTGCGGTTCCTTCTTGCTGGTCAAGAAAATGACGGGAAGGTCGGAGTGTCTGCGAATCTGCTTTACAAACTGCATGCCGTCCATCCCCGGCAGCATAATGTCCGAAACAACCAGGTGATACACCGATTGCTGGAAAAGCGCCAGCGCTTGCTCCGCATGCATAGCGACGTCAACGCGCATGCCTTCATTTCGTAAATAAATGGCGACAAGATCACAGATGTCCGGGTCGTCTTCAACGAGCAGAATGCGTGTGTCCATGTGCGTCTCCTTCCTTACCTTCATTAGAATCGTCGGTGATTGCCTCAAATGCGGCCGGAAATTTGATGTAAAAATCGCTTCCTACACCTAGCGTACTGTTCACACGAATTTCGCCGCCATGTCGAGCCACAATTTCCTGGCAAATCGCGAGCCCAAGTCCGCTTCCAGCAGCGTTGTTACTTCCGGGAACCCGGTAACGATGCTTGAAGATATGCGGCAATTCGGCTTCAGGGATGCCGATGCCGGAATCGCTCACATGGATGATCGCGTGCCCTTGCTCATGATCGTCATAGCCTGATTGAAATTCGGCCCATACGCGGACAGCCCCATTGCCCGGTGTGTATTTGACGGCATTTGAAATCAGATTGGCAAATACTCGTTCAAAGCGAAACCGGTCCAGCCGGACGACCAGCTCCTTGCTCGGTGGGGTTGTGAAGCCCGGCTCCTCCCAAGTCAAGGTCATGTGCTGTGCGGCGGTTTCCGGGGCATAGCGATGCGTTAGTTGGTGCAAGAAAGGCAGCAAAGGGACTTTTGTTAGCTGCAGTTGAACTTCCCCCGTTCTTAAATTGCTGAGTTCAATGACATTGTCAATCAGCCGCTCAAGCATCAAGCTGCGCTCGTAGATTCGCCCTGCATAGGTGGGCGCCTCTTCCCGGGGAATGACCCCAGCTTTAATCCCTTTCGATAAACCTTTGATCGCTGTAATCGGCGTGGACAAGTCATGGTACACTTCGGCTAGCAGTGTACTGCGTGCAAGTTCGATGCGGCCTAGCTCCTGATTGCCCTGCTCCAGTTGGAGGTTCAACGCTTGCAGAGAGGAGGTGCGCTGTTTAATCGTCGCTTCTTGCGATGCAATGACTTGATCGAGTTTGTTCGAAAGCAGCTCCGACTGAGTAACCGCCCTTGTAAACAACAAGGATAAATTCAGCAATTGCGTGAGCAGGAAGAAGAGTAGTCCGAAGGATACGAGCCCGCCGAACCGGAGATACCCGACATAGTACAGGATCTCCTCAATAACAGCGGCAAAAAATACGATAAAGCCAATCATATTCGTTCGCGAGCCTGTTCTTCGACGCAAAGCGGCACGCAGGTAGACGTACATCGCATAGAGGAAAACGGGAAGCAGCAGCATGATAACGTAGGGAACCATATATTGCGTATATATTTTGGCAGGTGTCACTAGCACAAATACGGCAAACCCGCTTAAAGCGACAGTGGAAAGAGGCAAGCTGCGGCGGATCGCTTCTTCGGGATACTGCTTATTCACAAAAGCAGCTAAGCTAAGGATCGTGGCAATTTCGGACAAGTACTCCAGCTTCACGCCCCATTCCCAGGACAGCCATGGGAACAGCACATAAGCGTAGGATTCTCCAAGCAGCGATGACCTCAAGCAAATCGCCAGGCAGATGACGCCGAACCATAAAGCGGCACGGTCTTGTTTGCGGGCAAGATACAGGAAGGTGGAGAACACGGCCATCAGCAGCAAGCAGCCGGTAATCAAGGTCCAAATCATGACCTTCCCCCGATGCTTGGAAGCGATGACTTCTGCGTCGCCAAGATGAATACTTTCCCAGAGCCCGCCCGTTCTTTGAGCAAAATTGGATACCTGGATGACAATCTCATTGTCCCCGCTGTGGGGCACGAAGAACTGCACCTTGGGGTAGCTTCTTGCAACCATAAGGGAGGCATCTGTACCGACGATGCCGTTGCCGTTCAATTCTTGGCCATTGACCCAGAGACGATATGCGGAAGCTACATTGTTCACATACAATCCGAGCGGCTGCTGCGCAGCCTCTTGGGATAATGTAAATATCATTCGATACGTCGCATACCCCTCATTGGATAAAACTTGTCCGTTCATCGTGTAAGACTTCCACTGGGCTGGGATGGAAACCGTCAATGCGTTTAACTGGGGAGCGTTTGCAATACGCTCCGGAGTAAGCAGTTGCTGCCAATACAAAGTCCAGGGCCCGTTCAGGTCGACAATTTCGCCTTCCCGCGGCTGCCATTGCCGCAAGTCTTTTTTTGACGTGAGCGTGGGGGTTGCCGCCCCTGCTTCCGCGGCCCAAGCTGCAACTGCCGTGCTGTAGCATAAGAGGAGGCTGAACAGCAAGCTTGCGAGAATTCTCATTTGTCTCCTCCGAATGGTCTAGTATTCAATGTGTATTATCTGAGAAGTTGGGAGAGATTTCAAGGGGAGAGTTGGGCCGAAGAATCAAACGTGAAGCCAAGAGGAGTATCGGCGGATAGAGGAAAGTTGAGGCTTGCGAGCGTGGATTGTAAGAGTAACTGAACAGGGTGGTAAGCCGGAACGCATGAGGGTGTGGTCCGGCTTGTTTGTTCTTAAAGGATCTGGATTTGAGCTTGCATTTCGGGAGAAAGGCTATTGATTTCCGATTTTAATACATACACCAATTCTTCATTGCCTTTAATCCCGCGAACTTCAATTTTGATCATTTGATATTTTTTAAATACATTCTCAGCGAAGAAATCCTTGTCAAACCCCCGGGCAGAGAAAGCGAAGGTAAAATTTGGTGGGACTTTTTGAAGCCGTGATGCAATGTTGATGGATGGACCAACATAGTCATTGCCGTCGCCTAACTGGACAATAGATCCTCTTGCGATACCGCAACGCAGTTTTTCTGGAACATTGACAAACTTTTTGTTAATTATTGGTAAAAAATCTTTTACATAAGATTGTGTAACATTTTTTAAAATACAAACAACGTTCCCCATTTCGGTCTCGGACATGCCATCCGTATCCCAAATCATAAGTAGCCCGTCACCTAAAAATTTACAAAAAATTGGAAGTCTAGAGTATAAAGGCGTTTTTCCTTCAAATGCGTTTTCTATTTTTACAATAAGATGTTCTTGAGCGATTTTTTCTAAGATCCAACTTAGAAATTCCTTTAAAAATCTGGGAACAACCAAGTGTGGTTCCATTTGATTGCAGAAGTTTGTAAATCCATCTAAATCAAAGACCGCGGATATGGCCTCGACTCGTTTCCCGCCTGTATTGAGATTTCCTAAACTTAACAGATCTGAATTAAATGTAGCGAAATCTTCATTGCTTACAACAATAGCCCCAGTACCATCTTTACCAGGATAGCTCAAACTTTCAAAAGGAATATTGATCTTCATATAAAGTCAGCCTCTATCTCTATGAATAAATTAGTAGAACATTCGATATTTTAACAGATTTTTCAAGAATAATCGAGAATTTTCAGCAGCGTTACATGCGCCGACGATTTTTAATGCCGGACAGATTTTTTTTATACAGTCCGTCTTTTCTTACGAAAGTACAACGGAAGTGAAAAGAAGGAAGTAGGCAAGCTCTGCGCTTGAATATACAATGATTCAGAATCCGTTTGGAAAAAATTCTGAAAGTGGAGGAAAGGCACATGAAAAATCGTTTCGTAAGAGCCATATTCGCGATTACATTCTCATTGCTTCTATTCACATCTCTATCTGCATGGGCAAACGCAGAACAAGCTGCCACGATTATCCCCAAACCAGTCACCTATACAACCGGCTCCAGTACCTTTACTTTAACGAGCAGCACGTCCATATACGTCCAAGGTACCAACGCAGCTCAAACCGATGAAATATACAAGATCGGTCAATACTTGGCAGGCAAATTAAGTCCAGCCACCGGCTTTGCCTTCAATGTGGTGAAATCGAGCACGCCTCCTGCGGGGAGCATCTATCTAACCACGATAGGCGGAAACGCCGCTTCAGGCCAAGAAGGCTATACGCTGAATACGTCAATAAGTGGTGTGAACCTAACGGCGTATACCCCGGAAGGGCTCTTCAGAGGCATCCAAACCTTGCGTCAAATGCTTCCCCCTGACATTGAGAAGAGCAGTCTAGTGACAGGCGTTCCTTGGATTATTCAACAGGCTGCGATTACCGATGCGCCCACTTATCCGTGGCGTGGCCATATGCTTGATGTTGCCAGACACTTTTTTACAGTTGATAATGTCAAGCGCGTAATTGATCTTATGGCTCAGTACAAAATGAACATCTTACATCTCCATCTTACCGACGACCAAGGTTGGCGAATTCAAATTAATTCCTGGCCGGATTTGGCTACGATCGGCGGCAGCACGCAAGTTGGCGGCGGTGCAGGCGGCTATTATACGCAGGCACAATATACGGATATCATCAATTACGCCAAAGACCGCTATATCACGGTTGTTCCCGAAATCGATTTGCCCGGACACGTTAACGCAGCGTTAGCTTCGTACGGCGAGTTGAATCCGGATGGACAGAAGAAATCTTTGTATACCGGAACAAGCGTAGGCTTCAGTACGTTAATGACCCAAGCGGAAATTACATATACGTTCATTGACGATGTCATAGGTGAGCTTGCCGACATCACGCCTGGACCCTATATTCATATCGGCGGCGATGAGGCCAGTTCAACCAATCAGGCTGATTATGACTATTTTATCGGCAGAGTGAAAACGATCGTTGCTAATCATGGGAAAACAATGATTGGCTGGAATCCAGCCCTTCGTCCGGATTTAGCTACTGCTGGTTCTTTGCTGCAAAATTGGTCGCCTACCGTTGCTACGGATACAGGGATCGATTACATTCTCTCCCCTAAAACAAAGGCTTATATGGATTACAAATACGATAGCAGCAATCCGATTGGTCAAACGTTTGCCGGTTACAATCCGACAGATGATGCTTATCAGTGGGATCCGACTGATTTCGCTCCCCAAAGCTCAGTCAAGGGCATCGAAGCTCCCTTATGGACAGAAACGATCAGAACGATGGCCGACATTGAATATATGAGCTATCCAAGAATACCTGGCCATGCTGAAATAGGCTGGACGCCTAAAAGTATGAGAGATTGGAATGAGTACAAATACCGGCTTGCAGCGCAAGGGCCGAGAATGACCAATGAGGGCATCCATTATTACCCGGACCCGGTTGTTCCATGGTCCAGTTCGTTGGGGGCAAATATTGCGCTAAACAAACCGGTAACCGCCTCCTCGACAGAAACAAGTTCGTTCCCTGCGGCTTACGCAGTGGACAGCAGCTCAAACACGCGTTGGTCCAGTCTGCGAACTGATCCGCAATGGCTGCAAGTGGACTTGGGGGCGACTTACACGATAAACCGCGTGGTCTTGAATTGGGAAGCCGCCTATGGGAAATCTTTTCAAATCCAGGTTTCACCCGATGCTTCAAATTGGACCACGATTTATAGCACGACAACGGGTACTGGCGGCATACAGGATTTAACAGGTCTGAGCGGAAGCGGCCGTTACATTCGCATGTACGGTACGGCGCGCGGTACGCAGTATGGATATTCGCTTTATGACTTCCAGGTTTACGGTGTGCTTACGAGTCTTTCATTAAATCAACCGGTAACCGCTTCGTCGGTAGAAACCAGCGCATTTCCCGCGGCCTATGCAGTAGATGGTAATTCGAGCACGCGTTGGTCCAGCTTGCGTACGGATAGCGAATGGATATATGTGGACTTGGGCAGCTCGAAAAGTGTGAAACAGGTGAAGCTGAACTGGGAAGCGGCTTATGGAAAAGCCTACAAAATACAAGTATCCAACGACGCGGTAAATTGGACGGATGTTTTTACGACGACGACAGGCGATGGTGGCATGGATGATATATCCTTTACTCCTGTGTCTGCGAGGTATGTGAGAATGGTAGGATCACTGCGGGGTACTGCGTATGGGTATTCACTCTGGGATTTTGAAGTGTATTAAATTGTTCATTCAATTTGTTTCGTGAATGGGTGATAATAATTATCATTATTGGTTACACTACGATATAGAGAAAGAAAAAGAGGCCGGAAGGGCCTCTTTCCTGGAAGCGTTAGATTTTTGGCTCAAACGTTTTACAATCGGTTTCTTCGGAATTTCGGGCTTGGTTATTATTGTGGCGGTTTACGACATAAATGGAGCTGGCGTTGCATTTGTTGCCGTTCGCCCAGTACTTGCAGGAATTCACTTCGCACAGAACATCTTTGGCCATGTCTCTTTCACCTCCTCCTCTAGGAGAACTTTCTGAACATGCGGTCACTTCAGAAAGCTTCCATACCTCCTAGGGTGGGCGAAAGAGGCCTATTTTTATACATAGACCTGAACATTTCTTCCCCCTATTCCCATCCTCCGCCAAACTTCATATATATGAAGAGAGCAGTTACTCTTCTGCAAGAATGGATGATGAAGGCATGGCGAATAAAAATGAGCTTCAAACGTGTGTCCGGTGCGGCTATGTCGCGGACAAAGATGATCGATATTGCATACGCTGCGGCGCACCGCTCAAAAATAGATGCACCAAGGAGAAGACGCTGCTGCACAAGGGCTGCTACAAAGTGAACAAGCCGGACGCGAAGTATTGCGCCGATTGCGGGACCGAAACGACGTTCAGCACGTGGGGATTGTTGTGACAAAAAGCCTGGAAGAACCGAGGCGCTGCCGATAGGCAGGCGCCTCGCTCATCTTCCAGGCTTTATTTGTTTTGCAGGACCGTTGTCCACAGGTCCTTCTGGTCGTATCCGAGCCGCCATGCGGCTACGCCGGCGATGTCGTACTTCTTCGCCAGTGCCATGCGCGCTGCGACGGTGGATGCATCCTCCAGCCAGAATACATAGGTGGAGCCATTCTCTTGATACGAGACGCGGTATTGGCCAAATTCGTTGTCCCAGGTTTGCGTCGCTTTCTTCGCGGCGATCAGCGCAGGGATGTCTTTCATCAGCACGGTCCGGTTGCTAACCAGAGCGCCGCTGGCGTCGAGCTGCCATTCCCGCACGTAGTACGGGATGCCGAGAATGATCTTGTCCCGCGGAATGCCATAGGACAGAAATTCCTGAATGCCGCCGTCCGTCCAAGGAAGACCGGATACGGAGCCTGCCGACGTGCTGCCGCGGTAATATTGGTCATAAGCCATGATGACCATATAGTCGACCAGCGCGCCTAATTTTTCATGATCATATGCTGTCAATTGATTCCATTTGACGCTGCCGCGCGGCAGATCCATGGAGATAACCAGGCCTTTGGCATGGGCGGCGGTCGTCAGCTTGGCGATAAACGCGGTAAAGGCATTGCGGTCGGAGCCGGCAAGGCTCTCAAAATCGACGTTGATGCCCGGCACGCCTAATTGCACGGAGCGATCAACAAGCTTCGCAATGAACGTATCCTGTGCGGTGCTATTCGCCAGAAATTGAGTCGTCAGCGCCGCGTTAAACTGATTGCTCACCAATGGATAAACGGTGTAGCCGCTCTTTTGCAGCCATTTGACTGTATCGGCATTGGAGCTGTCCTTCAAATTGCCGTTGGCATCGGCCAGTTCAAAATAGCTCGGGGAATCAACATCGAGTCCCAATGTATTTCCAACTTGCGCTTTAATCGCGTCCGAGCCGGACAAGCCGTTCCAGCCCCAGACTTGCAGCTTTTTGAAATTATCCCACAGCATCCGGTGCTGCAGCGTCTGAATCGAAGCGTTGCTGTACTGTTTCGCGTAAGCGAGAGCGCCGTCCAGCGTGTTGTATTCGCCGATCAAGTTGGTGCTTTGATACACTTGATAAGACGCGTAATTGTTCCAGATTTGCCGTCCTTCCTTAACGATCGAGCTGTGTCCCCAAAGACGGGCGTAGCCAATGGCATCGTCGAGTGAAATGAAATCTTGGAGGAATGCATCGTTTTGATACACTTTATACGATTTAAGATTGCTGTATACGGTTTGTTTCGTCTGGGTGTTAACAACCGTGGAATTGCTCCATTTGATCGCTTCCCCTACGGCATCCTCAAGAGAGGCAAACGACCAGTTGTCTGCGGAAAACGTTCCTTGATACACTTTGTAGATAGGTGGACCTGACTTGGCAGCTGCTTTTTCACTTGCCGACAAATTATCCCAAATCCACGCATTGCTGTTCAAATCGATGATATGAGCGTTGCCCCATTTTTTGGCTTCGGCGACCGCTTCCGCCAGCGTGCCGAATTTCCAGGCATCCATCGTAATGTCGCCTTGATACAGCTGGTAGCGGGCGTAATTGTTCCACACCCAGCCTGTCGATTGCAAATCGCGCACGCTGGCGTTGGACCACTTCTTCGCCTCGGCGATGGCGGCATCTAACGTAGGGAACTGCCACTCCGGCAAGGTGACGTCACCTTGAAATACTTGATAGCGCGGGAAATTGTTCCACAGCCATTGGCGGGTTGCAATTTCTTCCACGTGGGCATTGGAGAACCACTTGGCGTAAGCTTGCGCTTCATTATAAGAAGCGAATTCCATCAGAACTTGGTTGTATTGGTAAACCCTGTACTTCGTTGTTTTATCAACTTGCGGGCTGCTTGCCGCATAGGCTGTGCTCGGAAGCGTTACCGCGAGGAGCAGGGTGCCGCTCAGCAGCCATTTTCCCATTTTCATCGTCTTAACCGCCTCTTTCTTGTAAACTACTCTATTTGACGTCGGAGATGATAGAATGGTTGCGGTATTGCTAGGTTGGAAGTTCATGGTTGGCAGATTGAAGTTGGACGATTTCGCTACTTTTTAGTAACATGAGAAAAGAAGTTCTAGCATGAATCCATCAGGAGAGGGAGAAGGAGCAATGGGGCAATATCCCGATGCCTATGTGCAGTATTTAGTGCATTTTCATGGCGACCGTGACTATTTTGAGTGCCATGAGGTGATGGAGGAATTTTGGAAGGCGCATCCCGAAGATCCTCGCAGCGCGACCTATGTGGGGTTGATTCAAATTGCTGTCGGATTGTATCATAGCCGCAGAGGCAATCGGGCGGGGGCTGTAAAAATGCTGGTCAGCGCATTAGCCAAACTGCAGCCAATGGATGTCCGTACACTCGGGTTGGATGCGGAGGAGCTGGAGCGCCGAATCAGAAATAGGCTTGCAGATGTGCAAGCTGAAAATGATGGGTATACAGATATAAATTTGCCGATTATGGATCCCGGTCTGTTGCATCGGTGCCAGACGATATGCAGGGACAAAGGGCTTGTGTGGGAGGCGCCGAGCTCACTCGAGAATGACGCGTTAATCCATAAGCATACACTGCGGGACCGGGCGGATGTTATAGAAGAAAGAGCCAGACAATCACGTTTACGAAAGGAACAGGGTGAAGCCCGATGAGCTCGGAAGGAAAAATTTTAGTCGTAGATGATGAACCGAATATTTCAGAGGTCGTAAGACTATATTTGGAGCATTCGCAGTATGAGACGATTTTGCTTTATCGGGGACGCGATGTGATCAAGACCATTACGGAAGAAAGACCCAATCTGGTGCTGCTTGATATTATGCTGCCGGACATTTCCGGTTACGAGTTGTGCGAGCAGATTCGCCGGATGGACACGCCGTTCAACCATACACCGATCATTTTCCTTACCGCGAAAGGCGAGTCCATCGATAAATTGAGGGGCTTTAATCTCGGTGTCGACGATTATCTGGTGAAGCCGTTCGACCCGAATGAGTTAGTCGCCCGCATCAAGGCGGTGCTGCGCAGAGCAGTGCACATTCCGCATGAGCCGGCCCCACCGCAGAGCTCCCCGCGTAAATGGCTGGAAATAGGTAACATTGTGATCGACTTGGAACAGTACCGGGTGACAGTAGACGGCAAGCGCGTCGAATTGACGCCGAAGGAAATCGAGCTGCTGTTTTTCCTGATGAGCAATCCGGGGCGGGTGTTTACACGGGAGGATTTGCTCGGTTATGTGTGGAATTTCGATTTTACCGGGGGAACGCGCACGGTCGACGCCCATGTGAAAAATCTGCGAAAAAAACTTGGCCAGCACGAGTCATGGAACATTCAAACCTTATGGGGGATCGGCTACTCGTTTGAGGTGGTCCAGCATGTTTAGGCGCTTCCTCAAGGGGAAGTACAACAGTCTGTATATTAAAATATTTCTATCTTTCCTGGCGACGTGCGTGCTCTTTTTTGCGGCGCTGTTCGCTTTCTGGAATTATTACTTTACAGGACTCTTCTATAAGGATAAAGTCGCGATTCTTGCCAAGCGGAGCGCCGAGGTAGCTAGCCTGATGGATTCCTACCAGGAAGGCACCATTACGATGCGCGAACTGAAATATACGATGCGTATCGTCGCCAGAAGCTTCAACGGCCAAGTATGGATCGTCGATGAGAAAGGCATCATTTTCACCGGCTCTTCCGACAGTGAAGGCAGGGCGATTCCAAAGCAAATGGACGCTTTGTTTATCGATGGACTCCATGGGAACACCGGCTATGGTATGATTTCGCTGAAACCGGAGGAAGGGCCGAGAAATTCGTTCGCTTACCACACGCCGTTCGAATTGAACAGCCAGCCGATGGTCATTATTTTGCAAATTCCGGCCGGGGATATCAGCGAGGCCGTTTCCGCGGTAAGGCTTAATTTAATGCTGCCGCTGCTGTTTTCCTTGCTTGCGGTAGGCGTGATCCTGTTCATCATCTCTCGCAAGCTGGCAGGACCGCTTCAGCAGATGAACCGTGCCGCACTGGAACTTGCCCACGGTGATTTCACAACCAGGGTGCCGATCAAGTCGCAGGATGAAGTCGGTCAACTCGCCGCCAGCTTCAACTTCATGGTGGAGAAGCTGGAGGAGTGGGAAGGGACGAGGCAGGAATTTCTGACAAATGTGTCCCACGAGCTGCGTTCTCCCTTGACGACGCTGCGCGGCATGATCAACGCCATGAACGATAAAATTATTCCCGAAGCGAAATACCCGCACTATTTGCACATCTGCGATCAGGAAGTCCAGCGCTTGCAGCGCTTGGTAACGGATTTGCTCGATCTGGCCCAAATTCAGAACGGCATCGATGTGTTCAAGCTGCGGCCGGTCGACATCGCCGATCTGCTCGAAGATACGATGGAATTGCTGCAGGCGGTGATCGCGAAACAGGGCGTCATTCCGCAATTGATTTTGCCGGAATTGGATCAGGAACCGAGCCAAGTGGACTTGGATCCGGACCGCTTCGTGCAAATCATTCATAATCTGGTGTATAATGCGCTTAAATTTACACCGGAAGGCGGATCGCTGATCGTTGCCCTTGAGAATCATCCGGGTCGCGTCCACGTCTATGTGCGGGATACAGGGGCAGGGATGCCGCAATCAGAGCTGAATCGAATTTGGGATCGCTTCTATAAAACGGATAAAGCCAGAACGTCCAGCGAGGAAGCGGGGACTGGACTCGGTCTGACCATTGTGAAACATCTGGTCACCGGGATGAAAGGCGATGTGCAGGTGCAAAGCCGCCTGGGAGAAGGGACGGAATTCCGCATAACCTTCCCTCGTTTGCGATAATTCGACGCAAAATTCACGCGTTGTTCACAATTATTTTACAATCCGTTCACACTTTATTCATAAACATCCCCTAATCTGTTGGAGATAGACAGGTTTTTTGGGGGTGTTTTTTTTGATCCGGCATGCACGCAAGCGAATCGTGTGTATGACAATGATGGCCTTATTGTTAGTCGGATGCAGTACACAGCCCAGCTCAGAGCCTCCGCCTCAAAGACTGGAGAGCGACGCGGGGAATCAAGCCCAGCAAGAATCGGTTACTGAGCAGGCTGAAGATGTGCAGAATCCGCGAGAACTGCAGCTTGTCATGCTGTTCAAGGGGCTGATCCTTATGGATAGGCTCGAGGGACTTCAATTGACGGCCAAGCAGTCCGAAACGATGCTCCCGATCATTCGCAACTGCGCGAAAGAAGGGAAGCTGGACGAGAGCGAGCGCAAGGCACTCTTTTTTATGCTGACGAAGGAGCAGCAAGCTTTTGTTAACGCCTACTTCGACAACATGAAGGAACAAGTCAACGAGTCGAGGCACGACAGAGCGAAGTCGGTTTCCAAAGAAGAGCGTGAAAGGATTGTAAACGCTTTCGTAAAGAAGAGGAGGGCGGAGCGTGAAGCGGAGGCAAACGCGGCAAGCGTCAATCAGACGCCCAGGCCGTCTTCAGATGGATCCGCCGGGGCAGGGCTGAGCGTCGAGCGGCAGCTTGAAAATTTGCTAGTAGTAAGGACAGGAATCGGCAAGTAGTGGAGAGGCGCACACGCGAAAGGGGAAGTTACAAGCATGAAGTGGATTCGCAGCAAATGGTTCATTGGCCTTATCGTGGTTTGTGTTTGCGCGGGAGGCACTTATTTGTATGTGACAAAAGGCAAGAAAACGAAAACGGCGGAAACGAAAGAAGTGACCGTCGAAGTTCGAAAAGGCAACATTCGCTCGTCTGTGTCCGGAACGGCCCAATTTGAGCCCAAAGACACCCAGACGATCACGGCGACGGAAAATGCCAACATTAAGGCGATTCACCTGACCCGCAACCAGGCGGTTAAAGCCGGCGATGTGTTGATTGAGCTTACAAGCACCCAGATTGAGAACGATTTGGAAGATGCCAAGTTGACGTATGAGCAGCTTCAGAAAGATTTGGACTCGCTCCAGCAGCAAAAAGGGCTTATGGGCGTGACTGCGCCGATTTCAGGCAAGCTGACGTATGCCAATATCGATCTTGGCTCCACGATTAATAAGTCTACCAAAATCGCGACAATCGGCGACGACAGCACGTTGACCGTAACACTGCCGTTTTACGTGGAGACGGCTTCGCAATTACATAAAGGCGATCCGGTCGATCTGACCGTAGATGGCTTCTTAATTACCAAAACCGGCACGATCCAAGCGATTGCCTCCAATCCGAAAACGGACGGAAAAGGCGGCAAAGTCGTCGATGTCGATATTACTGTGAAAAACGACAACTCGCTGGATGCCGGTCAGAATGTGCAAGGATCGGTCGTGATTGGCGGTCAAAGCGTGGATTCCACGGCGAAAGCGGCGCTGCAGTATGCGAAGGTGTCGACTGTGCTAGCGGGTACAACGGGCAACATCTCGACCCTGCCGTTCAAGACAGGCAATACGGTGAAGCAGGGCGACATGCTCGCGACCATTGTCAACGACACCCTTGACGACGATATCCTTACGAAGCAAAAAGCGCTGGAGCGCCAGCAGCTGGCAGTTCAAGCGGCGCAGGATAAAGTGGATGCGCTGAAAATTACAGCGCCGTTTGACGGCGTGTTCTCGACGGATTTTGTAAATAAGCGGAACGATATTCTCAGCGCCTTCCGCGTTGGCAGCAAAGTGACGAGCGGCACGCAATTCGGTGCGGTTGCAAGCTTTGCGAAAATGCAGCTGCCTGTGCAAGTCGACGAGCTCGATCTGCCGAATATCAAGGTCGGGATGAAAGCGGAAATCAAGGTGGATTCGTTCCCTGGACGCGTATTCCCGGCGGAAGTGACACAGGTGTCCTCCGTGGGTACGACAACGAATGGCGTGACGTTCTATGATGTCGTACTAGCGACTGAGAACAAAGACAATGTGCTCAAAATCGGGATGACCGCAACCGGCGAAATCCTGGTTCAGGATAAGAAGGATGTGCTTTACATTCCGCCGGAAGCCCTGCAACTGCAGCGAGGGAAGCGTGTCGTGTCTGTGAAGAAAGAAGATGGCACCGTGGAAACGGAGCATGAAGTGAAGATCGGCATTCGTTCCGCCACGCAAATTGAAATCACGGAGGGCTTGCAAGCCGGAGACAAGGTTGTCGTGCCGCAGGCTGTGAGAAGACAGCAGAACCTGAGTCAAGACGAGATCAACCGACTGAGACAGCAGTTCCAGCAAAACGGCGGGGGCGCAGGCGGCTTTGGCGGAGCCGGCGGCGGCAACTTCCAAGGCGGAGCTGGTGGAGCTGGTGGAGCGGGTGGAGCTGGTGGAGGCGGTAACGCGGTCCGAATTAACGGCGGCGGAGGCGGAGGCGGTGGAAGATAGCCAGGCCGGGAGAGGAGTTATCGCGAGATGAATATCATTGAACTGAAAGATATTACGAAAACATACAGGCGCGGAGAAGAGGACCTCCCGATTTTGCGCGGCATCTCGCTTTCGGTGGAAGAAGGGGATTTTGTCGCTATCATCGGTCCTTCCGGTTCGGGCAAATCCACACTGATGAATACGATCGGTCTGCTGGACGTCCCATCCTCGGGCAGCTACACGTTGGACGGTGTCATCACGGAGAAAATGAACGATAACGAGCTGGCGACGCTGCGTAACCAGAAGATCGGCTTTATTTTTCAGCAGTTTAATCTGCTGCCTCGCTTAACGGCGATGGAGAATGTGGAGCTGCCGATGATTTATGCAGGTATTCCCAAAAAAGAACGCAGAGAGCGCGCACAGGCGATGCTGACGATGCTCGGCATGGGGCAGCGCGGCCATCACAAGCCGAGCGAGCTGTCCGGCGGCCAGCAGCAGCGTGTCGCGATCGCCCGTGCGCTGGCGATTTCGCCTTCGCTTATTCTCGCCGACGAGCCGACAGGGGCACTCGATTCCCGCACCGGCGAAGAAGTTTTGGAGCTTATCCTGCAGTTGAATGCGCAAGGGAACACCATCGTGCTCATCACGCACGATCATCATATTGCGGACAATGCGAAGCGAGTCGTCGCTTTGAGAGACGGCGTCATCATCGATGACTACCGCAACAGCGAGAAGCGCCGCCAGGGGCAAGAGGTGAGCGTATGAGGCTGAGCGAACTGATCGGCATGTCCATGCGGACCATTATTTCCAGTCCGCTGCGGACTTTTTTAACGATGCTCGGCGTGATTATCGGGGTGAGCTCGGTCGTGACGCTTGTGTCGATCGGCCGGGGAACGTCGGAGCAAATCGCCAAGCAGTACGAGAATATGGGGACGAACCTCCTCGTGGTCACAGCAACAGGAACCGGGCGAGCTACCCAGCTCAGCTACGACGATCTGATGAATTTTGAGAACTTTCCCGAATTCAAATCGATCGCGCCGACCATGAGCAAGAACGGTTCCAACATTAAATATGACCGCAAACAAGAGAAGTACAACGTACTCGGCACGAATGACCGTTATTTTGACATCATTAAAGCGAAGATCGATAAAGGCCGCAACTTGTCGCCGACTGATCTGGAGTTTCGCTCAAATGTGGCGGTGCTCGGCAGCGAGGTCGTGAAGACGTTTTTCGGGCAACTTGATCCGGTCGGCGAAACGATTAACATTGACGGCGTCGTCTTTACCGTGATCGGAACTCTGAAAGAGAAGGGCTCCAACATCGGCGGCGCCTCCGTCGACAGCTCGGTCATCGTGCCGCTCGAGTCCGCCCGGAGGCAGTTTAAGCTGGGCCAAATTCGGACGACTTACGTCGAAGCGCCGACGAAAGACGATATTTATGCGGCGCAAGAAACAATGAAGCAGTACTTGACGTATAAATTCAAAAGCGATTCCGGCTTTGTCCTGACGAACCAGGACGAGTTGCTCAAGGCACGGACGGAAGCAACCAATACCCTTACGAATCAGTTAGTGGCGGTTGCCTTGATTTCCTTGCTGGTCGGGGGCATCGGAATTATGAACATTATGCTCGTCACTGTCAGTGAAAGAACCCGGGAAATTGGGATTCGCAAATCGATCGGGGCCAAGCGACGCAATATTTTGCTTCAATTCCTTGTCGAAGCCGTTGTGATCAGCGGAATGGGGGGATTGGTCGGACTTGTTCTGGGAATCGGGTTCGCCTATTTCCTTCCCTACTTCAGCCCGAAACAGACCACAAGCATCTCGGTCGATGTCAGCTTGTATTCGTTCCTGTTCTCTGTGCTGGTCGGCGTCATCTTCGGCCTGTATCCGGCGAACAAAGCATCCAAGCTGCGTCCGATCGATGCGCTGCGTTCCGATTGATGCCACAGCTCGGCAACCATTCATCTATGAGACTGCGAGGAAAGCAGCGGTACTTCCTTTCGTCGCAGTCTCCAAGGAGGACTTTTCGTGAATCAACCACGTACGATGAAACGCTTGCTCAGCCGTTCCGCTTTGCTGATGACGGCTGCAAGCTTCCTGACCTTGCCTCTTGCCACGAGCGCATTTGCCGGCAAAGAAGGCGTCTTTCTCAGCGATTCCGTTTACTTTACGCTGGACCGGGTTCTGCTTTCGACCGGGGCGGACGACAGTTCGCTGCGCTTCACGCTCGATCTGACCAACAATAGTCCCTATACGGTCGATTTCAATAACTACGGGGTTAAAGTCGTTGACGCAAACGGCTATTCGTATACCGCACGGTTAAGTGAAAAGGTGAACGCGCGCGTAAAAGCCGGCGATATCGGCGCTTTCAAGTTCGCGTCGGAGCTTCCGGCAAGCGTGTCCGCCTCCGATTTGAAAGTCGATATTTTCCGCTGGAACGATCGTTCCACCGCTGACATCGGTGTTTTGTCGGTTGAAGCGGCGATGGCGGAGGCCGGGCAATCGGCTCAGCAGCAAGCGGTTATTAATTTAAAAGACATTGATTCCACGCTGGCGGAAGACAGCTATGTGACCGCACAGCTTGGTCGAAGCTACAAAGTGTTTAAAGACAATGCCTGGATGGTCTACACCGAGGTCGTTCTGGAAAACTTAGGAACCTCCAATGTGAAGCTCCCGGATGGTCTGGAAACCAATCTGATGGACAACAAAGGGTTAACGTATACGGCGACCTTCTCTTCCGGCGGCGTGCCGTCGCTGCTGCCGCAGCAGCCAATAAAGGCGATGCTGGCCGCAGCCGTTCCCGCTTCGCTGGATACCGGCAAGCTGAATCTGTTGTTCTCGCCGAAAGGCAAGGTCAAGTCGACGGTGCTGGGCTCGCTGAATGTGTCCAAGACGTTCGGTGTTGCCGGTATCGGCGACAAGACGGCGTATCCGCCTGCTGACGCAAATCAGGATGTGTCAGGCCTGGTCCTTAGCACGACGTGGGCCGCAGCCAGCAAGCAGCCGGACGGGCTGCACGTGCAGGCGAACGTGACGCTCACGAATACGAGCGACGGCATCTTGACGCTGCCGTCGCTGTCCGGGCAGTTTCAAGCGGTGCGCAGCAGCGTGATCGTTTCTTCGAGCGACAACGCCTCGCGCTCCACGTATTTGTCCCCGAACGAGTCGACGACGTACCGATTCTCCGGTATTTTGCCGGCGAGCCTGGGCGCGGATGCGCTCCAGCTCGTCGTGCTGGAGAAGCAGGCCGCCGCGGCTGCTGGGGGCCAGCAGGGCGCGGGACAAGCGAACGCCGCGCAAACCGCGCTGCCGGTCGCGGTCACGTCGCTCGCCGGTGCTGGCAGCGGTGGAGAAGTGACGTCTTACGCGTCCGCGCAGGATTATACGATCGGCACGGTGATGCCGATCTCATCGAATACGGCGATGGATTCCAACGTCGATCTATCGCTGGTTGAGATGGGCATGAGTGAAAGCGCCGATTTTGGCTATAAAACGATCGTTGCGAAGTACAAGCTGACGAACAAAGGCACGTCGTCCGTGACACTGCCGGACTTCCAATCGGAGTTGACGAATGCGGACGGCTACACCTATACAGGTGTTCGTCAGACGACGACTACGAAAACGATCGCACCGAATACGAGCTACGTGCTGAGCTACTCGTACATGGTGCCGGGCGAAGAGAAAGCGGAGAAGCTGGCGCTCCAGCTGTACGACCCGAACCGCATGTCCATGGGGGCGTACAAAACGGCGGTACAGCCGATCGCCGAAACCGGCCCAATGTCGATCTATCCGTTTAGCGTCGATCTCAAGGATTTCTCCGTCAGCGCGACGTACAACAAGGATTCTTCCTATGCATACCGGATGCGAGTAGACCTCAATGTGACGCGTCAAGCTCAGGTGATTACGGATGCCAACTTCTCGTCACTATCGTTTGAGGTTGTCGACACGGAGGATCGCTTGCTTAGTTCGAAGGTGATGACGTTTACCGGTCAGGGCAAAATCTTGTCCGGCATCCAGTTCATCGAGTTCGGCAACATCCGCAACGATCAATTGAACTCGGATGTTCGCATTAAGATTTATGAAGTTGTCACTACGCCGAACGGCGACGCGAAGCGTCTGCTGCGGACGTTGGAGCCATAGTCAAAAACGATGTGAAACGAGACAAAAACAGCCCGAAGGGTCAACTGACCTTTCGGGCTGTTTGTTTATTAGTTATTTTGGATGGCCGCGTAACCTTCGTCGATGAGATCGAGTCGGCCGGTTTCCGGATCGATAATGAGGCCGTGAACGGGTAAGTTTTTCGGAAGCAGAGGATGATTGCGAATGATGTTAACGCTTTTCTCAATGCCGTCGCGCACATGATTGAAGCCGGTCAGCCATTGGTCCAGGTCGATGCCCGCATGGCCCAGCGTTGCGATGACGTCGTCCGAGATGCCGCGGCTTTTTACTTTTTCCAGCACGTTCGCGGAATTGAGGCCCGTCATCCCGCAATCGTAATGGCCAATTACGAACACTTCATCCGCTTCAAGCGCATAGACCGCTACGATGATGCTCCGCATGAGGGAGCCGAAAGGGTGAGAAACGATCGCTCCGGCGTTTTTAATAATTTTCGCATCGCCATTGTGCAGGTTCATGGCTTTCGGAAGCAGTTCGGTCAGCCGCGTGTCCATGCAAGTGACGACGACCATCCGCTTGTCCGGGAATTTGGTTGTCAGAAACTCCTGATACTGCTTCGTTTCTACGAAATCCTTGTTGTAATCCATGATTTGATTAATTAAAGACATCCGATTTCCCTCCACCATTGTGATAGTATCGCTGCTGGTTATGGTCTGTGTGCAGCAGCCCGTCGATCGACCAGGCTCATAGTTGCATTATAAATTTGGTTATTACTCTTTAGTATATAAGATTTTGTTGCTTCGTTAAAGTCGAGTTTCATGTGCTCCTCGAAAAAGATTTCGTCCTTCGCCTTGTAGTACACCGGTACGAAGTTGGTTGCAGCGCTTAAATCGCCGGCCGCCGTTTCGGACACAAGCCACAGCGTCGGAACGCCGTTGACGGAGCAGCCGCAGCCCTCGGTATCGAAGACAAGCCTCAGGAACGTGCCCGGCTCTTTCAGCGAAGGGGTCAGCCTGGCGACTGCAGATTCGGTAAACGTGATGTTCATCGTAGTCATCTCCTTTTCGCGATTGGAATATGTTTAGCCTTGTAGAAGCATTCTTACTATTTTAGCATACCCGGAAGGGATTTGCTTCTGTTTCATTCGCGAAGTATGATAAAACAAGAAACTTTTGGGAGGGATCGAGCTATGTCAGGACAAGACGCAGCAGCGAAATTGCAGGCATTTAAAGCCTATATTCGGAAAATGAAGCAGTATGAAGAGGCGATTGCCTTGATCTATTGGGATATGCGCACAGGCGCGCCGAAGAAGGGGATCGAAACCCGCTCCGAGGTTGTGGGCGAGCTGTCCACAGAAGTGTTTCGAATGTCGACATCCGAGGAAATGGGCGGGTATCTGGACTTTTTCATGCAGGAGGAAGAGCTTGCGAAGCTCGATGACATTACCCGTAAAATGGTGCTCGAATGCAAGAAGGAGTACGATCGCAGCAAAAAAATCCCGGCCGAGAAATATCAGGCCTATGTGGTGCTGACCTCGCAGGCGGAGTCTGCGTGGGAAGACGCCAAGCATCAATCGGACTGGGCGTCGTTCCAGCCGTATTTGGAGAAAATCGTCGCGACCACGCAGGAATTCATCGAGCTGTGGGGCTACGAGGGGCACAAGTACAACACCTTGCTCGATATGTACGAGCCGGGGATGACCGTCGAGAAGCTCGACGAAGTGTTCGGCGCGCTGCGGGAAAAAGCCGTACCGCTGCTCCAGCGCATTCAGGCGGCGCCACAGCCGAAGCGTGAGTTCCTCGATCAGCAGTTCGACATCGCGAAGCAGAAGCAATTCTCGCTTTCGATCCTGAAGCAGATGCAATATGACTTTGAAGCCGGTCGTCTGGATGAAACGGTGCATCCGTTTGCGACGGCGCTGAACCCTGGCGACGTGCGGATCACGACGCGCTACTTGCCGAACGACATTACGTCGGCGCTGTTCGGTACGATTCACGAGGGCGGACATGCGTTATACGAGCAGAACATTTCCAAAGACCTCGTCGGCACGAACTTGTGCACGGGCACGTCGATGGGCATTCACGAGTCGCAGTCCCGGTTCTGGGAAAATGTGATCGGCCGCAGCAAAGCGTTTTGGGAGCGCTACTACGGCGAGCTGCAAAGCACATTCAGCGGGCAGATCGACGACATCGACGTCGACACGTTCTACAAGGCGATCAATCACATTGAGCCTTCCTTGATTCGGATTGAAGCGGACGAATTGACGTACAACTTACATATTATGATTCGCTACGAGCTGGAAAAAGGGCTGTTCGCCGGCACGTTGTCCGTCGCGGATTTGCCGCAGGCGTGGAATGCCAAATATGAAGAGTATTTGGGCGTGACGCCGGGGAATGCCGGAGAGGGCGTGCTCCAGGATGTGCACTGGTCCGGCGGTGCGTTCGGTTATTTCCCATCGTACGCGCTGGGGAACATGTACGCGGCGCAGTTTACGCATACGCTTCGCAAGGAGATGCCGGATTTTGAAGCGTATATCGCCCAGGGCAATCTGGCGCCGATCAAAGATTGGCTGACGGACAAAATCTACCAATACGGCAAATCGCAGACGCCGAACGAAATCGTGCAGCGGGTGACCGGCGAGGAACTCAACCCGGATTACTTGGTCGCTTATTTGGAAGAGAAGTATAAAGCGGTGTACGGAATTTAGCAGATTTGGATGATAGGATCGGCGGCAGTATTCTGTACCCGTGTGGAATGCGAAAAACCTTCTCGAGCTTTGGCTCGGGGAGGTTTTTTTGCTGTGCGCTCGCTGAGATCGGAAGGTCATCTTGGCAGATGACCCCGATGTCCGCGATGTCCGCAGATTTGCTTACAACCGCTTGTCTGGCGACCGACTTCCTGCAAAAACTACAGGTAATTTGCTCGAAACGGGGCAAATCGTTTGAAATCATGTAAAACATACAGTAAAATTCGGTCGCTGTGGCCATTTTCTGCGAGAATCGGTATGCAGGTTCTAGCAAGAGAGAGCCTTCGGTTCACCCAAGTTTTAATCGACCGAATGTTTATCGGTGGCAGCAAGAAACTTTGAGGTTCATGCAACTTTCCAAGGAACCATTAACCCCTTTATGGGCTCCTGCATAGAATACTGTACAACGATGAACGGAGGGACGTCCAATGAGAATCACGAAAAAGTGGTCACTTACGCTGACCGTCGTCCTGCTGCTTAGTCTATTGGCGACAGCGTGCGGGGGCAAAAAGGAAGAAGCAACGAAGGTGCGCATCGGCGAGGTAACCCGCTCTTTATTTTATGCGCCGGAATATGTGGCCTTGTCGCAGGGTTTTTTTAAAGAGGAAGGACTGGATGTCGAACTCACGACGACGCCGGGTGGAGACAAAACGATGACGGCACTCCTGTCGAACACGATTGACGTCGCACTGGTCGGGTCGGAAACCTCGATCTACGTATCACAGCAAGGTTCGGACGATCCAGTAATTAACTTTGCACAGCTTACGCAAACCGATGGTACGTTCCTCGTGGCACGGAAGAAACCCAACAATTTTGATTGGAATTCACTCAAAGGGTCCGTATTCCTAGGTCAACGCAAAGGCGGCATGCCGCAAATGGCAGGGGAATTCACGCTGAAGAAGCATGGCATCGATCCGCAGAAGGACCTGCAGCTCATTCAAAACATCGACTTCGCCAATATCGTAACGGCGTACGCCTCGGGCACCGGGGAATATGTCCAATTGTTCGAGCCGCAGGCATCAATCGTTGAGCAAGAGGGCAAGGGCTATGTAGTCGCCTCCTTTGGCGTCGAGAGCGGTCATCTGCCGTACACCGTCTTTATGGCGAAGCAAAGCTTCATGAAGGCGAATCCCGGCACAATTCAAAAATTTGCAAATGCCATTCAAAAGGCGCAGCTCTGGGTTGCCGCGAAAAGCGTAGATGAGATTACGGAAGCGGTGAAGCCTTATTTTCAAGATATTGATGTCGCTATTATCAAGAACGTCGTCAAACGTTACAAAGACCAAGGCTCGTTCGCAACCGACGGCATTGTCGATGAGGCGGAATGGAATAACTTGCTGGATGTCATGACCAAGGCCGGAGAGCTGAAAGAGAAAGTCGCTTGGAGCAAGCTTGTTGACAACTCTTACGCCGAGAAGGCGAAAGCGAACGTGAAGTAACAAAATCTGACGAAGCAGGGTCGTCGACAAGGAGGTAGGGACCATGACATCCGCTGTAAAAGTAACAGGAGTCACGCATGTGTATGTAACGGAAGAACGGGCGACGCTCGCCGTGCAGGACATTGATTTTTCGATCGGGCAGGGGGAATTCGTCTCGCTGATCGGTCCCAGCGGCTGCGGCAAGACGACCCTCTTGTCCATGATCGCGGGACTGATCTTGCCGACGGCTGGCGGCGTCGAAGTCGGTGGAGAGCCCGTCCGCGGGCCCTCTTCCAAGGTCGGCTATATGCTCCAGCAGGACTATCTGTTTCCGTGGCGCACAATTGAAGCCAACAGCTGGTTCGGGCTTGAAATCGAGGGCAGGCTGACCCCCGAAACGAAACAAAGCACGTTGGAGCTGCTGGACGAAATGGGGCTGCTGCGCTTCAAGGACTATTACCCGACACAGCTGTCCGGCGGCATGCGCCAACGGGTAGCGCTCGTTCGGACACTGGCGACGGACCCGGAGCTGCTGCTGCTCGACGAGCCGTTCTCCGCGCTCGATTATCAGACCAAGCTGCAGCTTGAAGACCTCGTGCTGCGAACATTGCGCGCGAAGAAGAAAACGGCGCTGCTCGTCACGCACGACATGTCGGAGGCGATTGCGATGAGCGACCGCATTCTCGTGCTCGACCCGAACCCAGGCAGGTTGCGACGGGTGTTCGACGTGCCGGCCGACATTCGCAGCGCCTCGCCGCTGCTGGCCAGGGAGCTGCCGAGCTTCCACGGACTTTTCCGCGAGGTGTGGCAGGAATTTGGAGGTGAGAGCGATGCCGACCGATAAAGACAAACTTATGGAGGAAGCGCATGGGGCGCATCTGAAGGCGCTGAAAAAGCAAACCGTCTGGGTGCGGGTCGTGCAGGCCGCGATCCTCCTGGTGTTCCTGCTGCTCTGGGAGGCGGCTGCCCGTCTGAAATGGATTGACGTGCTGCTGTTCAGCTACCCGACGAAAATCCTCCGTCTGCTCTGGGATAAGCTCCTCGACGGCACCTTGCTGCCCCATGTCGGCGTGACGATCGAGGAGACGTTGATCGGTTTCGTGCTGGGCACCTTGTTCGGCACCCTGCTGGCGGTGCTCATCTGGTGGTCGCCGTTTCTTTCGCGTGTGCTCGATCCCTATATCGTCGTGCTGAACAGTATGCCGAAGGTCGCGCTCGGCCCGCTATTTATCGTCGGACTGGGGCCCGGCCTCCTGTCCATTATTGCGACGACGCTGTCGATCACCGTCATCATCACGACGCTGGTCGTATATGGAAGCTTCAAGGAAGTCGACCCGAACTACGTCAAAGTCGTCAAGCTGTTCGGCGGTTCGAAGCGGCAGGTGTTCCGCCAGGCGATACTTCCGGCGTCTTTTCCGGCGATTGTTTCCACACTGAAGGTCAACGTCGGTCTCGCCTGGATCGGCGTAATCGTCGGGGAATTTCTTGTGGCGAAGGAAGGTCTGGGCTATTTGATTATCTACGGCTTCCAGGTGTTTAATTTTACATTGGTCATTTCTACATTGTTTGTGATCGCGGTTGTCGCGACCGTCATGTACCAACTGGTGGCAAAGCTGGAGAAGCGGCTGACCCGGCACCGATAACGAGCCCTTGTCAAGCAAGGAACTTAATGGAATAATGAAGCCCATAGAGAGAACCTGCAAGGAGGGGGAGACTATGGGCTTTCGTGTGTGGAAAACGGCTGTCGCCGTCGTCATTGCGATGTATCTGGCTCATCTGTTCGGCGTACATTCGCCGGCCGCTGCGGCGCTGCTTGCTATTTTAGGCGTCGAAGTGACGAAAAAGAAAGGCATTCGCAGTGCGCTGCACCGCATCGCGGCTTCGATTCTCGCTTTGTTGATCGGTTCGGGCTTGTTGATGCTGTTCGGGTTTCAAATCTGGGTCGTCGGTGTGTTCGTGCTGCTTGTTTTCCCGCTGCTGCATCGCCTTCGGATCAGTGAAGGGACTGTGACCGGCGCGGTGGTGATGCTGCATCTGTACGCTTATGAGGACGCAGGTCTTCATGCGGTGCTGAATGAACTGTATTTGCTCGTGATAGGGCTTGGAACGGCTACGCTGATCAACATTGCGTACATGCCCAAAACCGATTCCCAGCTGACCGCCTATCGCCAGGAGGTAGAGCGGCTGTTTTCCGCGATTTTCTTGCATATTGCGAATCATCTGCGCGACAATACGATTGTCTGGGACGGCAAGGAGCTGCTGGAAGCGGGAGAAGCGATTGAGCGCGGCGCGGATTTGGCGAAGCGGACGATGGAGAATACGCTGCTTTTCGGGGGCGATCCATACTGGCGGGTGTATTTCTACATGCGGACGGAACAGCTGGAATCGATTACGCGTATGATGGATCTTGTGGCTCAGGTGTACCAGACTTTGCCGCAGGGCGAGCTGGTTGCCGCGATCTTCGAAGATATTAGCCAAACTGTCAAGGAAGACTACTATACAGGCAAGGCCGAGAAAGAATTGCAAGAGCTGGACAACCGTTACAAAGCGATGCCGCTGCCCGGAAGCCGCGAGGAATTCGAGGTGCGGGCCGCGATTTTACAGCTCAATCGGGAGCTCATGCAATTTTTGGCCATTGCGAAAAAGCAAAAAAAGCATCGCCCGGCGGCGGGTTGACTCTGACAGAAATCCCTAGGTTTAAGGCTCAAAAATAATATAAAATAATTGTCACTCTAGACTGGTGTCCTGCATACAATTGTAAGGAATGATTGTATGGAGGAGGTTGAAAGGATGTCATTAGATAAAGATTTGCAGTGCAGAGAGATCATTACAAAAGCTGTCTGCGGTAAAGGGCGCAAATTTTCGCATGTAAGTCATACCGTGACTCCGCCTTATTCTCCAACCAGTATCTTGGGCGCTTGGATTATCAATAATCAATTCGAGGCGGTCCATTCTGGCGAGGGCGTAGAGGTAGTTGGTACTTACGATATCAACATCTGGTATTCTTACGATCGCAACACGAAAACAGACGTAGCCAAAGAAACCGTTTCTTATGTAGAAGTCGTCGGATTAAGCTATTTGGACAAAAAACATAAGCCGACGACGGCGGAAGTATCCGCTGTCGCAACGCAAGAGCCCAACTGTGTGGAAGCAAGCATCTCTTCGAGCGGCGACAGCGTGATCATTCGAGTGGAACGGGAATTTCAAGTGGAGCTTGTGGCCGAAACGAAAGTGTGCGTAGTCGTTTGTGAGAACGGCTGCAACGATTTCGACGACAAGCACGTGGACTTCGACGACAGCGGAGATTTCGAGGATCTGGACGCTGAGCTGCTCGAAGACGAATTGGATTAAGGGAGCGGCAATTCTCCTAAGGAACTTTATACGCTAGTGTATGCTGGCCTATCGGGTTCGGCAGAGGGCATTTGCCCTCTTTTTTGTTGTATACGGGAAAATAGGCGAATAACCGGCTTCAGCGCTCATCCTGGCAAGCGAAGGAGTAGTGGAGACATGGAAACATTCTTTTTACACGGAGGCGAAAAAGATGCATTGGCGCTGGCCGGCTTGCTTCACATCCCCAGCGGCAGCAAATTGCCGGAGGGTTGGCAGGGGCACCGCCTGATCCATTGGGGCGCCGCGCATGACGAATGCCCCCGGCAGCCTGCGCTGCAGCCGCTAAGGGCTGCGATTCGGGCGCAAAACCGCCGCAAGCGGGAAGAGCTGCTGGAGCTTCACGGCATCAAAACGATGGCGTCCTATGCGCGCCGGGAGCGGGAGCGAGCACCACAGCGGCTGTTCAAGACGAAGTATAAAGTCGCGGTTTTTCATCTCCAGACCCTCGTTGTCTATGAGAAAAAGGAGACGCTGTTGCTGGCCGAGCGTTCCTTGCAAGATCAGCGGCAGGCGGGTCAAAAGGCGGCGTACGTCGAAGTGCCCCCTGCGCAGACCAATTATCACGTTCGCCGGGCGTGTCGGGAGTCGGTCAAGGCGATCTACGCCCTGGGAATCGACTATGGGCTAGTCAGCATCGGCATCACGGTCGACGGGCATACGCTTGTGCTTGATGTGGAGCCGGCGCCGCGGCTGAATGACAAGCTGCTGGCGGTGTTTGCGCAAGCGATCAATGCCTACGACCGTGCATATGCAGAGGAGCTGCAGCGTGCGGAGCGTGTCGTGCTCGGCTGCGATCCCGAATTTCTGCTGCGCAGCCCGGAAGGCAAGGTCGTCTTCGCCGACCGCTTTTTGACGCGGGACGGCGCTGTCGGCAGCGATGCGATCGTGCTGAGCGGGCATCGCTTGATTCTGCCGCTGGCGGAGCTGCGCCCGCAGCCGACGCCTGATCCGCTGCAGCTCGTCAGGCACGTGCAGGCGACGATGGGGCTGGCCGCGCGCAAAATTACGGACTCGCGGCTCGCCTGGCTCTCTGGCGGTATGCCCGTGAAGGGCTATCCGCTCGGCGGGCACCTGCATTTCAGCCGCTGCTGGCTGAATGCGCATTTGCTGCGCGCGCTCGATAATTACGTGGCGCTGCCGCTCATTTTGCTCGAGAGCGAGTCGACGCGGGGGCGGAGACCGCGGTACGGATTCCTCGGCGATTATCGCCGGAAATCACACGGCGGCTTCGAATACCGCACCCTGCCCAGTTGGCTGGCTTCGCCTCTGATTACCGGCGGCGTTTTTGCGCTCGCCTCGCTGGTGGTGAACAACTACAGCCGGCTCGGGTATCAGCCACTGCAAGAGAAGGGTATCCAGGCGGCATACTACCGCGGGGACAAGTCGATGGTGCATGGCGTCGTTGCGAAGCTATGGCAGGAGCTGCGCAGACTGCAGGGTTACGAGGTGCATGCGGGTCTATTGGAGCGTTTTTACGAGCGCATCATGTCGATGGAGCCGTGGGATGAAAGTGCGGACATTCGCGAAGCATGGAAAATTGCGACCCCCTCGCCGAAAGAAGCCAAGGAAGAAAGAATCGTGCTATAATAGATGAACGATAGTGTTATATTGAGAAGCTGCCCGACGTTCTGTCGCTGCGCGGCTTGGCCTGTACGAATGGCCGGCCGGCAGAGGGCTGCTTTTCTACATGTCTTTGAAAAGAATTTGGTAGTTTCATAGCATAAGAGGCAATAGAGTTTAGGTAGAGGTTGGGGGAAACAAGGTGGCTGCATACACGCCGATGATTCAGCAGTACCTCGCCGTCAAGGCGCAGGTGCCGGATGCATTTTTGTTTTTTCGTTTAGGCGATTTTTATGAGATGTTCTTTGAGGATGCCATCAACGCGTCACGAGAGCTTGAGATTACGCTAACCGGCCGAGAAGGCGGCGTTGACGAGAAAATTCCGATGTGCGGCGTCCCGCATCACTCGGCCGAAACGTACATGGCCCGTCTGGTGGAAAAAGGGTACAAAGTTGCGATCTGCGAGCAAACAGAAGATCCGGCGCAGGCCAAAGGCGTCGTGAAGCGGGAGATCGTGCGGATCGTGACGCCGGGTACCGTGATGGACAGCAAGCTGCTGGGCGAAGCCAGCAATAACTATATCGTTTCGCTCGCAGGGGACGTGCAGGGGTATGCTTTTACGGCTTGCGATATTTCGACAGGCGAATTGTATGCCACGCAATTACAGGGCTCCTGGGAGCTTGTGCTGGACGAAATGAACGTCTACAACCCATCGGAAATTGTGACGGACAGCGGGCTGATCGCGAAAATCCGCGATTCCGGCGCAGCCTGGGGACGCAATCTCGTGCTGACCGAGTGGACGCGCGCAGATGAAGGATTGCTGGAGGAGCATTTTGCGGAGGATAGCGCGCGGCAGGAGCTTACGCCTCTGAGCCGGCACGGTGTGGCCCTGCTGCTCGCTTATTTGAAAGAAACGCAAAAACGCGCATTGACGCATGTGAAGCATATCCGCATTTACGAACCTGCCCAATATATGACGATGGATCCGTTCACGCGCCGGAACCTGGAGTTGGTTGAGACGGTGCGGGAGCGGGCGAAAAAAGGATCTCTGCTCTGGCTGCTTGACAAAACCGTGACGGCGATGGGCGCGAGGATGCTGCGCCGTTGGATTGAGAAGCCGCTCATGAGCGTGGCCCGGATCGAAGAGCGGCTGGAAGCGGTCAATCTGCTGTACAACCAGCTGATCGTTCGGGAGGACGTCAAAAGCGCCCTCAAGGAAGTGTACGACTTGGAGCGTCTTGTTGCGCGCATTTCGTACGGCAATGCGAACGCCCGCGATATGGTGGCGCTGAAGCATTCGCTCATGCAGGTGCCGACGCTCCAGCAAGTGTGCGCGGCGTCCGGCTCGGAGACTTTGCGCAAACTCGTGGCGGATATGGACGACTGCGCCGACGTGATGGCGTGGATCGCCAGCGCCATTGTGGACGAGCCTCCGGTTTCGATCCGCGACGGCGGCATGATTCGGGAGGGCTACCAGCCATACCTCGATCAGCTGCGCGAAGCAAGCACGAACGGCAAGCAATGGATCGCCGAGCTCGAGCGCAAGGAGCGCGAGGCGACTGGCATCAAGTCGCTGAAGATCGGCTACAACAAAGTGTTCGGCTACTTCATTGAAGTGACGAAAGCGAACATGTCGGCGTTGCAGGAAGACCGCTACGAGCGCAAGCAGACGCTGGCGAATGCCGAGCGGTATGTGACGCCGGAGCTGAAAGAGAAGGAATCGCTCATTCTGGAAGCGCAGGATAAAATGGTTGATCTGGAATATGAGCTGTTTACGGAGCTGCGCGACCGGATTTCCCAGCATATTTCCAGATTGCAAAAGCTGGCGGAAGTCATCGCCACCGCCGATGTGTACCAATCGCTGGCCGCGGTTTCGGCGGCACAGCATTTCAAACGGCCCGAGATCGGCGAAGGCTTCGATCTCGAGATTAAGGAAGGCCGCCATCCGGTGGTGGAGGCGGTCATCCAGGACGGCTCGTTCATCGCGAACGATACGAGCCTTGTCCAAGAGGAGGGCCGCATTCTGCTCATTACCGGGCCGAACATGGCCGGTAAGAGTACGTATATGCGGCAAGTGGCCGTGATCTGCCTGATGGCGCAGATTGGCTGCTTTGTGCCTGCGGCCTCCGCGCGCATCCCGGTCACCGACCGGATCTTCACGCGGATCGGCGCCGCCGACGATCTCATCGGCGGGCAGAGCACGTTCATGGTCGAGATGATGGACATCCAGGTCATGACCGAGAAGGCGACGCGGCAAAGCCTCGTCATCATCGATGAACTGGGCCGCGGCACCTCGACCGGAGAGGGCATGGCGATTGCGCAGGCCGTCATCGAGTTTCTGCACGACCGCATCGGCTGCAAGACGCTCGTCTCGACGCACTTCCATGAGCTGGCGCATCTCGAGGAGAGCCTCGCGAACTTGCGCAATCACTGCATGGCCGTCAAAGAAAGCGGCCGTCAGGTGACGTTTCTGCGCAAGCTGATTCCGGGCGCGGCGAGCACAAGCTACGGCATCTACTGCGCTGAAATCGCAGGGCTTCCGCAGGACATCATCCAGCGCTCCTATGTGCTGCTGCAGGGCTTTGAAGAGCGGGCCGCCGCAGCCGCACAGAGCGCAGCGGGCGTCGAGCCCGGCGCAGCGCATTCAGCCGGGGCGGTGAAGGAGCGGCCGAGTGCGGCTTATGACGCCGGGTTTGCAGCCGGTCTGGCTGCGGCATCTTCGGCGGGACTTGCGGCAGAACCGGTGACCGCGGCTAGCTCCGAGCCGGAATCGCTCGCGGCTGTCACGGCTGCTCAGGAGTCTGCGTCAACCGCAGCGGCTGCCTCGGGATCCGCTGCGCCAAGCGCGGGCGGCATTCAGCAGCTATCGCTTTTTGATGACGAAGACGCGCCGCCGGTGCAGAAGAAAAAGCTCGATCCGAAATCGCAGCAGGTGCTCGATCAACTCAAAGACGTTGACCTCATTAACATGACGCCGCTCCAGGCGCTCAATCTCGTTTATGAATTGAAACAGAAGCTGCACTAGGAAGCGTGTGTACCGCCGCAGAGCATCCAGCTGCGGAACAGAGAATGAGTCCGATCGGGGAAGCAAAACCCGCAAAAAAGCAGGGGCTTTGCTCATCCCCGCGATGGATTGAATAAAATCCCTGTGTTTGGGGCTGCTGCTTAGGCAGGGTCTTAAAGGGGTCGTGGTGGTCAAACTTTTGGGGGATTGCTGCTTAATGGACAACAGACCGGTAAGGTGAAGCTGTAACGGCTGCCACAGCGCCTATTGTCCCAAAAAGCAGGCAATATGGATTTTAACGGTCGCCACAGTCCCGAGAGCTGGGAGCATCAAGCCTGCAAAAAAGCAGGAATCTTCCTCATTTCCGGTCAGATTCGATGAAATGCCTGTAAAAAAGCAGGAATCTCAATGAAATTCCCTTTTTGGGAGTGAGCTCGGCGTAAAAAACTGCCTTTTTGCAGGAATTTGGTGAAAATCGTCTTGATTTTCAAGGAAAGCCTGCCTTTTTGCAGGAATTTCCATCTGTTCTTCGATTTTCTCCAACTTAATTGGCTGCGAATAGGCTTGAGTGGGCTAGATGGCTTTGATGAGCTGGAGGTTTTCCAGTTTATCGGTGGGAAAGTGTCTTATAGAAGCAAATGAGAAATTCCAGTTCAGATGAAAGAAAAACGTTGCAGCTCGACATCTATCACATGGAAGCAGGAGGAACGTGCATGAAAAAGAAAGCAATCAAAGCATTAAAGGTCTCCCTGGCATTCGGCGCTTTACTGGCGGCTTTGCCGGTGAATGCAATGGCGGCAGAAGACTTGGCGACGCAGCAGGTGCGTGAAATTATCGGCAAGCTGCATGTAAGCGGCGTGACGATGGAAGATTTGGCAGGCAAGAGCATCGACCAGATGATCAAAGGGCTTAATGATCCATACACGGTATTTTTCTCCGGGGATCAATACGGTCAATTTACAAACAGCTTGGAAAACAACTATGTCGGTATGGGAGCGCGCATCGGTCTCGATGACCAAGGCGTTTATATTGATGAAGTTTTCCCGGGCTCTGCAGCGGAAGCGGCAGGACTCCAACGGGATGATTACGTGCGAGCCATTGATGGTGTACCGGCCTCCACAACGTCGATCGACGAAGTAAGGAACAAAGTGATCGGCGAAGCCGGCACGAAAGTGAAGCTGACGGTGCTTCGCGGTGACAAAGAATTGACCTTTGAAATCACCCGCAAAGGCATTAACGCACCGGAAGTAACGAGCGCCAGCCTGGCAGGCGGCGTGGGGTATATGGCGATTTCGGATTTTTCGAGCGATGCCGATGAGGATTTTGATACACAGCTCAAAGCGCTGCAAGCCAAAGGGTTGAAGTCGCTTATTATCGATGTGCGGAACAATCCGGGCGGCCTGGTTGACACTGCCCAGAACATTGCGAAGCATTTTGTCAAAGAAGGCGTCCTGATACATACGCGCGACCGCTTTGGCAACGACGATCCGGTTCCGATTACCGGCGGCAGCGAGTTGTCGATTCCGGTTTATATTTTAGCGAATGAGAACAGTGCATCGGCTTCCGAGGTACTGTCGGGGGCTTTGCAGGACTACAACAAGGCGAAAGTGATCGGCGTGCAGACGTTCGGCAAGGGCAGTGTGCAGCAGCTTTTTGAACTGGATAATAACAATGCGCTCAAAGTGACCATCGAGGAATATTTGACGCCGAACATGCGCAAGGTGAACAAAGTTGGCATTACACCGGATGTTAAAGTTGAGGGCAGTGCCGCACAGCTCATTACAGCTTTGCAAAAATCCGGCATAAACGACATCACAGTCGGCCTTACGAAGCATCGCGTGACATTCAACGGCGCTGAACTGAGCGGCGGAACGTTTGGCAACTTCCGCGAGAAGGATCACCTTTTTGCAAATACGAGGGGACTTGCGGCGCTTGTGGGTGCAGGCATTACGTGGAACGATGTGAAACGGACGGTCGATTTGACGGACGGCAAGAACACGTTCTCGATTCCGGTAGCGGACGACCAACTCGTGATTGAAGCCGGCAACAGCTATGTGAACGTGGATCTATTCAAAAGCTACTTCCCGGGACTGCAGGTAACCGAACAAGGAGACCAAGTAACACTCCACGCTGTAAAGGGGTAGTTCAAAAAATCATCTTTTGATCAACTTTCTGAACACTGCATGTAAAGGGGAATTAACCCATGGGTAAAATTCAGCTCCTGAGCGAGCACATCGCAAACCAGATTGCCGCCGGCGAGGTGGTCGAACGCCCTTCTTCCGTAGTGAAGGAATTGGTGGAAAATGCAGTTGATGCCGGAAGCACGCGCATCGACGTGACCATTGAAGAGGGCGGGCTTACCCTCATTCGGGTGGCGGACAACGGCTCCGGTATGGAGACGGAGGACTGTGAGCTGGCGTTCCAACGCCATGCGACAAGCAAGATTGCAACGAGCAAGGACTTGTTCTCGATTCGGACGCTGGGCTTCCGCGGCGAGGCTTTGCCGAGTATCGCGTCGGTGTCGCGGCTGGAGTGCGTGACGAGCGCGACGAGCGACGGCTTGGGCCGTAAAATCGTGATCGAAGGCGGCACAGTCCGCCATTTTGAGGAAACCGCCGCTTCGCGGGGAACCGAAGTCACGGTGCGCGACTTGTTCTACAACACCCCGGCGCGGCTCAAATATATGAAAACGATCCAGACCGAGTTGGGTCACATCTCGGATTATATGTACCGCTTGGCGCTGGCCCATCCGTCGATCGGCTTCTCGCTCAAGCACAACGGCAATTCGCTGCTGCAGACGCTCGGCAACGGGGATCTGCTGCAGGTCATCGCCGGCATTTACGGGACGGCGATCGCCAAGCAAATGCTTCCTCTCCAAGTGGAAAGCTTGGATTATACGATTACGGGCTTCGTGGCGAAGCCCGAAATGACCCGCGCGAACCGAGGCGGCATATCGACCATTGTCAATGGCCGATACGTGCGCAATTTCGCGCTGAATCAGGCACTGCTGCAGGGGTACCACACCCTGCTGCCGATTAACCGGTTCCCGGTGGCGGCGCTGCACATCGGGATGGACCCGTCCTTGGTGGATGTCAACGTGCATCCATCCAAGCTGGAAGTCCGCTTCTCGAAGGAAGCGGAGCTGACAGCTTTAATCGAAGCCGAGGTGAAACGGCTGTTCGGCCGCCAGGTGCTGATTCCGCAAGCGGTGAAATCAGCGCCGAAGGGCGCCTTCGTGCAGGAGCAGCTCGATCTGAGCCGCACGCTCGAGCCATTACAGCCGCAGCTTGGCGCTTCGCTGGCTGTAGATGCCGGTGCGCCGGACGATGCGCCGTCGCAAGCAGCCCCGTGGCCGGCTGATGCCCCGCCGCCGGCACCGCCCGCGGACGCACGGACGTCCGCGACCGGCAACCCCGCGCCGTCGCAGATCAAGGAGCAGCTCGCGCCTTACCGCGAGCCGCAAGCCCCGGCGGCGTCATCCTGGCGCGCGGACGCTGCCTCCGCGCGCGCCGAAGCTGCGCCCGCTCGCAGCGACGTGTCGCCGGCGAGCGGCATGACCGCGCCGATTCCCGCCCGCACGGCGGGGAATCGGACCGACAGCGGCCGCGAAGCGCTTCGCCCGGCCGAAAGTTTCCGCGCCCAGCCGGCGGCGCCGGCGCGTCCCGCTTCGCTGAGCCAGCAGCGGCAGGCTCATGAGAACTTCCTCGGCGCGCTGCCGGGCAGCGGCGACACCGAAGCGCCGACGCTCCCGGCCTTCCCGCAGTTGGAGCCGATCGGGCAAATGCACGGCACGTATCTAGTCGCGCAAAATGAGAGCGGCCTGTACCTGATCGATCAGCATGCTGCGCATGAGCGGATCAATTATGAATATTTTTATGAGCGTTTTGGCAATCCTGCTGAGGCCAGCCAGGAGCTGCTCGTGCCCATCACGCTCGAATTTACGGCTTCGGAGGCGGGGGTGCTCGCCGAAAAGCTGGGGCTTTTTGAGCAGGCGGGCGTTTATTTGGAGGCTTTCGGGGGCAGCACCTTTCTTGTTCGCGCCTATCCGCACTGGTTCCCGTCCGGCGAAGAGAAAGGCATTATTGAAGAAATGTGCGAATGGGTGCTGACCGAGCGCAAGGCACTGGATATTGCCAAGCTGCGGGAGAAAGCGGCGATTATGTGCTCCTGCAAGGCTTCGATCAAAGCGAATCAAGGACTCAGTATCCTGGAGATGGAAACGCTCATCGACCGCCTGGCGGGCTGCCGGAATCCGTATACGTGCCCGCACGGCCGTCCGATTGTCGTGAGCTTCACCACCTATGAGCTGGAAAAAATGTTTAAGCGAGTGATGTAACCCTGTGATCGTAACCACATCGTATGACCCGTCCCCGGAAACGGCGGACTATGCGCGCAGCCTCGCCGCCCGTTACGGCGGCAGGTTCGTGCCCCGGAAGAAGTATTCTTTGGAACATCTTGGGAGAAATTATAAAGATGAAGGCATTCTGCTTGTGACCCGGGAAGAGATCAGGTACTATGAAGAAGATGAACCGCCCGCATTTTTCCATCCGAGCATGTCGCTCGTCCGGATCAAGCGGATGCTGCGAGGCGAAGCCGACACGCTGATCGAGCTCTCCGGCGCTGCGCCGGGGGATCGTGTGCTGGACTGCACGGCGGGGCTGGCGTCCGACAGCATTGTTTTTGCTTTTGCCGTGGGGGATCAGGGCCGGGTGACGGCGCTCGAGAGCGAGGCCGTGCCTGCGATGCTGATTCAGGAAGGGCTCGTTCGCTACGAGTCCGACATTCCCGAGGTGAACGACGCGATGCGGCGGATCGACGTGAGACGGACGGATCATTTGTCCTACTTGCAGCAAGCTGCGTCCGGAAGTGTAGACATCATCTATTTCGATCCGATGTTTCGCAGGCCGATTCAGGAATCGGCGGCGATGTCGACCTTACGGAGCCGTGCGAATGATGCGGCTGTAAGCGTGGAGGCGATTGCGGAGGCGAAGCGCGTTGCACGCAAATGCATCGTGCTTAAGGAGCACCGGGACAGCCCGGAGTTTGCCAGACTCGGATTCGAGAATGTGCTGCGGTCCACCACGAAAACAACGTATGGAGTGATTCGACTGTGAAAGTACCACCGGCCAAGCCGAAATTACTCGTGCTGCTCGGTCCGACCGCGGTCGGCAAAACCAAGCTCAGCCTGGAGATCGCCCGGCGCTTCAATTGCGAGATTATATCAGGCGATTCGATGCAGGTGTATCGGGGCATGGATATTGGGACGGCGAAGGCCAGTCCCGAGGAGCAAGCGCTTGTGCCGCATCATTTGATTGATATTCATGATCCTGCCTATCCGTTCTCGGCTGCCGAGTTTCAGGAGCGCGTCAAACAGCTGATCGCAGAGATTCACGGGCGCGGCAAGCTGCCTTTTATCGTCGGCGGTACGGGACTTTATATTGAATCGGTATGCTACAATTTTCAGTTTACCGATGTAAGCATGGACGAGGCGTTCCGTCAGGAGCAGGAAGCGTACGCCGATCAACACGGCGAAGAAGCGCTGCATGCGAAGCTGCGGGAAGTCGATCCGGAAAGCGCGGAGAGGCTGCACGCCAACGACCGTAGGCGCGTCATTCGGGCCCTGGAAATTTTCCATGTCTCCGGAGAAACGATGACGTCGCACCTTGCCGCCCAGAAAAAAGAATCTCCTTACGAACTATGTATCATCGGCCTCACGATGGATCGCGCACTGCTGTATCAGCGGATCGAGGAGCGGATCGATGCCATGATGGCCGAAGGCCTTGTGGAGGAAGTGCAGTCCATCCTCACTGCCGGCTGCCCCAAGACGGCGATCTCGATGCAAGCACTCGGCTATAAAGAGATTGTTGCTTATCTGGAAGGCGAGCTTAGCCTGGACGGTGCTGTCACGCTGCTCAAGCGCGATACGCGCCGATTTGCGAAGCGCCAGCTCTCGTGGTTCCGTCATATGAAAGACATCCATTGGGTCGATGTGACGGATACGGCAAATTTTTCTGCGCATTTTACAAGGATTAGTGAAATACTAGCAGGAAAGTTTGGACATCCAATCGAATATAATTAGCAAATATCACCAATAGAAAATAGCGCCCTTCCGGCGAACGTTTCATTCCATTAAGGGGGACCTACTGATGAACAAAACCATTAACATTCAGGACAATTTTCTAAACCAACTGCGTAAAGAAAGCATACCCGTTACCGTATACTTGACTAATGGGTTTCAAATCAGAGGACTTATTCGTGCATTTGATAACTTCACGATCATTATCGACAGCGAGGGCCGGCAGCAAATGGTGTACAAGCACGCCATTTCGACGTTCACGCCGCAACGCGCCGTCTCTTTAATGGCAGCGACAGAAGCCTCCGAATAAGCGGACACCTTGGCATTTTGCAACTTTTTAGTGGCGTGAAGCGTCTAACCGAATAGAAACTTGTGTGGAGCAACCTTTGTATAAAGGTTGTTCTTTTATTGAGGTTGTACTTAGGAAGCTGATGGCGAGCGAGCAAGCTTGACCGGAAGAGGTTATTTTGAAGAAGTTGCAATACGTTCGAAGGATGCAGTAACCTTGAAGAGGAACGAGGAGACAGGGGAAACTTGACTTTTCCGCCTGCTAAGGCGGTTAGTTGGGTTAGATCAGAGTAAGGAGTCGGTGAACGTGGAGAAACCTACGAGAACAAATCAAACAAAGACACCGCCAAATAAAACGCAGGGCAAAGGAAAAAAATCGTCCAAGAAAAAATTCAGCTGGCGCAAGGTCATCATGGGCTCGATCATTGCGGCGATTGTCGCCGTCATTTGTGCCCTGGCCGTCTACATCGTGGTTATTATGAGCGGCTTCAAGATTCTGGATGCCAACCTCGACAAAATCGATACAGCTAACGAATCGACGCTCATTTATGCGATGGAGGAAGGCGGCAAGGAAAGCTCGGCCACTGAAATTTCCAAGATCTACAAAGGTGAGAACAGAGAAAGCGTGAGCATCAAGGATGTGCCGGAGCGGCTCAAGCAGGCGTTCATCGCGACGGAGGACCGACGGTTCAACGAGCATGCCGGTGTTGATTTCTGGGCAGTTGGACGCGCGCTTGTGAAAGACGTCGTGCATATGAGCGCCGTCGAGGGTGGTTCCACGATTACGCAGCAGCTCGCGAAGAACGTATTCCTGAGCTCGGAGAAGACAGCGTTTCGTAAAGGTACCGAGATGGCGATTGCGTTCGCGCTTGACGAACGGTATACGAAAGATGAGATTTTGGAAAAATATTTAAATCGCATCTTTTTCGGCAGCAACGCGTATGGCATTAAAACGGCAGCTAAGGTTTATTTTGGCAAGTCGAACCTAAATGATTTAAAATTATGGGAAATGGCGACGCTGGCGGCACTTCCTAAAGCTCCTTCGCGGTATTCCCCGCTGGCGCATCCGGATTTGTCGAAGGAGCGGCGAGCGGTTGTCCTGAGGCTGATGACTGATCAGGGCTATATTACAGAAGCGGAACGCGCGGAGGCAGCGGCTGTCGA
>NZ_RXHU01000131.1 GCF_003955665.1 Paenibacillus whitsoniae
ATTATGGCTAATTGGGGTGCCGGCGTAGCGCAGCTGCTGACGACGATGGGCGCGCATGACCCGCTCTCGCATGTCATGCGAGGAAAGTTGGTTGGATTTATCCCGCAAGTGTGAGTAGTCCGGCTTAGGCACCTCCACATGCAGATCGATGCGGTCGAGAAGCGGACCGGATATTTTGGAGCGGTAGTGTACGATTTTGGCGAGGGAGCAGGTGCAGATGTGGGTTGGGGTAGCCGTTCCGTAGTACCCGCAAGGGCATGGATTCATGGCGGCGGCCAGTAAAAATTGTGAAGGAAACGTATAAGAGGCCCGAGCTCTGGAAATGACGACATGACGATCCTCCAAGGGCTGGCGGAGCACCTCGAGCGCGCCGCGTGTGAATTCAGGCAGCTCGTCCAGAAACAGGACGCCTCGATGCGCGAGGCTGACCTCTCCGGGCTTCGGAATGGAGCCGCCGCCAACGAGTCCGGCCGCTGAGATCGAGTGATGAGGTGCGCGGAAGGCGCGCGTGCGAATCAAGGAAGAGCGGCTTGCGAGCTTGCCGGATACGCTGTAGATTTTCGTCACTTCAAGCGATTCTTTGTCCGACATCGGTGGCAGAATGGAGGGGAGCCGCTTGATCAGCATCGTTTTGCCTGTTCCGGGCGGACCGAGGAGAAGAATATTGTGCATACCTGCAGCGCTAATCATCATGGCTCGTTTGACCTGATGCTGACCGCTGACATCGGCGTAATCTTCCATGAGTTGAAATCCGTTAAAAGCTCCGGCAGCCGGATTCTCAACGGAGCTGTCATCGTTATCCCTTGTTTCTGCAACATACTCAGGCAGTTGACGATTCTTTTTGAAATCCGCCAGACTCGTAATGGTGCATACCGTCAATCCCTCGATTAAGGCGGCCTCCGCAGCGTTGTGCCGGGAGAGACAGACCTGCGAGATGCCCAGCTTCTTGGCGGCATGGACCATCGACAGTACGCCGGGAACAGGGCGGAGCGAGCCGTCCAATGCGAGCTCACCGAGAAAAAGTGTCTGTTGCGACAGCATTTGCCGGTCAATTTGCCCAGAAGTCAGCAGGATCCCCATGGCGATGGCGAGGTCGAAGGACGACCCTTCTTTACGCAGATCCGCAGGGGCCAAATTGACGGTTATACGATCCATTGGGAACGTATAGCCGCAATTTTTGATCGCAGACCGCACGCGTTCGACCGATTCTCGGATCGCCGAGTCAGGCAATCCAACGACATTGATCTGCGGTAAGCCGCTCGAAATATCGACTTCTACTTCGATTAATTGCCCGTCAATGCCTCGCAGGCAGGCGCTCATCACTTTTCCGTACATTACAAAAACACCCTTTCTCCGTTGGTAATCAAGCCGTCTTGGCAGCCTGTGCAACAGGAGTCGAGGTGCTTCCTCATGCCTCCGATATGTACTCATATCATAGCAAAAAATGGGAAATCAATGCAAGCCTGCAAAAACGGATTAAAATTCCTCGAGCTGCCCATAATGTAAAAAAGAGGTGGTGGTAGGTATGCAAGAGAAGCCGTATTTTTGTCCAAATTGCCGCTCGAATCGGATTAAATTTAATGTAATCACCAGCTATGCGCAGTCTTTTTTGAAGGATGCACATTCCGGGATGATTATGGAGTTTACCGATCCGAATATGATTGCGGAGCAGGAGCCGATCATTCAATGTCTGATCTGTTCTTTTTCCGGCAACGAAATGCGCTTTATCAAGCAGGCGGAACGTGAACCGCGCAGCGACAGCGGGACGATGGCGCCATATTAATCGAAAGCGGGAGCTGTATTTTCAGAAATGGAAATGCGGCTTCTCTTTTTTTAGCGAGTCGTTTACTTTAGACTTTTCTGGGGTGATAGCTAAAGTTTTTCACTGTGAAAGGAAAGTTTGAAGGGCTTCACGAAAAAAATAAGGAAACTGTCGAAAATAATGTGATACAATGGTTAGGGCTTGCGAAGAAGTGTGATACTAATTCCGGTAGCAAGATCGATTTTCGTGCCTAACGCAAATTGGAAATTACACTTTTCCCTGTATAGCACGTATAGAAAGTCCATACTGATAGGAGGATTTTAGGAAATGAATATCCATGAGTACCAAGGAAAAGAAGTCCTGAGACAGTACGGCGTCAGCGTTCCTAACGGAAAGGTTGCGTTCACCGTAGACGAGGCTGTGGAAGCGGCGAAAGAACTCGGTTCGTCCGTCGTCGTGGTTAAAGCGCAAATTCATGCCGGAGGTCGCGGTAAAGCAGGCGGCGTTAAAGTAGCTAAAAACCTCGACGAAGTTCGTACATATGCAAACGAAATTCTGGGTAAAGTGCTTGTAACGCACCAAACAGGCCCGGAAGGTAAAGAAGTAAAGCGTCTTCTGATCGAAGAAGGCTGCGATATTAAGAAAGAATACTACGTTGGTGTTGTCGTAGACCGTGCAACAGGCAGCGTTGTTATGATGGCATCTGAAGAAGGCGGCACAGAGATCGAAGAAGTTGCGGCTCATTCGCCTGAGAAAATTTTTAAAGAAGTGGTAGACCCTGCAATCGGTCTTCAAGCTTTCCAAGCACGCAGACTCGCTTACAACATCAATATCCCTAACGAACTGGTTAATAAAGCTGCGAAATTCATGTTGGCGCTTTACACAGCATTCGTTGACAAAGATTGCTCCATTGCAGAAATCAATCCGCTGGTTGTGACTGGCGCTGGTGATGTAATGGCTCTTGACGCGAAATTAAACTTCGATTCCAACGCACTTTTCCGTCACAAAGACATCGTTGCACTTCGCGACCTGGAAGAGGAAGATGCGAAAGAAATCGAAGCTTCCAAATATGATTTGAGTTACATTGCGCTCGATGGCAACATCGGCTGTATGGTTAACGGCGCGGGTCTTGCTATGGCGACGATGGACATCATCAAGCACTACGGCGGCGACCCTGCGAACTTCCTGGACGTAGGCGGCGGCGCTACGAAAGAGAAAGTTACAGAAGCATTCAAAATCATTTTGTCGGACGAGCAGGTTAAGGGTATTTTCGTTAACATCTTCGGCGGCATCATGCGTTGCGACGTTATCGCTGAGGGCGTTATCGCTGCAGCTAGAGAGCTCGGTCTTTCCCGTCCGCTCGTTGTTCGTTTGGAAGGCACTAACGTTGAGCTTGGTAAAAAATTGCTGAACGAATCCGGTCTGAATATCGTTGCAGCAGATTCCATGGCTGACGGCGCGCAAAAAATCGTTGCACTTGTAAAATAAGGAAAATTTGAACGGTTTTTCAACTAATATAGGGGATGTGAACCATAGATCATGAGTATTTTGGTTAATAAACATACAAAAGTCATTACTCAAGGGATTACCGGCGCTACGGGCTTGTTCCATACCAAAGGCGGCTTGGATTACGGCACACAAATGGTTGGCGGTGTAACTCCAGGTAAAGGCGGCACAACCGTTGATATTACGCTGGAAAACGGCGAGCTTGTGAAGCTTCCGGTTTTCAACACAGTTCTTGAAGCGAAAAACGCAACTGGTGCGACAGCATCCGTTATCTACGTGCCTCCGGCTTTCGCGGCAGAGTCCATCATCGAAGCAATCGAAGCTGAGCTGGAACTCGTTATCTGTATCACAGAAGGTATTCCTGTCCTTGACATGGTGCGCGTAAAACGTTACCTGGAAGGCAAAAATACCGTGCTGATCGGGCCAAACTGCCCAGGCGTTATTACACCAGGCGAGTGCAAAATCGGCATTATGCCGGGTTACATCCACACGCCAGGTCACGTAGGCGTTGTTTCCCGTTCCGGAACCCTGACTTACGAGGCTGTTCACCAACTGACAACTCGCGGCATCGGACAATCCTCTGCCGTAGGTATTGGCGGGGACCCTGTTAAAGGTTCCGAGTTCATCGACATCCTTAAACGTTTTGAAGCGGATCCAGACACTTATGCTGTTATCATGATCGGTGAGATCGGCGGTACAGCGGAAGAAGAAGCAGCAGAGTGGATCGCGGCTAACATGACGAAGCCGGTTGTCGGCTTCATCGGCGGTAAAACAGCGCCTCCAGGAAAACGCATGGGCCATGCTGGCGCCATCATTTCCGGTGGTAAAGGAACTGCAGCTGAAAAAGTGGCGACACTTGAAAAATGCGGAATCCGCGTAGCGGCTACACCTTCCGAAATGGGCTCCACACTGGTTGCCGTTCTGGAAGAAAAAGGTCTGCTGGACAAAGTGATCACTAAAAAATAAGCAACGCTATTGAAGGTAAGCAACCTTCCATCGCCCTGATCGACAGGGCTTTGGGAGGTTTTTTTATTTGGAGCCATTTTAGGCAAATTTGTCATTCGGGTAGGGAGTGTATATACTTATGAATAATCGCGATGTACTAATAGGTCTACACGAGCTTGAGGGAGTTGGCTGGAAAACGATTGATCAGGTGGTAACGAAGTTTCCCGAACTTGGGGTGCTGCCGACGCTTTCCGCAAGCGATCTTCGGGCAGCTGGACTGCGCGGCGCGGTCGCGGAGCAAATTGCTGCGAAGCTGACGCCATCGTTCATTGAAGATAAGCTTCACTTATATAACAAGCACGGCGTACAGCTCGTGACACGTATGGATGCCGAATTTCCGGCTATACTGAATGAAATTGCTGGGCCGCCATGGGTATTGTATGCGAAAGGGCGCATTGCTTTGCTCAAGGAACATTTGCTTGGCATGGTAGGGACCCGAACGCCGACGCTGTACGGCAAAAAGATCGCGGAAGAATGGGCAAGTGCGCTTTCGCGGGCAGGCTTGGGCATTGTAAGCGGCCTTGCCAGAGGGATCGACAGCCGGGCACATGCCGGCGCACTGCAAGGACCGTCAAGTACGGTGGCTGTGTTGGGCTGCGCAATTAACCAAATCTATCCGCGCGAGAATGCGCTGCTGTACCGCCGGATTGAAGAGGAAGGCGTGATTATTTCTGAATATCCCATCGGATGCGGGATGCATCCCGGCATGTTTCCACAACGCAACCGCATTATTGCGGGACTGTCTCTTGGAGTGACGGTGGTTGAAGCTGCGGAAGACAGTGGATCGCTGATTACCGTGGAGCATGCGCTTGACGCGTCACGCGACGTGTTTGCGATTCCGGGGCCGATTCATTCCAGGCAGAGCGGCGGTGTTCATAAGCTTTTAAAAGATGGGGCCAAATTAGTTACGCAAGTTGAAGAAATTGTCGAAGAATATAAACATCTGCTTGGCAAAGCCGATTTTAGCATGATTGGCAAGGCAAATCCGGTCTTGTCCTTGACGCCCGACGAGCTCGAAATCTACCGGATTGTGTCGGAGGAGCCGGTCTCCATTGACACTTTAATAGAAGCAACGCAATTTACGTTTGGACATTTGCATGGAGTTCTGTTATCTTTGGTATTGAAAAAGGCGATTAAACAGCTTCCGGGTTCATCATACATTCGAGCATAGGCAAATCACGAAGTTTTTCTTCTCGCCAAGCAACTTTTACCTTTGAAATGATGAAGGGAGGAAGGACGGACCATGGCAGATTCATTAGTTATTGTGGAGTCACCCGCCAAAGCCAAAACCATTGGAAAATATTTAGGCAGCAAATACATCGTGAAAGCTTCGATGGGTCATATACGCGACCTTCCGAAAAGCCAAATTGGCGTAGAAGTGGAACGTAACTTTGAGCCTAAATACATAACGATTCGCGGAAAAGGGTCCATTCTGAAAGAACTCAAAGACGCGAGCAAAAAAGTAAAACGCATCTATCTGGCGGCTGACCCGGATCGTGAAGGGGAAGCCATTGCGTGGCACTTGGCGCACTACCTTGATGTAGGGCCGGAAGAGCAGTGCCGTGTCGTGTTTAACGAAATTACGAAGGATGCTGTGAAGGATGCTTTCAAAACGCCTCGCCGGATCAATCAAGATCTGGTGAACGCGCAGCAGGCACGACGAATATTGGACCGTCTAGTGGGGTATAAGATCAGCCCGTTGCTGTGGAAAAAGGTGAAAAAGGGCTTATCTGCCGGGCGCGTGCAGTCCGTTGCTGTGAAGCTGATTCAGGACCGCGAGAACGAGATTAAAGCGTTCGTACCAGAAGAATACTGGTCGATTACGGCGATGCTCGGCGCAGGCAAGACGGCCTTTGAAGCGAAATATTACAGCATCGGCGGCGAAAAGAAAGAACTGAACTCGCAGGACGACGTAGATCGTGTACTCGCTGCGATGGGCTCAGGCCCGTTCACCGTTTCGGAGGTCAAAGAGAAAGAGCGTCAGCGCAATCCTGCGCCGCCGTTCATTACAAGCTCTTTGCAGCAGGAAGCGGCGAGAAAGCTGAATTTCCGCGCATCGAAGACGATGTCAGTCGCTCAGCAGCTCTACGAAGGGATCGACCTCGGCAAAGAAGGGACCGTCGGGTTAATTACGTATATGCGTACCGATTCCACCCGAATTTCGCCGGTTGCCCAGGAAGAAGCGAAAGAGTTCATTCTGGCCAAATACGGACCAACTTATTATCCGGAGACGCCGCGCCAATATATCAAAAAGAATGCCAACGCCCAGGATGCGCACGAAGGGATTCGTCCTTCGTCCGTGCTTCGCGAACCGGAACATGTAAAAGAGTTCTTGAGCAAAGATCAGTATCGCTTATACAAGCTGATTTGGGAGCGGTTCATTTCCAGCCAGATGTCGTCCGCGATTCTTGATACGATGACGATTGATCTTGCTGCCGGCGAAACGGTTTTTCGCGCAAACGGCTCTAAACTGAAGTTTGCCGGTTTCATGAAGGTCTATGTGGAGAGTAACGACGATGGCACGACGGAAGAGGACAAGCTACTTCCTCCGCTCGCCAAAGGGGATTCGCTGGAGAAACAAAGTGTCGAGCCGAAGCAGCACTTTACGCAGCCGCCGCCGCGCTACACAGAAGCCCGTCTCGTCCGTGCGTTGGAGGAAATGGGTATTGGGCGTCCAAGTACGTATGCACCGACGCTAGAGACCATTCAGAAGCGCGGATACGTAGCGATCGAGGAGAAGAAGTTCGTGCCGACGGAGCTTGGCGAGCTGGTTATTCAGCTCATGCAGGAATTTTTTCCCGAAATTCTCGATATTGAATTCACGGCCCATATGGAAGAGGAGCTGGACTTCGTCGAAGAGGGCAAAGAGGACTGGGTGCGGGTGTTGGATTCCTTCTACACTTCCTTCGAAAAGCGCCTTACGTTCGCCGAAGAAGAAATGAAAGAGATTGAGATTCAAGACGAAGTTTCGGATGAACTGTGCGAGAAGTGCGGCAAGCCGATGGTCTATAAAATGGGACGCTTCGGCAAGTTCCTTGCCTGCTCGGGCTTCCCGGACTGCCGGAACACGAAACCGATCATCAAAGATATCGGCGTAACTTGCCCGACGTGTCATGTGGGTAAAATCGTGGAGCGCAGAAGTAAGAAAGGCCGCGTCTTCTACGGCTGCGATCAATATCCGACCTGCGACTTTGTGTCTTGGGATAAACCGGCCAGCCGTCCGTGTCCGGAATGCGGCTCGCTGATGATTGAGAAACGCACGAAGAGCGGTGCGACGCTCCAATGTACGAAGTGCGACCATAAAGAGGAAGCGGCTGAAGCGGAAGACCAGTCGTTTGAAATCGAAGATTAGAGGTGTACGATTTTGTCGGAAACAACAAGGGTGACGGTTATCGGCGCAGGGCTGGCAGGCAGTGAGGCTGCTTGGCAAATCGCGCGTCAAGGCGTGCCCGTTACACTATACGAAATGCGCAATGTCAGAAAGACGCCTGCACATATTACGGATCAATTCGCTGAATTGGTATGCAGCAATTCGCTACGTGCGAATGGACTAACGAATGCCGTTGGCGTCCTGAAGGAAGAAATGCGCCGCTTGGATTCCCTAATCCTTTCGTGCGCCGATGAGCATGCAGTACCTGCGGGTGGTGCGCTGGCGGTAGATCGCGAAGGGTTCTCGCAGGCGGTCACGAGCCGTTTGCGAAACCACCCGTTGATTGAGGTGCGCAATGAAGAAGTGCAGGCGCTGCCGGAAGGGATTACGGTTGTCGCGTCGGGACCGTTGACGTCGCCGGATTTGTCAGCGGCGCTCAAAGGTCTGATGGGGGAAGAGTATCTGTATTTCTATGATGCGGCGGCGCCGATTGTCGAGAAGGATTCTATCGACATGAGCAAGGTGTACCTCGCTTCCCGCTATGATAAGGGAGAAGCCGCTTACCTGAACTGTCCGATGACGGAGGAAGAGTTCAACGTTTTCTACGAGGCACTCATTACGGCCGAGGTCGCGGAACTCAAGGAGTTCGAAAAAGAAATTTATTTCGAAGGCTGCATGCCGCTCGAAGTGATGGCCAAGCGCGGCCGGCAGACCGTGCTGTTCGGTCCGATGAAGCCGGTCGGACTGCTCAACCCGCATACAGGTAAAATGCCTTATGCAGTCGTACAGCTTCGCCAGGACAACGCTGCGGGCACACTGTATAATCTTGTCGGCTTCCAGACCCATCTCAAGTGGGGCGAGCAGAAACGCGTGCTGTCGCTCATCCCAGGGCTTGAGAACGCGGAATTCGTACGATATGGCGTGATGCATCGCAACACGTTCATCAATTCGCCGAAGTTGCTGGACGCGACATATCAATTTAAGCGGCGCGAAGATCTTTTCTTCGCAGGACAAATGACCGGCGTCGAAGGGTATGTAGAATCGGCGGCATCGGGCCTGATTGCAGGATTGAACGCAGGCCGCATGGCTAGAGGCCTTGCCTGTGTGGTCGTACCGCCGGAGACGACGCTCGGCAGCATGGCGAATTACATCACAACGGCGGATTTCAAGCATTTTCAGCCGATGAATGCGAATTTCGGTTTGCTGCCGCAATTGCCGGAACGTATTCGCAACAAAAAAGAAAAGTACGAAAAGCTGGCTAACCGTGCGCTGGAAAGTATTCAGAATTTTAAGACTTTGATTTCTGAATAAGTTGTCAATGTAATTGTCCGTGTGTTAATATAATTATGTTTTGTTGCATTTTTCATGGGTTTGATCATACATTTACCTCTAGATGCGGTCGTTCGATTCCGAAGGCCTCGCTAGAGGTTTCTCTCATTTTAAAGACACATTCAGATATGCGCACATAAGCCCGGCAAAAATCTGATCGAGGAGTGAATAAGGATGGATCCGAGTCAAGCTACGTTCCATGCAACAACGATTTTTGCTATCCGTCATCAGGGTAAGGGGGCTATTGCAGGCGACGGTCAGGTGACGTTCGGCAATAGCATGATCATGAAGAGCACAGCCAAGAAAGTGCGGCGTTTATATAGAGGGAAAGTGATTGCCGGATTTGCGGGCTCCGTTTCGGATGCAATTACGCTCTTTGAGAAGTTCGAGGGCAAGCTGGAAGAGCATCATGGGAATCTGCAGCGCGCCGCAGTGGAACTGACGAAGGATTGGCGCCAGGATCGCGTGCTTCGCCGGCTGGAAGCGATGATGATTGTGATGGATGCCAGCGGTTTGCTGCTGCTCAGCGGCAACGGTGAAGTGATTGAGCCGGACGACGGCATCTTGGCGATCGGTTCGGGCGGCAGTTTTGCGCTGGCAGCGGGCAGAGCGCTGCATCGTCACGCACCGCAGCTTAGCGCGAAGGAGATCGCGCATGCCGCTTTAACGACGGCCGCTGAAATTTGTGTTTTCACCAATCAAAATATTATAGTTGAAGAGATTGAGTAGCGCGCAGAATTCGTTTGTCTTTGAGCATATGAAGGAGGTTACCGAAATGGCGATTAGCTCCCTTACTCCGAAGCAAATTGTTCAGGAACTGGATCGATATATTGTAGGTCAAAAGAAAGCGAAAAAGTCGGTAGCCATTGCGCTCCGCAACCGTTACCGGAGAAATCTCGTCGAAGAGGCAATGCGGGATGAAATCGTTCCCAAGAATATCCTGATGATCGGACCGACGGGCGTCGGGAAAACTGAAATTGCGCGCCGCCTTGCCAAATTGGTAGGAGCTCCCTTTGTTAAAGTGGAGGCGACCAAGTTTACCGAGGTCGGCTATGTCGGCCGCGATGTGGAATCGATGGTTCGGGACTTGGTTGAGGTTGCAGTCCGCATGGTCAAAGGGGAACGGATGGAGAAGGTGAAGGATCGCGCAGAGAAGCTGGCTAACGAGCGGCTCGTCGCGCTGCTGGCGCCGAATCCGGTTCGCGCGAAATCGCAGAAGAATCCGTTCGAGATGCTTTTCGGCGGCCAAAATCAGGTTGAACAGGATGAGCCGGCACCCGATCCATCGATAAGCGCAAAACGCTCGCAAATCGCCGAACAGTTGGCAAGCGGGAAGCTTGAGAATGAAACTGTCGAGGTGGAAGTCGAGGACAATGCGCCGTCGATGCTGGATATGCTGGGCGGGCAGGGCGGCAACGAGCAGGCTGGCATGAACATGCAGGAGATGTTCGGCAGCTTGCTGCCAAAGCGGATGAAGAAGCGCAAGCTGCTGGTAAAGGAAGCGCGGAAAGTGCTGACGCAGGAAGAAGCCCAAAAGTTGATCGACATGGACGACGTCATCCAGGAATCCGTGCAGCGCGCGGAGCAAAGCGGCATTATTTTTATCGATGAGATTGATAAAGTGGCGAGCTCTTCCCGCGGCGGCAGCGGCCCGGACATTTCCCGTGAGGGTGTGCAGCGCGACATTTTGCCGATTGTGGAGGGTTCGACGGTTGTGACCAAATACGGCCCGGTTAAAACGGACTATGTGCTGTTCATTGGCGCCGGAGCGTTTCATATTGCGAAGCCTTCGGATCTGATTCCGGAACTTCAAGGCCGGTTCCCGATCCGGGTCGAACTCAGCGATTTGTCGCTGGAGGATTTTGTGTCTATTTTGACGGAGCCCAAAAATGCGCTGACCAAGCAGTATACCGCGCTTCTCGAAACGGAAGGGATATCGATTGAATTCTCGGACGAAGCGATTCAAGAAATCGCTCGGATCGCCGTGGAAGTGAATCAGCAAACCGAGAACATCGGGGCGCGGAGGCTCCATACCATTTTAGAAAAACTGCTGGAAGATTTATCTTATGAAGCACCTGAAATTACTCTGGAATCGTTTGTGATCAATCCGGAGTATGTGCGCGAGAAACTGAACAGCATCGTGATGAACAAGGACTTGAGTCAGTACATTTTATAAAAGATTCTTGCAAGGTGAAGGTAGTAGGAGGCAGTTACATGAGTTTATTGAACAAGACAAGAAGGCTGAATCGCTTGCTGCAGAAGGAAGCGGGTAACGCCGTTAGCTTTATGGATATGGCGGAAGTGCTGCGGGATATCGTTATCGCCAATATTTACGTCGTGAGTCGCAAGGGGAAGATTCTGGGTTACGCCGTTACGAACGATCCCGTTAACCCGGAAATGGACCAAACGATTCTAATTGAAGGCCGTTTTCCAACAGAATCCAACAATTTGCTGCTCAAAATTGAAGAGACAGCATCGGCTTCAGAGCCGGATAGTCCGTATTATTACTACACGGAACAAATGAAGGATATGTTTCCCTATACCTACACGACTTTAGTACCAATCATCGGCGCGGGCTCCCGCTTGGGTACATTGATTTTAAGTCGCAATGAAGGCCATTTCATCGATGACGATCTAGTGCTTGCTGAGTACGGATCTACCGTGATTGCAATGGAAATTTTGCGAGAACGTGCGGAAGAGATTGAAGAGGAAGCGCGTAGCAAAGCTGTCGTGCAAGTAGCGATGGGGTCGCTGTCGTTTAGTGAAATGGAAGCGGTCGAGCATATTTTCGAGGAATTGGAAGGGAAGGAAGGGCTGCTTGTCGCGAGCAAAATTGCGGACCGCGTAGGCATTACCCGTTCCGTGATCGTCAATGCGCTCAGGAAATTGGAAAGCGCAGGCGTGATTGAAACGCGGTCGCTCGGGATGAAAGGCACTTATATCCGTATTCTCAAAGAACAGTTAATTAACAGCATTGAACAGCTCAAAACGAAGCTTTGATTGGATACTTTTTTATTTTTGTAAAGCCCTGTCTTTGAAAAAAAGATAGGGCTTTTTTCTTATTGTCAGGTGGGCTAATTTCTTAGATGATAAGTTATATAAATTCGAGAGTTACAAAATTCTACAATTTTTCACATCCGATCGGAAATTTGTAGATTGTGTCGAAATAAGAAGGAATCGCGCTTTTTATGTGGAAGTAGTAGTAATGCAATTGAAAGAAGAGGGGATTTCGCAATGTCATTTTTAGACAAACCCAGTTGGAATTTAATGGAGCGTTCGCTGGATGCATCCGCACTTAGGCAAAAGGTTGTAGCGAATAACATTGCCAACGTGGATACCCCGAACTATAAACGCGCCGATGTTGTGTTTGAAGAGCTGCTGCAGGACCAATTGAATGGAAGTACGCCTTCTATAGAAGGAAGACGAACGGATCCGCGTCATTTTGTCATTGGCAACTCGACCAGCCTGCCGAATTCCGAAGTGAAGACCGATGAGTCGACAGCAATCAACAATAACATGAATAACGTGGATATGGACTACGAGATGTCGTTAATGGCGAAAAATCAACTGAAATACAACACGATGATTCAGCAGATGAACAGTGAGTTCAAAAAATTACGTACGGTGCTGGGGGGCAAATAATAACCGATGAGACTCACTAACGGATTTGATATTAGTGCATCAGCCTTGACGGCACAACGGCTCCGGATGGATGTCGTTTCGTCCAATATTGCGAATGCGGATACGACGAGAGCGAAATTTGTTGACGGCAAATGGGTGCCGTACAGCAGAAAGCTGGTATCGTTTGAGACGAAGTCACAGCCGAGCTTTGCGCAGACGCTGGATTCGGCGATGGCCGACGGCACGGGCGAAGGGGTTCGCGTTAATAAAATATTCGAAGACCATTCTCCGTTTAAGCAGGTATACAATCCAAGTCATCCGGATGCGGACAGAAATGGCTTTGTTTACATGCCGAACGTGGATGTGCTGAAAGAGATGGTGGATATGATCTCCGCGACGAGATCGTACGAAGCTAACGTAACGGCCCTGAACGCCAGCAAATCGATGATTACGAAAGCACTTGAAATTGGCAGATAATCCGACCGGGAGGTTTCATAAATGATTGACAAAATCAGCTATAGTCCGATGAATGTGCTCAGTTCCGTTCAGCCGAAGGGAAACTCCGGCGAAGGTGCCGCGGACTTAAGTAAAAAGTTTGGCGATTTTTTGAACAATGCCATCACGAATTTGAATGTGCAGCAACAGCAAGTGGATCAACTCAATACAAGCTTTATCAAAGGTGAACTCTCTGATGTACATCAATTGACCATTGCTTCTGAGAAAGCATCCCTGGGGCTGGAACTGACGGTACAAGTCAGGAACAAGGTTCTGGACGCTTATCAAGAAATGATGAGAATGCAGCTATAGTTTCTAGAGATGCTGCTAAATTTGGGTCAATGAGGTGACAGAGTGAACGAGAACCTGCTCCAGTACTGGGAAAAGGTGAAGCAATACTGGAATCGTTATAATCGAACGACCAAAATAACATTTATCGCAACCGTGCTGCTCCTGATCCTGACCGCAGCGATCATTAGCATTAATTTATCGAAAACGGATTATTCGCTCGCCTATACCGATTTACAACCGAGCGATGCTGCGTCGATTAAATCTTACCTGGATACAGCCAAAATTCCGTACAAGCTGAGCGCAGACGGAAAGAGCATTGAAGTGCCGACCAGCGAGGTCGCCAATGTCAAATTAGCTGTCGAATCCCAAGGGTTGAATAAAAACGGTTCGCTCGGTTTTGGAGCTTTTGACAGCGGAAGCTCGTTTGGTATTACCGATAACGAATTCAAGGTGAAATATTTAAATGCCATTCAGGGCGAGCTTCAACAACTCATTAATGCCAACCAAGCGATCTCAAGTTCAAAAGTATTGATTAACCTGCCGGAAGAGGGACCTTTCCTTCAACAGCAGGAAGAGAAAGCATCGGCTTCCGTCGTGCTGCAAGTCAAGCCGGGTTACAAGCTCGATCAAGCCAAAATCGATACGGTTTACAATCTCGTTTCCCACAGCGTGAAAAATTTGCCTTTGGAAAACATTACAATTTCTGATCAGTACGGTCAAAGTTTGGTTTCTTCTCAGCTTGCGGCGGGCAATACGTCATCCTCATTTGCAACAAGCCAAACGGAGATTAACAACCAGTTCCGAAACGATCTGCAAAAGAACATCTCTGCAATGCTTAGTCGCATGTTCGGGCCTGATAAAGTCAGCGTTAGTGTGTTTACGACGATGAACTTTGATCAGAAAAAAACGAAAGAACAACTTGTCCGCGCACCGAATCAGGTCGATCAGAAGGGCTTGGAAATCTCTTTGCAAGAAGCCAGCGAATCGTATCAGAATAAAGGGGCCGACGCAGGCGGTGTGCCTGGAACAGGCTCGACGGATGTACCGGGCTATCCAGGATCTTCGACTTCCGGTAATTCTAATTCAGAGAAAACAAGTAAGACGGTTAACTACGAAGTGGACCGCATTACGAACGATATTATTGCAACACCTTATGTCGTGAAAGATTTAAGCATTAACGTCGGCATTGAGCCTCCTGTTAGCGACGATCCGAATTCCTTGACGGCTGAAACGAAGACGGCGATTCAAAACGCTTTGGTCAATATCGTCAGGACGGCACTCGCAGATAACAAGGTCACTTATACAGACGATGAATTGCAGAAAAAAGTTACCGTTTTTGCACATTCTTTTGCTAGAACGAATGACAGCGGGGCTTCGAAGACATCCAGTTACTTATTGTACGGCGGTCTTGCTTTGGCAGCGTTGGCGATTGGCGGCATTGCAGGCTACGCGATCCGCAGACGCAGAAAAGCGAATCAAGCTAAGTTGGAAGAGGATCTCAGCATTTCGGCGAACAAAGCAGAGCTTCCAACCATTGATATTGAAAATGTAACAAATGACAATCAAGTGCGTAAGCAGCTCGAAACGCTTGCGAAAAAACGTCCGGAAGATTTCGTCAATTTGCTGCGCACTTGGTTAGTAGATGAATAGAGGTGCACCTGCATGGCCAGAGCTACAATGAACGGGTTAACCGGACGACAAAAGGCAGCCATTCTTTTGATCAGTTTAGGCCCTGAAGTGTCAGCACAAATTTTTAAGCACTTGCGTGAAGAGGAAATCGAGCAACTCACGTTGGAAATCGCAAACGTCCGCAAAGTGGATTCGCTGGAGAAAGACGCGATTTTGCAGGAATTCCATCAGATTTGTCTGGCGCAGGAATTTATTTCGCAAGGCGGTATTGCTTACGCCAAAGATATTTTGGAAAAAGCACTCGGTTCCCAGAAAGCGCTCGATATCATTAATCGCCTGACGGCAACGCTGCAAGTGAGACCGTTCGATTTTGCACGCAAAGCCGATCCGGCGCAAATTCTAAACTTTATTCAAAATGAGAATTCACAGACGATCGCACTCGTTCTCTCTTATTTGCAGGCGGAACAAGCTTCCATCATTTTGTCCTCGCTCCCGCAAGATAAACAAGCGGATGTGGCGAAGCGGATTGCGCTGATGGACAGCACGTCCCCGGAAGTCATCTCCCAGGTGGAGCGCGTCCTGGAGCAGAAGTTGTCTTCGACCGTTACGCAGGACTACACGAATGCCGGTGGTATTACTTCGATCGTTCAAATTTTGAACGGGGTGGACCGCGGTACGGAACGTACCATTTTGGATTCTCTCGAGATTCAAGATCCAGAGCTTGCGGAAGAAATCAAGAAACGTATGTTTGTCTTTGAAGACATCGTCAATATCGATAATCGCTCCATTCAACGGATTATTCGTGACATCGAGAATGCCGACTTACAGCTTGCGCTCAAAGTGGCGAGTGAAGAAGTGCGCGATGTCCTCTTCAAGAATATGTCCAAACGGATGGCAGAGACATTCAAGGAAGAAATGGAATTTATGGGTCCTGTACGCTTACGGGATGTTGAAGAAGCACAGACTCGGATCGTGGCCACGATTCGTCGCTTAGAGGAATCGGGTGAAATCATCATCGCTCGCGGCGGAGGAGACGATATTATTGTCTAGTGTCATTAAATCATTCGCATACGTTCCTGTTGATGATAAAAAAATTGTAGACACCGCGGCGGCCTTCAAGCACTTGACTGAAAGTTTGGCGCCGGAAGATCCGTGGACACCGGAAATGCATCAAGAAATTTCGGATGCGACGACGCTCAAAAATCAAATTCTCGAAGATGCGGAAGCTTTCGCCAATGAACAAATTCAGCAGGCGATGCAGGAATGCGCAGCCCTTCGAGAGCAGACCCAGGACGAGATGTCCACATGGTGGGACACTCGCAGAGCGGAAGACGCAGCCATTACGGATGCAGCCAGGGAAGCCGGATTTGCGGAAGGTTATCAGACCGGCATGGTTCAGGCTGAAGCGTCGGTGAAGCAGGCTTATGCCGATATGCTGGCTGAAGCGAGTTCGATTTTGGAGCAGTCCTACCAGTTAAAGCAACAGATTATTCAAGAATCCGAGCCATTTCTGATTGAACTCAGCACATCGATCGCTGAAAAAATCGTTGGCCGTCAGCTTTCGCTTGAACCGGCGTGGGTCATTGAGCTCATTCAGAGCGTGCTTATGCGCAGACGGGAGAAAGGCATCATCACGCTTTGCGTATCGCCTTCTCAATTCGCGTACATTCAAGACGCAAGAGAAGAACTGCTGACTTCGATTGACTCACAGGCGGAATTGGAGATTATTCCGGATTCCACGGTGCAGGATCACGGATGCGTGATTCGTTCTTCCTTCGGTAGCATTGATGCTCGCATCGATACGCAGTTGAAAGAAATCAAAACGGCATTACAGCAGCTGGCTACGCAAAGTGAGGGGGCATAGGGATGACAATTCCGCTGCCGAAGGCTGCCAAATACAAAGAGCATTTACAAACGCTCGACCCGATTCGGGTTAACGGCAAGGTGACACAGGTCATCGGTCTTACCGTTGAATCCGAAGGACCGGACGTTAGTATCGGTGATTTGTGCTATATCTATCCGCATAAATCGACGAAGCCGCTCAAAGCCGAAGTCGTCGGATTTCGCAGCAACAAAGTGGTGCTGATGCCGCTTGGCGATCTGGACGCCATCGGGCCTGGCTGCGATGTTGTCGGAACAGGCAAGCCGCTGACCGTACAAGTCGGCCATGAGCTCCTTGGAAAGGTGCTCGATGGCTTGGGACAGCCGCTCGACGGTTCGTTTCTTCCTTCACGGATGGCGCAGTATTCTACGAATAACGCACCGGGCAACCCCTTAACGCGCCCGCGAGTCTTGCATCCGATCTCCGTCGGCGTCCGTGCCATTGACGGATTACTGACGATTGGCAAAGGGCAGCGGGTCGGTATTTTTGCCGGGTCCGGCGTCGGGAAAAGTACCTTGATGGGCATGATCGCCAGAAATACGTCGGCTGACGTGAACGTGATTGCGCTCATCGGGGAGCGGGGACGCGAGGTCCTTGATTTTATTGAACGAGATCTGGGTCCGGAAGGACTTGCTCGATCCGTCGTCATCGTGGCGACTTCCGACCAGCCGGCGCTTGTCCGAATTAAAGGCGCGATGATCGCAACGAGCATCGCCGAATATTTTCGAGATCGCGGCCTCAACGTGATGATGATGATGGATTCGGTTACACGGTTTGCCATGGCGCAGCGGGAAGTGGGTCTTGCCGTCGGCGAGCCGCCAGCAACACGCGGTTACACACCGTCTGTCTTCGCGATGCTGCCAAGGCTGCTCGAACGATCGGGAACAGGGCCTAAGGGTTCGATCACCGCTTTTTATACCGTGCTTGTCGATGGGGATGACATGAATGAACCGATCGCGGATGCCGTTCGAGGCATTCTGGATGGTCACATCGTGCTCAACCGTGCCATCGCGAACCGCGGGCATTATCCGGCCATCGATGTTCTCGCTAGCGTTAGCCGAGTGATGAAGGAAATTGTGCCTTCCGAGCATATGGAAGCAGCCGATCAATTGAAGAGGCTTCTCTCTATTTACAAAAGTTCGGAAGATCTGATCAATATCGGGGCGTACCAAAAAGGGTCCAATCCGAATATTGACGAAGCCATGGATCATATCGACAGCATTTGGTCCTATACCAAGCAAAAAACAACGGAAAAATTAACCTACGAGCAGGCTCAAGAACGTTTACTTCACGAATTTTATAAGGGATGAGGGTTCTAAATGAGTTTTCGCTATTCTTTTCAGCAAATTGTTGATTTGAAAAATAACGAACGCACGCAAGCCGAGTGGGTGTTGTCAGAAGCGATGGGTCAGCTCAGGAATGAGGAGACGGACCTGCACGGGCTTTTTGAACGAAAAGAGCGGTTGCATCAAGAGATGGTTAATGCTTCCATACAGTCCGTGTCCATTTCAAGTATGCTGACGATGCAAAGCTATTTGAACCATGTGGATAAACAAATTGAACGCAAGCATCAGGATGTACAGCAGGCGCGCGTTGTCGTGACGCAGAAACAAGCCCATCTTTCGGAAAAGATGATGGACGAAAAAGTATGGAGCAAAGCAAGAGAGAAGGCATACGATCACTTTCAAGCGATGATGTCCAAAAAAGAGCAGGATGCGCTCGATGAGATGGCGACCAATCGCTATAAGCGAGCATCGTTTTAAAGGTTAAAGGGGGGAAAAGGAGATGGCTGATACAGGCGTTGAGGGCTCGTCGTACAGTGCAATGGAGCGGTTTCTCATATGGTTTGTCATCCCTTTTGTGTTTACGGCTGTTTTGCTCTTCGTACTGCTCTCGATTTTTGATTACGATATCAAGAGCAACATTCAAAGAGCGCTGCACAATACGCCGGTTATCGGCATGATCGTTCCGGCTCCGAAAGAAACGGCTACTGTTACGGCAACTGGCAAAGCGCAGACGACGGAAGAAAGCTTAAAGCAGAAAGAGGACGATGTTGCAAAGCTCACCGCCAAGGTGAACGATCTGCAAGCGTCTTTGCAAAAAGCGCAAGCGGATGCCGCGGCGAAAGACTCTTCGCTTAAAGAAGCGGAGGCGAAAGCTGCCGATCTTGAGGAGAAGCTGAAGGATAAGACGCAAACTGACGAGGAATACGCAAATCAAATTACGCAACTGGCCAATATGTATGCGAAAATGTCGCCAAGTAAGGCGGCACCGATCATCGAAGCGTTGACCCCCAAAGAAATGGTGCTTATCTTCTCGATGATGAAGGCAGACAGCCGCGGGGCGATTATGGAGAAAATGGACGCGTCTAAGGCCGCAGTTGCCTCAATTGGCCTCAAAGACGTAACGCCATTGCGGGATAAAGAAATTGCCGCACTGCAAGAGCGCTTGGCAACGAACGGCTCGAAAGTGGATACGACGGCATCAACAACGGTTAGTTCTTCAGATCTTGGACAGACGTTTGCGAATATGGTGCCGAAAAGCGCCGCTTCCGTGTTGATCGAGATGTACAAGTCGAGTCCGACGAAAGTGCTTTCCATTTTGAGCGGTATGGACAATGCTTCCCGTTCGAAAGTGATGTCGGCGATAACGGATGCCGATAAAGAAGTAGCGGCAGCGATTACTGCGAAGCTGGCTCCTTAATGCTTGGATTCGAAAGGAGGTGAATACATAATGGAAATGCCAATGATGATTGTTCCCGGCGCTGGACAACCTTCGTCAAACGGTGGAAGTGCTGCAAAAGGCACGGCGAAAGGAGCAGCGTCCAATGAAGCCTTTGCACAAATTTTAGGCGGAGCACAAGGGGCGACTGTGGCCGACGGCACGAATGCTTCGGACACGCAATTGTCGATGTCGATGATGCTGCAAATGCTGCAAAGTCTCATATCTCCGGTACAGGGCAGCACGACTCCGGTTCCTGCAGAAGATGCAGCGAATAAGGAGCAGCAGCTTCCTGAATTGCTCGTAGAAGCCATGCACAGCAATCCTGCCATCGCCCAAACGCTGCTTCAATATCCGAAGGTCAAAGCGTGGTTTGAACAAGCCGAAGATTTGCTCAGCGCGCTTGGTAATTCCCAGCAAGATGCTTTAGCTGCGCTTCCGTTCAACTTGACGCAAAGTTCCGTCAATGTGGATAGCTTAAAAGCGCAAAACACCTTGCTGACGCTGTCCAGCATGATGCAGCAAAATCTGCAAAATCCGATTATTCAGCACCTGAATCAAGAGCTTACGGCTGCGATTCAACCGATTTTGCCGGAAATTATGGCGGCGCTCAAACCTGCAACGGATCCTGCCTTGCCTGTTTCGCTTGCGAACGAGGCAGAGGCGACAGCCGTACCTGCTGCTAAGGAAACGGACAAGAAAAGCACGGTTCCGGTCGGTAGAGCCTTGCATTCGAAGCATCTTGGCAGCAACCGCGGGACGGAAACAGCAGCATCTACTGTGGCTAGTATCGCTTCCCAAGCAGGGGCACAGAAGTCTGAGCCGTTTGCACTTCGCCATGTACCGCTAGCGGGTACGTCAGCAGAGCAAGCTGCAAGTACGGAACCCACATTGCCGCTCGTTGATTTTCCGCTGGATGATCAACCTGTTGTCAGCCCAACGATGACCGTAGGCGAACTTCAAAAGCAGCAGCAAGCGCCTGCAACCGCAGATAAAGCGCAGTTGCCTGTGATTCACGCAGCGAACTTTACGGAAGAGATGGCATCTCATGTGCTGAAAAACATGAAGATTACGATGACAGACGGCTTTTCTGAGGCCAAGCTGAGCTTGTTCCCAAAAAACCTGGGGCATATTGATGTGAAAATTTCCATGCATGAGGGCCAAGTTATTGCACAGTTCGCCGCAGACACGCTGGCAGGAAAGCAAATGCTCGAAAGCCAACTGCCGCAATTGAGACAAGCCCTTCAGACGCAAGGACTTCAGGTTGAGAAGATCGAAGTTACGCAAAGCCCGAACATGTCTTCGAGTATGTTCCAGGATCAGCGTCAACCGCAATCCTTTCAGCAGTCTCAGCAGCGGAATAAGCACAAATCCGAAGGTTATGAAACGGATTCTGTGGAGTTTAACCCAGAAATGGAGCAGGTGGCGGAAGTTCGTACGCAGTTGCAGGGCAACTCTTTTAATGCTACGGCGTAGCACTTCTATCGCGCAGTCCAATTGGAGGTGAAAGGATGGCTACAAGTCCGATCGGCAACGTTTCAGATTTAATTAACGCGGGCCAGACTACGAAAACCAAAGATAAAGACAATAATACGCTTGGTAAAGACGACTTTCTGAAAATTCTCATTACCCAGCTGCAAAATCAAGATCCGACACAGCCTTTGCAAGATAAAGAATTTATTGCGCAAATGGCGCAATTTACATCGGTTGAGCAGCTCACGAATATGGCGAGCGAGATGAAACTTATGCGGCAATCGCTTGGTTTCGTTTCGGGACTGATCGGCAAATCGATTACTTGGACCGATATAGATTCCTCTGGTGCTTCTGTTGAATCGTCCGGGATCGTAGATTCCATTACATTTAAAGACGGCAATCAATATGCGAACGTCGGCGGAAAAGAAATAACGCTTGACAAAGTTTCGAAGATTGAAGATGCCGGAGAGAAACAATGACCGAACGGGTCTCGATCGGCCAGCTTTATCCGAATGCAGGCACAACACTTCCTGCATCAGCGAGACGAATTGCCAATCAGCCTCAAGCCGGCGCAACTCGCAATCAAGGTTTTGAGCAGCTGCTTCAAAAGCAGATTCTGCACTTTAGTCATCATGCTGAAGTCCGATTGCGCGAACGCGGCATCCAGCTGAAACCAGAGCAACTGGAAAAGCTGAACACGGCCATTGATAAAGCGGCTTCGAAAGGCGCTAAAGATGCTTTGATGATTATGGCCGGCAATGGCTACATCGTCAACGTCCCCAACCGCACTGTCGTTACTGCGCTTGATGAGCATGCCATGAATGAACATGTGTTTACCCAGATTGACAGTGCCATGATTATTTCGTAATACACAGGCTCGACCGAGCAGGAAGCCTGGAGCTGTGGAACGATGGAAGCAGCTCGCACCAAACTTAACGATTCATAGGAGGCCAATTCATGTTAAGATCTCTCTATTCCGGTGTATCCGGTATGCGCGGCTTTCAAACGAAGTTAGATGTCATTGGGAACAACATCGCGAACGTGAACACGATCGGTTTTAAAGGCGGCCGCGTGATGTTCAAAGATATTTTGAGCCAGACGGTTTCCGGCGTCAGTGCGGCAGATGAAAACCGCGGCGGCGTGAATGCCCAGCAAGTCGGCCTTGGCGTAAGCTTGGCTGCCATCGACACTGTACATACAGCAGGGAGCGCGATGACAACGAACGTCACCACGGACCTGCGGATTAACGGAGACGGTTTCTTCGCTGTCGGGACGACCGATCAAGTCGATGCTCCTTATTTGACGCGTGCCGGCAACTTTACGCTGGATGCGAACCGCAATTTGGTCAATGCCGAAGGCTTGCATGTGATGGGCGCTGACGGTGGGGGACCGATCGTCATTCCGGATGACATCGTTGCTTTTTCCATCTCGCAAAACGGCTCGATTATGGGGGTTAACGCCGCTGGCGAAACCGTCGATACGGGGCAGAAAATCGGTGTCGTGAAAGTTGTAAACCCTGCTGGTCTAGAGAAGCTCGGCGGCAACTTGTATCAGATGACGGCAAATGCGAACCCGGATGGGGCGATTGAAGTAACAGCTGCTGCAAACCCAGAGACGGGCACAGGCACGATTATTTCCGGCCAACTGGAAATGTCGAACGTTGATTTGACCGGTGAATTCACCGAAATGATCATCGCGCAGCGCGGTTTCCAAGCGAATTCCCGGATTATTACAACATCCGACGAAGTCTTGCAAGAAGTCGTCAACTTGAAACGCTAATCGTTAAGTAACTAGGGGAGCTTTCGCTCCCCACACCTTAATTCAGGAGGAGAAAGATGATTTCTCTTACTCGTTTAAACGGTAGACCCATTATACTGAACGCCATACTCATCGAGTTGATCGAAGAAACGCCCGATACGATGATCACGTTGACGACAGGCAAGAAAATCACAGTTCTCGAGAAGGCGGAGGTTGTGGTAAGCTTAGTTCGGACCTACATGCAAGAAATCGGCTCCGTTCGGGCGGTAATCAAGTCTAAAGAAACGGAGGAGTCGTAGGTGTTCAAGAATAAAATTTTTGTACTAATCGTATCGATTCTTATTGCAATTACGCTGATTTTGACGGCAGCCTTTGTTCTCTGGAACTTCATGGAGAAGAACAACAAATCCACGGATCCTGCCGTTCAAGCACAAGAGTCTGTCGCCAATGTCAAGCCGACGAAGGCACCTTCTGCTGAAACGATAAAAGCGAATACGTCGATTGTGAAAGATGTGCTCACTAACCTTTCGGGCAGCCAAAATTTCATTAAGATCAGCTTCGCCTTTGAAATGGAAAACGCGAAAGCGAAAGCCGAATTCGACAGCTTGATGGACTCGGCAGTGAAAGGTACGATCGTTCAAACGCTTGGCGATTTGACGCTTGATCAAATTGGAGGCAGCAAAGGCTCCGATAATCTGGTTGCTACATTGATGAACAAATTGAACAAGCAACTGCATGAAGGCAAGATCAAACAAATTTGGATAACCGACAAAGTACTTCAGTAACTCAATCTAAATTTTGCTTAAGGAGGTGACTCGAATGGTTGATGTATTATCGCAGAATGAAATCGATGCCTTGCTCGCTGCGTTATCCTCCGGGGAGATGGATGCCGATGAACTGAAGAAAGAGGATACACAGAAGAAGGTAAGGGCGTATGACTTTAAGCGCGCAGTCCGCTTTTCCAAAGACCATATTCGAAGCTTGACCCGGATTCATGAAAACTTTGCGAGATACTTAACAACGTATTTTTCGGCACAGCTGCGTACGTTCGTACAAATCAGCGTTGTCCAGGTCGAACAGCTGCCCTACGACGAATTTATTCGATCGATCCCGAAAATGACCATTTTGAACATCTTTGAAGCGGAACCTTTAGAGGGGCGAATGGTGCTGGAGGTTCATCCCAACGTAGCGTTCGCGATGCTCGACCGTTTGCTCGGCGGGGCAGGCACAACGCCTACGAAGATTAACGCATTGACGGAAATTGAAACGATTGTCATGGAACGTATATTCAGCAGAGCTTTCGACAGTTTACAGGAAGCATGGAAAACCGTCATCGATATTCAGCCAAGACTCGAGGCACTGGAAACGAATCCGCAGTTTATGCAGATTGTTTCCCCAAATGAAACGATAGCGCTTATCTCGTTAAGTACCAAAATCGGCGATACGACAGGGATGATTAACCTCTGTATCCCGCACGTCGTCATCGAGCCCATCATGCCTCGCCTTTCTGTACATCACTGGTTTGTGTCGCAGAAGAAGACGAGAGCTCCTGAGGAAGTGGAAGCACTTCAATCCCGCTTGGAAAAAACCAAGCTACCTCTCATTGCAGAATTGGGCACATCGGAAATTTCGATTAGAGATTTCTTGGGTCTAACGGCCGGCGATGTGATTCCGCTGCAAAAATCCGTCGAAGATCCGCTTCAAGTCAAAATCGGCGAGAAGCTGAAATATCTCGGAAGCCCTGGTACCGTAAAAGGGAAGATGGCTGTACAAATCACAGAAATCGTGAATGAAGGTGAAGAAGAAAATGATGAATAACAGAGATTATTTGTCACAGGAAGAGATCGATGCTTTATTGAGACAATCTTCGGAAGAAAGTTCAGCCTCTTCTTTGCATGGGCCTCCAAAAGTTGAAGATTTTTTATCACCGCTTGAACAGGATGCGCTTGGCGAAATTGGAAATATTACATTTGGCAGCGCTGCAACCGCACTATCTACCTTGCTTGGTAAAAAAGTTGATATTACGACACCCAAGGTTTCAGTAATCGGCAAAGAAGAGCTGGAGGAGCAGTTTCCTAAACCGCATGTTGCGGTGCACGTGAACTATGTCGACGGTTTCGACGGCATTAACTTGCTCGTAATCAAGACGCGTGATGCGCAAGTCATTGCCGACCTGATGATGGGCGGTGACGGTACTGGCGGCGATGAGAACTTATCCGAAATTCATATCAGCGCCGTACAGGAAGCCATGAATCAGATGATGGGATCGTCGGCAACTTCGATGTCTACCATCTTTAATCGGTTTGTCAATATCTCTCCTCCTGGAATCGACATATTAAATTTGTCGAAAGGAGAAGGAAAACTGCCTGATGAGGACGTATTTATTAAAATATCGTTCCGACTCACGATTGGCGACCTGATTGATTCCAATATCATGCAATTGCTGCCGGTTCCATTCGCGAAGGAAATGGTATCAATCCTTATGGGTGGTGATTCCGATGCTGCTATGGAAGCGGCACCTGCTGCACAAGCGCCTGCTCCAGTAGCTCCTCCCGTGCAAGAGGCACCTATGTCACAGCCTGCTGCGCCAGCTTACGAGCAACCGATGTACCAACAGCCGCCTGCTGCGTATGAACAACCGATGTATCAGCAGCCGCCAATGGGGATGCCGATGTATCCGCCACAACAGCCGCCGCCGATGTACCCGCCGCAGCAACCGATGTATCAGCAGCCTCCGGCAGCGTATGGCGGCATGCCTAATCGCAATGTGAATGTTCAGCCTGTGCAGTTCGGCAACTTGCAATCGGGGTCTATGACACATGCGGACGATACGAACCTGAATCTGCTGTTAGATATACCGCTCAAGGTAACGGTAGAACTCGGGAGAACGCATAAAGTGATCAAGGACATCTTAGAACTGTCGCAAGGATCTATTATTGAATTGGACAAGCTTGCAGGTGAGCCCGTGGATATTTTGATCAATAATAAACTGATTGCCAAAGGCGAGGTTGTCGTCATTGACGAGAACTTTGGCGTTCGCGTAACCGACATTGTCAATCAATGGGAACGAATTCAAAAGCTACAATAACTTAAGGGGGATTTTTTGAAATGGCTAACCGTATTCTAATTGTGGACGATGCTGCATTTATGAGAATGATGATTCGGGACATTCTAACTAAGAATGGATATGAGGTTTGTGGCGAAGCAAACGATGGCGCGCAAGCGATCGAGAAATACAAAGAGTTAAAGCCGGACTTGATCACCATGGATATCACGATGCCGGAGATGGACGGCATTCAAGCTTTGAAAGAAATTAAGAAAATTGAACCTAACGCTAAAGTGATTATGTGTTCTGCGATGGGTCAGCAAGCAATGGTTATCGACGCGATTCAAGCAGGCGCGAAAGACTTTATCGTGAAGCCGTTCCAAGCCGACCGCGTTATCGAAGCAATCAAAAAGACTCTGGGTTAAGTGATAACCTTCGGTTGAGTCCGACATATGCCGAAAGGGTTGTTTTTATGAAAAGACTTCAATCGAAGTTAGGGATTACAGCGCTATTATTCTTTAGTTCATCACTAGCTACTGGCCAATTGGCGATGGCGGAAACAGACAACACAATCGATCAGTCACCGGCGGATTTTCCTTCAACTCTAACGGGAGCCAGCTCCTTCTTTATGATTGTTAAGGTGATTATTGTTCTGGTGCTGATCATTGTGCTCTTCTATGTGCTGATGCGATATTTGGCAAGGAAGAACAGGGGCTCGATGTTCGGAAGCTCCATTCGCTCGCTTGGCGGGGTGCCGCTTGGTCCCAACAAATCCATTCAATTGGTCGAGATTGGCCATTCGATATTGGTCGTTGGTGTCGGCGACAATATTCAGATGTTGGATAAAATTACGGACGCCGACGAAATTGCATACATTACGGATTTGTTGCAACAGTCGCAGGAGGATCGGATGGGCTTGGCTTCCGTGAGCAAGTGGATGGGCAAGTTGTCAGGCAAAAAGACGGTTGAAGAAGAGGAAGTCGAATTGACAGCTTCTTTTCAACAAGTATTTCATAATAAGATCCAACAGGTGTCTACGCGCAATAAGCAAGCGCAGCAATGGCTTTCGGATCAAAAACAAACAGATCGGTTGAATGATGAATGAAACGAAATAAATTTGCGTTACTGCTCGTCATTGTAAGTATCTTCTTGTTTGCGTTTGCCATGACGGCATCGGCAGCGGAGCCGGATCCCAACAATCCGATTCCAGGACTCAATGTGAACATTGGCACAAGCACGGCAACCGGGGGATCAGCAAATACAGTTACGTTGTTGTTGCTGCTCACGGTGCTTAGCTTGGCACCTTCTTTTTTGATCTTGATGACCAGTTTTACACGAATCGTCATCGTGCTTGGATTTGTTCGAACGTCGTTAGGAACTCAACAAATGCCGCCCAATCAGGTTCTAATCGGACTCGCTCTGTTTTTAACCTTTTTTATCATGTCTCCAACTTTGGGAGAAGTTAATAAAGTGGCGCTTCAGCCCTATCTCAAGGGAGAAATCAACCAAACGGTTGCTTTTGAGAAAGCGGCCCTGCCGATGAAAGAATTCATGTTTAAGCATACGCGTCAAAAAGATCTGAAGCTGTTTCTGGATTATACGAAAGCGAAAGCACCGACAGGCGTGGCGGATATTCCTATTACTTCGCTAGTTCCAGCTTATGCGATCAGTGAACTGAAATCGGCGTTTCAGATGGGGTTCATGATATTCATACCGTTTCTGGTCATCGACATGGTCGTCTCAAGTACCTTAATGGCCATGGGGATGATGATGCTCCCGCCGGTTATGATTGCACTGCCGTTCAAGATTCTCCTTTTTATCCTGGTGGATGGGTGGTATCTTGTCGTGAGATCATTGCTTCTAAGCTATAGTTGACGAAGATCATAACGGAGGAGACCTTCATGGGTTCGGAGTTTGTTATTAAAATTGCAGGAGAGGCGGTATACACCGTTCTTAAAGCCAGCGCGCCAATGTTGGTCATTGGGCTCGTCGTTGGACTGATCATCAGCATTTTTCAGGCAACGACGCAGATTCAGGAGCAGACCTTGGCCTTTGTTCCAAAAATCGTGGCGGTGCTGCTGTCCATCTTGATCTTTGGTCCTTGGATAATGAATACATTGGTTGATTTTACGTTCAGCCTGCTCAACAATCTGTATAAATTCGTTGGTTAGGTTGTGAACGAAATGGCCATTTTTTTTCAAGCGCTTCCTGTCTTTCTGCTTATTTTTTGTCGAATCACTTCGTTTTTTGTCGTGGTGCCTGTCTTATCGTCCCGAAACATCCCTGCGATGTTCAAAATCGGCATCTCGATGTTCATCTCTTTGATCACGATTGCGATTGTGGGTTGGAACCAGACAATCCCGATGGATGGCGTCTATGTGCTCATGATCATTCGTGAAATGCTGATTGGCGTCGCACTTGGCTTTGTTGTCTATATCTTTTTTACAGTCGTTCAGACAGCCGGTGCCTTCATGGACATGCAGATCGGATTCAGCATGGCAAGCGTCATCGATCCGCTGACAGGAACCTCGAATCCGATGCTCGGGAATCTCAAGTATATGGTCGCCGTGCTTTTATTTTTATCGTTCGACGGACACCATTACTTGATAAAAGCGATTATCGACAGTTATAAATGGGTGCCGCTCGACAATCAGATGTTTGCACGGATCTACAACGGGCAAGTTTCGGATTTTCTTTTTCAATCGTTATCGAAAATGTTTTATCTTTCCTTTCAACTGGCTGCACCTGTAGTCGCCGCGCTGTTTTTAACAGATTTGGGTCTGGGATTGCTGACCCGAGTGGCACCGCAGTTCAACATTTTTGTTGTTGGGGCGCCGTTGAAAATGATTTTAGGATTTTTCATTCTGATTTTCTTGTTCCCGGAATTGATATCTCAGTTTCAGCAGTTGTTCGGTACAGCTTTTGATTATGTGGGGAAAATGCTGCAGCTCATCGGCGGTGGAAGTTCGCCAGCCCCATAAGCAGGAGGAGTCCCGTGGCTCAAAGATTTCGTTTGCAGCTCGATTTGCAATGGTTTGCCGGTGAGAAGACGGAACGGGCGACGCCAAAGAAGAGGCAGGATGCCAGGAAGAAAGGGCAAGTTGCCAAGAGCATGGATGTGCCCGCGGCGCTCATCCTGTTGTTTTCCTTTGTAACGCTTATGCTGTTCGGCTCCTTTATGAAAGATCGGATTATGCTGATGTTTCGAAAGGTATATGAAAATCAGCTCTCTATGGATGTTACGAGCAGCAACGTTCAAGCGCTGTTTCACGATCTGATGATGCAAGGCTTGATTATTCTGGCCCCGATGTTCATTCTCGTCATGCTGATCGCCGTGATTGGCAACTATGCGCAAATCGGCTTTATGTTCATCGGTTCACCACTGATACCTAAGTTCGATAAAATCAATCCGCTTGCAGGATTTAAGCGCATGTTTTCCATGCGTACGGTGATGGATTTTCTGAAATCCACGTTTAAATTACTCATTATCGGTCTCGTCGTATACACCACGTTAGTGGGGCAAAAGACGAAGCTCCTGGCGCTAGGTCACGCTCCGTTGGAAAGCACATTTTCTTTCATCGGCTCCGTCACGCTAAGCTTAGGGATTAAAATCGGCGCGATTCTAGTCGTGCTGGCGATTTTTGATTACATCTACCAGAAGTATGAATACGAGAAAAGCCTTCGCATGTCGAAGCAAGACATCAAAGATGAGTATAAGAAGAGTGAAGGCGACCCGCAAATTAAAGGAAAAATTCGGGCGAAGCAGAGGGCCATGGCCATGCAACGCATGATGCAGGAAGTTCCGAAAGCGGATGTCATCATCACGAACCCAACTCACTTCGCCGTAGCCTTGCAGTATGACTCGAAAAACATGCAAGCGCCGACGGTAATTGCCAAAGGCGCCGATTACATGGCCTTGAAAATTAAAGAAATTGCCAAACAACACGGCGTTATGACGATGGAAAACAAGCCGCTTGCTCGAGCGATATATGCCCAAGTGGAAATCGGCGAAGCGATTCCTGCCGAATTGTTCCAGGCTGTTGCAGAAGTACTGGCGTATGTATATAAGATGAAAGGCCGTACGAACTAACGAAAGAGGGAGGTGCAATCCGTTGAAAGTCAAAGATTTATTTGTACTCGTGGGCATTATCTGCATCGTTTTAATGATGATTGTACCGGTTCCAATCCCTTTGCTCGACTTCTTGCTCATTATCAATATCTCTATTGCCCTAATGGTTATTCTGGTCGCGATGAATACGAAGGAAGCGCTGCAATTCTCGATTTTCCCTTCCTTGCTGCTCATTACGACCTTATTCCGGTTGGCACTCAACGTATCCACTACACGCAACATTTTGTCTCACGCGGAAGCAGGGGACGTGGTCAGAACTTTTGGTTCTTTCGTTGCCGCGGGCAACATTGTCGTAGGATTCGTCGTCTTTCTGATCTTGGTCCTCGTACAATTTATCGTAATTACCAAAGGTTCTGAGCGCGTGGCCGAAGTTGCGGCACGGTTTACGCTCGATGCAATGCCAGGTAAGCAAATGAGTATCGACGCCGACCTCAATGCCGGCATGATTAATGAAGTCCAGGCGCGGGAGCGCCGGCAAAAGATTGAACGTGAAGCCGATTTTTACGGAGCGATGGACGGTGCCAGCAAGTTCGTAAAAGGGGATGCGATCGCAGGCATTATCATCCTGGTTATCAACTTAATCGGCGGTTTCATTATTGGCATGTCGATGAAAGGGATGGGCTTCTCCGAGGCGCTCCAAACGTTTTCCATTCTGACGATTGGTGACGGATTGGTCAGCCAGATTCCGGCGCTGCTCATCTCCACAGCTGCGGGTATTATCGTTACCAGGGCTTCCTCGGAAGGCAATCTGGGGCATGATGTCACAAAACAATTGACTGCCCAGCCAAAGCTGCTGTATATCGTCGCAGGTACGTTGGTGGTGTTGGGGGTTTTTACACCGATTCACTGGTTTACAACGTTCCCGATTGCAGGTCTGCTTTCTTACGCAGCCTACAGAATGCAGAAAAATCTGGAGCGCGAGGCGATTAAAGAGGAACAGCTGGTCGAGGAGCAGCAGATCGAAGAAGTGCGGAGTCCGGAAAGCGTCATTTCGCTTCTGCAGGTGGACCCGATCGAATTCGAGTTCGGTTATGGGCTCATCCCGCTCGCGGACACGCAGCAAGGCGGAGATCTACTGGACCGGATCATCCTGATCCGACGTCAATGCGCGTTAGAGCTTGGGGTTGTCGTTCCGGTCATCCGGATCCGTGACAACATTCAACTGCGGCCCAACGAGTATATCATCAAAATTAAAGGCAATACGGTCGCCCGTGGCGAATTGCTCCTCAATCACTACTTGGCTATGAGCCCGGGCATTGATGACGATTCAATCTCCGGTATCGAGACAACCGAACCTGCGTTCGGACTTCCGGCCATCTGGATCGATGAGATGAACAAAGAGCGGGCCGAACTCTCAGGGTACACTGTTGTCGATCCACCGTCTGTTGTCGCAACGCATTTGACGGAAATAATTAAGAAACATGCGCATGAGCTGCTTGGACGTCAAGAAACCAAAGCGCTCATCGACAATGTACGCGAAACGTACCCGGCGCTTGTGGATGATCTTATTCCTTCCGTTCTTAACGTGGGGGACGTGCAGAAAGTGCTAGCCAAGCTGCTTCGTGAAAAAATTTCTGTACGCGATCTGGTTACCATTTTGGAGACGTTGGCGGATTACGGGACATATACCAAAGATCCTGAAATATTGACGGAATACGTGAGACAAGCGCTGTCTCGTCAAATTACGCAGCAGTACACGTCCATCGGAGATTCGTTGAAAGTCATTACAGTCGGTCCTTCTGTGGAGAAAAAAATTGCGGAATCCGTCCAACAATCGGATCAAGGAAGCTATTTGGCCCTGGACCCGTCGTCTTCCCAAATTATTCATCACCGCGTGACGGAACAAGTGACCAAATTGATTCAATCTGGGCAGCAGCCGGTTATTTTAACATCGCCTACGATTCGCATGTATGTACGACAATTGCTGGAACGCACGCTGCAAGACATTCCGGTTTTATCTTATAGCGAGCTTGAGCCGAGCGTTGAAATTCAAAGCATGGGGGTAGTCAATTTATGAGAGTAAAACGATATGTTGTCGATTCCATGCCGGACGCTTTGCAGAAGATCCGAACGGATTTGGGCAAGGATGCGGTCATTCTCAATACGAAGGAGATCCGCACCGGCGGCTTTCTAGGGATGTTCGGCAAAAAGAAAATCGAAGTGATCGCCGCGATCGATGGGGCTGCCGCCGCTTCCGGCGGCGCATCGAGCCGTCCGGCACCGTCATTTGCGCAGCAGGCGCAGAAGCCGATCATGCCGAATGTGCAAGCGCCAGCGAGAGCGCAGCAATCCGATTTCCCCGAGGTGCCGGATGTGCTGGTTCCGTCTGCACTGAAGCAAGAGGCTGCGCCGCCGCAGCCTATCGTCGAAGGTTCGCTTCGCCAACGCCAACAGCAAGCCTACGCGCCAGCCGCTGCGCAAGTGCAGGCGCCGACAGCAGCTACGGCTACGGCAACTGCGGCGGCTCCCGCACAGTCCCTTTTGAATGAAAATCAGTTGATGGATGAACTGAAGCAGATGAAAGAAATGATGAAGAGACTGACGGCAACCGCTGAACCGGACCGCATGCCGGAACCGCTGGAGAAGCTGGAACAGTTGCTTTGCGCGCAGGAGGTAGATCCTGCATTCGTCCGCGGTATGATGGAGGAAGTCCAGAGCGATTTGGAAGCCGCGGGCGAACCGATTACGGAAGAGAATGCGAGACAACTCGTACGCGCGAAGCTGGGGCAGACGCTCCATTCCGAACAAAGCAAGCACATCTCCGATCAGACGCGTGTCGTTCATTTCGTCGGTCCGACGGGAGTCGGCAAGACGACGACGATCGCCAAGCTCGCAGCGGATCAAGTGCTGAAATATCACCGCAAGGTAGGCTTCATTACATCCGACACCTACCGTATCGCTGCGATCGAGCAGCTTAAAACATATGCGACGATTTTAAATGTACCTCTTGAAGTCGTATTCTCCCCGCAAGACCTAGCGAAAGCGTTCACGAATCTTGCGGACTGCGACGTGATTTTTATGGATACGGCCGGCCGCAATTTCCGAAATGAAATGTACGTTTCGGAATTGAATTCTCTTCTGAAAACACAAGGCAAAAGTGAAACCATTCTTGTTCTTAGCTTGACGACCAAGTATCGGGACATTCAAGCGATTACAAACAATTTTAGCAAGTTCAAGCTCGATAAAGTGTTGTTTACGAAAATGGATGAAACCGATTCCTACGGGGCGATCGTGAATGTCGTCAATGAATTCTCATTGCAGCTGTCTTACGTGACCACCGGTCAAAATGTCCCGGACGATATTGTGGAATTGAATGAGTGGCAAGTCATCGATTTGTTATTGGAGGAACCGCAAACATGAAGGATCAAGCAGAAGGGTTACGGCATCTGGTTCAAACTCACCAAGATCGAAGTATACGACAGACCAGGATCATTACCGTGACCAGTGGTAAAGGCGGGGTCGGCAAATCGAACTTTACGCTTAACTTCGCTTTATCGCTTCAAGCGCAGGGCTACAAGGTGCTTGTTTTTGACGCTGACATCGGGCTTGCCAATATCGACGTGTTGATGGGCGTACCTTCGACGTACAATTTGTACCACCTCTTGAAAAGGGAAAAAACGATCTGGGAAATCATTCAAAAAGGCGCCAATGGCTTGGAATTTATCGCCGGCGGGTCTGGCTTTACGGATTTGCTTCGTCTGACAGAAGAAGAACTGAATTATTTCTCCGAACAGATCGGCGAGCTGAATGGGTATGCGGATTTTATTATTTTCGATACCGGTGCAGGGCTTTCCAAAGAAACGCTGCAATTCATTCTCGCTTCGGAAGAAACGATTGTTGTGACTACGCCGGAACCGACGTCGATCACGGATGCTTATGCGATTATCAAAATGGTGACGTCCATGGGGCATCAGGTGTCCTTCAAATTGGTCATCAATCGGGTGACCGACGCGAAGGAAGGCAGGCAGACGGCGGATAAAATATCGTTGGTTGCGCATCAATTTTTGGATCTTCAAATTCCGACACTGGGCTTCATTGAGGATGACGCGGCGGTGTCGAAAGCAGTAAGAAAGCAAGTTCCTTTCTCTCTCGCTTTTCCCAATTCGGCTGCGGCCGGGAACATTCGTGCGATCTCCGAAGCTTTTGTAGGCGGCTACCGTACGAGCCACACGCCTTCATCCGGCGTCAAAAGCTTTCTAAATAAAATGATGAGACTTTTGAAATAGGAATTTCGCAGATCATGTCGAATAACACATAAAGAGGGGGGAACAGCTATGGCATCTTATAACATTCTTGTTGTCGATGACTCCGTCTTTATGAGAAAAATCATCAGTGACCTGATTTCAGAAAATCCACAATTCAAGGTGGTTGGAACAGCCAAAAACGGGCAAGAGGCCATTGAGCAAGCTAAGCTGCTGCGTCCCGATGCGATTACGATGGATATCGAAATGCCTATCATGAACGGTTTGGAAGCTTTGCAGCGCATCATGCGCGAACAGCCGACACCTGTCATTATGGTGAGTTCCCTTACGCAGGAAGGCGCGGCCGAAACGATTAAAGCACTGGAATGGGGAGCCGTCGATTTTATTCGAAAGCCTTCGGGCTCCATTTCGCTGGATTTATACAAAGTGAAACAGTTACTGCTTGAAAAGCTGCAAATTGCCGTTCGGACAAAGGTGAGAGGCATTCAGCCGGACAACGCGCAAGGAGCCGTTCAGCAGACGGCGGCAACAGCAGCGATCAAAAGCACAACCACAGTTTCGCCGTCGAAACCGGCAGCATCGGTGAAATCGGTTAATCCCGGGTCATCGCATTTTGAGCATATCGTAGCGATCGGGACTTCAACGGGCGGACCGCGCGCCTTGCACCAAGTGATATCCCAGATACCCGCGGGATTTCCTGCACCAATTTTAATTGTCCAGCATATGCCGCCGAATTTCACGAAATCGCTCGCACAGCGCTTGAATGACATCTCGCAGATCAGAGTCGTAGAGGCCGCGGAAGGGGATATCCTCCAAACCGCAACAGCTTATGTCGCGCCTGGCGGCTGGCATATGGTGATTGGAAAAGAACCAAATCGCACTTATAAAATTCGTTTGACAAAGGAAGAACCGCGGTCAGGACATCGACCTTCCGTGGATGTAATGTTTGAATCCTTGCTTGGTGTACCGGAGCTCAAACGGCACGTCGTCATTATGACGGGAATGGGGAGCGACGGGGCGAAAGGCATGTTGTCGCTCAAGCAGTCCGGCTGTTCCACGACAATTGCCGAAGCGGAAGAAACATGCGTGGTGTACGGCATGCCGCGTGCAGCGGTTGAAAGCCAGGCGGCGATGTTGGTGCTTCCGCAGCAAGAAATCGCAGGCAGGATTGCCCGGTGCGTTTTGCAAGATGGATGAGCAGAGGCGTGTCAATGTCAGGTGCAGGACGATTCTAATGGGGGTGTTTGAATATGGACATTAGTCAGTACTTATCAATGTTTATCGATGAATCCAAAGAGCATTTGCAATCGTTGAATGAAAATCTTTTAAGTTTGGAAGCGAATCCTCAGGATATTAGCATCGTACATAACATTTTCCGGTCCGCTCACACGTTAAAAGGGATGGCCGCAACAATGGGGTTTGAAGACATCGCAGCGTTGACCCATGATATGGAGAACGTGCTCGATCTCGTACGGAACAGTAAAATTGAAATGAATCCGTTCATCTTCGATTGCATTTTCAAGAGCTTGGATTCCCTGGAAACGATGGTTGAGGACATCATTCAAGGCGGAACAGGAAGCGCCGATGTTTCTGCAATCGTTGCTTCGCTGCGTTCAATTGTCTCCGGTGATTACTTGAAGACGGAAGCGCCTGCTGCAGCCGCTCCGTCTAAAGCGCCGACCCGCGGTATTGAAGTGGATGAATTTCAATATTCCATCCTGCAGCAGTCGATCGACTCCGGATTCCGCGTCTTCTATGTGGAAGTCACCGTTAACGAGAACTGTGTGTTAAAAGCAGCACGTGCTTATATGGTATTTGACGCGATGGAACGAATGGGCGAGATCGTCAAATCGACGCCATCTGTTCAAGAAATCGAGCAGGAGAAATTCGATCGTTCCTTCTCCCTCTATTTTATTTCCCAAGTGGATCAAGCCACGTTGGAGAAAGAAATCCTGAACGTCTCCGAAATCGCGTCCGCTGTCATTATCACGGTAGATTCGGAATCATTGGCCGAATTGTCGAACCCCGCTGCAGCTGAAGTAAATGCGGCTAGCAAGGAAATTGCAGCGACAGCGGCTCCTGCTGCACCAGCACCAGCTGCACCCGCAAAGCCGGAGGCGCCTGCCCCTACGGCCGCTGGCAAGCCTGCTGCAGGAGCAGGCGGAGCGCCCGTCGCAAGCCGCACAATTCGCGTGGATATCGATCGTCTGGACACGCTGATGAATTTGTTCAGCGAGCTGTTGATCGACCGCGTGCGTCTGGAGCAGTTGGCGAGCGAAGTGAAGCGTAACGATTTGACGGAAACCGTAGAACATATGTCGCGCGTCAGCAGCGATTTGCAAAATATCGTGCTAAAGCTTCGCATGGTGCCGGTCGATTCGGTGTTCAATCGATTCCCACGGATGATTCGCGACTTGGCGAAATCGCTGGATAAAAAAGTTGAACTCGTCATCACAGGTGCGGAGACCGAGCTTGACCGCACAGTCATTGACGAGATTGGGGATCCGTTAGTTCACTTGCTGCGCAACGCGGTGGATCACGGCATAGAGCCGATCAGCGACCGTTTGGCTGCGGGCAAGCCGGAGCACGGCACAATTTATCTTCGCGCCTTCCACAGCGGCAACCATGTTTTCATCGAAATCGAAGAGGACGGCCGCGGCATTTATCGTGATAAAGTGCTCAAGACGGCATTAAAAAATGGGCTTGTTACCCAAGAGCAAGCCGCGAAACTGACCGACCATGAAGTGTACAACTTATTGTTCGCCTCAGGCTTCAGCACAGCGGAAAAAATTTCCGATATTTCCGGGCGCGGTGTCGGTCTCGACGTCGTAAAAACGAAAATTCAAACACTGGGCGGCCACGTGCAGGTTGATTCCAAGCCTGGCTTCGGCAGCAAGTTCTCGGTCCAATTGCCGCTGACACTGTCGATCATTTCGGCTATGCTCGTTCGTCTAGGCAGCGAGAAATACGCGATTCCGCTTTCATCCATCGTCGAAACGTCGGCGATCCAGAAATCACAAATCCGAAATATTCACGGCAATCTGATGATCGATTATCGGGGCAGTATCATCCCGGTCGTCTCCTTGAGCACGTTGTTTGAGGTGCCGGACTACGACGAAGATAAGGAAACCGAAACGGAAATCGTTGTTGTCCGCAAGGGCGACAAGCAAGTAGCGCTGATGGTGGACGAGTTTATCGGCCAGCAGGAGATTGTACTGAAGCCGCTTGGCAAATACTTAACCGGCGTTTTCGCGGTTTCCGGCGCAACGATTCTGGGCGACGGTCAAGTGGCCCTGATTATTGATACGAACGCACTTATTAAATAAACCATATTCGCTAAGGAGGCTATCACCATGGGAGAAGAAAAAAAGGTCATTGTCTTTACGCTTGGATCGGAAGAGTATGGGGTTGAAGTCGAGAAAGTAAGAACGATTGAAAGAATGCAACCGATGACGCGTGTGCCGAAGGCACCGGACTTCATTAAAGGCGTTATCAATTTGCGCGGCGTTGTCATCCCTGTCATTCATCTGCGTGCTAGATTCGGGTTGGAAGAGAACGAAAGCACGGATGCTACACGGATTATTATCGTTTCCGCCGGCGACTTTGAAGTAGGACTAATTGTAGATTCAGCCAATGATGTGATTGATGTGGATACGGACAACATCAACACACCGCCTGAAATTGTCGGCGGCATTAAGGCGAAGTACCTGGACGGTATTGCGCGCGTTGGGGATAATCGACTACTTGTTCTATTAAACCTGGAGCAAGTGCTCAATAAAAGCGAGATTTCGCAATTAGAAAGACTTGAGGACTAGGCTAGTGGATGTATTCGGTCGCTTGGAAGAGTTTCAGTTGGATGTCCTCAAGGAAGTCGGCAATATTGGAGCAGGTCATGCTGCAACTGCGCTTTCCACTTTGCTGGATAAGCCGATTGACATGCTCGTGCCAAAAGTAAGAATGTTGCCGTTTGAAGAAATTTGTGAAAGCGTCGGCGGCGCGGAGGCCGTTGTACTGGCCATCTTCTTGCGAGTGGAGGGGGATGCGCCTGGCAACATGTTTTTCATTTTGAATTTGGATGCAGCGAAAAATATGCTGCGCGATCTCATTGGTCTTCACATTTCGGACGAGCAAGGGGAGTACTCCGAGTTGGAATTGTCTGCGCTGAATGAAATCGGTAACATATTGGCCGGCTCGTACTTGTCTTCACTTGCTGATTTTACAAACTTGAATTTGCAGCCGACGGTCCCGTCTCTGGCGATCGACATGTCCGGCGCAATTTTGAGTTATGGTTTACTGCAATTTGGTCAAATGGGAGACCAGGCCCTTCTCATTGATACCAAATTTTTGGAAGGGGAGAATGAAGTGCAGGGGCACTTCTTCTTGATCCCCGATCCGGAATCGTTTGGTAAAATATTTTCCGCACTAGGGGTAGTCTCTGATGATGCAGGATAGTCTAATAAAAGTAGGTATGGCTGACCTCAATGTTGCAGAACGCGGTGGTGTCTTAAAAACTACAGGCCTGGGTTCATGTGTAGGCGTAACCCTTTATGACAGCCGGGCGAAAGTCGGAGGGATGGCGCACGTGATGCTGCCTTCTTCTGAAATCGCCCGTGAAGGGTCACTCAATATCGCCAAATATGCGGATACCGCAATTCCTGAATTAATATCCAAAATGGCGCAGCTTGGCGCCAATGTTCACAAGCTTGAGGCTAAGCTAGCCGGCGGTGCTCAGATGTTTGCATTTGCCGGGAATAACGACACCATGAGAATCGGTCCGCGCAATGTGGAATCCTGCAAAGAAATGCTTAGTCAATATCGCATCCCGATTATAGCGGAGGATACGGGGGCCAATTACGGTCGCACAATCGAGTTTATCTGTGAGACGGGGATTTTGGTCATCCGAAGCGTTCAATTAGGCGTAAAGGAAATTTAATTATGATTGGTACAATGCGAATTAACGTCATCGTAGCTTCACTAGCGGGCCTATTCACTTTTGCCTTATCGATCGGCAACAATTTGCTGCTGTCGACTTTGCTAAAAAGCGTATATGCTTTCCTTATTTTATTCGTGCTTACTTTCGGTTTTCGTTGGGTGCTGGGCCTGGTTGCGGGAGCGGGAGAAGCTTCGGCCAAAACCTCAGCTGATCCTATGCAGGAGAATGGGCAACTGGGACAGAATTTAGATATGGTGACTCCGAACGAGGACGGCGAAACGCTTGAGCTTATGAAGTCGAATCTTTCAAACCAGAATGCCGATTCACTGTCAGACATGCAATTTTCACCACTGAATCCACCTAAGCTAGTCACCAAGAAAGAATTGGACCCTGAACAACTGGCGGGTGCACTAAGGCGAATGTCCGAAGATTAAGGATGGTGAATGTTTAGAACCATGATTGAACAAAAACAACCGCATCTTGCTAATATTGACTTGTGGAAGCAGTGGAAGGAACATAGCCAGATTGCCGCTAGACAGTCGCTGATCGAAAGTTATTTGCCGCTTGTCGACTATGTCTCCGGGCGTCTGGCGATTGGGCTCCCTAAAACGGTTTCGAAAGATGACTTGTCCAGTTTTGGCGTGATGGGCTTGATCGATGCGATAGAGAAGTTTGATTATGAGCGAGGACTGCAGTTTGAAACGTACGCTTCTTGGCGCATACGCGGCGCCATCATTGATGGGCTGCGGCAAGGCGACTGGGTGCCGAGATCCGTTCGGGAGAAGGCTAGAAAGATCGAGGATGCTTATCAAAAGCTTGAACAACAGTACTTGCGTTCTGTGTCGGATTCGGAGATTAGTGCCTATTTGCAAATTACCGAGCAGGAATTTCAACAAATGCTCCAGGATATATCGATCACGACCGTATGCTCCATCGATGATCCGATTCGGGAAGAAGAGTCTGAAACTAGGCTTTCCTTACTTGTGGACGAAAAGGCGAAGAACCCTGAAGTTCAGGTGAATGAATTTTATTTAAAAGAATCTTTGGCGAAAGCGATCGAGCGCTTGACTGAAAAGGAGAGAACGGTTGTTTCGCTGTTTTATTTTGAGGAGTTGTCCTTGAGTGAAATTGCCGAGGTGATGAGCTTATCGCCGTCACGTATTTCTCAACTGCATTCTAAGGCGATTCTTAGGTTGAAAGGTGTGCTGGGACGTTTTAAGAATCAACTCTTCCAAGATAGCTAACACATTCTGAACGAAATGAAAGGTGGTATGTCCATGAGCGAGGGGAACATGCCTTTGGAGTATTACATTCAAATCTCAGTGTCGGATGATAAGCTGTCGGCACATGCACTTCTTTCCAATCTGGACGACAATTTTACGGTAACGTTAGGGCAGCTGAAAGGTCTTGTTCAGTCCCATCAAGTCGTTCACGGCGTAGACGAATCGGTTTTGTCGGCGATCGTTGCCAATCCCCGGTCGTTTGCACAGCGGAAAACGCAGATTGCTTCAGGCACTCCGTCCACAGACGGGAAAAACGGTTATGTGAAGCTCTTGTTCGATATGGAAGCCGACGATAAGAAAGCGATCGAGCAAGAGGACGGACGGGTTAATTTCAAAGAAGTCATTTCCTTGCACAATGTGAAAAAAGGGCAGTTGATCGGACAGCGCTTCCTGGCGACGGATGGTGCACCCGGCCGAGCGGTAACCGGTGAAATGCTGCCTTATAAGAAAGGCAAAGAAACCCGTTTCAAAATGGGGAAAAACGTCGTGGCCGATAACGATGCTACGGGACTATATGCTACAATCGACGGCATGGTGGTCAAGACCGACAAGGATAAAATCAACGTATTTCCGATTTATGAAGTCAATGGCGATGTCGATTATCGTGTTGGGAATATTGATTTTATCGGCACAGTTGTCATCCGCGGCAATGTTCTTCCAGGCTTTAAAGTTCGCGCGGCCGGAGACATTCGGATCATTGGTGGCGTCGAAGCGGCCGAGTTGGAAGCAGAGGGCTCGATTGAGATTACTGCAGGCATTGTCGGGCAAAATAAAGCGAATATTAAAGCCGGGTCCAATGTGAAAAGCTCCTTTATCCAAGATGCAACCATTGAAGCAGGGGGAGATTTAACGGTTTCGCAAAGTATTATGCATTCGACAGTGCGCGCAGGAAAAAGTGTGATTTGTGCCGGTTCCAAGGGACTCATTGTCGGAGGAACGATTCAAGCCGGCGAACAGGTGACGGCGAGAACGATCGGCAATTCCATGTCAACGACGACCGTTATTGAAGTCGGCGTGCTGCCGGAGCTTCGCAACGAACTGGTGCAACTTCGCGCACAGCTTCGCACGCATATGGACAATTTTGAAAAGACGACTAAAGCGCTTTCGATCCTGGACCAACTGGCTGCTGCAGGCCAATTGACGCCGGATAAAGTGGGCATGCGCGTCAAGTTGAATCATACGAAGAAACAGGCGATTGAAGAGCAGAACGTGCTCAAAGAACGCATGCTTGAAATCGAGAAGTCGCTGGAGGATTCCTCCACTGCCAAGGTTCAAGTTATCTCGACGATCTATGGCGGGACGAAGCTCGTGATCGGCCGCAATACCAAATTCATCAAAGATCAGGCGAATCGCGTTACTTATCGTCTTCACGATGGAGATATTTCATTTAGTGCTAATGTGTAAATGGGGAGGTGTAAGCGATGAGTTTTAAAGCCATCGATTTACAGTTCGCCGTACACAAAAACGACGAGGCCGGGATAAAGCAAAACCAACTGATGCAGAAACCGCGGCACGATGAAGTCGTGCTTGAGCAGCATGCTTTGCTGGAGACGGATCACGATCGTCATCGCAGCGCCAAGCTGGAGGAAAGCGCACGCCCGGATCTCAAAGACAAGCATGAGCAGAAGCGCGCTCCGCAAGAGCGCAAGGCTCGCGGCGCCGCCTCCGGGCAAACGGCCGCTGTGCCAGAGGACGGCGTGCGCGTTCCCGTACATCCCTATAAAGGGCATCATATTGATTTGTCTCTTTAATTTTTTTGAACAACCGCTGAAAAGAAAAAGGTGAAACTCATGGCAATGCCGCCATTTGTATACGTTATTTTGCTCGGTCTGGTCTTGGTCGTCTACGCGCGGTTTCTTCCAAAAACCGTTTCAACCGGAGCGGGGAAGGCGAAATCGGCCGTTCAGGAGATCGAGGAAACAATCGAACATTTCGCGGCGGAAATGGATGAACAAAATCAGGCCATGCTCGATCTCTTTACGAAAACGAAACATGACTACGAAGTGGAGCTCGCCAAACTGGCGGGGCGCTTGGAGTCGTTGGAGCGCCAAAAAATCGAGCTTTCGCGCGAACTGACCAAGCAATCTTCAGCTGAGCTTGGAGCTGATCGTACCACGATGGCGGAGACGGCCGTTTCCATCAGCCCGCAAGAAGTACAGGAAGCGCATGCGGCAGCGGAAAGTTATGCAGCAGCCGATCAAGCGGCGCAGCCCGATCCAGAGCCACCATACACAGGGTTAAGCATGAGAACGCGCTATATGGAGCTATTTGCTTTGCATGACCAAGGCAAAAGCGTTGAGGCCATCGCCAAAAAGCTGAATATGAATAAAGGCGAAGTCAATTTGATCCTCCAACTCTCCAGACAGGAGGAGCGTACGCATGTTTAAGAATCGTTTATTCGTTTCAGGTCTCGGCATCGGCGTCATCGTTGGGGCGATTTTGCTGGAAATTATGCTTGTTCGTCCTAGCGCGGCGCCGAATACCAACCCCTCCGGCACGATTTCGTTGGAGGAGATGGACCCGCAGAAGCTTAAGCAGGAAGCCTCTAAATATTTTCAAGTCTACGATTTGAATGTGAAAATGTTTACGCAAGCCGAGCTTGACGCAGCTGTGCAGAAGAAAGTCAAAGAAGAGGGAGACAAAGCGGCAGCCGCACCGAAAACGGAACAACAGACGGCCAAAGCGCCGCCGCAGAAAATTGTAATTTACGTTCAACCTAATCTTGATGCGACGGCCGTCGCCGATTTGCTCGTTCAATCCGGCGTCATTGCGGATCGCAACGCGTTTGCAGCGGAGCTTGCCAAACAGGGGGGCAATTACAAGATTCAGGTCGGCTTCCACGCCTTCGAGGGCGTGCAGGATATGGCCGGAATCGTGGCCAATTTGTTGACGCAGCCGCCGAAATAAGTCGGGCTAAAAGATCTTCTTCGAAAGATCTTTTTTTGTTGAAACGGCCAAATTTCGATAGGGAGAAAAAGTTGCAACCGATTTTCAGTTGTGGTATATTTATTCACGGTGTTAAAAACTCACGCCCGTCAATTTGCATAATGGTGCTTACATATGTAGGTTTTATGCAAAGATGCGAGGGGCGGCGGATGCCAAATAAACCATTTTGAGGAGGGATTGGGGATGGCAGTAATCTCCATGAAACAGCTTTTAGAAGCTGGCGTACATTTCGGTCACCAAACACGTCGTTGGAACCCGAAAATGGACAAGTACATTTTCACTGAAAGAAACGGTATCTACATCATCGACTTACAAAAAACGGTTAAAAAAGTTGAAGAAGCTTACAACTTCGTTAAATCCGTTGCTGAAGAGAACGGTACACTGCTTTTCGTAGGTACTAAGAAACAAGCGCAAGATTCCGTTGCTGAAGAAGCAGAACGTTGCGGTATGTACTTCATCAACCAACGTTGGTTGGGTGGTACACTGACAAACTTCGCTACAATTCAAAAACGTATCGACCGTTTGAAAACTCTTGAAAGATGGGAAGAAGACGGCACGTTCCAAGTTCTTCCTAAGAAAGAAGTTATCATTCTCCGCAAAGAGAAAGAACGTCTTGAGAAATTCTTGGGCGGCATCAAGAACATGAAAGGCCTGCCTAGCGCACTTTTCATTATCGACCCTCGTAAAGAGCGTATTGCTGTCGCAGAAGCTCGCAAATTGGGTATCCCAATCGTTGGTATCGTTGATACAAACTGCGATCCGGACGAAATCGATTATGTGATTCCAGGTAACGATGATGCAATCCGCGCTGTGAAATTGCTGACAGCGAAAATTGCTGACGCGGTTATCGAAGCACACCAAGGCGAGCAAACAACAGCTTAATCCATATGAATGTGAAAAGGGTGGTTGGAAGGTGTAACAGCCTGTCACCACCCTTTTTTTGGAATAACAATGGCGTTACATATTATTTAATCCAATTAGGAGGTTTCTTTTCCATGGCAATTACAGCTGCACAAGTAAAAGAACTACGTGAAAAAACAGGCGCGGGGATGCTCGATTGCAAAAAAGCGCTTGAAGAAGCAAACGGTGATATCGCAAGAGCGTCTGAAATTCTTCGTGAGAAAGGTCTTTCCGCAGCGGCAAACAAAGCTGGCCGTATCGCAACGGAAGGCGCTGTTGAGTCTTACATCCACGCTGGCGGTAAAGTTGGCGTTCTGGTTGAAATCAACTGTGAAACAGACTTCGTAGGTAAAACAGACCAATTCAAATCGTTCTGCCGCGACATCGCGATGCACATTGCAGCAGCAAGCCCAATCTACGTTCGCCGCGATGAAGTACCAGGTGAGGCTTTAGAAAAAGAAAAAGAAATCCTTCGCGCTCAAGCATTGAACGAAGGCAAGCCTGAGAAAATCGTTGAAAAAATGGTTGAAGGCCGTATCGGCAAATACTACGAAGAGTACTGCTTGATGGAGCAATCCTTCGTGAAAGACCCAGACAAAACGATCGAGCAACTGCTGAACGAAAAAATCGCAACGATCGGCGAGAACATCTCCATCCGTCGTTTCGTACGTTTTGCACTCGGTGAAGGCCTTGAGAAGAAACAAGAAAACTTTGCGGAAGAAGTTATGTCCCAAGTGAAACTATAATAAGCAGCGACAAAAAGTTGGAACACTTGGTGTTCCTTCTTTTTTAGCCCTTTACTTGATCGGTTTGCAAGGAAACGGAGGTTATACAAGTTGGGTCAACCTTTTTACAAAAGAATTGTACTGAAATTGAGTGGGGAAGCTTTGGCGGGACAGCAAGGGTACGGCATTGATTCCGAAATTATTACCTCCATTGCTCAGCAAGTGAAAGATGTAGTAGAATTAAATGTTGAAGTGGCTGTTGTTGTTGGCGGCGGCAACATTTGGCGCGGCATTGCCGGCAGCGAAAAAGGGATGGATCGTGCAACCGCGGATTATATGGGCATGCTTGCTACAGTGATGAACTCTTTGGCGCTTCAGGATGCGCTTGAGAATATCGGCGTACCGACACGTGTTCAGTCTTCGATTACGATGCAGCAAGTGGCTGAGCCGTATATTCGCAGAAGAGCGATGCGTCATCTGGAGAAGGGAAGAGTCGTGATTTTCGCGGCTGGTACGGGCAATCCTTACTTCTCGACAGATACGACCGCCGCGCTTCGAGCAGCAGAGATTGAGGCTGAAGTTATCTTGATGGCCAAAAACAAGGTTGACGGTGTATACTCCGCTGATCCGTTCAAGGATCCGACAGCAAAAAAATTCGAAACGCTGACTTACATGGAAGTCATTAGCAATAACCTTGGCGTTATGGACTCAACGGCTTCTTCCCTCTGTATGGACAACAACATCCCGCTAGTGGTGTTTAATATTACGGAAAAAGGCAACATCAAACGCGTTGTTCTTGGTGAGAAAATCGGTACGACTGTTAAAGGGAGTGTATAATCGATGCCGCAATCAGTGAAAAAGAACGCAGAAGACCGGATGGAGAAAGCAATCGGCGCGCTCAAGAGAGATCTGCTGACGCTTCGTGCCGGACGCGCTACGCCGTCGCTGCTAGATCGTATTCAAGTCGAATATTATGGTGCAATGACCCCGGTCAATCAGCTTGCGAACTTGACGACACCGGATTCCCGTACGCTGCTTATCCAGCCTTGGGACAAGAGCTCGATGTCTTCGATTGAAAAAGCGATCATGAAATCGGATCTTGGTTTAACGCCTTCCAACGATGGTTCCGTGATTCGAATCGTCATCCCGGCTTTGACGGAAGAGCGTCGCGCTGAACTCGTGAAAATGACGAAGAAATTCGGCGAAGAAGCGAAAGTTGCGATCCGCAACATTCGCCGCGACGCGAACGATGACATCAAGAAGCTCGAGAAATCCGGAATTTCGGAGGATGAATCCCGTAAACATCAAGAGGACATCCAGAAATTCACCGACAAATTCGTAGCCGAGGTCGAGAAAGTGCTGGCAGCGAAAGAGAAGGAAATTATGGAAGTTTAGCGATAGATATGCGCCCCCGGGTAGTAATCACTGGGGGCTTTTCATCTTTCCCGAGTTGGGAGGAACAACAGTGCTTAAGCTATTCAAAAATTGGTTCGGTAACAACCGCAAGCCTGCTCGTTTATCCCTGCCGGAGATTGAGCTGGATAAAGTCCCGGCGCATGTGGCGATCATTATGGATGGCAACGGACGGTGGGCGCAGCAAAGAGGCTTGCCTCGCGTTGCAGGACACCATTCCGGGATGAAAAATGTGAAAAAAATAACGATGGCTGCTAACGACATCGGCGTTAAAGTGCTGACCTTGTATGCATTTTCCACGGAAAATTGGAAGCGTCCGAAGGAAGAAGTGGAGTTTCTCATGAAGCTTCCACAAGAGTTTTTTCCTTTGGAGATTGAAGAGTTGATCCAAAACAACGTGCGGATTCGGATGACCGGATGGAAAGAAGGGCTGCCCGACTACACGCTGAATGCAATTGAAGATGCGATTGAACGGACGAAGCATAATTCAGGGTTGATTTTGAATTTTGCTTTGAATTATGGCGGCCGCNNATTTGATTCAAGACGTCCAGGTAGGAAAGCTTAATCCTGATGAACTGAGCGAAACGCAAATTTCATCCTATATGCTAACGGCGGATCTGCCGGATCCCGATCTCCTGATCCGAACCTCCGGAGAGCTGCGACTCAGCAACTTTTTGCTGTGGCAGCTGGCATACTCCGAGCTTTGGTTCACGGACGCATACTGGCCTGAATTTACGGAAGACTTGTTCTATCAAGCAATTGCGGAGTATCAGCGCCGCGGCAGAAGATACGGCGGAGTTTAAAGCTTAGATGTATCTAGGGGGATTCACCTTGAAACAGAGATTAATTACCGGTATTATCGCCGGAATTGTATTCCTTACCTTGCTCGTATTAGGCGGATACTGGTACGCAGGGCTGATTGTGTTGGTGTCTATTATCGGTTATCGCGAATACTTGCAAATGAACGGGTACATGCCTTACAAACTGACAGCGGGCATCGGACTCATTGCTTTGCTTATTTTAACGATTCCTTGGGAACAAGATCAGTTCGGCGGTTCGTTTCCTCTCTCGACTACTGCTGTTATCTGGCTCGGCATGTTCCTGCTTCTTTTTATTACCGTCGCCTCGAAGAATAAAATCACGATTGATCAAGTCTCGGTTATTTTGCTTGGCGTCGTTTACATTGGTCTTGGTTTCAATTACATGATCGCGGCTAGGCTCGGAGACCACGGCCTGTTCTGGACGTTCTTGATTTTCGTTTGTATTTGGGCTTCCGATTCAGGCGCATATTTTGTTGGCTCCAAGCTTGGGAAAACGCCGTTATGGCCGCAGATCAGCCCTAAAAAATCCGTTGAAGGCGCCATTGGCGGCATCGTTATTTCCGTGATCGCAGCGATTATTTTTGCTATTGCCTCCCCGGAACTATTGAGCATTCCGCAGGCGCTTCTTTTAGGTCTCGTCATCGCGGTTGTGGGCCAAGTGGGAGACCTCATCCAATCGGCTTATAAACGGGTCAAAGGGATTAAAGATACGGGCACGTTGCTCCCTGGTCATGGCGGTGTGCTGGATCGCATGGACAGTTGGCTGATCGTGTTTCCTTTTGTTTATTTGCTTGGCTTAATTCCGCAATAATGATTACCTGTGGGGTGTGCAAATCATGAAGAAAATAGCCATACTCGGCTCCACCGGATCGATCGGTACGCAGACGCTCGATATTGTGGCGCACGCGCCAGAACAGTTCCAAGTAACCGCCATTTCCGGCGGTTTTAACAGCGAACTGATCATTGAGCAAGCGCAGCGGTTTCGTCCGCAGCTTGTATCCGTGGCAACGAAGGAGCTGGCCGACCGGATTGCACAACATGTGCCTACGGGCACTCGTGTGATTCACGGCGAGGAGGGCTTAATGGCGGTCGCGACGGAAAGCGGCGCGGACATCCTTGTGACTGCGCTGGTAGGCAGCCAAGGCCTGAAGCCAACGCTGGCTGCGATTGAAGCAGGCAAGCATATTGGGCTTGCCAACAAAGAAACGCTCGTCAGCGCCGGTCACATCGTGACGGAGGCGGCAAAACGCAAAGGCGTTGCGCTTTTGCCGGTGGATAGCGAGCATTCTGCGATTTTTCAATGCTTGAACGGCGAGAAGCCTTCGCAAATCGAGCGCATTACGTTGACCGCGTCAGGCGGCTCATTCCGGGATCGCACACGCGCTGAGCTCAAAGGCGTGACGGTCAAGGAAGCGCTGAATCACCCGAATTGGTCCATGGGCGCCAAAATCACAATCGATTCCGCGACGATGGTCAACAAAGGGCTAGAAGTGATTGAGGCGCATTGGCTTTTCGGTTTGGATTATGATCACATTGACGTTATCCTTCATCCCGAAAGCGTGATCCATTCCTACGTCGAGTTCATCGATCATAGCGTCATCGCTCAGCTTGGCAATCCGGATATGCGGATTCCAATCTCCTACGCGCTGACGTATCCTGATCGGATTCCGACACCGACGACGCGTTTGGATTTGGCGGCCATCGGCAAGCTTAACTTCCGCGAGATGGATTACGAACGGTTTCCGTGCCTGCGCATGGCGTTCGAAAGCGGCAGGCAGGGCGGCACGACACCGACCGTGTACAACGCGGCCAACGAGGTTGCGGTTGCTCGCTTTTTGAAAGGCGAAATCACGTTCCTCCAAATCGAATCCATTATCGAAGCAACACTTCAAAAGCATGAATTTTATCCAAATCCTCCAATTGAACTCATTCATGAACAAGATCAATGGGCGAGACAGGTTGCGGCTGCGATGACGTTTTAAATGGAACGGGCGCTAGCTAATAACGTCTAATTCGTCCTCCTGGCTCGTATACTGATCTGAGTGCGCATAGCTTGTATTCCGCGGTTCAATAGTGGTAATCTAAGAATACGCTCTCCTTTCTACATAGGACAGTTTCTAAGACAACCCGAAGGGGGAAATACGACTTGTCGGCTATTGAAGTTGCGTTAAAGGTGATTTTGCTGTTTTTCGTCCTTGTGACGATTCATGAATGGGGCCATTTTTACTTTGCCAAGCGGGCGGGCATTTTGGTACGCGAGTTTGCCATCGGATTTGGACCGAAAATTTTCTCATATAAAAAAGGCGAGACCCGCTATACGCTGCGCATCTTGCCGATCGGCGGCTTTGTGCGAATGGCAGGGGAGGATCCTGAAATCGTTCAGATTAATCCCGGTCAGACAATTGCCGTTAAGGTGAACAAGCAGAATCAAGTCACGCACCTGTACCTCGATCAATTAGACCGCCGTTCCAACGTCATCCTGGGTGTTGTTGAATCGATCGATTTGGAACGCGCGCTCCGCGTAGCTCTTGATGTTGATGGAGAGAATGCGGCATTTGCTGTGGATCCGCAAGCACTGATGGTGACCAAGGGGACCGAGACGCAGATTGCGCCGTATGATCGTCAATTTGGCTCCAAGCCGGTGGGCAAGCGTGCGCTAGCCATTGTGATGGGGCCTGTGATGAACTTTGTACTGGCCATCGTGCTGTTCCTCATCGTTGTCATCATGTCCGGCGTGTTCACGAATGTGAAGTTGGATACGGTTCAGGCTGGCAAAGCTGGTGAAAAAGCTGGATTGCACAAAGGCGATGTGATCATTTCCATCAATAATCAGGTGATTGGTGACGACCGCGAGAAACTCGTGACGGCGATTCAATCCTCTGCCGGCAAAACGATGACTTGGGTCGTCGATCGTGCGGGGGCGCCTTTAACGCTGCAAGTGACTCCTGAACTCGAAGCGGGAACAGGCAAATTAGGTGTCGTCATCAGTGGGGATCGCCGCAATGCAACATTTAAAGAAGTGATGACCGGTACATATGACCAGGTCGTAGGAACAACCATTAGCATAGTGACCGGCTTGCAGAAGCTTGTTATGCTGCAGTTCAAGCTCGACGATCTCGGCGGACCGGTACGAACGGCGCAAGTGTCGGCGGAGTTTGCTAAGATGGGGATTACGTACTTGATTTCTTGGGCGGCTACACTAAGTCTCTACTTGGGGATCTTCAATTTGCTGCCAATTCCGGCACTGGATGGAAGCCGCCTGCTCTTCATGGGGCTGGAGGCGCTTCGCGGTAAGCCAATCGATCCGAACCGCGAAAGTCTGGTTCACTTTGTCGGTTTCGCGCTGCTCATGCTGCTGATGGTGGCTGTCACCTACAATGATATTTTACGATTAATCAAAGGGTAGTCCAAGAATCGTGGGAGGATTTATGTCGAACGATAAACAATTTGTCCGAGAAATTACACCGCAGGGAGAAGACTTCTCCCGCTGGTATATTGATGTTATCAAGAAAGCGGATCTGATGAGCTACTCGCCGGTTCGCGGCTGCATCGTGTTCAAACCGGACGGCTTTGAAATCTGGGAGAACATTCAGCGCGAGTTGGATAGCATGTTCAAAGCGACGGGACACCGCAATGCGTACTTCCCGCTGTTTATTCCGGAGAGCTTTTTCCAGAAAGAAAAAGAGCACGTCGAAGGCTTTAACCCTGAATTGCCATGGGTAACGGAAGCCGGAGGAGAGAAACTGGAAGAGCGCCTTGCAATTCGTCCGACGTCGGAGACGATGATCGGCCACATGTACGCCGAGTGGATCAACTCCTACCGGGATCTTCCTTTGCTGATTAACCAATGGGCAAACGTAGTTCGTTGGGAAAAGCGCACGCTGCCGTTCCTGCGTACAACCGAGTTCCTCTGGCAGGAAGGTCATACCGCTCACGAAGACGAGCAGGATGCACGCCGCGAAACGATGCAAATGTTGGAAGTGTACCGCCAATTTGCTGAAGAGTTCCTTGCGATTCCGGTGATCGTCGGCCAGAAGACGCCTTCCGAGAAGTTCGCTGGCGCAGTAGATACTTTCTCCATCGAAGCAATGATGAAGGACGGGAAAGCGGTGCAAGCCGGTACATCCCACTACCTGGGCACCAATTTCGCAGTTGCGTTTGATATCAAATTCCTTGACCGTGAAAATCAGCATCAATTCGCGCATACGACGTCTTGGGGCGTAAGCACCCGTCTGATCGGCGCGTTGATCATGGTGCACGGGGATGACCGCGGTCTTGTGCTGCCGCCGAAGGTTGCACCGACGCAAGTCATCATGATTCCAATTGGACCTCCAAAAACACGTGAACAAGTCATCGGACGTGTGGACGAGTTATTTGCTGAGCTGAAAAAAGCCGGAGTTCGCGTCAAAGTAGATGACCGCGCCGATCAAAGCCCGGGCTGGAAGTTCAACGAATACGAAATGCGCGGCGTTCCGATTCGCGTTGAGCTTGGACCTCGCGACATGGAGAATGGACAAGTCGTTCTCGTTTCCCGCGTGAGCGGTGAGAAGAAGGTCGTTCAGCAGGCGAATTTTGTAGAAGAAGTGCAAAATCTGCTTGCCGAGATTCACCAGCAGATGTATGATAAAGCGAAGCAATTCCGCGATGAACATTACATTGCGGTCGATACGGTCGACGAGTTCAAGTCGTTCCTCGAGACGAAGCGCGGTTTCGCGTTAGCCGGCTGGTGCGGCTCGGATGCGTGTGAAGCGCAAGTGAAGGAAGAGACAGGGGCGACAAGCCGCAATATCCCTTTCGAACCATCCGAAACGAAGTCGACATGTCTCATTTGCGGGGAAGCCGCGAAGCACACGGTTGTTTTTGGCCGTAGTTATTAAGTTTCAAATCCAGGGCACTTGGAGTCTAGGCTCCATTGCCCTTCGTATTTTTTATGGGGAGGCTGTTCATGAGTAATCTGGCTGATAAACGGAATCGCTTTGAGCTTTTGATGCAGCAAGCCGAGATTCCAGGCGATATGGTGCGGACCTATTTTATGGACGGTTATATCGATCAAGTAGAAATCAGTCGTAAGAATCGGGACTGGACGTTTTATTTGGTGAAGGAAGAACTCGTCCCACAACCGATTTACCGTTCGTTCTGCAAAATGATTCAAGAGAAG
>NZ_RXHU01000132.1:0-414 GCF_003955665.1 Paenibacillus whitsoniae
CGACAGCAGCACGTCTTTGGTCAGTTGATCCATCATCAGCATTGTGCCGTTCGGTCTGAACACCTGCAGGATGACGTGCTGCAAGTTCGTCGTCCCTTGAATCAGGACGGCATCGCCCTGCTGCTTGGCTGGGATCGCCGTCAGCGCCGTTAAAGGGCCGGCAGCCTGTGTCCAGCTCGCTGGAATCAACATCACCAGAAGCAGCAGCATGCTCATCCATCGCTTTCTCAACATCTCTAAACCCTCCTTTTCACATATGCATAGTTGGTTATAATGCAAAACCACCCGCGCCTACGAACGCATCTCTCCATATGGGAAGCGCTTTCGCAACTTCTTAAAAAGAAGGCGTCAGGCCAGAATGAACGAGCCTTCTGCGCCTGCAGCCAGCTTTTCAACTTCACGGCCCACTACCTG
>NZ_RXHU01000132.1:565-3918 GCF_003955665.1 Paenibacillus whitsoniae
TTTTGCGGAAAATTCCTGCTTTCTCGCAGGAACTGGCCCGTTCACTTCAACAGGTACCTAAGCAATTAGCATCGTGCAGTCATTCGCCTAGCCCCTGCCGTTCTCTCCCACGTCTCGACCAAGAACATTTCATTCGAGCCACTGCCACCATCACACACGCCTCGACAAGGGAGCCTTAATCCGGCCGCTCATACAGGCTGCGCACCCACCACTCTACTTCTCGGGCTTCTCTCGATACTGCCCCGGCGTAATGCCTTCCATCTTCCGGAAATAACGGATGAAATTCGCCGGATTGTTGTAGTTCAGCTTCTCCGCGATATCGGTCACCGTCATGTTTGTCTCCCGCAGCCAGCGCTTGGCAACGCCCAGCCGGTACTGTGCCAAATACTCGGCAAAGTTAATGCCAGTTTCCTGACGGAACACACGCGAAATATATTGCGGGTGATAGTTAATGCGCGCAGCGCATTTTTCCAGCGTCAAATCCGTATCGAACGCTTCCTCGATCAACCGCTTCACCTCGTCCGAGATCGTCCGGAACTGCGTATCTCGCCGCTCCTCGAGCAGACCGATGCTCGGCTCTACGATTCGCTCGTAGAACCAGGCCTCGATGTCGCGCGCAGCGTGCAGATGCAGCAGCTCGTCGAAGAGCGTCCGCTCCCGCTGGTTCAGCGCGTACAGCGAAATGCCGGCATCCTGCAGCAGACGAATCAGATCTACGAGCAGCCGAACGAGCGACAGCTGATAATCATTGTGATGCTCTGCCGACTTCGAAGCGTTGTCGATAAAAGCGGCCAAAGCTTCCTGCGCCCGCGCCTTGTCGGACGACTGAATCGCGTCGATGACTTGCGCAGCGGACTCCTTCGGGTATGCCATGTCTTTGCTTTTTTTCGGCTGCACATCTTCACTGAACAAGACGGCTTCGCGCCCCAGCTGCACCCGGTATTTCAGCGCCGCCACGCATTCCGCGTATCCTTGCTCCGCCTCCATCCACTGTGTAAAGCTGCGGGAGATGCCGACGCTGGCCTCCACGGACAAATACCGCTTGATCTCCTCCTGAACGGATGCCGCCATGTCGTATACCCGCTCCTTGAACGCTTCTTCGGAGACGGCTTGCGCGCCAGTGATCAGCAGCACCGCATCCTGGAAAATGATCGGCGCCAGCCGCGCCTCGCTCGGCACCAGCTCCGACACCATATTGGCGATGGCGTAGAGCAGCAAGTCTCGATCCTTCTCGTCGAACCGGCTATCCGCCAGATCGTCGATCTGGAACAGAAGCACCCGCATGCGGTCCCAGTCGAGCGTATAGCCGTAATACTGCAGCCGCTCTTGGATCTCCGACGATTTGGCTTCGCCGGTGACCATTTTGCGGACGAGCAGCTCGGTCATGTGCGCCTGCTGGCCTTCCAGTTGAAACTGCATTCGCGACTGCGTCGACAGCAGCGATTGAATGCCCTCGGAGATGACGCCGAATTCGTCCTTCGCTTCGCGCGACGTTTTGGCGCCGGCCAGCGAGCGGTAGATGCTGCGGACAGGCCGATACACGCTGCGCGTCCCCAAGACGGCAATCACAATTGACGTGCACAGCGCGATCAGGCTGACCCAGAGCGATGTCCAGGCAATGCTTTTGGCCCGCTGCGTCATTTCGCTGATCGGCAGCACGGACACATACGTCCAGCCATTATAAGCTGATTTTCGGTAAGAGACGGACATATCGTCTTCTCCAACCTTCGCCTTGAACAACCCGGTCGCTTCCTTCGAGGCGACTATCCGCGCCATAAACTCCTCATGGGACAGATCCGTGCCGACTAGCGACCGATTCTGATGAGCGACGAGCTTATTCGTCTCATCTACGATGTAAATCTGCCCCATATCGGCATCTTCCAGATCGATCAGGTTGTTCGTTTCCTTCCCCGACAGCAAAATCGCCATAAGTCCCTGAGGATTCTGGGAATTGATCGGCCACTTTTTCACATTCATGATCGTGTAATTATTGCTTACAATCGGCGACTCCGTATCGTAGCGCCCGGAAAGATCCAGACTGACCCACTTGGAACCGGGCTGCATCGCCGTAAATCCGCGCAGCAGCTCTTTCATTTTCGCCTGGCTGTCTTCGTTAAAACCCGAGTTGCTGATCAGCCAATCGTTCTCCAGACTGAACAGGAACACGTCCCGGATCCCAAGCTCAAACGTCTGAATCCCGAGCAGATTATCGTAGAGATCGTTGATCAGCTCCGTGTCCATAATCGTGAGCCGTTTACCGATCGCCCCCGCTACCAGCGGGGTGTTGAGCATCTGGGACGCCGTATAGTCGATCGTCTTGAGCGTCTGCTCCACGCGCAGCTGCGTCTGCCGCAAAATCTGCGCGTTGCTCTCGTTCACCTTTTCCAGCACCGTATGAGAGGAATATGTATAGGAGTACCACCCCAGAATCAGTACGGGAAAAGCCCCCACAACGAGCGTCAGCACGATTAATTTGCGCAAATAGGAATGTGACTTCATGCCCCGGTTGTCTCCTTCGTCAGGCTAATCTAGGTTATGTCATGCTTCCAGTATACCAAAAAGGGTCTGCGTCATGGGGGTGAACACAGACCCTGACAGCGGCTGTTATTTCTTGGCGGATTTGTTGTATTCGGCCGTATATTCGTCAATCACCTTGCTGCCGCCCTGCTGCAGCCACTGATCCAGCACTTTGTTCCAGCCGTTCTCGTCAATCGAGCCCATGATGAATTTCGTTCTCGCGTCCTCGATTAATTTATCAAGCTCTTTGCCTTTGTCGCTGTACGTATCGGAGATGAACGCATTCACAGGGTTCTCGACAGCAATCTTTGCATTTTCTTTCCAGACGTTGTCGCGTTGGTGAACCAGCTCAGGTCCAAACGTCGTTACCTGGTCTCTCAACACGGCTAGCTGGGAAGAATCGCCCATGCCGTACTCGACGAGCAGCTTTGGATCGGTCGTTTTCTTGTATTCACCGTTTTCCACTGTGTATTGACGGCCTTCAATTCCGTTGTAGAGCATATTCTGCATTTCTTTATCGGACAACTTGTCAAAATAGTTCAGAATCGATTTCAGCTCAGCTTCCGTTTTCACCGTCGTTTTCGGAATCATGAAAATCCCGTAAGAGCCGCTGCCCGCTACACTGCGAAGCCCCTTAGGCCCTTGCAGCGCCCCGATCAGCGTTACCTTCGCTTTCGGGTCCACCTTCTTCGCTTGCTCTTCAATGCCGTTTGCATCGTTCAGGTTCGCCACCCAAGCGCCGGCCGTTCCTTTGTTCATCACCTGGCGCCCGTCTTTGACAACAGCGAAGTCGAGGTTCATCAGCTTTTCGTCATATAACTTCTTGTAGAACTTCA
>NZ_RXHU01000133.1 GCF_003955665.1 Paenibacillus whitsoniae
AGATGTGTATAAGAGACAGCCCCTGTCCACCCTGGTTCCGCCAACTGGACTTTCAGACCGGAAATCAGCCTCTAGCGTTACTTGTTCCACTTGAATTCCACTATCGCATGTCTTGCTTTGACTTTGGCCATTTCCCTACACTCGGCTAAAGCCTTCCATTGGCGAACTCGCCGAAGCGTAGCGCTTCTTCGGGATACGTCCGGCTTCAAACCCAGCGCGCCCCGCTTCAATTGCCAGCTTCATCGCGAGCGCCATTTTGACCGGATCTTTGGCCCCGGATACCGCCGTGTTCAAAAGCACCCCATCCGCGCCCATTTCCATCGCCAGCGCCGCATCCGACGGTGCGCCGATTCCGGCGTCAACGATAACCGGCACCGTCGCCTGCTCGATGATAAAGCTCAAGTTCAGCGGGTTCACGATGCCCTGCCCCGTCCCGATCGGGGATGCCCCCGGCATAATCGCGTGTACGCCGAGCGCCTGCAATCTTTTCGCCAGCAGCACGTCGTCCGATGTATACGGCAGCACGATGAAGCCCTCTTCGAGCAGCATTTCCGACGCTTTCAGCGTTTCCACCGGGTCCGGAAGCAGCGTCATTTCGTCGCCGATCACTTCGACTTTTATCATGTCGCACAAGCCGGAAGCTTTGGCGAGACGCGCGATGCGCACCGCTTCTTCCGCGGTTTTGGCACCGGCGGTGTTCGGCAGCAGCGTGAAGTTCTTCACGTCCAGCATCGACAGAAAGTTCGGCTGGCTCGCCTCAAAAATGTTCATCCGCCGCACAGCAAACGTCAAGATTTGCGACTCGCTGACATCGACGGCTTGCTTTTGAATATGAAAATCAGGAAACTTGCCTGTACCTAACAGTAAACGTGAACGAAATTCATAAGGACCGATTTTTAACATGTGGTTATCCCCCTCCGACAAAATGAACGATTTCGATGCGATGACCCTCCGCAAGCTCGGCTCCGGCGTGGTCTTCTTTATGTAAAATGGCGTCGTTGTGCTCCACGATAAGCATTTTCTCTCCTAGGCCAAAATGTTCCAGCAGGTCGACGACCGTCCGAATCCCATCCGGCACCTCGACGCCTTGCCCGTTAATGTGCAGTTTCACTCCTTTGCAGCTCCTTTCATTTAAAGTGCGGGTTCGCCTGTCTTTTCGACCCGCTTATTCAAGCTCGCCCGCTTGGAGCCCTCCCTGACATCCGGGGCAAAAGCATCCAGCATCGCCTGTTCGTCTGCACTCAGCCCATTTTCCTCGGGCGCGCTTCCCGCTTCCGCCGCTCGCCAACCGGATTGCGACTGGGCAGCTCCTCCCGTCTCTTCGGCAAACCCCTCACCCGCAAACAGCCACACCAGTTGCTCCTCTTCTTCCTCCTCGTCGTCAACGGCGGCCCCCTCGGCGATCAGGTTCGCCATCATCTGACCGGTGAGGGGACTTAGCAAAATCCCGTTGCGGTAATGCCCGCACGCGGTGTACAGCCCTGCGAGCTGCGGCACGGCGCCGATGTAGGGCAGGCCGTCGCCCGACTGCGGCCGCAGGCCCGACCAGGCCCGCTCCCACTCGGCCCCGGCCAGCTCCGGCATCAGCTCCTGGGCCCGCGCCATGAGGAGCTGAAGTCCCGCCAGCGACACCTTGCGGTCGTAGCTGTACGGTTTGACGGTCGCGCCGACAAGCACGCGCCCGCCGGCCTTCGGCACCACATAGCACCCTGGGGTGAACAGGGTTTTGCGCAGGAGCGGCTTCGGCGTCAGCACCGAGAAGCACTCGCCTTTGACGGGGTACATCGGCAGCTCTGCGCCGATGCCCTGCAACAGCTGGCCGCTCCAGGTCCCGGCGGCCACCACGACTTGGCTGCTGTAGAGCGGCCCCTCCGGCGTCATTACGCCGGTAATTCGGCCGCCCTCGGCCAGCAGCGCACTTACCGGGGCGAACTCGCGCACGTTCGCCCCGAGCGTGATGGCGGCCTGCGCGAACGCGGCCGCCAGCTTCGGCGCCTCTACCTGCCCGTCGTCCGGCAGGTAGAGCGCCCCGCGAACCCGCGAGGAGAGCGCGGGTTCCAGTTCACAAGCGGCGGAGGCGTCCAGCCACTCCGCCCGCTCCCCCGCTGCGCGCTGCCATAGCGCCCTCGCGCGCAGCTCCGCTTCTTGAACGTCGCTGAGCGCGACGTTCAGCAGCCCTTCCCGGACGAGGCCGATGTCCACGCCCGTCAAGTCCTTCAGTTCCTCGCTAAGCGCGGGGAACATGCTTCTGCTGCGGCGCGCCCACTGAAACAGCGCGCCGTCGTCTTCCATCTCGGACTGTGCGCCGAGCATGCCGGCTGCGGCCGACGACGCCTCTGTGCCGAGTCGGCCGCGATCGAGGAGGGTGACGGCCGCTCCTTTTTTCGCCAAATAATACGCAATCGATGCGCCGATTACCCCTCCGCCCACGATGAGAACATCTGTGATTTTGCTGCCCATTACGGCATCACTCCTTTATGTTCAAGCGCTTGATGAAAAGTTTGGATTGTCGCCAGCGGGTCTTCCGCCTCCCAGATGCCACTCATGACGGCGATGCCGGCAGCACCGGTGGCCAGCACTTCCGGAACGCGGCTAGGCGTCATGCCGCCGATGGCGAGCACCGGGATGCGCACACGTGCGCCGGTTTCAGCGAGCTTCTCCAGCCCTCGCGCCGCCAGCCCGGGCTTGGAAGCCGTCTCATAAATGTGTCCGAACAGCACATAATCCGCCCCCTCCGCCTCCCGCAAAGCCGCTTCTTCGGCGCTGTGCACGGAGAAGCCGATGCGGAGCACGACTGTGCGTGCCATCTCCTGGCTCGGAGGCGAGCTGCCCGGCAGATGAAGCCCGCCGAGTCGCAGCGCTTCCGCCACGGCAGGCAAGCCGTTGACGTACAGCTTGACGGCCGGCACGCCGAGCGCCAACAGATGCTGCACACCGATGAAAACCTCATCGGGCGATTTGGCTTTTTCCCGGATATGGATAGCCGTGACGAACGGGTGAATTTGCACCGCCGTCTGACCGATCTCCGTCCAGGTACATTTGCCATTCGTTATGACATGCAGTTCCTTGCCTGCCATGGTCTCCGCCTCCTTTTTGCCTGGTATCGCTAACGGTTGCCACAACGCCTATTCGCCCTAAAATGCAACCATTTCAACTCTAATGGTCGCCACGGCGCTTATTTGCCCAAAAACCACTGAAATCATGCCCTTTTCGCAGAAATAAGCTCTACCGCAACCGTTGCAGGCTGCTCTGTCGCTATTTCCATCAAATAGCCGCGCTGGCAACCGTTACAGCTTGCGTTTCCTCTGATTAGCCTCGCAATGAACGCAAAAAAACCACTTCTCCGTAGAAAAGTGGTCGCAACGCTGCCGCTGTAATATTAGAAATAAGCAATCAGCTTGAAATTCGCTCCACTTTCCTCCGCTGGTATGACCCAGTTCAGGTTCAAAGGGTTCAGTTGCACTGTCTCAGCCTTTCGGCGCCCCTAGGGAAACACTCGTATGCAGTTATTTCCTATCATAGCACGAGGGAACGCGCTTTGGGAACATGTATTTCCAAACATCACCTAACCTGTTGTCTTCCCGCCCTCCTCAGGCAGGCATCACGACCTGCTCCGGCCCTTACCACGTGCAGGTTCAATCTCTCTTCTACAACCACGCCTACCCTGCGACCTTCTCCCCATCCTCCGGTATCATCACCTGCTCCAACAGCCCTTCGCGCGCAAGCCGCTCCCGCAAGTCGGCCCGCGTTACATGGCAATGGTTGATCGCGTCCATGTGCACGGCCACAAGCATTAGCTGCGGCGCGAAACGGCACACCTGGATCATATCGTCCGCATCCATCGTAATCGGATCTCCTGTCGTGAACCGCGCTCCGCCGGCATTCAGGATCGCCCACTCCGGCTTATGAATCGCGATCGCCTCCTTCACATCGTCGCACCAAATCGTATCGCCGGCGAGATACACAGTCGGTTCTCCTTCCGCTTGAAAAACGAAGCCGGACACCCTCCCCATCATCCGGCCGATCTCGCCGGTACCGTGCTGTCCGGAGGTCCGGGTTAGCGTCACTCCGTGTACGGAGATGCAGGCGTTAACGGCCGTCACAGAGGTGAAGCCCGCCTCCTGAAACGCCGCTTCATCTCCGGGCTGGCAGAGTACCGGCGTGGCCTTAGGAATGGCGGCAGCCGCAGCGCTGTCCCAATGGTCACGATGAAGGTGCGTTACCACGAGCACATCCGGTTGGGCATACGTGTTCGGCGACACCGCTGCCGGGAGAGGCACCAGCGGGTTCCGCCGGTCATTCGCCGTATTCGGGATCGGTGGATTTTCCTCCTGGCCGCTGAACATCGGATCGATTAAGAAACGAACGCCTGCATAGGTAATCAGGAGCGTTGCATGTCGGATTAACTGAATTTTCATGGTTCTCCACCTCTTATCTTCCTCGTATGGTTCTGTTACAATGATAAAATACACAGGTGGTTCTTCACAGAGCCGCTTGAAACGATTTCGGCAATTTCATTTTCACCGTGAAAGGAAATATCGGGCGATGCAGACTCCGCTTTTTGACGACATCGATTACCGCATACTCCGATGCCTGCTGCAGGACGCCAAACAGTCCTTCAAAAAGATAGGCCAGCAGGTCCATCTGACCGGTCAAGCTGTCGGCGCCCGTGTACGAAGGTTGGAAGACCTTGGCGTCATTCGCGGCTATACCGTCAACTGGGATCCGGATAAGCTCGGGCTGCCCGTCCACGCGTTTATTGTTGTGTTCGTGAACTCGAACAGTGCGCATAGCGCTTTTCTTGCATATATCGCAGGCAGCGAGCCTGTGCAGGAAGCGCACCGAGTCAGCGGCGAGGGCTGTTACTGGCTGCGCGTCAGGCTCGCCGCGTCTACCGATTTAAACGTTTTACTCGACGAGTTGCTTGCTTTCGGCAATTACAAAGTCAGCTTGTCCATCGGTCAAGTGAAGTAGTCTTGCACTTTTTACACGCATGCACACGTGCACACGAGAGGATGAACATCAAGATGCTCCCAGCGCTCAATCGACAATTGGAAAAAATCATGCCGCTCATCACCCCCATCTCTGTTCTCATCGGCGTCCTGCTCGGCAGTCATTTGTCCGGATTTACGTTTCTGTCTCCGTGGCTGTTTGCGTTTATGACGTTCTCCGGGAGCATCTCCTCCAGCTTCAGAGAATTTGTCAAAGTAATTGTGCAGCCGCTGCCGCTCATTACGACGCTGCTTATTCTTCATGTCGGCATGCCGCTCGTGGCGCTAGGTCTCGGGCACGCCGTCTACGGCCACGAACCTTTGACAATCACCGGCCTGATTCTCGCTTCCGCCATCCCGACGGGGATTACCAGCTTCGTCTGGGTCGCGATTTACCGCGGCAATATTGTGCTGACACTGTCCATCATTCTTATGGATACGATTCTTTCGCCTTTTGTCGTCCCTTATACGCTGTCGTTGCTGGTCGGCACCAGGGTGCAGCTCGATACGCTGTCCATGATGAAGGGACTGTTCTTCATGATCGTTGTGCCTTCTTTGATTGGCATGCTGCTTAACCAATGGACGCGCGGGCGCATCAAAGAAACGTGGAGCGGCAGGCTCGGCCCCTTCTCCAAGCTGTTCATGGGCATCGTCGTCGCCATCAACAGCTCCGTCATCGCACCGTATTTGCGCGATTTTGACATGCATTTGCTCGGCCTGGCAGGCTTAGTCCTCATCATCGCTTCGCTCGGCTACATGATTGGTTGGCTCGTCGCCAAGCTTTTTGGCTGGGATCAGGGCACCATCGTTGCACTGACCTTCAATGGCGGCATGCGCAACATTAGTGCTGGTGCGGTGCTTGCCGTAGCGTATTTTCCGCCGCCGGTCGCGATTCCCGTCATTCTCGGGATGTTGTTCCAACAATCCCTTGCCTCATTGTTTGGCTTCCTGCTGAACCGCAGGTATGGTCTTAAAGCTGTCGATACTCCGCCGGTAAAAATGTCAGGGGCAAAGCAGGCTTAGGCTGGGCTTCATTAATCATCAGGGGAAAATTGTCCTGATTTCGTCGATCTGGCTCCCAGTTGAAGCAAGCGCATGCCAACCATCGCTGGTACAACAGTGTAGATAGGCGCCTAACCTTACCAGTACCTGCAAAAAC
>NZ_RXHU01000134.1 GCF_003955665.1 Paenibacillus whitsoniae
GTTCACGGAGAATGAAGTCAAGACGACGCTGCTGGACATTGCGCTGCCCGACGATGACGACGATCGTCTGTCGGTGCGCATTACGTTCACGCCGATCCATCGCCGCGGCGAGGGGGAGAGCGGCATCATCGCGGTGCTGCAGGACGTCACGGATCAGGAGAAGCTGGAGCAAGCGCGGCGCGAGTTCGTCGCGAATGTGTCGCACGAGCTGCGCACGCCGCTGACGACGATCAAGAGCTATCTCGAAGCGCTCGACGACGGGGCGATCGAGGAGCCGCAGCTCGCTTCGCGCTTCATCTCGGTGACGCGCAGCGAGACGGAGCGAATGATCCGTCTGGTGACGGATCTGCTGCATCTCTCGCGGCTCGACTCCAAGCAGTCGATGATGAGCAAGTCATCGACTGAGGTGAACGAGATGCTGGAGGAGGTTGCGGATCGCTTCTCTTTCCAGCTGCAGCAGCGAAAAATCCACATCGGCATCCAGGTGGAGCCGGGCGTGACGAACCTGCTGCTGGACCGCGACAAGATTGATCAGGTCTTGGACAACCTGGTATCTAATGCGATTAAATATACCGGCGACGAGGGCACAATTCAGTTAAGGGCTTACAAGCTGGAGCGGGATCTGCTCGCCATTTCCGTTCAGGATAACGGGATCGGCATACCGAAGAAGGATTTATCCCGGATTTTTGACCGTTTTTACCGCGTCGATAAAGCGCGTTCCCGCAACATGGGTGGTACGGGCCTAGGCCTGTCCATTGCCCGGGAAATAGTCAAAGCGCACGGCGGGACGATCAGTTTGGAATCTGAGCTGGGACAAGGCACCCGTGTGACGTTCACGCTGCCGATCCAGCAAGAGGCGGAGGATGAGCTATGATTGAAAGTTTAAAATCCATCCTGCTAGTCGTGCTGATCGGAACCAGCCTGTATCAGAGCTTTCTGCTGTCCTCGTACAGCCCGCCCAAGATTGAACCGATCCAGCAGAGCAACTATGTGCAGACGGAGACGCTAGGCAAGCAAATGGAGCTGCAGGACATGCTGTTCCCGGACCAGATCATCCTTCATCTGGGCAATCAGCAGCATTCGGTGCTGTATCCGAACAACTTTTATTACACAAGAGTGTTAGATAATATCAAGCAGCGTAGCTTCAAAGGTTTCCGCAAAACGTCGATGTACCTCGTCAACGTGAACTGGGAGGAAGTCCGGACGAAGCAGCTGGGCGTGGAGATTCGATTTCGGGACGGCATTCCTTTTACCATCTTGCAGCAGCTGTTCCGCATCGAGGGTGACATTCCGGTTGACAATGATAAAATTACGCGCATCTGGATTTATTCCAAAGGGACGAATGATGAAGTCAGGGCGTTCTTTTTCACGGATTCCCCAGGCGTTGGGTACGAAGTGATTAGCGCTGACTTTACGAGCAAGGACGTCGAGAATTTCTCCGCCTATGGGGAGCCGACGAATTTGTATAAAACGACGAACAGCGGCGATTACTATTTGCCGATCAAACCGCTTTCGCTGCCGAGCTATACAATCCCGTATACGCTGCTGACAGCGGATGAGCTGAAGCAGAGCTTATTCGTCGATCCGGGTATTACGCGGTACCTGCGCGAGCGGGATGGCTCGGAGATTTACACGGACAGCAAGCGAGGGTTCCAACTCAATCGGGATCTGCGATGGATTACGTATTCGGACCCGGTGGCCCCGGCCGCAAGCAAAACGGAAGTGCTGGACGATCTCATGCTCGGCATCAAGTTCATTAACCAGCACATCGGCTGGGACGGGAAATATATGCTTTCCCATACGCCGCAGCGGCAGCTGATGGATAATCAGACGTTTGCTTTTCGGCAGTATTTTGAGTCGCTGCCGATTGTGACGGCCCAGGCGGACGGCTTCGGCACGTTGAACATTCAAGTGCAGAAGGGCGTGGTGTCGGGCTTCGAGCGCTCGATGATCATTCCGGATCTCAAGGGCGCCTCGCGCAAGGACGGCGAGCTGATCTCGGGCGATGTCCTGGAAGAACGGCTGCAAAACTATGCGAAGCGGTCGTCGATTGTCTCGATTTTCCCGGCATATCGGCCGAATATTGGTGAAAAAAGCATTACACTGACGAGCACGTGGGCCTTGGAGCTGCGGGACGGTTCGTACGATTTTATGGATTAAAGGAGCTGCGAGGAGGTTGGCGGACACATGAATTGGAGCAGGGCGAAATCGATTTTGATCGCTTCTTTTTTACTATTGAATCTGATTCTTGGCTTTCAGCTGTGGACGACCAACCGCTCCAATCAGACGGAAATTTCGTCGGATACGTCGGGAACGGTGGAGGAGCTGAACCGCGCGCTGCTGAGCAAAAACATTCGTCTCACGGATGAACTGCCGACCGATTCTCCCAAGCTGAAGGTGATTACGGTCAAGTATGACGACAGTCTGAAGCTGGACGAAGAGAAGAAGCTGAAGACGCCGTTCACGATGGGCAGTTTGCTGGGCAAAGGCGCGAGCAAGGAAGTCCAGACGCAATCGGAGATTCCGAATTTCAGCTTGTACCAGCTGGATTCGAGGATGAGCAGCAGCGGTGTCTACGTGTTTACGCAGCAGTATGGGAAGTACCCGCTTTTTGATGTGCAATTGGTGTTGAATGAGAAGAACGGAGAAATTACCAGTTACCGTCAAGCGTACGTTGAAGTAGAATCAGAGGTGGAACAGACCGAGCAGAAGCTGATCTCCGCGCAGCTTGCGGTACGCAGTCTCGTGGATAACTATTTGAGCAACGGCTCGATCATTACGGAAGTCCGATTAGGTTACCATGGGCAGCCGTATAATTCCCAAACGCAGCCGATGTATCCGCATTGGCGAATCACGATCGATAATGGGGACATTTATTATCTGCAAGCGTTTAATGGTGCGGTGGAGTCGCCGCAGAAGGGCGGGGACTTGCTGCCTTTTGGCACGGTGAATGAGGCTGGGAAACCGCTGATGGCGAGCGGAGTAACTTTGATGAGCGAACATAAGTAAGGGATAGATCAGCACATATGCAGGGATAGAGGAGCAGGGAGTATGGGCATACGATTTACGGTGTTATCGAGCGGTTCGACGGGCAATGCGACGGTGGTGGACAACGGGGAGGCCAAAATCCTCATCGATGTCGGCTTCAGCGCCAAACGCATGGAGCAGCTGATGAAGGAGCGGGATCTTGCGCCGAGCAGTCTGGATGCGATTGTGGTGACGCACGAGCATTCCGATCATATCAAGGGGCTGGGTCCGCTGGCGCGCAAGTACAATCTGCCGATCTACGCGAATGAGAAAACGTGGGAAGAGCTGAACCGTCAAATCGGGGAGATTGCCGATGAGAATAAGCGGGTGCTGGAGACCGGCGGCATGCTGGAGTTTGGCGCGATGCGCGTCGAATCGTTCGGGATTTCGCACGATGCGGCGGAGCCTGTCGGCTACTGCTTTTATGAGGGCGAGCAGAAGCTAAGCGTGGTGACGGATCTGGGCTACATGAGCGAAAAGGTGAAGGAGAAAATCACCGATTCCGATGCGCTCGTGCTGGAAACGAACCACGATGTGGACATGCTGCGCGTGGGCCATTATCCGTGGAGCATCAAGCGCCGGATTCTCGGCGATAAAGGGCATTTATCCAATGAGACGGCCGGAGAGGCGCTCTGCGATGTGATGACGAGCAAGACCAGATCCGTGTATATGGCGCATTTGAGCCGGGACCATAATTTGATGGACTTAGCCAGGCTGACGGTGAATAACATCGTACAAGAGCGTGCTCCAGAGGCCACACAACTGCGGTTGAGGGATACGTATTTTGACCGTTCTACGAAATGGGATGTGCTCCAGTCCGATTCGGATTCGGAGTAAGTGCGGCGTCAAGCTCTTTGGATTTGAGCTGCAAGTCTTGGGCGGTAATGACGCCTTTTTCTATGAGAACTTGAATGAGAGACGATAGAACGAGAGACTGGTTGTAGTGGCTGTCTTTGAGGTCGGCGAGTTTCCCGATGATATTGATTTCATCTAAATGCGAATAGATGCGGTTCATAAGGCAGGTCTCCTTTGATATGGGAAATGGGGCCGAAGCCGAATTCGTTGCAAATCCCCCTAGCAATTCGTTAGGAGATTTGGTTTACTATTATTGTAGGCAAGAGAGTTTGGAAACATTCCTATTATTTGTAATTTGGTACGGAAATATGCCGGAGAAGCGGCTGATTATATCATGATGTGCGGCAAGGGGCGAGAGGAGGGCGCGGTATGAGTTTGTTCGATGATGATTTTTATTCCACGAAAACCTCCCGGAAACGCGAACCGGTGTGGAGTCCTAAGCGTCCGACGGCAGCAGGAGCCTTTGAAAAGATAACGGGCCGTAAACGCTATGTAGCGCTTGCAGCGGGCGTCGTGGGTGCGCTGGGGATGCTCGCTGTGGTCGGGATTGTGCATGCGTTCGGAGGAAGCGGGAATCACGCTGAGGGCCCTGCGGTGGCGGCGATCGGCAAGGCGGATGTGCAGCAGATGAACATCAGTGATACCGTTGTGGCGGCAACAGATAAAATCAAACCGGCGGTCGTCAGCGTGATCACTGCGAAAAAGGATGACGCCGGCCAAGAGACCGGCATGGGCATCGGCTCCGGCGTCATGTTCGCTCGCAGCGGCGACAAAGTGCGCATCGTGACGAACAGCCACGTCGTCGAGAATGGGAACGAATTTGAAATTGTCAACTTTCAAGGGGAACATCGGAAGGCCACGCTCGTTGGGCGCGACCGCGTGACCGATCTGGCCGTGCTGGAGACCGACGGCAAAGATATTAAGGTGCTCGCAGAGTTCGGCGACTCCGACAAGCTGCGCGCCGGCGAGCTCGCGATTGCCGTGGGCAATCCGCTCGGTCTCGGCTTCTCGCCGACGGTGACGCAGGGCATCGTGTCTTCGCCGAAGCGCACGATTCCGGTCTCGCTGACCCGCGACAGCGCCGACTATGACTGGGAAATGGACGTCATCCAGACGGACGCGGCCATTAACCAAGGGAACAGCGGCGGACCGCTGGTCAATATTGAAGGCAAAGTCATCGGCATCAACTCGATGAAAATCGCCGATACCGGCGTGGAAGGACTCGGCTTCGCGATTCCGATTAACAGCGCGCTGCCGGTGCTGGACGCGTTGATCAAGGATCACAAGGTGAAACGCCCGTTGATCGGGGTGACGACGCAGGAGCTGCAAGCTTTTAAAGGCACTGATGTATTAAAGCTCCCTGCAGATGTGAAAACTGGAGTTATCGTCTTCGACGTCTCGGGCCCTGCCAAGGACGCCGGGCTGAAAGCGCAGGACGTCATCGTGCAGCTCGACGACCGCAAAATCGACAGTACGATCACGCTGCGCAAATACTTGTACAACGAGAAGAAAATCGGCGATAAAATCACCGTGACATACTACCGCGGCGGCAAGAAGATGACGGCCACGCTGACACTGGTGGAGGCGCCGGAGCAGTAGGCGACAGCGGGAGAGGAACGGCGAACAGCGAGAGACGAATGGCGAACAGCGAGAGATCAACCGCGAACAAATGTGAGATGACTGAGCGAATGACGAGTGTGAACGGACGAACAAGTGAGAGGCAAGATAGACGAATTATGAGAGATCGTTAGCGAATGACGATGAATAGACGAGCGATGAGAGATGGCAAAAACGACGTGAGATGAATAGACGAACTATGAGATGAGAGGGTATCCCATGCAATGTGTGTGTAAAGATCATGTGGAAATTGCGATAGATGAGTTCGTCGACGAATATGAGGAAGCGCCGGACATCGTCGACTTGCAGAAAACCCAATTTGCCCATTGGGCGCCGCCGACGCATTGCGAGCATTGCGAGGCTGCGGCACGGTTTTTGGTGGTGTGAGGGGCGGGAAAGAAGGCTTCCCCTGCGGCAAGAGATGAGCGTGAAGCGGGAGTGGAAAGAATGGCCCTCTGCGGTAAAAGGCGAGCATGAAGCGGGAGCGGAAAGAAGGCGGAGGCCTTCTTTTTTTGTTGGAGCGGGGGAGAATTGCATTGTGGTCGAGAGGGACACGTTGGTTATGCGAGGGACATTCATGACCGTTAGGGCCGTCGTAGGAGGGATTTGCGGGTAATACGGGTCATGGATGACCGTTGAAACGTGAAATCGCTCGATTGGCGAGATTTTACGGGCCTAATGGCCGTTATTGTCCGTTGTGTGGGCAAAATCAGGGAAAAGGCCTGCAAATGGACATGGGTGTCTGTTAGAGAAACGCGGGGAAGGACAACGAGTAAGGTGAACGCGGGAAGAGTGAAGGTAGAGATGAAAGGTGCGCCGGCGGCGGAGTGCCGGGAAGAGTGGAAGCGAGGATGAAGAGCGCAGAACGGGGCGATGTGCGGGAAGATTGAAAGCAAAGTTGAGAAGCTAAAAGCAAAAGAGAAAAGAGGGGGCTGCCATGCAGATTCAGATTTTGGCCGTTGGGAAGTTGAAGGAGCGCTATCTCGTGGACGGGATCGCGGAGTATATGAAGCGTCTTGGCTCGTATGCCAAGATGCAGCTGATTGAGGTGCCGGATGAGAAGGCACCGGAGAACATGAGCCCTGCTGAGGAACAGCAGGTGCGCGTGAAGGAGGGCGAGCGGCTGTTGGCCAAGCTCGCCTCGGATGTGTACGTCGTGGCGCTGGCCATCGACGGCGAGATGTGGACGAGCGAGCAGCTGGCGAGCTCGCTCGATAAGTTGGCCACCTACGGGCGGAGCCAGGTGGCCTTCGTGATCGGAGGCTCGCTGGGCCTGTCCAGCGAGCTGCTGAGCCGTGCGGACATGCAGCTGAGCTTTGGCCGCATGACGCTGCCGCACCAGCTAATGCGGCTGGTGCTGGTGGAGCAGATTTATCGCGCGATGCGGATAAATCGGGGGGAACCGTACCATAAGTGAGGCGAAATTTTTGGCATTAACCACTTGCTGGGCGCGGAAACGTGCCTCCGAGGACTGGGGTAGGGGTTGGGCTGCCTCGGGGGAAGATCGCTGTGCAGGCGGGTTCGTGCGAGTGTGATGGATTTGCAAGTCTTTGGGGCTCCGTCTTCTTAAAACGTCTTATGTTTGATTTTGAAATTTGATGATATAATACGAATGGGAGAATTAGTAAAAGTGGAGTGAGACTAGTGAGATGTTTCCTGTGCAAAAATTGGGCAGAGGGCACCCGTTACAAAAGTATAAACTTTGAGGTGGAATGTCCTGTATGCGGCAGTTATATAATCTCTCATCCTGCATCAATGAATTTTAGAGGGGAAGAAGAGTATACGCCCGTAGAAGGGGCTTATAAACATGCTTCGTATATTAAAAGAAGAACCTTGCTAGGTGAAGAACCTGTATTTATTGTTACAGCTAATACACTTTCAGATGCGACACAGAAGACATTGAAACAATTGGAGGAAGCTTTTCCAAAACTCGTCGACGCGTTCTACCTCTCTATTTTAAATATTACACTGGCTGCTAATGACGAAGGTAGGTTAGCTTTGCAAACGCAAGATTATCCTTTACTTTACTGCCCAAGTGCGGGAATGGGTGACAGGCTTAACGACTTGGTAAGCGTTGGTTACATTTGGGGCTACTATGGGGCTCTACCATGTACGATCACCGTAACACGGGTAGCCTATGAGTATGTGGAGAAATGGCTTTCAATTGAGAAAGAGGGGAGAGTTCGTTTGGTGGAAATGAAGCAAATGAGGGAAAATTACTTTATGGAAGTATACGATATCGTTAAGGGAGCACAAAATATTTTTGTAAATATGCATGAAGTTGGTGCTAGGCTAGGATTGTCCAAAGTAGATACTAACAGAATTGTTGAATATTTAAGAGGCGAAGATATATTAAAGTTGATGACATTAGATGGAACTATCGGGATTACACATAAGGGAATCAAGGCAGCAGAAAGAGGTTCTATTGAAGCTGACGTTTCTTCGACCGTGGGAAGTATTGTAAATAACACAATAAATAACATCAACTCTCCTGGGTCCCAGATTGGTATAAACAGTATACAATCCATGCAACATCATGATGCACTTCCTTTAAATGAATTGATTGAATTTGTTTTAAAAATTAAAGGGGTTTTACCAACTCTTAATTTGGATGTGGACGAGAAAGAGGTTCTTGAATCAGACCTGAGAATCCTAGAAAAACAAATCACTAATCCTAATCCTGATCCTGTTAAAGTAAAGTCTCGCTTTCGTTCTCTTATGGAGGGTTTGGGTGAAAAAGTTACTGTGACAGCGATAGCTGGACAATTCCCGACAGTAATGAAGTGGGTGAAAGAATTATTCCAATAGTATGTAGTATTTAATTAGCTACTAGAGTGTTTTTCATCAAAGGGAAAAGTACATCTCACCACGATTGAAACGAGAGAGAGACTATTCCTTCGTTTATTTGGAAAATTGTTAATGATAGGACATTCTATTTGTGACTTATAGGAATTATAAGAGACCCTGTTCCTTCAAGCTGCAATACCGGTCATGGCCTACAATGATATGGTCGAGAACTTCGATTCCGACAATGATTCCTGCTTCGGCCAGACGCTCCGTGAGTTGGACGTCTTCCGTTGAAGGCGTCGGGTCGCCGCTCGGATGGTTGTGGACACAGACGACGGAGGCAGCGGACCGCTTGATCGCCGCTCGAAATACTTCGCGAGGATGCACAATGGCCGCGTTCAGGCTACCGATCGAAACCGTCTCCTTTGCGATAACGTGATTCTTGATGCTTAGGAACAGGCAAACGAAGTGCTCCTTTTGTAAGAAGGCTATTTCGGGAGCAAGCAGTTGCCAGACATCCTGCGGGCTACGAATGACGCAGGGCTTGGCTGGCCGCACGGTCAGCATTTTTGCCAATTGCACGGCGGAGACGATCTGCCGCGCCTTTGCCTTGCCGACGCCCTTGATGCCGGTCAGCTCCTGCTCGGTCGCGTCAAGCAGTTCGGGAACCGAGGGGAAGCGGGCGAAAATCTCTTCAATGACGTAGCCGCAGGGCTTCTCGCGCAGAGTGTCGGCAAGAAGGCCTTTGAGTGAAGACAGGTCGTAGAATCCATTCATTTTGTGTACCTCCAAAGAATATCTGTAGAGAAGGGGCGAAGGCGCAAGAAGATGCTTTCGCCCTTCTTTCTGTAATTTTCCGCCTGTTCAAATGGTGATTGTCAAACGTTGTTGTAGCTCGGGAGCCTTTCCGTCAAACGGAAAAGCCCCTTCCGCCGCGAGGGCAGAAGGGGCTGCGCTTAAAAAATGGTGTTGGGTCGTTTCATCGAAGATAAGTTCGATTTTATCAACCTGGCGCTTTTCGTTTAGCGTAATCTTGCTGACAATAAGATGAAGCAGCGTTTTTCGCTGCTCAAAGGATGATTTTTGCAGGAGAGCCTCGAAACGAGCCACCAGTGACCGGACTATTTCGTAATTTACAGTCTGGGTGTTGTTGCAGTGCAACTCGGACTCAATTTCGGACCTGCGGGAGGAGAGACGGTCCCGCTCGGCATCAAGCTCACCAATTCTGCCGGAAAAGAGTTCTCGATCGAATTCGTCAAATTCGTACAGATCGAAGTATTTGCGTTTTCTTTCTTCTAACTGCTCCAGCCGAGACTGAATGGAGTCGAGTTCTTCTTTTAGAGGCCCGGTCCGGTTTGCTTGCCGGTCGTTGATGCTCTTTACAATGGCTCTCAGGATGTGCGGCTTGGATAATACTTCTTGCAGGCGGTCGATCAGATATTGCTCCGCTTCCAGCTTGCGAACGCTGTTGGCGCTGCAGACGGAGCTCCCCATGCTTCGAAAGCGGCTGCAAGAGTAGTACATGCGGGTGATGGTACTGCCGTCCTTGAGCTTGTTCTTTGTGCAGCTTGCCGTCATGGATGCACCGCACTGAGGGCATTTTATAAGACCCGTAAGCAAGTATTCCCCGCTAAATTTCTTAATAGAGACAACCGACCGCTTTTCCCGGAGCATAAGAACTTTGTTCCAGAGCTCCTCGGATATGATTGGCGGGTGCACTCCGTTCGCGATAATCGGTGCAGCACTCTTTCCTTTGCGTCGTTTATCGCTCCAATTTTCATAACGACTGTAGCGTATTTTTCCAACGTAAAACGGATTGTCTAGAATATCTTTGACCGAGCAGATCGAGAAAGCTTTTCCGGGTTTTGTCGTATACCCGTCTTGATTCAACTGATTGGCGATGGAGCGGTATCCCTGACCGGATGCAAACCGTTCAAAGATTCTTTTTACGATCACGGCTTCTGCCGGAACGATTTCGACTTGGGTTATACGCTTATGTGGGCCGTTGCTTCCCAGGTCTGTAATCTTGTAGCCCAGCGGTACTTTTCCATTATGCCTGCCTGTTTTTGCACGATATTTCAGCCCCATCTTGACGTTCTCAACGATTGTGTCACGTTCCAGCTCACCAACGGAACCTAACATTGATAACCCAAATTTCCCCGCGGGTGTGGATGTATCAAAGTTTTCAGAAAAAGAGCGAAAATCGACGTTTAACTTCCGCAAGTCTTCAACGATCTGTAAAAGGTCGAGAGTATTGCGCGCAAGACGGTTAAGCCTCCAGACAAGAACAAGATTAAACAATCCCGATTTGGCATCCCTCAGCATTTGTTGCAATTCGAAGCGTTTCTCTATGCTTTTTCCGCTGATGCCTCGATCTACGTACTCCTTGAAGACAGTCATACCAAAAATTTGGCAGTAACTGCGCAATTTGTCTAACTGTGCATCAATCGAATAGCCGTGCTCTGCCTGCTCTTCCGTGCTGACCCGAACGTAGAGGGCTACGAGTAAAGGGGGCGCTTTACTCATGCCACAGCCCACCTCTTTCGTTCCATGCAATAACGTCGCCTTCAATTTGCTGGAATGCTTCAAGTAAGGAGACGGCTAGCTTTCCCTTCGGAGTCGTTGCATCAATAGATTTCGATGTCCCATCTAAGGTCGTTCCATCCCCAGTAAGGCTCAGTATGTTTTCAAACATGGAAAGAACGAATTTGCCCATTGGTGTGGTCGAGTCAAGCTGTTCGGATACGGAAATTACACCAATGCCTTTCTGGGTGAGATACTGTATTGTTGCCAGCAATTCAACGGTATCGCGGCTTATGCTGCTTAGGTTGAATACCATCACCTGACTAAAATCACCGGCTGCTGACTCTTTCAGAAGCCGCCGCAGGGCTGGGCGCTCCGTAGAATTGCCGCTGTGGCCTAGGTCCATGTAAACCTGCGCCTTTCCTCTTCCGGTTTGGGCGCACTCTGCCAGAAGAACATTTAGATGCTTTTCGGCTTGCGAAGAATCGGCGGTTACGGTGCGAATGTACAAAGCGACTTTTCCTTTTAAGTTATCCATGTTGAACGTCCTCCCAGTTTTCATTTATTGTTAGATGGTATAGCGCGTCAGTACCGTGCAGGATTGCCTTCGTCATGCAGCGGTCCAGAGGCAGGGAGATTTTCTCGATGAACAGGCTCAGTACCTGTTTCAGCCTTTCTTGTGAATCTGCTTTAAAAACAGCGCTTATTTGCTCCAGCGCAGCACGGATCTTTGATATTGACACCGTTTCTACAGGTTTCAGCTTTATGCGTCTCTCAGTATGATGCATTTCTTCAGCCAGTTCGATGTTTCTTGTTTTTATTGTGGTCAGCCGCTGGGCTAACTCTTCCCGTGTAATTCGGCTGCTTTCGTACGCCTGAAAAAGGTTGGATTGTTCTGCAAGCAGCCTTTCCTGCTCGTATTTAAGGCTATCCAGCTTCTCCAATAGCGGTATCCTGGTCGTATCCTGTTTCCGGCCAATTGCAAGCGAAATTTCCTGCAACGCGAACGGGGAACACAGAAGCCGCTGCATCTGGTCAAAGACCCACATCTCTGCATCATCGGCGCGTATTGCGTTTGTACGGCAGGCGGCAGCGCCTGAATTAGTGAATCTGCCGCAAACATAGTAATGGTTTCGTTTTACACTGCCATTTTTTCGAATGGCTTTCGTGTGGCAAGCAACCATGCTGCCGCCACACTGAGGGCACTTCAACAGCCCAGTCAATGGATAATTTCTGCTGACGAGCCGAACAGGAGTCCGTGAGTTTCTGGCAAGAACTGCTTGAGCCTGTTCCCACAACTTGAATGTGAGAATGGGCTCCTGTTCTCCATCCACCCATTCCACGGGGACGGAGCCCTTTGTTCGACGATTCTCGGTAACATTGAACCGAATTTTGCCGATATAATTCCGGTTTGTCAGTATATTTCGTACGCTGCTGATGGTAAAGAGAAGGCCCTTTTTCGTTCGATAACCTTGTTTGTTCAAAAGATTTGTAATAGCCTTATATCCGTGTTGACCCGTAGCATATCGTTCAAAAATATATCGAACCAACTCCGCCTCTTCCGGCACAATTTCGGTTCTGCCCTCATTGGAGTCAGTGCCTTGCAGCCAGCGATAGCCGAGAACATTATTGCCGCAATTCCATTTGCCTTGTCTGACACGGTGAAGCGAACCAAGCTTTACGTTTTCAGAAATTTGCTCCCGCTCAAACTGAGCTGCGGCACCCATCATTTGAAGTGAGAAAAAGCCGTGCGGTGTCGTTGCGTCAAGCTGCTCGGTCAGGCTGTGAAGCGTTATGTTGTTGCTCTTTAGCATGTTTACTACAGTGAGCAAATCAGTCTGGGAGCGGGAAAGGCGGCTTAGCCGCCAAATGATGACCTTTTGAAACTTCCCGTTTTGGGCATCATCCAGAAGCCATTGCAGTTCCGGACGGTTTAAGGATGCGCCACTTATCCCGGCATCTACATAAGTGCGGTATACACGAATACCGTTAGACGTGCAGTAATCCTGAAGATCCTCCGTCTGAGCGTCAATGCTCAAGCCATCTCTGGCTTGTTCTTCGGTACTCACCCTGACATACAGGGCAGCGAAAAGAGTGTCCATAATACATCTCCTTCGGTCGAGCTACGCAATCTGCCGGAAATCATTGCTTCCTAGCAGCATTGCGGTCAATTCAAGTTCCATGTCCTGCTCATCAGCAAACTCCATCAGGAGGAACACAGCATCGCGTACCTGTTGTGGAGCGCGGCGGCGTTCCTGCATGGCGAGGAAGTCTAAAATCATGTCGGCAAGCAGGTCAAACGCGAGGCTTGCTTGAGAGGTAGAGTTCTCAGTTTCAGTCATGGGCGTATCCCTCCGTTTTTATCCTGCTACTTCTTTTTCTGATGCTCAATGATTTCAAGAACGAGCTGGGCTACAGCGGCGGCCAGGTTGATAATCGCTTTTTTCATGGCGATGAAAACTCTTCCGACAGTAGTGTCGTGCAGTAAGTTTCGTAACCCGGAACGCAGTCATGTTCTGTATCTGTGAAACGACTGCGATCTGCAAGGTTTAAAATAAGTTGATGTATTTTCATGATCTTAACTCCCTTCTAAATCTGCGTCACCAAATCTGCCTCTCGGTCCGCACAATCATGTCTCTGGAGCCCGTGACAGGCCCGGGAGATTGCAAGTCCCCCTTGCTGTTTGGCGGACATCACCTTCGAGAGCGAGGGCGGCAGAGGACCTGCGGCGTTCGGCTTCCCGTTCTGTGATCACTTGCGGTTTAGTGGGGCAGAGGGGGGGAGAAGAGGGAATTTTTTTCTCCAGCCCCTTTTTTTCAATCTCCTCTCCCTCAAAAAACTTTCGTCTTCAAAAAAGTTCTGAAAGTTTCCCCCACTCTCCGCCACTGGCACTGAAAAGGCTACTCAAAGCTGCTGGGTGACAGCGAAAAGCTTCAGGTCTCGTCGGTCGGGTCTTCCTCGAACAG
>NZ_RXHU01000135.1 GCF_003955665.1 Paenibacillus whitsoniae
GGCGCAGAAAGTGCTGGAAACGACGTATGCGAATCCGAGTTTTTTCCAGAAGGATGCTTCCGATGGGCAAAAGATTCAGAGCTCGACCGTCATTCTGGACAATAAGACCGGCGGCGTCATGGCGCTGATCGGCGGGCGCGATTACCAGCAAAAAGGGTTCAGCCGCATTTACTCGCAGCGTCAGCCGGGCTCCTCGTTCAAGCCAATTGCGGTCTATGGACCGGCGCTCGAAACCGGCAATTACACGCCGTATTCGGTGCTGGACGATACGCAGACCTCTTTCGGCAATGGCACGTATTCGCCGCGCAACTTCGACCGGATTACGCATGGGCAAGTGACGATGTTCGAAGCGGTGAAAAAATCGTACAATTTAGCACCTGTCTGGCTTCTGGAACAATTGGGCGTGACGCAGGGCATGGACTTTGCGAAAAAGCTCGGGATTCCGCTGGATCCGCAGAAGGATCGCAACTTGTCTATCGCGCTTGGCGGCTTGACGAATGGAGCTTCGCCGCTGCAGATGGCGGGCGCGTATTCCGCTTTCGCGAATCAAGGCGTGCAGAACAAGACGCATGCGATTCTGAAAATTACGGATGCCGGGGGCAAGGAAATCGCCGCTTACAAGCAGGAGAAGAAGCAGGTCATGAAAGCCAACACGGCTTATTATATGACCTTGCTGCTTCAAGGGGTCGTCGACGGCGGGACAGGAACGAAGGCCAAGTTCAACCGGCCCGTTGCCGGCAAAACCGGCTCCACCGGCCTGGATATTAAAGGCATTGAGCAGTACGACCGCGACGTCTGGTTCGTCGGCTATACGCCGGAGTGGACGGCGGCGGTATGGGAGGGCTTCGACAAGGTCGATTCGAAGCATTATGTCACGGTGGGCAGCGGCGGACCTTCGGCGATTTTCAAAGAGATCATGTCGAAGTCGTTGGAAGGACGTCCGGTGACGAGCTTCGTGAAGCCGGCGAATGTGCCGGATTTGACGGAACCGCCTCCGGTCGGTACGATTACCGATCTTGCGGCCGTCTATGTGCCGGAGAAAAAAACGGTGAAGATTACCTGGAGCCCGACTGGCGATAAAATGGGCTACCAATTGTATCGCAAAGGCGCTGCCGACGCGGAGGCCAAAATGGTCATTCAGTCGGCAACGCCGGAAGTCGACGATCCTACGGTAGAAAGCGGCGCTTCTTACCAGTACTACGTGATCCCGCTCGCACTCGATACGAATACGCAGGGGCCGAAGTCGAACGTCGCGACCGTCGACGTTCCGAAAGATACGGGCCAGCCGACCGGCAGTCCCGGCACGTCGCCGTCCCCCGGCGTATCGCCGACGCCGTCTCCAGGCGCTCCAGGCTCGTCACCATCGCCTGGAACCAAGCCGTCCCCTGGCGTCTCCCCTAAGCCTGGTGAAGGCGGCGTGCCTGGCACGAGCCCAACCCCGACACCGAGCCTGAAGCCTGGCGCGGGCGGAGGCGCCGGTGCCGGCGGCCCCGGCACGGGGACCGACGGAGGCACGGGAGTAGGCATCGGCGGCGGTACGGGCGGCAATACGAGTCCGACGCCAAGTCCGACGCCGACGAATAAGCCTGCGGACGGAACGGTCCGCAGCGGCACTTAATTTTTAACGATCATGGAGGCTAATCGCAATGAAACGATCTATTCAACGAAGCAAGACAATGGAGCTGCTTCCTCTTGCAGTATTGGCTTTGACACTTGTCGTCAGCGGCTGCGGCAATAAGCCGGAGAAGGGGGCTGCTTCTCCGGCAAGCTCTGCGGCGGCAAGCACGGCGCCTGCCGGCTCTACATCGACTGCGCCGGCAGCCACGGCTGCGGCAAACAGCGCTCAAAAGCAGTGGAGCAAAGCGCCGGATATGACCATTGATACGAACAAAACGTATCAAGCGGAAGTCACGACCTCGAAAGGCACATTCACGATCGATCTGTACACCAAAGAAGCGCCTAAGACCGTCAACAACTTTGTGTTCTTGTCCAAAGAAGGGTTCTACAATGGCGTGACGTTCCATCGCATCATCAAGACATTCATGGTGCAGACCGGCGATCCGACGGGGACAGGCCGTGGCGGTCCGGGCTACAAGTTCGCGGACGAGCTCAAAACAACGCATAAATACGAGCCGGGCACAGTCGCAATGGCGAACTCCGGCCCGAATACGAACGGCTCGCAGTTCTTTATCTGTTCCGGCGCCGATTGCGCGAATTTGAATCGGATGCCGAATTATACAATTTTTGGAAAAGTGACCGATGACAGCATGGCGACGATTGCCAAAATCGCCGACACACCGGTAGAACTCGACCCGAATGGCGGCGATTCTTCGCCAAGTAAGCCGAAAGAAAAAGTAACGATTAACACGATTTCCATCAAAGAAAAATAAACTATAGCAGCACATGATTTTATGGTGAGTTGTACAGGAGTGGATGCTTCGTGAAACAACCATGCCTATTGTTCCACGGTTTTACAGGCGGGCCGTACGAAGTTGAGCCCCTTGCCCGTCATTTGCGCGAGCAGGGACAGCACTGTGAGGTGCCGCGGCTTCCCTGGAACGGGGAGACGCACCATCAGCTTCATACATCCCGCTGGGAAGATTGGGTAAGTGCCGCCGAACAGCACGCACAGCGGTTGACGGAGGCGCACGGCAGTTTTGATATGGTGGGCTTTTCAATGGGCGGTCTGCTGGCTGCGCATCTTGCTGTGCGCTTTCCGGTCCGCAGGCTCATCTTGCTCAATACGGCTGTCATCTATGTCAGCCCGGGCAAGATGCTCAGCGTGATGCGGGATGAATGGAAATACAAGCGGAAGATTTCGCTGGATAAGGCCAAATCGACGCCACTGCTCGCCACATGGCAGTTTACGCGTCTGGTTCGGCATTTGAAGCCGGAGCTTAGCCTTGTCGATAAACCGACGCTGATCGCCCAGTCGGAGAACGACCAAGTGATTCATCCGCTAAGCGCCCGCTACATTTACAGCAAGGTGAAGGGACAGCGCGAACTGTATTGGCACAGCCGGGGGGATCATCTGATCTGCCTGAGCGAGGATGCGCCGGTGCTGTTTCGGCAAGTGAGTGCATTTTTGGAAAAGGAGTAGTCGAGCAGATGGCAAAGCCGGATGTAAACAAGAAGCAAAGTGCTCCTGCTGCGCCAGCTTCAAGACGAAAACGGGTCTCGACAGGCAAGAAAAAAGCGCCATCTAAGCTGTACCGGTCATTCGTGAGATTTTTCCAGCTTGTGGTCGGCGCTTTTATTTTGCTTGTATAAGAGACAGTATTTATTCAGTGGAAGGTACAAATCGGCGTGCAGCAGCCGCTGCCGAATCAGGTTGACGTCGGCATCGTGCTTGGCGCTTCGTTGCGGCAGGATACGCCAAGTCCAGGCTTGCAGGAACGTCTGGATTTGGCGGTCGATTTGTACAAGCAGGGGCGCTTCAAGCATGTGATCGTTTCCGGAGGGTTGGACCATAACGGGTCGAAGCTGACGGAAGCGGAAGGCATGCGCAATTATTTGGTGGCGAAGGGCGTGCCGGAGAAACAGATTCTGCTGGAGCCTCGCGCGACCAGCACGTATGAGAACTTGTTATTCAGCAAACAAATTATGCAGGAAAACGGACTTGTCAGTTCGATTATTGTGACGCATCGTTATCACAGCGCCCGTTCACTTGATATTGCCGAAACGATTGGGCTGCAGCAGCCTGTTGTGTCGTCGATCCGATCCGAGGTGCTGTTCATGCCGTATCACGATACGCGCGAAACGTTGGCTTATACGAAATGGTATGGCACGAAGCTGCTTTTGAAACTGGGGATTCCCGTTTCGGAGGCGGCTTTTTCTCATTTTGGCTGGTGAAGCGCAAAGAAGCCTGGCAATGCTTCGCCAGGCTTCTTTACTGCGTATGCACCTTCCAAGGCGCTAACCGTTCACAATCGTTCCACCATTCACATGCAAAATTTGCCCCGCCATATATGCGGAATCGTCGCTGGCAAGAAAGACGTAGCTTGCCGCCAGCTCGCCCGGCTGTCCCGCGCGCTTCATCGGCGTCGTCGAGCCGAATTCGGCCACTTCCTCCGACGTGAACGTAGAAGGAATAAGCGGCGTCCAAATCGGACCGGGGGCTACGCCGTTGACGCGGATGCCTTTCGGGCTGAGTTGAAGGGAAAGCGAACGGGTGAAGCTGACGATCGCGCCTTTGGTCGCTGAGTAGTCGACGAGCTGCTCATGCCCGTGATACGCGGTGATGGAGGCGGTGTTAATGATGGCACTCCCTGCTTTGAGATGCGGCAGCGCTGCTTTCGTCAAATAAAATTGCGAGAAAATGTTCGTTCGGAACGTACGCTCCAGCTGTTCGGAGGTGATCTGCGTAAAATCGGTTTGCGGATGTTGCTCGCCGGCATTGTTCACGAGAATGTCCAGCTTGCCGAACGTGCCGATGGCTTGTTCAATGATTTTTTGGCAGAACGCTTCGTCACCGATGTCGCCGGATAACGAGACACATTTACGCCCTGCATGCTCCACATGGCGCTTCGTCTGCTCTGCATCGTTATGCTCGTTCAGGTAGACGATGATGACATCGGCGCCTTCCTTGGCGAACGCAACAGCGACGGCGCGGCCAATGCCGCTGTCTCCGCCGGTAATGACAGCGACTTTGTCTTTCAGCTTCCCGGCGGGCTTGTAGCTGGCTTGCTCAAAATTGGGCAGCGGATTCATCTCGGATTCGATGCCCGGGCATTGGTTCTGATGCTGCGCCGGAAACATCGGCTTGGGTTGTGTAGCGGTTGTCATGGTGGTGCTCCTTTCATCCCTGAATGCATGGGCAAGCAGTTCGCCGTCAGGCGAACGACCCGCCTGTGAAATTCTTCATTAGGATGTAACAAGGAGCAGGAGATCATACTTGCTTCACGCGATAGTGATACCGGTATACGGTGTCAAAACCCAGCTTGCGGTAAAGGTTCTGCGCGGGCTTATTGTCGGCGACTACCTGCAAATACAGCCTGGATGCCCCCTGTTCCAAACTCCAAGATGAGAGGGCTGCGAGCAAATGGTAGCCATAGCCGTTCCCGCGGTGCGCTTCGTCGATGACGACATTGAAAAAGCCGGCCCATTCGCCCTCTACGACAACTGTCGCTACGCCAATCACTCGATCCCCAAGCCTCAATTGCACGAACGCCTTGGGCGCCGGCATCCGATCGTAGAGCTTGATGTAGAAGTTTCGCCGAGACTCGGCATATCCTTCAAGTTGCAGGAAACGACTGATCCACGCTTGCGAAGCGCTTGGGGCCAAACGAACTTCCGGCGCGGCAGCGTCCGAGCAGCGGCGCGCCAGCTTGTCTTGCGCCAGTTGCGCGGACCTCCCGCTCTCCGCGGTCATAATGACACAAGGCGTATCCACGAGATAGCCATTCGCCTCCAAATAAACGTCCAGCCCTGCCGGTGAGGCATCGCCGACTTGAAAAATCGCCGGCAGCTCCAGCGCCCGGTAATACCGTTCAATCTCCTCCAGCCAGTCCGGCTTGGCCGGAAATTCACCGTTGGTCAGCACGCTGTTTGCTCGCCGAGTTACGCCTTCGGACGCGCGAAGCTGCCAGCTCCCCAGCGCATCCGTTCTTTCGCTGGGCCAGGCACACGCAGCAATCCCATCCAGAAATCGGTAATAGCGAATGTCATTGGTCATTGTTGTTCACCTCAGGTACAATAGAACTGAAATCAAGAATCTATTAAATATACAACATTCAAAGGAGAACCGTCATGCGATTTATCGATAACGAAGGCATCACAGACCCGCGAATCAATCTCGCCATTGAGGAATATGCGCTCAGAGAGCTGCCCGCCGAGGAAAGCTACCTGCTTTTTTATATCAACGAACCATCGATCATTATCGGCAAAAATCAGAATACGATCGAGGAGATCAATCCGGATTATGTGAAGGCGCATGGGCTTCATGTCGTGCGTCGTCTTTCCGGCGGAGGAGCCGTGTATCATGATTTGGGAAATTTGAATTTCAGCTTCATTACGAAGGATGATGGCGATTCCTTTCATAATTTCCGCAAATTCACTGCACCGGTCGTTGATGCACTTGGCAAGCTGGGCGTGCAGGCAGAGCTAACGGGGCGGAACGATCTGCAGGTCGGCGAGCGGAAAATATCAGGGAATGCCCAATTCTCGACCAAAGGCCGGATGTTCAGCCATGGGACACTGCTTTTTGACTCGGAAATGGAGAACGTCGTGTCGGCCCTTAAAGTGGACCCGGACAAAATCCAATCCAAAGGCATCAAATCGATCCGCAGCCGTGTGGCGAACATTGCCGAGTTTCTACACGAACCGCTCACCATGGCAGCGTTTCGTTCGAAATTGCTGACTTCAATCTTTGGGACAGAGGAGGAGGCTCAGATTCCGGTGTACAATCTGACGGAGGCGGATTGGCGGCGAATTCGGCAAATTTCCGAAGAGCGTTATGCCAATTGGGACTGGAACTATGGCAAAAGCCCGAAAAGCACGATCCAACAAGCGAAGCGGATCGAAGGGGTGGGCAAAATCGACGTGCGGATGACGATTGAAGAAGGCAGCATAGCAGCTGTCAAAATTTACGGCGATTTCTTCGGCGCCAGCGATGTGGCGGAGCTGGAAGCGCGGTTGACGGGTGTTCGTTATGAGGAATCCGCGATTCGCGAACGGTTGGCAGGCGTCGAGTTGAAGCGGTATTTCGGGCAGTTGACCTTGGACGCTTTTGTCGCTTTGCTCCTGGTCTAAATCGGCATTTTACCGCGTAAGATGGTGGATACGAACATTCAAACCATCATGCTTATGAGGTGATCGACATGAGTGGTAGGAGCTTGCCATCCAGACAAATCAATATCGTTCTGCGGCAGCCGGAAGGCGGCGGACAGCGCCGGCTTGCAGATGGAACGGGCGGGCAGACGAACGCTTCCCCTCTTGCTGAAGCTGAGCCGCAAACGACGGGCAAACGTACGCCGATGGACGGTCCGTTATCGGACATTTTCAAAGAGCTGAATCAATTGATCGGCCTCGATAATGTGAAGGCACTGGTGCATGAAATTTATGCGCTGCTGCAAATCTCCCAGTTTCGGGCGGAAGCGGGGCTTGCGAGCAATGCGCACGTGTATCATATGATTTTCAAGGGAAGTCCGGGAACGGGTAAAACGACGGTGGCGCGGCTGATGGGGCGCATGTTTCATGCGATGGGCGTGCTGAGCAAAGGGCATTTTATCGAGGTGGAGCGGGCGGATCTGGTCGGCGAATATATCGGGCATACGGCGCTCAAAACGCGTGAATTGATGAAGAAGGCGATGGGCGGGATCCTCTTCATTGATGAAGCCTACAGCCTGGCGCGCGGCGGCGATAAAGATTTCGGCAAGGAGTCCATCGATGCGTTGGTGAAAGGGATGGAGGATAAAAAGAATGAGTTTATTCTCATTCTCGCCGGTTACAGCGATGAGATGGAGCAATTTCTGTCGATGAATCCCGGGCTGCCGTCGAGGTTCCCGATTCAGATCGAGTTTGAGGACTATCCGATCGAGCAGCTTTTACAGATTACGGAACTTATGGCTAAGGAACGCGAGTACGTGCTGCTGCCGCAAACGCTGACGAAGCTGAAGGCTCACTTGACGGAAGAGCGTGCGGCGACCTGGCGGGCGTTCAGCAATGCGCGCTATGTGCGTAATATTTTAGAGAAAGCGATGCGCCATCAAGCGGTCAGGCTGCTCAGCCAGTACGTGAATGCACCTTCCAAGCACGAGCTGATGTCCATCAGGCCGGAGGATCTCAAATTTAAATAACGGTATTGGGTTCGCTTTCATCGAGCGGGCCTTTTTTTTTGCAAAATTTTAATTGACAGTTAAACGGATAGGAGTAAAATAGACTGAGTGATGGCGATTGATAATCATTATCAACAAACAAATAAATACCACTGTAGTTAGGGGCTGTGGCAATGAAAAAAACGATCCTTTCGGCTTTCGTAGCCTTGTTAATCCTTCTCAACGTTCCTCTCCTTGTTTTCGCCAAAGGTGAGGACGAACTGGCCAAAGCCGATCAAGGCATCATCCAGGCCATTCAAGCTGCGGAGACCGGCAAGCTGGATGAGGCGTCCCAGTTGTTCGACAAGTTCCAGATGGGTTGGCTGTCTTATGAAGACAGCATTAAGGAACACTCGCTCGCTGCTTATCAGAAAATTGAAGAGGCGATGGGGCAAGTTTCGCTCCAGACACTCAAACAACCGATAAATGCGCAAAAGCTGATAGAAGCTTTGAAACTGCTGCATGAGATGAACGCTAATTTCATAAGCGGCAATCTGCAGGCGTTTGGTGGAGCGGTGCAAAATAACGGCGATGTAACGGTCGCTTCACTGGTCAAGCTGCTGGAAACGGCCACAGATCAACTGAAAGCGAACGACTCGGCAGGGGCGGCGGCAAGCATACAGTCCTTGCGCGATTCGTGGCTGGTTATCGAGGGCATCGTCCTTACGCAATCATCGGCGGTCTACACCTCGATGGAGCGAGACATGGTTACGGCGTATGCACAGCTCACCGCAAATCCGGTGCAGACGAGCCAAGCGGCCGAGACGATTGCGCGTATGCACAAGGATTTAGAGCCGCTTGCCGCCAAATCAAGCTATACGATGCTGGACGCGACCACGATTCTGCTGCGTGAAGGGCTTGAGGCTCTGCTCGTGATTATCGCGCTGCTGGGCTTTCTGAACAAATCCGGCCACGGCGACAAAAGGCGTTGGATTTGGTACGGCGTCTACGGCGGCCTCGCGATCAGCGTGGCGTTGGGCATCGTCGTGCAGCAGCTATTCTCGGCGAGCGCCTTCGGCAACAACAACTTCCTGATAGCGGGCTGCACGGGCATTTTTGCCTCAGTCATGCTGCTGTATATGAGCTACTGGCTGCACAGCAAGTCCAGCATCTCGAACTGGCAGGCGTACATACGCAATCAGAGCATAAAGGCTCTCGCGACAGGCAGTCTCGTATCGCTGAGCATTCTCGCGTTCCTGGCGGTGTTCAGAGAAGGCACGGAGACCGTTCTGTTTATGATCGGGATGGCGTCGTCCATTTCCCTCGGCTCTTTGCTCGGCGGCGTTGCCATCGGCGTTGTGCTGCTGATCATTATCGCATTCCTGATCCTCAAAATCGGCTTGCGCATTCCGATGCGGCCATTTTTCTTGGTTTCCAGCATTTTCGTATTCTATTTGTGCTTCAAATTTGCCGGTATGGGCGTGCACGGTTTGCAACTAGCCGGTTATTTGCCGGCGACGACGGCTTCCTGGCTGCCTAGCTGGGATTTCTTCGCCCTATATCCAACGCTGGAAAGCGCGATTCCGCAGTTGGTTCTGCTGGTCTTTGCCTTAGCGGCGGTTCTATGGGACTGGCGCAAGAAGTTACAATTTCGCAAGACGATGATTTCGCAATAAAGCGATATGCCTATGGAGGGGTTTTCAAATGAAAAAACAATTAACCGTTATACTCGTTGCTGCGGCAACCACACTCGCGCTGGCAGGCTGCGGCAAATCGGAACCGACAGAGGTTGCGAAAGTTCCGTTTAAAGAAGGGGCTGCGACGATGATTGCAAGCGTCGATTCACTTAAGACGCAGCTTGATGCTTCAAAGGTCAAAGAGGCTAAGAAATTGTCGGATGCGTTGGAAGAACAATGGGCGAGCTTTGAAGACGAAGTGAAGCCGAAGTATCCTGAGCTCTATTTCAAAGTAGAGAAATTTTTAGCGCCGCTTGAAGCCGGTCTGAAAGAGGATAAACTCGACTTCCCAACCCTGACCGTCCTGAACACGAACTTGAAAGCGGCGCTCACCGAGCTGTCGACGTCTTTTACAGAAAATAAAGGTGCTGTCAACAAAGATGTGATCGAGGCAACACCGGCGCTGAAGGAGGCTGCGGCAGCCTATAATCAATATGTGCAGGACCAGGGGAAACAACTTGTAACACTGCTGGATCAACTGAATACGGCGGTGAAAAGCGGCGATTTGCAAAAAGCGCAGGAAGCGTACGGCGCATCGCGCATGCCGTATGAACGCATCGAACCGATCATCGAAACGTTCGCCGATTTGGACGGCGTGATGGATGCGCGCGTAGATGATTTTAAGAACGAAAAAGATCCGAACTTCACCGGCTATCACCGCATTGAATACTTGCTGTTCGTGAAGAAAAACGTGAAGGACGCCGAGCCGTTTGCGGCTCGACTGCTGGAAGACGGCAAGAAAATGCAGCAAAGCATTGCGGGAACAACGATTGCGCCAACCGATTTTATTGCGGGCGTTGGCGAATTGATGGAGGAAGCGCAATCCAGCAAAATTACCGGTGAAGAAGAACGCTGGAGCGGAGCGACCGTGCCGGTCATTCGGGCGAATGTGGAAGGCGCGCAAGCGATCTACGATCTAGTGAAGGGCGAGTTGAAGAAGAAAGATCCTGCGCTCGATGAGAAAATCAACAAAGGCTTGACGGACGTCATTGCCGCCATGAATTCGTTATCTCCTGCCGGACCGACGTGGAACGATTTTAGTAAAATAGAGCAAGCGAAGCAAGTCGAGTTGAAAAACAAGCTGGAAGCGTTGGCAGAGCCGTTGGTAAAAATGCCGGGTACGCTCAGTAAATAAGGCTTAATAGGGGAGATACGGGATGTCGAATAAAATGAACCGTCGGGCGTTTCTGGGGATGACAGCGGCAGGCGCCGCAGGGGTAGTGCTCGGCGATTTGCTGGGGAAGGCCAATTCAGGCTTCTCAGGGGACAGTGAGCAAGCTTCTGCCGCGACTGTAAACGAAACGCTGGACTTCTACGGCGTCCATCAGACCGGCATTGTCACGCCGCAGCAAAACTGCGTCAATGTGGCAGCTTTCGATGTGACGACAGACAACGTGAACGAGCTGCGCGAGCTGTTCCGCAAGTGGACAGACATGGCGGCCTCGCTGATGGCCGGCAAGCCGCTTGCGATCGAGCCGCAGCCTTTGGAGTTTCCGCCGACCGATACCGGCGAGCAGATGGGCCTTCAAACTGGCAAGCTGAGCCTGACGTTCGGCGTCGGCGCCACGTTGTTCGAGAAGGACGGGGCCGATCGCTTCGGCCTCCGCTCTCGGAAGCCTGCAGGGCTCACGGAAATGCCTATTTTCCATAAGGACTCTTTGGAAGATCAGCTGACGCACGGTGATATTATCGTACAAGCGTGCTCCGATGACCCGATGGTCTGCTTCCACGCCATTCGCAACCTGGCCAAAGAAGCGCGGGGGGTGGCTCACCTCCGTTGGCAGCAAACCGGCCAGCTTGGCGTCAAGTCGGAAGGCACGAAACGCAACCTGTTCGGCTTCAAGGATGGTACGGCGAATCCGGCGCTGCAGGACGAGACGTTTATGAACAAAAATGTCTGGGTGGACGCGTCGGACGGTGTGCCTTGGCTGACAGGCGGCACGTATATGGTTTTGCGGCGCATTCAGATGCGGATCGAGACGTGGGATCAGCAGACGTATGCCCAGCAGGAAGGCATCATCGGTAGGCAAAAGGTGTCCGGCGCGCCGATGGACGGCCGCAAGGAAGCGGATGTGCCGAACTACGCCGAAGACGCGCAGGGCAAAGTGACGCCGCTGGACTCTCACATCCGGCTGTCGAATCCGCGCACGGGCGAGAACTCGGAGCGGGAGCGCATTTTACGGCGGGGCTACAATTTTATGGAGACGCTAGACAGCGTAGGCCGGATGAACGCGGGCTTATTGTTCGTCTGTTATAACCGGAACATTCAAACGCAGTTTGAAGCGATTCAGAAGCGGCTGACGAACCCGAAAATGCCGGACCAGATGCTCGCCTATACGGAAACGAAGGGCGGCGGCTATTTTGCCGTACTGCCGGGTGTGACGGCGAAGGGCGGTTATTTGGGGCAAGCGCTGTTTGGATAAGCAAAGCGTACGTGATGAAGACGTTTTCCGCTCACGCGGTGTCGTGGGGAGGAAACGTCTTTATTCATTTTTTCCACCCTGGGCAAATTGACTTTCCCTTTCATTTCCTCCACAATGATGAAGGAAATAGCGAGGAAGATCTGACAGCGCGTGGAAGCCTGATCAGGGGATAGAAAGGAGTCATGTAGATGAAAGCAGTCTCACATACCGTGGAGCAGGACGTCGCCGATCGGGCGGTTCTCGTCAGTCTTGTGACACAGAAACAGAAGAAGAATGAAGAACTCGCGGAATATTCCTTATATGAGCTAGTGCAATTGGCGGAAACAGCCGGTGTTGCCGTGCTGGATACGATGACGCAATATAAAGAGTCCAAAGATACGAAATGGTTCATCGGCAAAGGCAAGGTCGAGGAGCTGAAAGCGAAGCTGGAGGAGCTGGGCGGTAATACCGCAATTTTCGATCAAGAGCTGTCCGGTGCGCAGGTGCGCAATCTGGAGGCGGCGCTGGATGTGAAAATCATTGACCGGACACAGCTGATTTTGGACATATTTGCACAGCGGGCGAAGACGAGGGAAGGTATTATCCAGGTCGAGCTGGCACAGCTTACTTATTTGCTGCCAAGGCTTTCCGGCCAGGGCAAAAACTTGTCGCGGCTCGGCGGTGGCATCGGGACCAGAGGTCCCGGCGAGTCGAAGCTGGAGACGGACCGCCGGCATATCCGGGGGCGCATTGACGAGCTGAAGGCGCAGCTGGCGGAAGTCACGCGGCATCGGACGCTGCATCGGGAACGCCGGAAGAAGAGCGGCGTGTTTCAGGTGGCGTTGGTCGGATATACGAATGCCGGCAAATCGACGCTTTTGAAACAATTGACGCAGGCCGACGTCTATATTGAGAACCAGTTGTTCGCAACGTTGGACCTGACGTCCCGCACGATGACGCTGCCAAGCGGCAAAGAAATCGTGATCACGGATACGGTCGGCTTTATTCAGAATTTGCCGCATGATCTTGTTGCAGCTTTTCGGGCGACGCTGGAGGAAGCCAACGAGGCGGATTTGATCCTGCACGTCGTTGACAGCTCGTCCGATATGCGTAGCGAGCATATGCGTGTCGTTGCCGAGGTGCTGGAGGAGCTTGGCGCTCATCAGAAGGAGCAGTTGACCATTTTTAATAAAATCGATCAGTGTTCGCAAGAAGAGCAGGAGCTGCTTACAGCGCCTGGAGAGTTTCTGAAAATCACCGCTTTCTCTGAGGCGAATCTGGAGCTGCTGCGGAACACGATCCAGGATAAATTGATGGGCGACACGAAGACGTTTCGCATTCCTGCGAACCGGGGGGATCATCAGGCATTGATGTACCGAATCGGAGATGTTTTGGAAACCGATGTGAACGAAGATGCGATGGTGTTCAAAGTGCGTCTGAATAAAGAGGACTATGCCAAGGTTGCATATCAGTTGACTGCATATGAGGAGCAGTTAGCGCAGCATGAGGCTGGGCATGATGAGGGAGAGAATCAGTAACGATGGAGTTCGGGGAAAAAGTCATGGCGCTCATGGAGCGCGCGGAACGGTTGGCTGAGCCTGCGTATCGGCAAATCGAGCGGACGATTGACCGCAATCAATGGAAAGTAATTGCCGCTTTTCAAAAACATAAAGTAAGCGATTTTCATTTTGCTTCCTCGACAGGCTACGGCTACAACGACCGCGGCCGCGAGGTGCTGGATCTCGTGTATGCGGACGCGCTGGGTGCGGAAGCGGCGCTGGTGCGTCCGCATTTCGTCTCCGGCACGCACACAATCGGAACGGCGCTGTTCGGCGTTCTGCGGCCGGGTGATCATCTGCTGTATATTACGGGCAAGCCCTACGATACGCTGCATAAAGTGATCGGGAAGCCTGGCGACGGCACAGGCTCGCTGCAGGATTACAGCATCGGGTATGACGAAGTCCCGCTGCTGGAAGACGGATCGCCGGATTACCCGGCGATTGCGAGGGCTATTCAGCCGAACACGAAGGTGATCGGCATTCAGCGTTCCCGCGGCTACTCCTGGCGGCCGTCGTTCACGGTCGCGCAAATCGGCGAGATGGTCCGATTTGTCAAAGAAATCAACCCTGCTCTGGTCGTTTTCGTCGATAATTGTTACGGCGAATTTACAGAGGAGCAGGAGCCAACCGAGGTCGGCGTCGATCTCATGGCCGGCTCGCTGATCAAGAACCCCGGCGGCGGCATCGCGCCCTCCGGCGGGTACATCGCCGGCCGCGCCGACCTCGTCGAGCGCGCGGCGTACCGCTTGACCGCCCCTGGCATCGGGGGCGAGGTCGGCGCCATGCTGGGTGCGACACGCAGCATGTTCCAAGGGCTTTTCCTGGCCCCGCATCTCGTGGGCCAGGCTGTCAAGGGCTCGGTCTTCGCCGCGGCGGTATTCGAAGAGCTCGGCTTCACGAGCCATCCGCGTTGGGGTGCGCCGCGGACGGATTTGATCCAGGCGATCCGCTTCACGTCCGCGGAGCATCTGATTACCTTCGTGCAGGGCATCCAGAAGGCGTCCGCCGTCGATTCGCATGTCGTGCCGGAGCCTTGGGACATGCCGGGCTACGAGCATCCGGTCATCATGGCGGCGGGCACGTTCATTCAGGGCGGCAGCCTCGAATTGTCGGCGGATGCACCGATTCGGGAGCCTTTTATCGCCTATATGCAGGGCGGCTTGACCTACTCACACTGCAAGTTAGGTGTACTAACGGCCATCCAACACATGGAAGACAAGGGATTGCTTTGAAATTAAAAAGTGTGACCAAACCTTACACTCCTTGACACGTTTTTGTTAGATGGGTACAATAAGAGTGAGGTACTTACTGGACCAGGAGTGATTAGCATGAGCGATGAAATACGTAGGAATATGGCGCTTTTCCCGATCGGGATCGTCATGAAGCTGACAGATTTGACCGCTAGACAAATACGGTATTACGAACAGCATGAGCTGATTATTCCAGCGCGCACAGCCGGCAATCAACGCCTTTATTCGTTTAACGATGTGGAACGTTTGCTTGAGATTAAGGACTTGATCGAGAAAGGCGTCAATATCGCAGGGATCAAGCAAGTGCTGCTTCCTGTCGACAAGGATTCCGAAGACGCTACAATCCTCAACGAGCAGACGGAAGTGAAGCGTAAGGAGTTGACCGACTCCCAATTGCACAAAATGCTCAAGCAGCAATTAATTGGGGGCAGCAAGAGGCCTGATCAGGTGTCGTTGATCCAAGGGCAGCTTTCCAGATTTTACAAATAAGGACGTTCAATTTGAGAGGAGCGGGCACGTTTGAGCTACAACAATAACTATACCAAAGAAGACATTCTGCGCATTGCGAAAGAAGAAAACGTACGTTTCATCCGCCTGCAATTCACGGATTTGCTGGGCAGTATTAAAAACGTGGAAATTCCTTTTTCCCAACTCGAGAAAGCGCTTGATAATAAAATGATGTTCGACGGTTCTTCGATCGAGGGCTATGTGCGCATCGAGGAATCCGATATGTATCTGTACCCGGATCTGGATACTTGGGTCATTTTCCCTTGGGTCACGGAGAGCAAAGTGGCTCGTTTGATCTGTGATATCTATATGCCTGACGGCACACCGTTCCCAGGCGATCCGCGCGGCATTCTGAAGCAAGCGCTTAAACAGGCGGAAGAAATGGGCTACACCGCAATGAACGTGGGTCCGGAGCCGGAGTTTTTCCTGTTCAAAACGGATGATAAAGGCAACCCGACGACAGAGCTGAACGACCAGGGCGGTTACTTCGATTTGGCGCCGATGGATCTTGGCGAGAACTGCCGCCGCGACATCGTGCTGACGCTTGAGGAAATGGGCTTTGAAATCGAAGCATCCCACCACGAAGTGGCGCCGGGGCAGCACGAAATTGACTTTAAATATGCGGATGCGATTAAAGCAGCCGATCAGATTCAAACGTTCAAGCTCGTGGTCAAAACCGTTGCGAGACAGCATGGGCTGCACGCATCCTTTATGCCAAAGCCGCTGTTCGGCATGAACGGTTCCGGTATGCACTGCCACCAGTCTTTGTTCAAAGGCGAGGTCAACGCTTTTTACGACGAAAGCGACAAGCTCGGCTTGAGCGCCGTAGCGAGACAATATATGGCGGGCGTACTGCGTCATGCACGCTCTTTTGCCGCGATTACGAACCCTACGGTCAACTCGTATAAACGTCTCGTGCCAGGCTATGAAGCGCCTTGCTACGTGGCATGGTCCGCGAGCAACCGCAGCCCAATGATCCGTATCCCGGCTTCTCGCGGGTTAAGCACGCGCGTTGAAGTTCGCAACCCGGATCCTGCTGCCAATCCGTATCTGGCACTGGCGGTTATGCTGGCTGCAGGCCTCGACGGCATCAAGAACAAAATGCAGCTTCCGCCGCCAACCGACCGCAACATCTATGTGATGAGCGAAGAAGAGCGCGAAAGCGAAGGCATTCCAAGCTTGCCGCTTAACCTCAAGCAAGCATTGAACGAGCTGATTCGCGACGACGTGATTTGCGATGCGCTTGGCGAGCACGCGTTGGCGCACTTCTATGAGCTGAAAGAAATCGAGTATGATATGTATCGGACCCAAGTTCACCAATGGGAAAGAGATCAATATCTCATTCTGTAAACTAACTGGATAATGAGGCCCGTCAGTGTTCAGTCCGGCTGAAACTGATGGGCTTTTTCACGAGAAGGAGCGGACTTATCATGGAAAATTTTGAACGTAATTTAGAGAAATATGCGGAACTCGTTATTAAAATTGGCGTCAATTTGACCAGTGGTCAAGACCTGCTTGTTGAAGCGCCTTATGAATGTTTAGATCTTACGCGTTTGATTGTGCAAAAAGCGTATGAAGCCGGGGCTAATTTCGTTCATGTCCACTTCCAGGACGATGTGATTTCGCGCAGTAAATTCGATCATGGGACGGAGGCTTCGGTTGATTACTACCCGACGTGGTACACGACGATGCTGGAGCGGTTTGTGGAGAACGGCGGTGCGCTTCTGAATATTAAGGTACCGAATCCGGATCTATACGAAGGCATTGAGGCTGCGAAAATTTCACGAAACTCCAAAGCTGCGGCAAAGGCTCGGGCCAAGTACCAGCATTATGTGCGAACAGGCGCTTTCAGCTGGTGTCTCATCAAAGCGCCTACGGAAGCTTGGGCAGCAAAAGTGTATGCCGATCTGCCGGCGGATCAGCGCGTCTCCGCGATGTGGGATGCGGTGTTCAAAATCAACCGGGTCTATGAAGAAGACCCAGTTGCCGCATGGCGTGTGCATTTGGATGAATTGCGACGGATGCGCAAGGTGCTGAATGACCGCGGTTATAAGGCACTGTGCTATCGAGCGGAGGGCACCGACCTGCGCGTCGCGCTGCCTGAAGGGCATATTTGGCTCGGCGGCGACAAAGAGAACGCTAGCGGCATTCGCTATGTGGCGAACATGCCGACAGAAGAAGTGTTCACGATGCCTGAGAGAACAGGCGTTCGTGGTACTGTTACAAGCACCAAACCGTTGAATATCAACGGTGCGCTTGTGGATCGCTTTTCGTTTACATTCGATGAGGGGAAAGTAGTTGATTTTACTGCTGAGGTTGGCTACGAACATCTTGCGAAACTGCTGGAGATGGATGAGGGCGCGCGGTATTTGGGCGAGGTTGCGTTGGTACCGTTCGATTCGCCGATTTCGAATCTGAACCGGATTTTCTACAATACGGGCATCGATGAGAATGCATCGTGCCACTTGGCGCTTGGCAGCTGCTACCCGATCAATATCAAGGACGGCGCTAGCTTGACGAACGATGAGCTGAAAGCGAGAGGCGGCAATACTTCGCTGATTCATGTGGATTTCATGATCGGCACTGCCGATTTGGACATTGACGGAGAACTGGCGGACGGTTCGGTGGAGCCGATTTTCCGCGCAGGGAATTGGGCGCTTACGTTCTAATGGAGGCGTGGGGGAGCGGTGGCTTTGTACGGGGTTATCTGGCGGATCGCCTTTTTTCTAGCGGGGCTGCGGAGTCTCTGCAAATGCGCTAATAAGGCTTTGTCGTGCCGTTTGACGAACCGAATGCGCACTTTTTAACAGATTAACGTCTTTTCATTCCGCATATTCGGGTGTAAGATCAACCTCGGAAGCATTCCATCAATCAATTATTGGATTGCGTGTACAGACGACTAAGAGTAATTGAATTGAGATACCTTCTAGTACGAAGAAAAGTTGTGATTGTTCGCGGTATCCAAGTGGTATTAATGTAGGGGACACCGCTGAGAATCCCGCTGCGACACCGAAGGATGGATTCGGAGCGGACGGGGATCGCAAAGCCTGCAAATCTGCAGGAATAGTCATCGTTCTGCTCTCTATTTGATGAAAAGCCTGCAAATCTGCAGGCATTTTTTGTGAGGGGCCCTCTTTTTGGGAAGGTTCAACCCCATAAACTGCTTTATCGCAGGCATTTTGAGGAAAATGCCATTTTTGTGGAGAATTCCTGCTTTATGCAGGAATTAGCCTGTCAGCTCTCTTTGCAAGGCACCTGAATAGCCAACCATACCGGTTCGCACGACACCACATCGGCTGAAAATTCGCGCAGTCGACTGCTCTGCAGCCAGTTACTCCATAGGGAGCTGCCGCTAAGTCAGCTAGCTCCGGGGGATTGCCCGATTCTCAGTTGGAGGCGTACCGCCGCCGCAATAAATACGAACAAGGCCGCNNGCGGCCTTGTTCGTATTTAACTTAAATATCGCGGAACAGTCCAATCACACGTCCGAGAATCGTGACATTCTTCAAGCGAATCGGCTGAAGTGCGGAGTTCTCCGGCTGCAAACGAATGTGATCTTTTTCTTTGTAGAAACGTTTCACAGTTGCTTCATCGTCTTCCGTCATCGCGACAACGATGTCGCCGTTATTGGCGGTTGGCTGCTGCTTGACGATGACGTAGTCTCCGTTGTGAATGCCTGCCTCGATCATACTATCTCCGATTACGCTCAGCATGAACACATTGTTGTCTCCAACCATGCTGGAAGGGAGAGGGAAGTAGTCTTCAATGTTCTCGGTAGCTGTAATAGGAACACCCGCAGTTACTTTCCCGACTAACGGCACGCGCGCAACGGAAACGGCAAATTGCGATTCGACGCCGTCCAGACCAAGAATCTCAATGGCGCGAGGCTTGGTAGGGTCACGGCGAATCATGCCTTTTTTCTCAAGACGCTCCAAATGCCCGTGAACCGTTGAACTGGAAGCCAGTCCAACCGCTTCGCCGATTTCCCGAACAGATGGCGGATAACCCTTATCTTTCACTTCGTTCTTAATGAATTCTAGAATCGCTTGTTGACGCTGCGAAATCTTGCTCATGTGATTATCACTCCAGTACTGGGAATCATTACATAAAGTATAACACAGAACCCGAGTTCGTACAAACATAAGTTCGAACAAATTGTTGACTCAAACATGTGTTCGTGTTATTCTGATATCAGAACAAATGTTTGGGAGATGATTTTATTATGTATATCGCGTATTCACAAACGTCCACAAACTCTTCACTTCATAGATCTGCTCGTGCATCCAACCAAGTCGCCAGTCGAAGAAGAATGGTGAGAACAATCGTTCGTTACGTTGTCATCGCTGCTATTCTTTGCGCCGTTTTCTCGTTCGGCGCCATTGTCCAAGCCTACGCCGGCGACGGAGGAGCTGCCAATCCGAACGCTTCCACATCGACAGTGACGGTAGCTAAAGCCAAGGTACAGGAAAAGATCGTTATCCAGCAGGGAGATACGCTTTGGAGCATTGCGCAGGCGCACGTTTCGAAGGAAAGAGATGTTCGTACTTATGTCGAGAAACTCAAGACGTTGAACCATTTGAAGTCTAGTGCATTGCAGGAAGGTCAGGTACTTTTGCTGCCGTGAGTACCAGCATGCCGCATCATCCATATTACGAGCTGAGGCACAGCGCATCCTAAGCGTTGTGCCTCTTTCTGTTGTGTTCTTGACATTCCTATGGCTGAATGGCAAAGTAGTAGTCAGATTGTATTTTTGGACTGGAGGTACAGCGATGAGCGACAGCATGGATAAGACCGTTGAGCGGATCAACGAGCTGGCTCGCAAAGCCAAGACGGTTGGCTTAACGGATGCGGAGATCGACGAGCGGAATGAATTAAGAAAGAAATATATAGAAGCCTTTCGCAGCAACCTGAAAGTGCAACTGGATAACATTAAGTTTACCGATGAGCAATAAGCTTCAAAGCGGCCATCACGATGACATTCAAAGGGGAAATGAATGAGATGACATTGAAAGCTGTTTTATTTGATTTGGACGATACGCTTCTATGGGATGACCGCAGTGTGAAGGAAGCTTTTGAAGCGACTTGTGCGGAGGCTGCAAAGCTGGTTGGCGTTGATCCGGCGCAGTTCGAAACGGCAGTTCGTCAAGAGGCCCGCGGCCTTTATGAGTCGTTTGAAACGTTCGCGTTTACGAAAATGATCGGAATTAACCCGTTTGAAGGCCTGTGGGCCAACTTTACGGAAGGTGAGAACGAAAACTTCCGCAAATTGGAGAAGCTTGCGCCGGGCTACCGTACGGAGTCTTGGACGAGAGGGCTTAAGGCGCTTGGTGTGGAAGATCGCGAGCTTGGGTACAAGTTGGGCGAGCTGTTCGCAGCAGAGCGACGCCGTCGCCCTTACGTCTACGAGGAAACGTTCCGGGTTCTGGATGCTCTAAAAGGCAATTATCAATTGCTGCTGCTCACGAACGGATCTCCGGATTTGCAAAAAGAAAAGCTGGCTGGCGTGCCGGCGATCGTGCCTTATTTTGATCATATCGTTATTTCAGGCGAGTTCGGGGAAGGCAAACCTGCTTCCTCTATTTTTCACCATGCATTAGGGTTGCTCGAGATCGCGCCAGAAGAGGGGATTATGATCGGGGACAAGCTGACGACAGACATCCTTGGATCGGGCAGCATTGGTATGAAAAACATCTGGATCAATCATCATGGTTTGACGAATAGTGATGAGATCAAGCCGGCATTCGAAGTATCGCGCCTGCAGGAAGTGCTCCCGATTATTACAAGTTTATAAATGGTCATGCGAGCGGCTCTTCTTTCATGAGAAAAAGCCCAGCCAAGGAGGAAGAACGCGTCTTGCTCCCAGCTGGGCTTTTTATTTATGCTGTTACGCTTTGATGAAGTCAGGATCTTCAACGTTGTAAGCGATCCAGCCGTCTTTTTCGATGAAGAGACGAACGGCTACGATTTGACGGTTATCCATCAATGTAAAGAAGTGGTTGGTATTCTCAGGAACTGAGATGACGTCGCCGGGTTCAAGCTCAACGTCAAAGTAGCCCAGTTCTTCGGATTTGATGATGAAAATGCCTTTACCGGAAACGATGGCACGAATTTCATCTTCGGTGTGCGTGTGGACTTGCTCGAATTTTTTGAGCAGTTCTTCAATGTTAGGCGTTGCATCGGAAAGGGAGATAACGTCCCAGATCTCATAGCCGCGGCGTGCAGCCAAATCTCTAATTTCGGCGTCATAGGTTGCCAAAATCTCAGCTTTTTCCTCATCGTTCAGCACGAATTTTTCGCGCAGCGCTTCTGGCATTTTGTTAGCATCCCAGTGTTCGTATACGACTTCTTGGCTATCCAAAAAGGCTTTGACGTTCGCTTCGCCTGTGATGCGCTCGTTAGTATTGCGAATTCTAATTTCTGCCACTTGGCATCCCTCTTTCTTTCTACAAAATATAATCATTATTATAAAGCAAAGAAAGTTAACTGTCGATGGAAGATCATAAGAAAATCCGATAAATTCCATTGGAATTTATGATAATTCAAATTCTTTTCATAGAAGCTCGATTCTGTTACACTAAAATGTAACATATTTTGTCGATTTTTAAGCTTGGGTAGGATACATGAAGGGGAGTCAAGCCGTGAAGAAACCACCAATTACCGAACAGATGAAGAAGAAGATTATGATCCTAGATGGTGCCATGGGGACGATGATTCAGCAAGAGAATTTAACGGCTGATGATTTCGGCGGCGATGACCTGGACGGCTGCAACGAAATTTTGTGCGTCACTCGTCCAGATGTTATTCGCAAAATTCATGAAGCTTATTTTGCCGCTGGCGCGGATCTAATAGAAACTAACACATTTGGAACAACGAGCGTTGTTCTTGCCGAATATGATTTGCAGGACCGGCACCGCGAGCTGAATATGGCTGCAGCCAAGCTGGCGATTGAAGCTGCTGAGAAATATTCGACGCCGGAGTGGCCGCGTTACGTGGTTGGGGCGATGGGACCTACGACCAAGACACTGTCTGTTACAGGCGGGGTTACGTTTGCTCAACTCGAAGAGAGCTATTACCAACAAGCGTTGGCGCTTGTTGAGGCCGGCGTCGATGCGCTGCTGCTCGAAACGTCGCAGGATACGCTGAACGTGAAAGCAGGTAGCATCGGCATTCGCCGCGCGTTTGAAACGACCGGCATCGAGCTGCCGATCATGATTTCGGGAACGATTGAACCGATGGGGACGACGCTCGCGGGGCAGAATATCGAATCCTTTTACATCTCACTCGAGCATTTGAAGCCGATTTCGATGGGACTGAACTGTGCGACTGGACCGGAATTTATGAGGGATCACATTCGTACGCTTTCGGACATTGCAGAAACGGCGATCAGCTGCTATCCGAACGCAGGATTGCCGGACGAGAACGGTCACTATCATGAGTCGCCGGAATCGTTGGCCAAGAAGATGGCCGGTTTTGCCGAGCAGGGCTGGCTCAATATTGCTGGGGGCTGCTGTGGAACGACGCCCGCGCACATTCAAGCGATGGCTGAGACACTGGCGAATTACAAGCCGAGAACCCAATACGGCACGCATCCGCCTGCGATTTCCGGGATTGAGACGGTGTATATCGAGCCGGAGAACAGACCGATCATGGTCGGCGAACGGACGAACATTTCGGGTTCCCGTAAGTTTAAGCGCCTGATCAAGGAAGGCAAGTACGAAGAAGGCTCGGAAATTGCTCGGACCCAAGTGAAAAACGGAGCGCATATCATCGACATCAACTTGCAAGACACGGATGTGGACGAAGCGAAGGCAACGGAAGCGTTCATGCAGGAAGTTGTGAAAAAAGTCAAAGTTCCGCTTATGCTGGACTCCACTTACGATCATATTATTGAGCTTGGGTTGAAGTACTCCCAGGGGAAAGCAATCATCAACTCGATCAACCTGGAAGATGGCGAAACGAAGTTCGAGGGCATTCTGCCTTTGATTCATAAATACGGCGCTGCGGTCGTGTGTATCCTGATCGACGAGCGGGGCCAAGCGGTATCACGTGAAGCGAAGCTGGAGGTTGCGACGCGTGCTTACGAATTGTTGACAGAGAAATACGGGATGAACCCGGAGGATATTATTTTTGATCCGAACATGTTCCCGGTTGGCTCCGGCGATCCGCAATACATTGGTTCCGCTGTGGAAACGATCGAAGGCATCAAGTTGATCAAAGAGAAATATCCGAAGGCGAAAACGATTCTGGGTCTCAGCAATATTTCCTTCGGCTTGCCGGATGCAGGACGTGAGGTCCTGAACTCCGTCTATTTGTACCACTGTACGAAGGCCGGTCTCGACTATGCGATCGTGAACACGGAGAAGCTGGAACGTTACGCTTCTATTCCGGAAGCGGAGCGTCAACTGGCGGAAGAACTGATCTACAACACCAACGACGAGACGCTTGCGAATTTTGTTGCGCATTTCCGGGAGAAGAAGGTCGAGAAAAAAGAAAAAATTTCGAATCTGACCCTGGAAGAACGCCTTGCTTCCTATGTCGTTGAAGGTACCAAAGAAGGTTTGATTCCAGATCTTGAAATTGCGCTGCAGACGTATGCACCGCTTGAAATTATTAACGGACCTCTCATGAAAGGCATGGAGGAAGTCGGTCGTTTGTTCAACAATAACGAATTGATTGTCGCCGAGGTGCTGCAGAGCGCCGAAGTCATGAAAGCGTCCGTTACGTACCTCGAGCAATTTATGGAGAAGTCGGACTCCGCGGTCAAAGGGAAAATTATCTTGGCGACTGTGAAAGGCGATGTCCACGATATTGGGAAAAATCTTGTTGAGATCATCCTGTCCAATAACGGTTATCACATCGTGAACCTCGGCATTAAAGTACCGCCAGAGCAAATCATCGAGGCGTATCGCAGGGAGAAGGCGGATGCGATCGGTCTCTCCGGGCTGCTTGTCAAATCGGCGCAGCAAATGGTCGTCACGGCGCAAGATTTGCGTACGGCTGGCGTCGATGTGCCGATTCTGGTCGGCGGCGCTGCACTTACCCGGAAGTTCACCAAAACGCGTATTCAACCGGAGTACGAAGGCGTTGTGCTTTACGCGAAGGACGCGATGGACGGCCTCGATATTGCCAACCAGTTGACCGACCCGGAGCAGCGTCAGCGGCTTATTCAGGAGATTCGCGAGAGCATGGAGTCGGATGTGATGGAGTCTGCGAAAAAAGAAGAGAAGTTACCGCAGCTTACGCGCGTTAGTTCATCCGCCGTATCCAAAGACGTGCCAGTGCAAGTGCCGCAGGATACCGAACGTCATATTTTACGCGACTACCCAATCGGTCATCTTATGCCTTACGTGAATATGCAAATGCTCTTAGGGCACCATCTTGGGCTCAAAGGGAAAGTCGAGCAGTTGCTCAGCGATAAAGATACCAAAGCGCTTCAACTCAAGGATACGGTCGACTCCATCCTGCACGATGCGCAGCATAACGGCATTATCAAAGCGCACGGCATGTACCGGTTCTTCCCTGCGCAATCGAATGGCAATGATGTTATCGTGTACGATCCGAACGATACGACGAAAGTACTGGAGACGTTCACGTTCCCGCGGCAGGATAAAGAACCGTACCTGTGTCTTGCGGACTACTTGAAATCTGTTGACAGCGGGGAAATGGATTACGTCGGTTTCCTTGTGGTCACTGCGGGACACAATATTAATGAGCTTGCCAAAGCATGGCGGGATAAAGGAGACTACCTGAAATCTCACGCGCTGCAAGCGACGGCGCTTGAAGTGGCGGAAGGTTTTGCCGAGCGTATGCATCATATGATGCGTGACGTATGGGGCATTGCGGATCGGGTCGATATGACGATGCAGGAGCGTTTTGGAGCGAAATATATCGGCCAGCGTTTCTCCTTCGGATATCCGGCGTGCCCGAGCTTGGATGATCAAGCGAAGCTCTTTAATTTGCTGAAGCCGGAAGACATCGGTATTGAGCTGACCGAATCATTTATGATGGAGCCGGAGGCATCCGTTTCCGCGATCGTTTTCGCACACAAAGAGGCGCGTTATTTTAACGTTGGATAAGGTCGGATAGATTGGGGTAATGGTTTAGTGGAACTTTATTTTTTGGGTACGGGAGCCGGCATGCCGTCGAAGCAGCGCAATGTAACGTCAATTGCCTTGAATTTGCTGGATGAGCGCGGCACGTACTGGCTGTTTGACTGCGGGGAAGGCACACAGCATCAGATTATGCATTCCCCGGTGAAGCTAGGGCGGACGGAGATCCTGTTTGTGACGCATTTGCACGGCGACCATCTCTATGGTCTGCCAGGACTGCTCACGAGCCGCTCATACGTTGGCGGAGACACGCCTTTGAAAATGTTCGGCCCGAAAGGCCTCAAACGCTTCGTTGAAACGGCGCTTGAAGTTAGCGGCGCACATCTAGGGTACACGCTGACAATTGAGGAGCTTGATGAAGAGGGCGTCATTTTCGAAGACGACAAATTTATCGTGGAGACGGCGAGGCTGGAGCATCGTATCGAGTGCTTCGGCTACCGGATCACCGAGAAGGACTTACCCGGCAAGCTGATGATGGATAAGCTGAAAGAGCTTGGTGTTCCGGCGGGACCGCTCTATGGGAAACTCAAGCAAGGCGAGCAAGTCGAGCTGCCGGACGGCCGCAAGCTGGACGGCCAAGATTTCGTCGGCGCGCCGCTGCCGGGGCGGGTGGTCGTCATTTTGGGCGACACGCGGTACTGCGAAGGGGCGAAGCGGCTTGCACGCGGAGCCGATGTGCTCGTGCACGAAGCGACGTTCAGTCAAGCGAAGCAGGATTTGGCATACGCGTTCGATCATGCCACATCAATTGACGCGGCGCGCGTTGCGGAGGAAGCAGGAGCGAAGTCGTTGATTATGACGCATCTCAGCTCCCGCTATCAAGGCGATGACGTGGAGGAATTGCTGCTCGAGGCGAAAGCCATCCATGGCGACAGTTACATCGCCAAAGATTTATGGAGTTTTGAAATTCATCGAAAGATGTCGTAGTTTCTGGATATTTCCTAAAAATGATCCTTTCGCTCTGCAATTGGCAGCGCGAAGGGATTTTTTTATGATTTATCTTGCAAATCGTCGAAATATTCGCAGGAATTTGCGTACAATTCTCCGAATACATTCATACATTCATAGTAACGGTTACAGCGTCTGGAGAGCCCGGCCCATTCCACGTTAATCGAGGTGAAGGTATGGAAATTACACTTGCTGAAGTGCTGCTTTCTGTCTTTATTTCCTCGGTCTTTTTTATTATGTTGAAGGAGATACGAAAAACGTATAAAGATTCGGAATAATTCGAAATTTATGATTTTATACCCTGTTCACGGGAACGGGGGTTCTGTTACAATGATTGTAAACGCTTTAATGAAAGAGGGTGACCATAACGTATCCAGCGGCGAGACGAGCTGTACTTCCAATTCTCTTGTTTTTGGTTGCAGCGGGATTTGCCCTGATGTTTCATAAGACCGCATTCGCTGCGGAGATTCCAGTTTCACAGGGCAAATCGGCCGTTGCTTCAACTGTGACGGGTGCGACATATGGCGCAAATCAAGCGGTGGATGGCTTTATCGGCACGAAATGGCTTGCTTCATCTACCCAGCTTCCGCAGTGGCTGACCGTGGATTTGGCGCAGTCGGTACATATTAGCCGGGTGGAGACCGTGTTCGAGCATGTGGGTAGTTCTTATGCCTACAAATTAGAAACCTCGACAGACGGCATCAACTGGCAGATGTTTGCAGACAGATCGTCGAATACAGCGGTGAATTTTCCTTTTTACACGGATACCGGCGATGCTTCGGCTAGATTTATACGGCTTACAGTGGTCGGGGTCGGCTCACCCGGGGATCGGGCTGGGGTGTACGATTTGCGCGTATACAGTGCCAACAATCCGCTTGCACTGCTGTCTCAAACTAAAACGACGGCTGCCTACAGCAGTTTTTCAAACGCCTGGGGTTCGGATAAAGCTGTCGACGGCCAACTCACGACGAGTTGGGCGCCGAGCACAACCTCGCTGCCGCAGTGGTTGATCGTTGATATTGGCCAGCTTCGCAATGTGCAGCGCTTCGAGACGACATATGCAAATCCCAATGATGCATATGGGTATAAAATCGATTTTTCCATCGACGGCTTGACCTGGTACACGTTCGCTGACCGAACGGGCAATCTGCAGCAGGCAGAGCCGCGCTATGTCGATGAAGGCAATGTCACGGCACGGTATTTCCGACTGACAACCACTTCCGCTGAATCGGGATTATATGCCAATGTAGCCGAATTTCAAGTGTACGGCGTGAATGATAGCTTATCGCCTGGCACGACGTCTTATCACCATTTAGCCTTAAATGCGGCTTCTTATGCTGTGGGAGCAGGGGATACGAGTTCCGTTATGCTTTCCGGCGTCTATGCGAACGGCAGCTCGCAATCGATCTCGTCGGGGGCAACGTTTACCATTGCCGATACATCGGTGGCAACGGTCAGTGCGTCGGGTGTCGTGACAGGGGTTTCGCTTGGTACTACAACATTGACAGTCTCGTATAACGGTCTTACGACGACGGCTACTATTTCCGTAACATCCACGCTGTCCAATATTAATCGCATCGCGTTTGACAGTTATGCCTATTCGCTGCAAGCGGGTTCCAGCCGTTACCCTTACGTGGTCGCCTATAAAAGTGACGGTAGCACGCAGACGCTCACAACAGGATTGTCATTCGGCAGCTCGAACACGTCGATCGCTGCGATCAGCACGAACGGTACCATTACGGGTATCAATGTCGGTGTGGCTACGATTACGGTTTCCTATGGCAATTTTACAGCATCGGCAACTGTTACAATAACTTCGCAGGTATCTTGGTTAGAAGCCAGCGAAAGCAGTGTGACGATGAGCAAGGGCACATCGCGCAGTCTGTACATCCATGCCTACGACAATCAAGATAACATGACGGACGTCACCTCCGGCGCGACGCTTACCAGCTCGAACACTTCCGTTGTGAGTGTAGGCAGCAACGGGTATATTACGGCAGTCGCGGCCGGCACGGCTACGCTTACGGCTACTTACAGCGGGGCTTCCACAACGATCTACGTCACAGTGCAAATGGTGGATAATCAAGCGCCAACGTGGAATTATGGCTCGACGTTAACGGTGACAGTGGATACGGAGAATGCTGCAACGCTGAGTTGGACGGCTGCATCGGATAACGTCGGTGTAACCTCCTATCGCATTTACCGAGATACTGATCTACTGACGACGGTGAGCGGCAGCGAGCTTTCCACACAACTATCCGAGCTCACTGCAGGCAGCACGATGCATTTCCGCGTAGAGGCGGGAGACTTGGCGAACAATTGGTCCCAGAACGGACCGACGGCGGAATATACGGTTGCGGGCAAAATGCTGCTGCCAACGGGCAGTCCTACGTTGAATCTGACGGCTCAGGTGGAGCGGGTCAGCGGTCCGGATGGACATATGCGCTCAAGTGTCACGATAAGCGAAGCGGAGCTTTCCGGGGCGATAAGCTCGCTCAATAGCGGTCGAACGACGACACTGTCCGTACAGATGCAGGACTATCAGGATACTTCTGTGGTGACGCTGCCCTCATCTTGGCTGTACAGCTTGCAGGATACAGGAGACAGGGCCAATCTTCAAGTCAATTTGAATGATGTTAAGTTCACGATCCCGCTGCGAGTGTTTAAAAGCCACATCAGCCAAGCCGCAGCAAGGGACGGCCTGTTTCAGGTATATATCCGGCATGAAGCCGGGGAGATTGGGGCCGCCATCGCCAGCTATGTCTCGGAAACGGGAGGGACGTTGCTTTTGTCCAATCCGGTTGAGTTTCAGCTCCGTGCGGGTGGCAGCGACATTGCTAAGTACGGCTCCTATGTTGAGCGAAGCATCGTACTGCCAGGCTCGTCCTATTCCGGCAATACGACGGCTGCTCGCACGGAAGGGGATACCGGTAAGCTGACATTTGTACCGTCGGTGCTGACGAACGAGAATGGCCAGACGATGATTGTCATTAAAGACCAATTTGGCGGGTTATACACCATTATTCAAGCGGATAAAGCCTTCCAAGACATGCAGACGCATTGGGCCAAAACCGACGTAGAAAAGCTTGCCGCGAAAGACATTGTAGCGGGGGTGGATGAACAGCATTTTGCACCGGAAAAAGAAGTGTCCCGCGCCGAATTTGCAGCGCTGCTAGCCCGTGCCATGGGACTTCTTGCTACTGCCGGCGAGGCTGCGGCTGCTTTTTCCGATATTCAAGCTGGGGATTGGTTTGCAGGTCCGGTTGCCCTCGCTTCGACGGCGGGCTTGATTGACGGCTATGACGACGGCACCTTCCGGCCGTTAGATCAAGTGACGCGCGAGCAGATGGCCGTTATGATTCAGCGGTCCATGCAGATGGCCGGGCATGCGGTGGAGCCCAGCAATCAGGAGGCGGTGCTTGAGCCTTTCTCCGATCAAAACACGATCGACGGCTGGGCGCGAGAAGCGATTGCGGGCACGCTGGAACGGGGGCTGATGCAGGGTGTGACGGAAACGAATCTGAACCCGCATGCCAACGCGACGCGCGCGCAAGCTGCCGTCACATTAAGCCGGCTTTTGGTTTATTTGAATTTTATGAACTGAACAGGGTGCCAGAACCGTAGAATGCCTATTGAAGGCAGGCTGCGGTTCTTTGTTTATTACAAATTCTTCACAACACGAAAATAAGAGCTTAATAATCCTCTGCTAATCTGAACGTGAAAGACATTACTCGAGAGGCGTGAGGAAGATGAGCGGAGTACTTCTGAATACGGCGCCGGAGCCGGCTAGGCTGACGGTTCGATTGGCTAATTGCGACCGTGATATTGAGCAGGCGATGCGACTTCGTTATCAAGTTTTTGTGGAAGAAGAAAAAAATCTTCGTCTTCGCAATGAAGGGCAGCTTGAGGCTGACGTGTATGACGCCTTTTGCGATCATTTAATTGTTCAAGATCTGGACACGGAGCGAATCGTCGGTACGTATCGACTGCTGCCGGGAGATCGCGCACTCGACGGTATCGGGTTCTATTCGGAAACCGAGTTTGATCTTACCTCTTTTGAATCCAATAAAAGACATACCCTAGAGCTCGGCCGCAGCTGCATTGCGCCTGAATACCGCGGAGGCAGAGCGATTCAGCTGCTTTGGGAAGGTATCGCCGGCTATATTGCCGAACGCGACATCACGTATTTGGTTGGATGCGCCAGCGTCCATTTTCAAGCGCTTGCCGAATTGAACTTAATCTACTCCCTGCTGTGTCACAAGCAAGTGCTGACCGACCGCTTCGGCATTAAGCCGCTTACGACGCATCGTATTGCGGGACTCGAACGGGTTGACATCGCATCCAGCGAAAAAGAGCTGTTCCGCAGCTTGCCGCCTTTGATGAAGGGCTACCAGTGGCTGGGCGCGGAAATTGGCGGAGATCCAGCCTATGACGAGTTGTTCGGCACCGTTGATTTCTTCATTGTCCTGCAAAAGGACAAAGTGACGCGGAGATACAAACGGCATTTCTTAGCACCTTGATTTTTAGAGGAGGGGACCGGCTTGTATGAATGGATTGCAAAGCTGACCACGGGAGAAGGGCAAGGCTGGTTATGGCAAAAAGTTCTCTCGCTGCTGCCGGTCCGCATTGTTTTCGGGTTGTGTTCAATATTAGCGTATTTCACCATGTTTGCAGCCCGGAAGGGCATATTGGCTCAGATTAGCTGCAATATGGCGGATCTATTGGGCCCGATGTCCACTGCGCAGCTCCAATTACTAACCAGACAGTATGTGTGCAACGCCATGATTACGCTGTATGAGATCATTTTTCTATCGAAACGCCTTCCTCCTCTCGCGGCTAAGCTGTTTCAAGTGGATGGCGAGGCCCATCTGGAGGAAGCGCTCAAACAGGCGAACGGAAAAGGTTTTATCGTATATACGCCGCATGTGGGCAACTTCTTCTATTATTACTGGTATTTGTCGCGAAAATATGATTGCCTGACAGTTGCATCCGCCGGAAGTCCGGAGCTTAGGCCGATGTACCTGCAATTTCAAGCGATGGGCTGCCAAGGGCTTGATTACGATAGCATGCCGCCGCTGGAGCTGTACCGTACTTTGAAAAAGCATGTCAACCGCGGTGGCGTGGTGTTTTTGCTGGGAGATTTCTGGCGGCCTTCGTTTCCGGTTTCCCGGTTTTTCGGCCGGATGACTCGAACGCCGGAAGGCGCTGCGATGCTTACGTTGGAGCAGAAGGTGCCCATTGTACCGATGCACGGTTACCGGAGGCGGGACGGGAAACATCGGTTGGTCTTCCATGAGCCGCTGGTCTACAGCCAAAGCAATGCGCTTAATGGCCGGCAAGCGAGAGCCGAAGTGAATGTGGAATTAAATCGTTTTATGGAAAACGTGATTCGAGAGCATCCTGCAAGCTGGTTCTATTGGTTCAATGCCCACGAACGATGGGAGCAGGAAGCGGATATCAGAGATGTAGGCGACTCCAAGCTTGTGGAAAGTGCGGTAAGTTAATTCCGAATACTGAAGAGGAGGGGTGATGGACCTATGGATACGGCAAGTCATCTGTTATTTGGCGTCACGTTGGCTGGGTTAGCTTGCTTGGAACCTGCCGTCGTACAGGATCCATCTCTTGGGCACGCGATTCTTGCCGGCACGTTGATTGGGTCACATGCGCCGGATTTCGATGCCGTCGCCCGGCTGCGCGGATATGCGAATTATGTTAAAGTGCATCGCGGTATTACCCACTCGCTGCCTGCGTTATTGATTTGGCCGCTTGTGATTAGCCTGCCGTTAGCGGGAATTTTTGGCGTATGGGCGCATATGTTGAGCCTGTATGTATGGATTTTGGCTGCGGTGGTGTTTCACGTTGGGTTGGATCTTTTTAATGTATACGGTGTTCAGTGTTTGCGACCGTTTACGCGCAGGTGGCTGCACTTGGATACTCTGTGCTTGTATGAGCCGTTTTTGTTCGGCCTACATACGTTTGGCGCTGTGATTTGGCTCGCCGTCTGGCATGGCGCAGGGGGAGCGTATGTGGGCGAGATGTTTGCGCTGATCTATGCCGCAAGCTTCTTCTACATCTGCGTTCGCTTCAGACAGAGGAGCAGGTACATCGCAGGCGTGAGAAGTGAGCTTGGGCTGGCGGACGCCGTTTGTCATCTCATCCCGACACTCAGCTGGTTTAAATGGCAGTTTGTGGTGGAGAGCGAGAGCCATTTTTATCTAGGAGAAATTAGAAATGGCCGCATTCGGATCGAGGAACAATATGGCAAGCAGCCATACGGCAGCAGCTCTCATCCGGTGGTGCAGGCGACGATGACAGCGGCAGGCGTACGGGCATTTCTCCATTTTGCCCAGCGCATTCATGTGTCCTGGAAAGCGAAAAGCGACGGCTATGTCGTCGAATGGCGCGATGTTCGGTTCTGGCACAAGCGGAAGCTGCCGTTTGGCGTGGATGTGCAGTTGGATGAGAATCTAAATGTGGTCAGCGACAGCTTGGGCTGGAACAAGAAAGCTTGGGATCCGCCGTATGTATGACGAGGAAGCCTTACTCCGATGGGAGTAGGGCTTTTTATTTGTCTTCTTTTCCAAAGGAGTTTCGGCCGTTCCTGGCGAATTTATGGTACAATAGTCCTAGATACAAAATGGATTGTATAAGATTTCTGTTCCGACGGAAGGTGGCACCATATGAAAGTGAAAAAATCGCGCGACGAAGGCTTTACGCTCATCGAAGTATTAGCGGCGACGGTCATTTTATCGATCGCTTCGCTGGGGATGATGGCGTTTTTCCTGCATGCGATGTCGTACAACAAGGGCAATCAAAATAAAACGGTGATGATCAATCTGGCGAGAAATGCGCTTTTTTATATGGAGAAGCAGTCGTTTTCGGATTTGGAGACGTACTTCAATGGAAGTTCGGATTTGTCGTTGCCTAGTCACGATAAGATAGATTTATCGACTTCGGGTTGTACGGAAACGGCGGGGAGTTTGATTTGTCCTCGGGAGCATCAGATTTTATCCAAGTTTTATGGGATCGGGGATGTGTTTAATCCGGAAGTGAATGGAAAGTTGTATCAAGTCGTGGTTACCTATCAGGAAAGTCGCAAGCGAGATTATTTATTGCCAATTTCCGTCACAGTGAAGGACACATCGGGCTCAACGGATAGTATGCGTTATCAAGCGAATGTAGAGGGGGATATCGTCGATGAATCCATTCGTTAAGCTATGGCGAGAAGATAACGGATTGTCTCTGATTGAATTAATTGCTGTTCTGACTATACTCTCAATGGTGATGGGTACGATCTATGGCGTGATCACGTATGGATTTACAGCCTACAACAAAGTCACGGTTGAAAACTCGTTGAGAGATGAAGCAGATACGGTGATGTCTGCTATTATGACTGAGATGTATACGGTTGGACCTACGACAATTGAAAGTATTCCAAATGAAAATGGAATTCAGCTAACGCGTAAGGAAATTACAGGCAATACGATTACAGCGAATAGTCAAATCTACTTGGAAGCTCCTGATGCTGAGGGATTGGAAACAAAAACACAAGTGGTGATGGGAGATTACACGAAAAATCCCCCTGAAAGAAACATTGTTGAAATTAAATCAGATTTGAATGGCTCTCGAATTCAATTGGAATGCAACGGCATTGTTTCGTGCAACAGCGGACTAATTGTTGTCGATTTACACTTACAGCAAACGGACAATAAGGGTGTTGTGCATATATTAAACTTGAAAAGTCGATTCGGATTTTAGAAAGGAGGGGAGGCCGTATGCGATTACGTTGGAGAGACGAAAAAGGTGCGGCATTGTTGCTCGTTCTGTTCATCATCGTGGTATTCACGATGATTGGCATGGCTGTTATCAGCGCTTCCATTGGCGGAGCTGTCAGAACAGAAACGAAGCAAAAGGATGTTCAGAGCGTGCATCTGGCGGAGAAGGCATTGAATGAGGCAGTAGCGATCGTAAAGGGGAAGCTTGCGGGATATGAAACCATTAATTTGGATCAATTGCCTGCTGATTTAAACGATTGGTTGATTGATATAGAAAATCGGAACGGCGAGGTGAGAGAGGATTATGCGGAGCAATATGGGGAAGGTGAAGCGGGAATCGTAATACATGCGTTCCTGAACCCTGAAAAAAATGTTGATGAGGGTCGTCCTGTTATCACAATAACGTCGACGGCTACAATTAAAGGTGTTCAGCGTGTTCTGCAACAGGATATTGAAATTAATTCGTTTCCGGATATATTGAATTACGCAGCGGGCTCGGAGGAAGGTGATTTCGTCATTAACGGATCTCCTTATTTTTTGGGTTCCGACAACAACGGCGGTAATCTTTACGCGGGCAAAAAACTGCTAATTAAAAATCAGGCGGAATATTACTATCAAAGCGATGCGGTGAAAAAAGAAGGTACGACATTCCCGACTCTAAATGGCATTGCATATGTGCAGTCATTGGACAATATTCAGTACTGTGACTCCAGCCTTACGCCGCTTTGCGATAATTACAAATCGATCAAAGAGTTCAGCGGAGATGTCGAGGCGAAAGAAGCGAATCAAATATTACGTTGCGATAACATGAGTGAAGAGGAATGTCAAACCAAATTACAGATTAAAAACAAAAAAGATTTCATCGGCATTAATATGAAAGATTCCTTTGTGGATAAATTGACGGAGGCAATCGGCGGTTCAAAGGATGATCGCGAAAAAATTTCGAATCAATTTGCTAATAAAACGGCTGTTATGCAGTACTTGATATCCAGCGGGAAACTGGCGAAAATTAGTCCACTTAAGCCGAATGGTTCTGAAACGTCCGAGCAGATGGACACCTATACCACTGAAATGGCCGATTTTCAAAGTTATATTAATGGCGTTAATAAGAATGGAGAAGATTATCACGAAAAACTTGAGGCTTCGAGTCAAGGGTCTATCCTCTATCGTGGCGATTTTCATATTAACAACGAGGATTTTTCAAAGCTGGAATTCAGCACGGAAGCCAAGGAACACCACAGTGATGATAATAATAATGGGTTTGATGATAGTAATTGGTTTATTATTTTCGGAGATCTCGATATTAGCAATACGTCGAGAACACCGGTTAAGATTCGAGCGAATCTACTCGTCACAGGTAACGTAACCATTCGCGGGAAGGTGGATATGAACGCTACGCTGTTTACACTTGGTCAGACCGTGATTGAAGATGCCACAATTCGAGGTTTGGAGGAATTAGATAGTAAAGGCAATCCTGTACGAAAAGAATTAGTTCTTTTTAGTGCAGGAAGCATTCTGATTACAAGGGTTAACACCGAGGCGAATGGAACGTTTAAAAGAATTCCTGAGAACGGCTTTACGAGCGCAGTGGGCGCAATTGAAAGCGAAATTCAAATTTTGGATGCTTTTTTTTATACCGATTCTACAGCGGATCTGTATGGTGTTGGTTCCATCTTTTGGATAAATGGCGGTTTCTTCTCAAAAGGCAAACTGACGATCAACGCATTGCGAGGGAACGCTGACGTGACTTCGGACGAGTATATTGAGGGCGAGGGGAATCAAATCGGTCAATCGGCTATTGCTGGAGACAGAGCGAGATTTATCATCTCCTACAATAACTCGATTATCGAGGATCAAGCAGCGGCCCTTCCGAGAGTAAATACGGTTCAGTTAATTCGTGGCAAGCGTGTCATGCCTTAGGTAAATAAATGAAAGAAAAGGCTCAGAGCACAATGCTCTGAGCCTTTCTTTCGGATTAATACCGGTTGTTGTAAGTTTTTTGCGAAATCACATTGATGGTGACAGAGTCACTGATACTCGAATTGTTCGGATCGCTGACCGTAATGACAGCTGTCCCGACTTTCTCGCCAGTTGCAACTCCAGTTTCCTTATCGAATGTAACAACGTTCGGATCGGATACTGTCCATTGCAACTCGTCACGAACCTCGTCTTTGAGCAGGGAAGGTACGATGACAAGTGGTGTCCAAAGGTTGGTTGAATCTGGGTTGCCGTCCAATACTAGTGTAATCGGGCCTTCCGGTAAGAAGAGACCGGTTATCGATTGATTAACGGTAATCTCTTTCTCTTTGGATTTTCCACCGACCAGTACACGTACGATGACTTTTCCTCTTTGCTTGCCTTTCAAGCTAATTGTCGCACCTGACTGGTTGCTGAATTCACCGGTACCCGTTGTGCCTTCCTCAACAATAAACCATTGGAAGCCATCGTGTACAGCATCAGGACGTTCGATGACGGCTGTCAATTTCGTTGAATCGCCGACGTTGATCGAATCATGTTCTGCTGTAATATCAACGGAACGAACAGGGTTTGTGACATTGATTGTAAAGCTTGCGTTGTAGGTTTTGTCTTTATCGGTTGTTATCGTGATTGTACCGTGAACGACACCGACTTTGAGGCCGGTAAATTCCTTGTTGAAATCATCGGTGGAATTGGGATCAAGCGGGCTAATTGCCCCGTTGGGATCGTCAATATCCCATTTTACGTGCTTCACAGATTGGTTCGTAGATTCGAAGGAAGCTTTGATCTCAATCTTATCTCCAACTAGCAACGACGTGGGAGCATCTACACCCGCGCTGCCATTTAACACCAGCGAAACACCTGGTTGAATGACTTTTACCGTTCCCGTTGCCGTAAGTGTCGGATCGCTCTTCGCTACGATCGTTATTTGGGCTTCACCCACGCTTATCGCCTCGATATTGCCTGCTTGGTCAACGGTTACGTGAGAAGAATTACTCGACCATGTAAAATCATTTGGAATGATATTTGCCGGAAGAATGAGGGGTGCGAGTTGTTTCTTTTCATTAATATCAATCGTTGTATCTGGCAAATCAAGTGAGAATACCGTTACCTTGCTTGTAGCCTCGTAAGTGTTGCCTTTCGTTGAGACGAGCGAGACAGAAAGTGGAATATCTCCTGGCGATAAACCGGTGATGTAACGAATGTCATTGCTTTCAGCTTCGTTGGTTCTCCATCTCGCGTACTCATTGTTGCCTGGCTTCCATGATGTAGTAGCGATCTCCTCATTGACAGTTGTGAAGTTCAGTTTCAATTCCAACTCACTGCCGACACGAAGTAAATTGGACGGATGAGAGATGGAAAGTTTCGGCTGCATCACGGTAATCGTGGCTGATGCCGATTTGTTCGTACCATCCATCGTTATGGCGCTGATAGTTGCGCTGCCGACCGATTTACCTTTTACCGTGCCTGTCGTGCTATCAATAGTTAAAACATTCGAGTTGTTGGTACTCCAGCTCAATGCTTTATTCGTTACGTTAGCAGGAGTGAACGTTACAATTGGCGAGTAGTCCTCGTTAACGCGAATCGTTTTGTTACTCAAGCCAATGGATTGAGTTAAAACCGGCTTGACTGTAAAACTGAAAATCGCCGTGTAGGTGCTGCCAGCGTTTGTCGTAACGGTCAATGGAACATTTACGGTTCCCGCTGCAGTTCCAGTAACGATGCGTTTCATGTCGCCGTCTGTCTTCCAGTCTGCTTTGTCCCGATTGTCAGGCTCCCATGTAACACTCGCGATAGTCTCATTGACCGTTTGCAAGGTGGCTGCCAATGTTATGCTGTCACCTACGTAAACGCTTGTCGGACCGCTAATGGTCAACGACGGCTGCATAACCGTTACCTTCGCCGTCCCAGAAACATTCGATCCGTCCGTTGCACGAACGGTCAGCGTCGTTTCTCCAGCAGCCTTACCTGTTAGTACGCCGCTATCGCTGATCGAAGCAACATCATTGCGCGAAGATGTCCACGTAAAGTTAGGGTAGTCCGCATTCGAAGGTGAATAGGACGGCGTTAATTTAACGTTTTCTCCAACGCGAATCACTTTGTCCGAAATCGACACTGAACTGATCGGTATAAATACGCTGACGTTGTAATCTTTGGAATACGAGCGACCTTTGTCGGTCGTTACGCTTACAGTAACCGTGACCGTGCCTTTTTGGTTACCGGACAGCGTGCCTTTAATTTTATTATCGACTGTAAAATTGGCCACAGCTGGTTTGGATGAAGTCCAACTGACGGAGGTGACATTTTCATTGACGGATACCAATGCCGCAGTCAGGTCTATTGTAGAACCAACGGCTACTTGAGTAGGCCCGGTGATGTTCAACCCTGGTTGAATAACCGAAACGATGGCGGTCGCCACTAATCCACTGCCATCTTTGGCTGTAGCGGTTACAGTGGCCGTACCTGCGTTAAGCCCGGTAATTTCACCACTAGCATTAACCGTTACAGTGGCAGGGGTGTCGGATGCCCAAGTAAAGTCCTCATTTCGCTGGTATGTTGCATTCACCGGCAATATTTTAGGAATCAGCTTCGTCGTATCGCCTTTGGCAATCGTAACGTTGTCCAAAGTCAGGTTTGTCGCTTTCACGAAAGCCGTGAAGACCTTGTTCGAGAACAAGACGTTTTGATTCGTATTGGTTGCGTAGTCTTTGTAAGTCAGGTTTGCGTTAGAAAGTGAATAATCGCCGCTGTTTTTAGGCTTCACGACAACATTGAAAGTTGTATTGTCAGCCACAAATTGATTGCCATCTCTCCGGTAGGGAATGTCGGTAATATCCCCTTCAAGCGTGAAACCTGTTGCCAGCGATCCTGTCGCTGTAAGTGTGTTCGGCTTCGAAACGATTTCCAAATTCGCGGGTAGCACTTCCTTGAAATGCAGGCCGGTAATTTTTAGATCATCGACATTTGTAGCCGCGCTATAAGGCTTGGCAAGTGGTTTGATCGTGTAGTTGACCGTCACCGGTTGACCAACTTCAATTTTTTCCGTGGAAATCGTTCGTTCAGGCGTCAGCGTTGTCGAAGTAATCACTTTGACAGCTACGGATTTCGTTTCCATGGCACCTGATGAATCTCGCGTTGTCACAGTAATTGTCAAATCGCCGCCGCTGGCTGCAAGGGGATTCGTGAACGAGCGAGTGATGGTTTCACCTTTGTTCGTTTCTGTATCCGCAAGCATGGTATCTGTTTTGGAATGCCCGGCACTGTCTGTATAAGTGAACTTGACGTTAGAGATGACCTTCTTATCATTCAAATCCAGGTCGTCCGGTTTAAAAGTAACTGAAATCGGGCTGTTCGCCGAAATATAGTTTTTGCTCGTATTGTCGAATGGAGCAGGTGATAAGATGTCCAGCGTCGGCTTATGGTTGGAACCGATAAACGCGCGATACATCGTGTTGACGAAAAGCTGCTGCTCCCATTCGGGGAATGCGCTGTTCCGGGTCGAGTTCACGAAGTTGTGTCCCGTACCGGAGTATGTGACATTACCTTTGGAATAGGTGTAGTAATGGTTCCAGCTATCTTGAACATCCCGCGGTGAACCGTTGATATTGTACCACGGAATGATCGTAGGATCGTTAAGATCAAGTCGGAAGTATTGATCATGCGTCGTTGCAACTTGTGGTGTCATTTCACTAATGTAAAAAGGGAACTGGGTCAGCAATCCTTCATTCACTTTGACCGTCGAAGTGGATGTATTCGGTGCATTGAGACCCATATTAGTCATCGGGCTGAGCTGTCCGGTTGCAGTTTGGAAATATTTGATCCAAGTCTGATTGCCTTGATACACGGTATCATGTGTAAACATGACGCCTTGTCCGGTGCCAATGTACGCTTGTACAGCAGCTGCCGCTGTCTCTGATATATTAGCCGTGCCGTTATACGAGTCGTTGAATCCGAATATGACCATGTCATACTTACTATTCAATTGACTGTATTCCGTGGAGTTGAACGTAGTGAAGTCCATTACTGTGATGTTAATTTTGTAATCGTTGGTGTTCAGATAGCTTTGATTCATGTTAGCGGAATCTTTCAACGAGCTCTTGCTGTTTGTTGAATTCGGAAGCACTTGCAGCACGTTAATCGTCGGTGGCTGATCTTTGAATCGGAAAACGCCCGATACCGCATCCTTGAGCTTGCCTGTGCTAGTCGTATCTACTAGCTCTAGTCGCCAGTAATACAAACCGGAGTAACCTTTAGGCAGAGTGAAGCTGATGGTGTTGTTCTTGAGCGAGGTCACAGCCTTCGATTGAACCAGATTCGATGCCTGGAATTTCAACACACTGTCTATTCCCAAATAAAGGTTAGCCACCAGATTGCGCTGCTCCAGGTTACGCACATTGGAGACGTTGAATGTATAGGTGAGCGTGTCGCCGGGCGAGAAGGAAGAACTGCGATTCGCGCTGGCCGAGTAGTCGGTTGGCTGCCCTGTAAGGTTCAGCTGCGGTCTGACATTGGCTGCAGTCAATAAGTGCGTTTGCCCCAGAAAAGCGCTCAACGAATTGATCTGTGTTTGGTTCACCGCAATGACATTGCTGACAGGTGATGATACATAGGTATTGAAAAGGTTGTATAAGTTGCCTTTGCTTTGGTTCCAGGTGCCGTTGTTCAGATAGCCTTGATAAATTGGGCCGCGTTTAGCAGAATTATCATTATAATAGATGACCGGAAGACCCTTGGTTATGTATTTGTCTTTAATTTCTGTCGCTTTTAACTGTGTAATATCGTTCTCTTTGTAACGGGTGTTGTGATTGTTGCCAGTCTCCGATGTCGGGTTGAACAAGCTTTTGCCAAAATAGATGGCATCGTATTTCCCGTCAAGCTCATCGCGAAGGGCAACGAACGTTTTAATTGAAATCGTTTCAAGCTTAAGATTGCTGTTCGTGCCGAGCAGGTTTTTCAGATCGGATACGATGGTATCCGTGTCGCCGCTGGACGGTTTGTCCAAATCCTTGATCTCAAGAATTTTGAGCGGCTTTGTGAGATCGAAATAAGTGAGTGCGAATTTCTCTTTGTCCGTAATGGACGAGGAACTTGGCGACATGGAGGTTGAATCGTTCGGTGCTGTCACATAGCCGTAGCCGGTTACCATTGATTGGAAAGAAACCGTACCGTCCGCATTCGAACTCATTGTGAATTTTTGATTGTCAGCTACGGAAGACGAGTTGGCTTTTAGCGGATTATTCTTGCTGGAGTCAACGGAAACATAGTTCCCACTCGCCCTCGATTTCAGCGCATATTTCCCATCACTCTGTTCGATCAAGTCAAATAATTCCCCAAACCAGGGATCGTCTGCATTTGCTTTCAAACTTGAGCCGCCGTCCTGCCCCGCTGACACGTACTTCCCATTCGACGCCTTAAGCGCGACGGTAACGCTGTCTCCGCTGGCTGCCAATGCGCGAGGCGTTAATGGTGTACCCGCGAGACTGAACAGTGAGGCAAGCAATGTAACGATTAGAACCATACTGATCTTCTTAAAGGCGCTTGACAACATAATCTCTCCTCCTTTTTCTATCTGTTATATGTATGAGACTATTTTACTACTTTTTCGGCATGAAAGCATACAGTTTGTGCACATAAAATCGAAAAATATTTTAATTTTTGGCAAAGAAATAAATAATTCACGTCGCTCCTAGCGCGAAATAAGGAGGACTTTCAAAAGTTTTCAAGAAAATATATACGGAATGTATCCAGTGTAGTATAATTCCATTGGAACATATGGGTATTTATACCTACTTAATGATGGTTATCGGAGTTGAACGCGTATGGCGCTAGTGAGAAAAAGACTAGGGGATTTGTTAGTCGAAAGCGGAATTATTGCGGAGGCTCAACTTCAAGAAGCGCTTCAGGAGCAGCGGAAAACAAAACAGAAACTCGGCGATCTGCTGATAACGCAAGGGTATATTACTGAGCAGCAGCTAATTGAGGTACTGGAGTTTCAACTTGGGATTCCGCATGTCAGCTTGTTTAAATATCAGATCGACCCGGAGATTACCAAAATCATTCCGGAAAGCATGGCCAGACGCTATCAAGCCATCCCGCTGCAAAAAGAGGGCGGTAAGCTGATGGTCGCCATGGCGGATCCGCTGGACTATTTTGCCATTGAAGAAATGCGGATGAGCACAGGTTATCGGATCGAGCCGGCGATTACGAGTCGGGATGAACTGCAGCGCGCAATTGCCCGTCATTATGGCCTTCAAGATTCCATGAGCCAGATGATGACGGATATGCCGACGACCGAAGACATCAAAGAGACGGAAATCACCGATGAAGATTCGCCGATTGTTCGGCTCGTGAATCAAATGATTCAACAAGCGGTTCAGCTCAAAGTATCCGATATTCACGTGGACCCCGGCGAGGCGAATGTGATGATACGGTATCGCGTTGACGGCCATCTCCGAACGGAACGGGTCATTCCGAAGCAGATGCAAGGCTTTATTACCGCAAGGCTGAAAATTATGGCCAAGCTGAACATCGCGGAGCGACGCCTTCCTCAGGACGGACGCATCAAAATGCAGGTCGACTTCAAGCAAGTCGATATTCGGGTATCCTCCTTGCCAACTATTCACGGGGAGAAAATCGTGCTCCGGCTGCTCGATCTTTCAACAGGCGTCAAGCCAATTGAGCAATTGGGCCTGAATGACCACAATCTGCATGTGTTCCGGGATATGATTGAGCAGCCTTACGGGATTTTGCTCATTACGGGGCCGACAGGAAGCGGGAAAACGACGACGCTGTACTCCGCTTTGAATCATTTAAATCAGGAAAATGCCAACATCATCACGATTGAAGACCCGGTCGAGTATCAACTGCAGGGGATTAACCAGGTGCATGTTAACCCGACAATCGGGTTAACGTTTGCGGCGGGGCTGCGCTCAATTTTGCGGCAGGATCCGAACATCGTCATGGTCGGGGAAATTCGGGACTCCGAAACGGCGGAAATTGCCATCCGGGCGTCGCTTACGGGTCATCTCGTTTTATCCACATTGCATACCAACGATTCCGTCAGCACCATTACCCGTTTTCGCGACATGGGCGTCGAGCCTTACTTAATTGCTTCGTCACTGATCGGTGTTGTGGCACAGCGGTTGGTGCGGCGAATTTGCACGGAATGCAAGGTTGCATATACGCCTACAGAGCAGGAGCAGTTTTTTATGCGCAACAAAGGGATTCACGTTGACAGGCTTCACAAAGGAACGGGCTGTGGAAACTGCAATCGGACAGGATACCGGGGACGGTTTGCCATTCATGAGATTTTGGTGGTCAATGAAGAGCTTCGCAAATTGATCAGCAATAAAGCGTCCGTGCAAGAAATGCGAACGGCAGCGCAAGCGAACGGTCTCATTCAGTTGATGGACGACGGCATTCAGAAAGTGAAACAAGGCTACACGACATTACAAGAAGTTATCCGGGAAACCGTTGCTTATTAATGTGAAGGGGGGTGGAAAAAGGTGTCAGGTTCATTAGATCGGATCATTAGTTTATTGAAGCATGCGCACGAGTCGAAAGCATCGGATTTACATTTGTCAGTCGGTTCTCCTCCGGTGCAGCGCGTTCACGGCACCTTGCAGCCGATCGGAGCAGAACCGCTTCAGGCGGAAGAAACACGCGGTATGGCGGAGGCTTTGCTGAGCGGTGAGCAGATCGAACGTTTTCATCAGGCGGGAGAACTGGATTTTTCCTATGAGCTGGAAGGCTGCTCAAGATACCGGATCAATGCGTATCGACAGCGGGGGCGTGTAAGTGTTGCGATTCGAACGATTCCCAGAACGATTCCATCGCTGGAACAGCTTCAACTTCCGCATGTTATCTCCACACTCGCGCTCAAGCCGCAAGGTTTGGTGCTGGTCACAGGGCCGACAGGAAGCGGGAAGTCTTCGACGTTGGCAGCCATGATTGACTACATCAATCGTAAGGAAAAAAAGCATATCGTGACGCTGGAAGATCCCATCGAGTTTCTCCACACGCATTCGTCGTCGATAATTGATCAGCGGGAAATAGGCAGCGATACACGTTCGTTCTCGAACGGCCTCAGGGCGGCGCTGCGCCAAGATCCGGACGTCATTCTGGTCGGCGAGATGCGCGATTTGGAGACGATTTCGGCGGCGGTTACGGCAGCGGAGACGGGGCACTTGGTTTTTGCGACTTTACATACGACGGATGCGCCGCAAACGATTGATCGGATTATCGATGCATTTCCGGCGCATCAGCAAGGGCAAATTCGCGTGCAGCTTGCCGCCGTTCTTGTGGCGGTCATCTCGCAGCGGCTGTTCCCGAAGCCTGGCGGTCAAGGGCGGACCTGCGCAACGGAGATCATGATAAATACGCCGGCGGTCGGCAATTTGATCCGTTCGGAGAAGATTCATCAGATCAAAAGCATCATGCAAACAGGCCGCAGCCAAGGCATGCATACCCTTGAAATGGCCATAAAGGAGCAGATGCAGCAAGGACTCATCGATCCGATTGCGGCAAGGGCCTATTTGGCTGAGGGCGGTGCGTTGTAATGTCCGATTTTATCTATGAGGTCAGAGGAAGCGGCGGGAAGCAGTTAAGAGGAAAAATATCCGCTGCAGACAAGCCGACGGCTGTGCAGGAGCTGCGCAAGAAAGGCTATGTCGTTCTTTCCGTGAAGGAAGAGCAGTTCCGGGCGTTAAAAAAGGACATTTACATCGGCAATCCTGTCAAAACGATTCATTTCATCGTCTACTGCCGGCAATTCGCTACATTAATTCGCGCGGGCGTGAATATCGTGGAGGCGACGAGAATTTTGGCGGCGCAGACGGAGAGTAAGGCACTGAGAGTCGCCCTGACGGATGTCGCTTCGAGTATCTCGAAGGGAGTATCCTTTTCGCAGTCGATTGCAGAACACCGGCGTATTTTCCCGCCTATGTTTATTAACATGGTACGCGCAGGCGAAGAAACGGGGGACTTGGAAGGAACGCTGGAGCGGCTTGCCAAGTTTTTTGAGAAAGAGCATGTGACCAAAGAAAAGATCAAGTCAGCGATGACATACCCGGCGACGGTTGGGGGCCTATCGATTGTGGCGGTTGTGTATTTGTTAAAATCCGTCGTACCGCAGTTCGTCAGCACATTTGAATCGCTTCACGCGGAGCTGCCGTGGATTACGCGTTTTGTTCTTGGCGTCAGTAACAGCATTCAGCATCAATGGGTGACTTGGTTAATCGTAGTTGCAGCCGTCGTTCTTGTGTATCAGGTTGCGCAAAGGAATGAGAAAGGCGCTTATGCGATTGACTATATGAAGCTGAAAATTCCGATTTTCGGCAAGCTGAAGCTAAAAGGCTCTGTGGCGCTGATGACGCGCACGTTGTCTTCGCTCTACTCAAGCGCAGTACCTGTCCTGCAGTCGCTCGCGATCGTGGAAGAGGTCGTTAACAACAAAGTCATTGGCAGCTTTATTCGCAAGTCGGCCGATTCGCTTCGTCAAGGAAATCCGTTATCCGAGCCTTTGAAACACGCGTGGGTGTTCCCGCCTCTAGTAACGCAGATGATTGCAATTGGTGAGGAAACGGGAGCCTTGGATCAAATGTTGGAGAAAATCGCTGATTTCTACGAAATGGATGTCGAGAATACGGTGGATCGTTTGAAATCCCTCTTGGAGCCGTTATTGCTCGTGGTCCTGTCGGGGCTGGTTGGCGGTATTGTCGCAGCGATCATGCTGCCGATGTTTAGTATGTATGGCAATTTAGGTTGAGATTAAATAGGAGGATGGAACTATGCTGATTAAAATGATGAATCGTTTGAAAAAGGAAGAGAAGGGTTTTACGTTGGTTGAGCTCTTGGCGGTAATCGTGATCTTGGCAGTTATTGCGGCGATTGCGGTGCCCTATATTTTGGGGGTAATTGAGAAATCGAAGAAGAGTGCGGATGTGGCTACATTCCATCAAGTTTACGAAGCTGCAAGATTATATGTCACATCTGAAAATATCGATATTTCTTCCTCAACGCCTAAAGTTATTAAAGTTCAAGGTGATCTAATAGCTCATAAATATCTTGATCCCGGTATTGTACTACCTAGCAGTAAACTCAAAATATTGCTTGGCAAAGTTACCTTTACCTCTGGAGCACTGACATCCATTCAAATTGGAACAGGTGAAGATGATACTTCAACTGAATCATGGACACTTGATGGCCCCTCTGCGGTTTCAAGTACAGGGGAAACGGTTAAAGATACAACTGTTCTAACATCTGAAAGCTAATATTGTTTTATCGCAATAAAAAGGAATCGGTCCATTCCGATTCCTTTTTTAAAATCAAAGAAAGCGGCCCCAAACCATGAACGCACTCATCGCTTGTTATGTTTTCATCCTTGGCCTCGTCCTCGGTTCATTCTACAACGTTGTGGCGCTTCGCGTGCCAGCCAAACAATCCATTGTCAAACCGCCATCGGCATGCCCGTCGTGCGGAACGCAACTGAAAACAAGGGACCTCGTCCCGGTGTTTTCTTATCTTTTTAGCCGGGGAAAGTGTCGGCATTGTCAGTCCAAGGTCTCGATCCTCTACCCAATTGGAGAGCTGGCTACTGGCCTTTTATTCCTGTGGGTGTATGTAACATACAGTATAAGCTCAGAAACGATCGTAGGCCTTACACTCGTCAGTTTATTAGTAATCATTACGATCTCGGATTTGAAATATATGCGAATCCCGAATCAAGTACTGCTCTTCTTTTTGCCAATCGTAATCCTTCTGCGCCTCTTCGTGCCTGGTAACCAAGCATGGTGGAGTTATGCGTTAGGAGCTGTGGTCGGCTGTGGCATCATTGTGCTGATCGCACTCGTGACGCGCGGCGGCATGGGGATGGGCGATGCGAAGCTGCTATTTGTCTGCGGAATTGTGCTGGGGTGGTCGCATATTCTGATTGCTTTTGTCCTGGCGTGCTTGCTGGGAAGTCTCCTCGGCGGCGTTCTGCTGCTTAGCGGCATTATCAAACGAAAACAACCGATTCCATTCGGGCCTTATTTGGCGGCGGGTGTGCTGATTGCCTATGGCTATGGATCGGATCTGATACAGGTATACCTGAATTTACTTGGATAGCGGGATGTGATCATGATGCTCGGCTTTGGAAAAAAAAGAATCGGGATTACCATTGATCCTACGGGCGTTCGATACGTTTCCGTCAAAAAGAAAAAGCAGTGGGAGATCGGAAAAAGCGGCTCTATGCCGATTGCCCCCGGAATCATTATTGAAGATCAGATCATGAATGCCGACATGCTGGGCCACCAAGTGAAGGAATGGGTGAAAGCTGAGAAGTTGAGGGGATGGGCGGCGACGATTGCGATCCCGACCTCTCAAATCATTATCCGCAAAATGAAAATCCCGAGCATCAAAGCGACGGAGCTGCGCCAACTGGTGGATCTTGAGGTGGAGACCGCGCTGCATTTGCCTTTCGAGGATCCGATCTATGATTTCGTGCAGGTGGGGCAGGATCAGGAAAGTACGCAAGTGCTAGTATTTGCGGCGCCGAAGAAGCTGATTGCGAGTTATGTGAGTCTTTTTGAGGCGGCGGGCGTGCATGTCAAAGCGGCTGAAATCTCGGCTTCGGCCCTCACAAGGGCGATCGCATCAATGCAAGAGGCGTCGTTCGAAGAAACGATGCTGATTTCTTTGGAGCCCGGTTCGCTGGAAGTATATATGCTGCAAAAAGGCAATCCGATTTTCATGCGTACGATTACGCTGATGGAATACGCGAACAGTCAGGAAGAGAAGTTGTCTGCGGATCAGATCGGGGAAATTATCGCCGAAATTTCAAGAATGTTGAGCTTTTACCAATACAGTATTCAGGAAGGCAACAGCCGCATTTCGCAAATTCTGGTGACTGGGGCGAACGAAAGCCGCGTTCAACTGGTGAATGAATTGCAGCAAGCGCTAACGGAGATCAGTGTCGAGGCGATTAACTTCGACTTGCTTACGACAAGTAAAGTGAAAGATTTTGAGGCAAATGCGTTTAGAACCTCGATCGGGGTCGCGATGCTGCAAAAAGGACAAGCGTTCATCAACCTGCTGCCGCATCGTCAAACGGAGACGAAGGTGAAAGCTTTTGTATTCATGCTTTTTGCGATTGCGTGGCTGGCTTGTACGGTTCTTAGCGGGACCACCTATTGGACCAATAAAAAGGAAATTGCCTCGAATTCAACGAAGATTGCCCAATTGAACACACAGCGCGCGGCAGCGGAAGCCAAGTTGACCAAAAAGCCCGATGCCGCCTCGGACCCTGCCGCGTTTATTGCGGCTACGAAAGCATCGCGCAAGGATGTCGTTGCGACGGTAAATACGCTGATGAAGACGCTGCCTCCGGATGCGCATGTGAGCACGTTGGCTTTTGCCTCGGATTCGCAGATTACGCTATCGGTACTGTTTGCACGAATGGAAGATTCGGCGCGCTATTTGTTTGATTTGCGGAAATTGAACCTGGGCGAGTCGGTGCAATTGCTATCGATCTCGGAAACGTCAGGTGGGGCGAATACGGCGGGGGGCAGTGCGTCAGATGCCGTTGGAACGTCTGCAAACACACAAGGGACTA
>NZ_RXHU01000136.1 GCF_003955665.1 Paenibacillus whitsoniae
CGAGAGGAAAGAAGCGTTCTTTTAATCAACGCTAAGCATCGGCGAGCAAGGGGATGCAAGCCAAGGCGACGCAGCGAGCAACGACGAGCGCGCCTCGGATCCGCCGGGATTCGTCGTGCGCTGCGACGCCACATCGCCGGGCATTCGTACGCGTAACACCTATCGCTACTTCACAGCCGGTTCAGCCGTCACCTCATAGCCCGAAGCCACATACGTGACCGCTTTCGGCTCCGTCACCATTTGCGTCACCATTTCGCCCGGCGCCGGATTGCGCAGCACGTATGTCACAACCGCGTGTCCCCGATCCTTAAACGTGATCGATTGAATATCGATCGCGTAACCGCCGGTCGGCTTGCTGCCGCGGGACAGCGTAACTTTGTTCACATCGTCCGTTACCTTCTCCACCGACACGCTCACATTCTCCGTCTGCGGCGTTTCCGCATGCGAGTGCGCCTCAAGTACCTTGATGGCGTTATAGAGCCATGTGGCGGCCTCACCGCGCGTCAGCTCCGCTTTAGGATTGAAATTGCCTTCGCCGTCAAGGGCAGCAATTTTATAGAGCAAGAGCCGCTGTATCGTGCCCTGCAGCTCCGGCGTGATCTGATCTTCGTCCTTGATGATCACGAACATTTTGACCATCGGGAAGTCGCCCTTCGATTCCAACGCGCTGACCAACAGGTTGGCAAACTGCTCGCGGGTAATTGTCCCGTTCGGGTTCACGTCGCGCGGAATGGACATGTTGTTGAAGTTGGCAATGATAAACGCATCGGCATACCAAGCGTCATCCGGCACGTTCGTAAACGAATCGGACGCCAGCGGTTTTTTAAAAAACTGAATGTGGTCCAGATTGAGCCCAAGCCCCTTCACAATCATTTGCACGCTCTGTGCATAGCTGATTTTCCCCCGGGGAACAAAATGCTCGTTATCAAATCCGCTCACGATGCCTCGCTCCTTCAGCGACATAATCGCCTCCTGCTGTCCTTCATCCAGATCCGAGAACGCGTAAGCCGAGCTCAGCGTCAAACTGCTCGCTAACAGCACCGTCATTGCCATCGCCATCATTTTTTTCATCGTCCAAAGCTCCTTTCGTTCGAGGCGTTCCTGACGCCCCCCTTGTACCCTCTAAACGGCTTCTCACAGCAAAAGGTTGCACCTGCGCCTAGCGCCGCACGGACACATTTCATGCCTTAGGCATATGGTAATTCCATAGGCATTTATCACGGATAGAGAGGATTTGCTTTCGATGACTTTCACACAATTTCCTGAACCGCCGGTTCAGATATACCCGGATTGGCCCGCCATGCAGGCGAACATCCAGGCGACCTACGTTCAGCCGGCTTGGACGTATTCCCCCGGCATCTGGCGGCAGGACCCCCCAGTTCCCCATCGGGATCACGTGCAGTCGTTAACATTTGTTCTCATCCACGGCTCCTGGGCCGACGCCAGCTTCTGGACGCCCGTCGCCGCCGAGCTGACGAGAGTGGGCCATACCGTCTACGTCCCCGAATATCCCGGACACGGCAACGATCCGAACACCAACGTCTCCCACAGCACGATGACAAAGTCTATTGCCGATTTTATCATCCAGCATAACCTGCATGACGTGATTCTAGTCGGACACAGCTTCGGCGGGTCGCTTGTGCAGACGGTATCCCAACTCGTCCCGGATCGGCTCAAGCGGCTTGTCTTCCTGAATGCGTTCGTCATCCAAGACGGCGGCATGCTCGCGGACGAATTTCCACCTGCCGTTGTGGAACAGTTCCAACAGCTCATCAAAAGCTCAGGCAATAACACCTTAATGCTGCCCTTTCCCCTGTTCCGCGAAACGTTCACGAACCTCGCCAGCCTCAGCGACGCACAGCGCATCTACAACGGTGTCAAGCCCGAACCAGCGCGGCCTTTTTTTGAAAAGCTCCATTTGAAGAAGTTTTATGCGCTTCCTATTCCCAAAAGCTATGTGCACCTTCTCGAAGATACCGCCATTCCACTTGGCGATCCGCGGTACGGGTGGCACCCGCACATGTCCAGCCGGCTCGGCCTGTATCGGCTCATTCAACTGCATGGCGATCATATGTCGACGACGATGCTGAATGGCGAGCTGGTCGCGCGCAAGCTCTACGAGGCCGCACGCGACTAAAAGCGGCCTCCGTCATCGGCAGGCCGCTTCATAGCCTGGCTGAGGGTGTGCCTTCAGCCAGTTCAAGATATCATCGAGCGTGCGCACCGGCACGATGTTCAACGCCGGCGCGCCTTTGCGAGCGTCGGCCTCATTGCTTTCCGGCACGAAGAAGACGTCGGCGTCCGTGCGGGAGATCGTGTAGGCTTTCTGTTCCAACCCGCCTACCGCCCCAACAGAGCCGTCCGGCTCGATCGTGCCCGTACCGGCCACATGGCGACCGTACGTGACGCCGCACGGCGTCAGTTGATCAATCAGCGTGAGCGCCAGCATCGCGCCGTGCGACGGGCCGCCTTCATGCAGGAAATAATCGTGATACTGCACGGTATCCGGAATATCGTAGTGCAATTGATTTGCGATCAGAATGCCGATGGAAGCCCGGTTCGGGTCGTCGCCGCTCGGTCTCGTTTTCACGCTCAGCTCGCGTGACGCGCCGTCCCTTTGTACCGTCAACGAAACCGGCTGTCCGGGCTGTACCCCTTTCATCTGGACGCTCAGCTCCTCCACCGTCCGAATCCCCTTGCCGCCAAGCGAAACAATCACATCGCCCGGTCGCAGCACCTCGTTTGCCTGGCTGTCCTTGAGAATCGCCGTAATGCGAACGCCTTGAGACGTGATGCCTCGGCCGAGTCCAACTTTCTGGAACGCAATCGCGCTGCCCGCCGCATTGGCATCTTCCTTCTCGGTGCGCACCTCCTGATTGTATTCAGAGATGCTCATGCCGAGATTTTCAATTTCGAACGAGTAATCCTTGAACAGCTTCGCATACACCCAATCGATCGGAAACGCCGGCCGCTCGAAAACGAGCACGCCGGTAATCTGGCCATGCGTCTCGCCGCCGCCCGCTTTGGCGTAGCGGTTCATCGGCAGCGTCAGGCCCGGATACGTCTGTCTCTTATACACATCT
>NZ_RXHU01000137.1 GCF_003955665.1 Paenibacillus whitsoniae
AAGAAGCAGACGGTAAAGTACATTTTAGAGCAAGGTAAATCAATGCCGCAGTTGGCCGAAGAACTCGGGATATCTGCAGGCGTTCTGCATAACTGGAAGGCAGAATACCGCGATGAATTACAGACGGAGTCTTTGGCCACACCGGAAAGAGTGCGTCAACTGGAGCAACAGTTACGTGAGAAGGACCTGGAAAATCAGGAGAAAGAACGTGTGAATCAAGATCTCCAAGAGGAACTCGCCATTCTAAAAAAGGCGCTGCACATCTTCAGCAAAGAAAGGAACTAAGGTTCCAGTTCATCGAAGATCATCGCTCCGAGTTTCGATTGGAGAAGATGTGTAACGTGTTAAAAGTGTCCAGGAGCGGCTATTACAAGTGGAAATCGGCTGATGTTTCTGAGCGTGCCAAGCGTAAAGAGAAACTAACTAAACGCATTATATGGCATTACTACGACTCCGATGAAACCTATGGGAGCCCGAGAATACACAAGGAGCTTCTAAAGGAAGGCTGGACCGTAGCGGAACGTACGGTTGGTCTCATTATGCGCGAACAAGGGTTGCGCTCATGTATGGCACGGAAGTTCAGAGTCACGACGACAGATTCTAATCACGATCAGCCTATTGCTCCCAATGTTCTTGAGCAAGATTTTAAAGCAACAAAGCCAAACGAAAAGTGGGTAGCTGATATTACCTACATCCCCTGCTGCCAAGGAAAGCTCTACCTAGCCAGCATCTTAGACCTGTACACGAAAGAAATTGTTGGGTGGAAACTAAGCGGACGAATGACGACTGACTTGGTGATGGAAGCGTTAGACCAGGCGTACGACTCCAAGAAGCCCGGAAAAGGTCTCATCCATCATTCTGATCGCGGCTCACAGTATGCCTCAAAGGAATACCGCGAGCAGTTAGAAAGCTATCAGATGAAGCCGAGCATGAGTCGTAAGGGCAACTGCTATGACAATGCTTGTATTGAGGCCTTTCACAGCATCCTAAAACGTGAGTGTATCTACAGCAAACCCAAATTTAAGACGAAACAAGAAGCACAGGAAAAGTTGTTCCAGTACATTGAGTTTTTTTACAACCGGAAACGATCTAACAGCACGATAGGCTACATGTCGCCAGTACGCTTCGAAAAGTTATACTACCAGAGCGTAGCTTAACTAAAGTAGTGTCTACTTTCTTGACAGAA
>NZ_RXHU01000138.1 GCF_003955665.1 Paenibacillus whitsoniae
GGGTTCTGCCGACCAAATTTCCCGGGCGCAGACCGTACTGGAAGCTTACTTATACAACAAGTTTAAAAGCACAACCGGCTATACGATTCTGAACTCGGCCGAGCTCATCAGCGCTCGCCAGACGGCGTCCAGCACGCTGACGAACCAACTGGTTGCCGTCGCAGCGATCTCGCTGCTCGTCGGCGGCATCGGCATCATGAACATCATGCTCGTCACCGTCAGCGAACGGACCAGAGAGATCGGGATTCGGAAGTCGATCGGGGCGAAGCGGAGAAATATTTTGCTGCAGTTCCTCGTCGAGGCTACGCTGATCAGCGGCATGGGCGGCTTGATCGGGCTGCTGGCCGGGGTGGGGCTATCGCTTGCATGGCCGTATATCAATCCAAGCCAGGAGACGAGTCTGTCCCTCAATGTCGGATTGTATGCGTTCCTGTTCTCCGCACTTGTCGGCGTTATTTTCGGACTGTATCCAGCGAATAAAGCATCCAAACTCAAACCGATCGACGCACTCCGCTTCGATTAGGCATCAGGAGGTTAGAAACATGAAAGCCAATCTCAAATCCCTTTCCATCAAACAAACAGGCCTCGCGCTGCTGCTGACCGGCACCATGGCGGCTGCTTCGTGGGCGGCTCCTGCGCCAAGCGCGTATGCGGCGAACGAGGGTGTTTTTATCTCGAACTCATCCTATTTCATGCTGGGGAAGGCGGCGCTGTCGTCTTCGTCCCTGCAATTTTCCGTATTGTTCCACAATGGGGAGAATGAATCGCTTGATTTTAACAAGTACGGCGTTCGGGTGACGGACGGCAGCGGGCACAGCTATACGGCCAATCTGAGTGAGAAAAAGAGCGGCATGGTCGCGCCGGGCTCGGAAGAAAGCTTCCGCTTCTACGCGAATTTGCCGGCCGGGGAATCGGCTGACGATTTGAAGGTGGATATTGTCCGCTGGAATATGAATAAAGCGAACTTCATGGACGATCTCGGCATGCTGCCGGTTGCATCGGTCATTGGCGAGGGGCAGCTGGAGGCGCCGGAGGAAATCATTAATCTGCGCACGCTTGACAGCACGCAGTCGATCGATGCGGCACTCTCCTTCCAGTTGGGGCAGAGTGTGCGCGTGACGGAGAACGGCAAATGGTACATGTACACGCAAGTGTCGGCCAAAAACCTGGGCAACAGCTCAGTGAAGCTGCCTTCCAATCTGGCGGTTCGCCTAGTGGATGCCAGCGGTATGAAATATACATCGACCGTGGCCAGCGGCTCGGATACGACGTTCCTGCCGGGCCAGAAGGATACGCTGACGCTCAAAACGCTTATCACCAAAAGCGTGGCGGATAGTGGTCTGAATCTGGAATACTACTACTTGAACCAATCTGAAGAGGTATCGCTCGGCACACTCAGCATGAACAGCTCGCTGAACACGACGGCGCTGGGTGCGGAACAAAGCTACGCCGGTCAGCAGGATGGCGAGCATGTCGTTGTCAAAGCAACTTCCTCGCAATACGCGAAGCAGGCGGACGGCGTTCACGTGCAATCGGTCGTCACCGTGCGCAATAACGGCGACGCGGTTGCGGCTGTGCCAAGCTTTGTCGGCACGTATCAGTTCGGCGACTCCGGCACATCGGTGTCCACGACAGACAGCAGCGAGCGCAGCGGCTTCTTGGCGCCGGGAGAGACGACAACGTATTATCTGAACGCGACACTGCCGGTGGGCATTGATCCGGAAGCTGCGCAACTCGTGCTCTGGCAAAAGACATCGGTCGGCTCCGGTACGGGCAGCACAGGTACATCGAGCGGTTCCGGTACGACGACGTCGGGCTCGGGCACGACTGGGGCAGGTACGGGGACGGCGGGAAGCGGGACTTCGAGTGGCGGCAGCACGGCGGCAGGATCAGGGGCAACAACCGGGCAAATGCCTGTGGCTGTTTTCGTGCTCAAAGGCGCAAGCGAAGCGAAAAACGGCTTCACGACAGCGGTGAATTACAAGCTGGGCGACAAGCTCGTTTTTGCGAACAATTCCGTTGTGAATGCGAACCTGGACGTCTCACTTGTCGAGCTGCATGAGCACGAGAACGACGACCTCGGCTACAAAACGGCGATTGCGAAATTCAAGATTACGAATAACGGCACGAACACGCTTGCGCTTCCAGAACTGGAGAACGCGCTTGTCGACAATAAAGGCAACACGTACACAGGTACGCGCCAAAGTGGCGTGAGTACACAAATTACGCCTGGCAGCTCCTATGTGATCAGCTATTCGTACTTGCTGCCGAACAAAACGGCGTCCGACGATCAATCGTTTGCGCTGAACGTTTACGACAGCAAAACGGTGTCCGAAGGCAGTGTATCCGCAGGCACGTACAAAGTGGCGATGCAGACGGCGGAGGAGGGCGATACGATTTCGGTGTATCCGTTCTCGTTGAAAATCAACGACAGCTCGGTCAGCTGGCTGTACAGCGGCGGCAACTACTCGTACCAACTCACACTCGATATGGACATTACGCACGAGGATCAAGTGATTGTCGATTCCAGCTTCTCGAAAATCGAATTCGAGATGGTGGACTCCCTGGGCCGCATCGTCGGCACGCAGGATTCGTCGCTCATGGGCACGGGCAAGCTGACCAGCGGCGTGCAAAAAGTCGTCGTCTCGGGTCTCAAAAACGAGCAGGTTGATTCCGGCGTCGTCGTCAACATGTACGAAGTCATCACGACCCCGAACGGCACGGCGAAACGTTTGCTGAAGCAGTTCCATTAAAGGCGCTTTTCCGAAATGACCGCCCATAGTTCCGACAAAGCTACCGTGGCGCACGGCGATTTGTCGGAAACTTAAGGGGGAAAGTCACCCCAGCGGAGCAGCGGGGCAAGCAGCCCCGTTATACAGGTTCGGATACAAAGGCTCCGACAACACCCGATTCCGGCTTAACGGCCTGGATCGGGTGTTTTTGCTAGTTGGGATGAGGGTTGCGGTGCCGAAAGGCAGGAAGCTAGCGAGTTCGGGCAATACCTGCAAAAAGGCAGGAANNCTGCTTAATTGCAGGCATTGCCCTGTTCCCTGCCTGTGAGGCGCTCAAGGCGAGGCGTCCAAGTATGAGGGCGCCCAGTGAAACGCTGAATGCAGTCAGTCGATGACATGGTCCGGCTGAATCCAGCGTTTGCTGGTATGCTCACGGCGCTTGATGACCACGCGGCCCGGGTACACGTCGACGATCAAGCTCTGGCTGATCGTCTTGGTCTCGGGCTTGTTCTCTCCGCTCCAGACCCGGCGGATGGAGGCGCTCGACGCGGCGGTGAACTTCAGCCGCTTCACTTGGCTGGTTGTGGCCAGGTTCCAGTGGGTATGGCCACTGAACAGAATCACGTTCGGGTGCTCCTCCAGGAGCGCCCGGAGCTGCTCGTGCTGAACGACGCCGCGTTCAGCGTCCGTGCCATCCAGCGTGTGCGGCAGCGGCTGGTGCAGGAACACGAACACGGGCTTGCGGCGTTCCGCCGTGGACAGGCCCGTGTCGTCCAGGCGCTCGCGCAGCCAGTCGAGCTGCGCGGGCGAGAGATACGCATCCTCGCCGATGGAGGCGTCCACGTCCCGGTACGCTTCCCCGCTCAGGAAGAGGAAGCGGTAGCCGTCCACGACAAGCTCGTGGTACGGCTTGTCGTAGCCCATCATGCGGTCGAACAACGCGACCGCTTGCTGGCTGGACCACGCCGGATTCATCTGCGTGGTGTCCATGCCCCCCGACGGCGTGTGCCACACGCCGTAGTAGTCGTGGTTGCCCATGGTCGCCTGCACTGGGGCATGGGGCACATCCCCGAGCAGCTTCAGCAGGCTCGTGTAGTCGCGTTCGGTGCCGTCCGTGAGGTCACCGTTCAAGACCAGCAGCTTGCTGCCCGGGCGCAGCGCGTGATGATCGGCCAGCGCGGCGCGGAGGAGCCGCTGCGAAACCGGATCCGACGCCATGACATGGACGTCGCTGAGCACGGAGAAGGAGAAGAGCGGCGGTTCGTCCGCTTTCTCCTTCTCCACAGCCGCCGCGGCTGCGCTGCGCGGCAGGCCCCGGGCCCACGGGCCCTTCAGGAGGGCCGCGCCTGGCGGGGCCCCCGTAACGTTCAGCCCGCGCCAAGCACGGGCCTCAATCTTCCCTGCCTGTGCCTCCTCTGCCTGAGCCCCCTCATGCGCTTGATGAGCAGAGGAGGTTCCTAACGCAATCGCGCCCGAAAAGACAGCGGTTGCCCCCCCTGCCGTATCCGTGCTATATCCCATAGAGCCCGTGTGCACTACGCCTTTTCCAATTCGCAGCCCGTTCATAATCGCGTTGTGTGTCACAGCTCCACCCCAGGCAATCGCCGCCGCACAAGCGCCTGCGATCCCCCATCTCACATAAGCTCGCATGTCCCTCGTCCTTTCCGCTCAACGTTTCCCTTGGTTTGCCCAAAGCGCTAGGCAATTATCCCAATTTGCGAAAGGAGTGTTGACTTTTAACTCCATTGGTTGTATGGTTAATTACATGAGTAACTAACCGATGCAGTAACGAAAGTGGTGGTTAAAGCGATGGCATTTCAAATGGATGACAGCCGCCCGATTTTTGTACAGATTGCAGAACGGATTGAGGATGACATTATCGAGTCCCGCATGCCGGAGGAATCGCAGGTTCCTTCTACGAATCAGTTTGCCGCTTTTTATCAAATCAATCCGGCAACAGCCGCCAAGGGCGTCAATCTGTTGGTAGACGAAGGCATTTTGTACAAGAAACGCGGAATTGGCATGTTTGTAGCGGAAGGAGCGCGACGGAAGCTGATGGAAAAGCGAAAAGAGCAATTCTACGAACAATATATCGTCACGATGGTGAAAGAGGCCCAGAAGCTGGGCATTACGGTAGAGCAGCTAACGGAAATGGTACGGAGAGGGGAGAATGGACAATGACCAACGTGGTAGAGGTACAGAACCTAACCAAATCTTACGGCAGCGTGACGGCGGTCGATCGTGTCAGTTTTTCTATCGAAGCGAATAAAATTTACGGTCTGCTCGGACGTAACGGCGCCGGCAAAACGA